>DASSSZ010000001.1:0-302555 GCA_035708165.1 Minisyncoccota bacterium
TACGTGCAGCGGCTGCACCTCTCAAACCTTCTCCTACTCCAACGGCAACGGCACCTACAGCACCATCACCACCTTTTCCCAAAGCAACATATCAGGCAGCGGCAACCATGGCGGCACCCCTCCTGGCGGCGGTGTCGGTACCCCGGTCAATAACGGGCCCGGCGGGCCTTCAGGGTGCCCTGCAGGCAAGTCGTGGTGCACGACTTCATGCCCGGCCGGCTACATCCTCTCCGGCAATGCATGCGTCCCGCCGCCGCCCTCATGCCCGTCCGGCTATACCCTGAGCAACGGTGCGTGCGTCCCTTCGAATGGCGGCGGCACTATGCCGCCCTCATGTCCGTCCGGCGATACGTACACGAACGGCGTCTGCCAGCCGCCGGTCTCCGGCTGCCCATCCGGCTACACTCTCTACAATAATCAGTGCTACGCGAATAGCCAGTGCACCACTACTTCCTCCGGCAAGGGCGGCAGCTCGACTTCCTGCTCTGGATCGCCGATCCCGATGCAGTATCAGCCGATCATGAGCGCGCAGCCTTCGCAGCAGGGTCCCTTCGTCCCGCCGATCATCTCCATCATCGCGGTTCCTGCGATCGTGCACAATGGCGGCACCTCCTTGCTGACCTGGGATGGCGGCACCTCGGACTCCTGCACCGTGACTGGTCCGGATTTTTCCAGGAACGGGATCTCTGCAAGCGGCGTGCCGATCGATGACATTACCGAGCAGCGGCTCTATACGCTTACCTGCTATAAGGGCGGCAATAGCTACACTGCGAAAGCGACAGTCAATATCCTGCCGATCTGGCAAGAGATCTAGCTTCCGATAACGCTAGGAATGAACGACCTGCGTACGCAGGTCGTTCATTCGGATAGGAGAGCCGTACAAAAGAAAGCCGCGGGCATGCCCGCGGCTTTTGATTCGGAGTGGCGACCCTACTTTCCCGGGTCGCAGCTGGCGAGATAGAAGTTCGAGAAGCACTCATCGAACGATGCATGCGCGTTCTCGTATGCACCGATGATGAAGAGCATCACCATGATCGCTGCCAAGGCGAGCAGGCCCGAAGCAGCTACTGGGAAAGGTGCACGGCGCATCCGTGGCGTACCTGCAGCTGCAGTCGATCGGTACGATGTGTTCCGAGATGAGAACCTCCAATGAGTATTCATCCGGATCTCCTGATTTATCGCGGATACACCGCGATGATTTCATCAATCCCCGCACCTTCGCTGTTCGTATGGTAGCGCATGATCTGCGGCGTGCAATCGAGGCACGGCGTGCCGACGATCACGTAATTCGCTGCATACCCCGACCCGCCGAATGAGGGGTCATACGCTCCGCGGCCGATGAAGACCACAGGACGGCCAGTGCGATCGGGGAATATGTCTTTCTCCTTCCCGTAGTACGTGATCGACCGGGCGATGGTCGTGTACGAATTCAAGTCGCTCAGGAATTTCGCGTTCTGGGCGAAATCGAAAGTGTAGCTCGCATTCGCTATGGCGGGAGTACCCAAGACCATTGCAAGCGCGATGGGAAGAAAAATCCTGCGCATATCTCCTCCTTTCAAAGGACCCAGCCCTGAAGATGAACTGAGTGAGATAATACCATATTTATTACAAAAAGCAATACTATTTTTATAGTACGCCGGGTTCGTGAACTCGACCTGAACATGCGGTTCATGCGGTTGCTTATTGGAATACCGTGAGAATACGGCTCCTCGGAGTGCGTGCCATGCATTTTTAGAAAGGCAATAGCTATCCGGGCGGCGAACAGGCTGGAGCAGTGCCGATAGCGCGACGCGCTGACGGTATACTTGCGGTGATGCGCCATTCGCTCCTACACGCGGCAGCAGTAGCAGGGGCAGGGCTGCTGCTCGGTGCCGGGTTCGTAGCTGCACCCGCTTGGTGGCTCGTTTTTCCAGGATTCGCCCTCATGCTCTTCGCGGTCTCGCGAGCGAATGCGCTTCACAGCGCGATCCTTTCAGGGTGCGTGCTCGGATTCCTCCTCTATGGCATCGCGCTCATCCCTGATATCACTGCCACTCTGCCGCTCGATTGGTTCGGTATCACCGATGGGGCGTTCGAGATCGCAGCGGCCGGCGGCGCATGGCTCTTGGCAGGGGGCATTCTCGCGATCGGCCCGGCCGCATTCGGCGCCCTCTGGCACTGGTATGCATCGCGCAGCGCGCCGCCGCTCTCGCATCTCATCGTGGCGCCCGCTGCGTGGGTGCTCGCGCAGTGGCTCGCGAGCGTCTGTTTCGGCATCGTGAGCGCGGGCCCCGGAACATTCCTGGGCAGTGGCTTCACGTTCGCAGGCCTGGGATACCTGCTCGCGAATGACCCGGCGCTGCTCCAAGCCGCTTGGCTCGGCGGCATCTACGCGCTTTCCTTCGTTGCGGCAGGCATCGGGACGCTCATCTATCTCGCTTGGAGTGCCAACGGGAAGCGTACGCGCGCGGCTCTCGTGATCATCACGGTGCTTCTCGCGGCATGGCTGGTCGGCGGGCATATCTTCATCGCACGCGAAGCAGCAGCGGAATCGGATGCGCGATCTCGCGGGAATGCGATCGCCGTCGCGGCGGTCAGCCGGTACGTGCCGCCGCGCTTCAGCGTGAGCGCGGCCGATGACGATGCGGATTTCGAATCGGTGCTCGGCGAGATCGCGCCATTGCGCGGCATCGGCGTCCTGGTCCTGCCGGAGGACACGGCATTCCTGCGGACGCTGAATGACGGCGCGCATGCCGCCGTGCTGCCGTTCATCGCGCAGATCGGCATCGGCGGCGCGGGGCCGCTCATCATAGACTCCGAGGACATCCGGCAGGCTGATGGGTCGCTCCGCTCCCGCGTGTCGTATTACTCTGGCCCGGACGATATCAGCTATGGCTACAAGCAGATGCTGATGCCCGTTGGGGAATACGTCCCGTACGCGCTCTCGGCGATGATCCGCATGATCGGCGGGGAAGCGCTCCTCGAGAAGGTCGGGATCGTCCGCGCGTACGCGCCCGGGCCATCTGGGGGATCCGCAACGACTCATGGTGCGGTATTCGCCGTCCGCTTCTGCGATGAGGTTCTCTCGCCGTCGCTCTATCGGGCGGATGTCCGCGCTGGCGCCAATATCCTCGTGAATATATCGTCGCAGAGCTGGTTCCACGGATCTCCCGTCGTCTTCGCGCAGATGCTGGAAGCGGCGCGGGTTCGTGCTGTCGAAAGCCGCAGATGGTTCGTCCAGTCAGGCGATATGTCGCCGGCATTCGCGCTCGATGCCTACGGGCAGCTCATGCTGCAGACGCCAGACGGCGTCGCGGCGGCTGCGATTGCCGATGCAGTGCCGCGTTCAGATATGACGCCGTATGCGCGCGCAGGGGAGGGAGTGCTCGCGATCCCGCTCCTTCTCCTCATAGGGTGCGCATGGCTATACCGTTGCCGGAGGGAACCCGATGCCCATCAATGAATGCCCGAAAAAGAAAAGACCCGCTCATGAGAGCGGGTCTGATCATATCTGGCGCGCGGGGCGCTACTTGCAGCCGGTGTTCGTGACGAGCACGTACTCGGTCCCGTCGGGGTCGATGTACACGGTCGCCTTGGTCTTCACGGTCGGGCAGACGTTGCCCAGGAAGGCGCCGACGACATTGTTGTCGGGATCCAGGAGGGGGATCGCGCTGGCCGGCTGATCGACGGCGGCATTGACGGTCCTGAAGAACGCGTCGCTCGGGTTAGCCGCGGCCGTATTCGAGGCGGCCAGGCTGGCGGACGGCGCGATCATCATGGCAAGAGCGGCTGAAGTAATGAGCAAATCAGACAATCTCATTTGGAACTTCTTCTCGATTGGCGTGCGCTCAAGACAGGATGCCTTGTAGTGCAAGCAAGCAATCTCATCCACGTACAATATGGCCAGAAAAGCATGAATTCAGACTGAAATCGGATTGTGAATAGCGATGCGCGAATTCCTGCCGCTGATCCTGGCTCCATGCCAAAAAGCAATGCGGCCAGCGTTGTGCGCTGGCCGCATGAGAAAGGCGTGGCTCGATTCAGTGAGCGGCAGCAATGTCGTTCTCCTGCGGGCAGGAGAACGAAAGCGTGCTGCCATTCGCGCTTGTCCCCACGGTGTAGGGTTCGACGCTCCTGAGGAACGATTGCCCGAGGATCGGCAGCACGGACGCGGTGCTCTCATCCACCTCGATATCCTTCAGCTCGCAATCGCCCACCTTGAAGGAGGCGACGCGATACCGGATCATGGTGTAGTGCACATGACCGCCCAAGTAGAGCGGCAGCGTACCGATCTTCTCCTTCTTCACGTCAGCGAGCGCTTTCGGCGGCGCGATGATGTACGCCGCACCGGTATCGAGGACGAAATTCAAATCCTTCGTCCCGTTCACCGTCCCGATCTCGACGGGAAGCGTGTAGACATCCGCGGGCGTAATGAAGGTGATGCCGATCTCCGCACCGTCTGCGAAAGCGGGAGCACCGCTCGCACAGGCGGCCGCGATCGCGACGATGCCAAGGATCCTGCGCATTATCTGCTCCAATGCTACGCCCCACCGAAATGGAGGGGACACCGCTCATACGATATCATGCATTATTCATAAAGTCAATCCCCCGTGTGGATGAAAAAGCGTGAGGATCCGCGATATATGAGGTCCCAGAAGCGCCGTTGATGTGGTATACTGAGCCTATCGTATGGCAGGGAACGAAGCAGGGAACGAGCCGCGGATCACGGGCGGAACGGTCGTGCCGCAAGGCATCACGGCCGAGATGCGCGAGGCTTTCATCGATTACGCGATGTCGGTCATCACGGACCGCGCGCTGCCGGACGTGCGCGACGGCCTGAAGCCGGTGCACCGCCGCATCCTGTTCGCCATGCATGAGAGCGGGCTCAGCGCATCCGCGAAGACACGCAAGTCGGCGACGGTGGTCGGCGACGTCATCGGCAAGTACCATCCGCACGGCGATGCGGCCGTGTACGATGCCATGGTGAAGATGGCGCAGCCGTTCGCGATGCGCTACCCCTTGGTCATCGGCCAAGGCAACTTCGGATCGATCGACGGCGATCCTGCCGCTGCGTACCGCTATACCGAGGCGAAGATGAGCAAGCTCGCGGCCGAGATGCTGCGCGACATCGACAAGGAGACCGTCGATTTCCGCCCGAATTTCGATAACACGAAGAAGGAGCCGGTAGTGCTCCCGGCCGGCGTGCCCAATCTCCTCCTCAATGGCACCCTTGGCATCGCGGTCGGCATGGCGACCAATATCCCGCCGCACAACCTGCGCGAGGTGATCGACGCGACCTCGTATCTCATCGACAATCCGAAGGCAACGACCGAAGACCTCCTGCAGTTCGTGCAGGGACCGGATTTCCCGACCGGCTGCATCGCGTTCAACCAGAAGGATATCGCGAAGGCCTACATGACCGGGCGCGGCGGCGTCGTCGTGCGCGGGGAGGCGGAAGTCGTCGAGGATAAGCGGGGCAATTTCCAGATCGTCATCACCTCGGTCCCGTTCCGCGTGAACAAGGCGGATCTCATCAGCAAGATCGCGGATCTCGTCCAGACCAAGAGGATCGAGGGGATCAAGGATATGCGCGACGAGTCCACGGACGACATCCGCATCGTCATCGAGCTCAAGGGTACGGCGAATCCGCAGACGGTCCTCAATCTCCTTTTCAAGCACACGCAGCTCGAGGACGCGTTCCATTACAACCTCGTCGCCCTCGTGGACGGCGTGCCGCAGACCCTCTCGCTCAAGGCGATCCTCGAGAGCTTCGTCGGGCACCGCAAGGAGGTCGTGACGCGCCGCACGCAGTTCGATCTCGCGAAGGCGGAGGCGCGCGAGCACATCCTCCTCGGCCTCAAGAAGGCGCTCGACCACATCGACGAGATCATCGCCCTCATCAAGAAGTCGAAGACGGTGGACGACGCGCGCGCCGCCTTGATGAAGACGTTCAAGTTCTCGGAGATCCAGGCGAACGCCATCCTCGAGATGCGCCTCCAGAAGCTGGCGGGACTCGAGCGTCAGAAGGTGGAGGACGAGCTGAAGGAAGTGCAGGCCTTGATCGCCGAGCTGCGGGCGCTCCTCGCAAGCGAGAAGAAGCTCATGGCGCTCATCAAGAAGGAGCTGTCCGATATCGCCGAGGCGTTCGGGGACGACCGCCGCACGAAGATCGTGAAGCGCGAGGCGAAGTCATTCAGCGCGGAAGACCTCGTCGCGGACGAGGAGAGCGTGCTCGTCCTCTCGAAGGGCGGCTACATCAAGCGCACCAACCCGAGCGAATACAAGAAGCAGAAGCGCGGCGGCGTGGGCGTCGTCGATCTCAATACGAAGGAGGAGGATTTCGTCACCACCTTCCTGACCACCTCCACGCATAGCGACCTCCTCTTCTTCTCGGACCGCGGCAAGGTCTATCAGCTGAAGATGTTCGAGGTTCCGGAAGGCCGGCGCGCCACCCGCGGGAAGTCCATCATGAACTTCCTGCCGCTCGAAGCGGGGGAGAACATCACGTCCATCCTCCCGCGCCCGAAGGAAGTGAAGAAGAGCGAGGGCCTGGCGCTCCTCATGGTGACCCGCGAGGGCGTGGTGAAGAAGGTCGCTGCAGAGCAGTTCGGCGAAGTGCGGCGTTCAGGCCTCATCGCGATCAGCCTCGGCGACGGCGATGCGCTCATCTCGGCGCAATTCGTGCGCGCGGGCGACGACATCATGCTCGCGACCAGCAAGGGCCAGTCCATCCGCTTCGCGGAGGCGGACGTGCGCGCCATGGGCCGTACCGCCGCCGGCGTCCGCGGCATGAAGCTCGCTGCGGGCGACCGCATCATCGGCACCGGTGTCGCTGACAAGGGTCGCGATGATCTCGAGCTCTTCGTCATGTCCGAGAAGGGGTACGGCAAGAAGACCGAGCTCCGCGAGTACAAGCAGCAGGGGCGCGCGGGCAGCGGCATCAAGACTGCGGCCGTGACATCGAAGACCGGACCCCTGATCAGCGCGTCGATCGTGGCCGAGGCAGGCGAGATCGTGGCGATCTCGCAGAAGGGCCAGGTCATCCGCACCGGCATCGATGAGATTCCGAAGCTCGGCCGCCAGACGCAAGGCGTCCGCGTGATGAAGCTGCGCGAAGGGGACAAGATCGCTGCGTGCGTGACCCTCCACGAGAGCGAGGGCGGCGAGGTGACCACCTCCGACTAGCGCTTGCCTGGCCCGCAAGGCGCGCGCAATCCACCGGCGGCTGTGCCCTGTGCCAGCCGCCGGTGCGGTATACTGGGCGCAATGGAAGGCGTCCCCACCGCTCCGGCCGGATTCCTCGATCCGCGAGAGGCCCTGCGTGCGATCGGCATACGCGCGGGCTCGCGTGTCGCGGATATCGGCGCCGGAACCGGCGCCTGGGCGCTGCCGTTGGCGAAGCTGGTCGGCGAAGAGGGTCGCGTGTACTGCGTGGATATCCAGCGCGATCTCATCGGGACGCTTGCGAACGAGGCGCGCCGGCGCGGCCTTGATACTGTCGAAGTCATCTGGGGCGATGCCGATACGCCGGGCGGCACGAAGCTCTCCGATCGCTCGGTCGATCTCGTGATCTTCGCCAATATCCTCTTCCAGCTCGAAGCGAAGGGTATCGCGCTTTCCGAAGCGCAGCGGATCCTCGCACCCGAAGGCAGGCTCGCGATCATCGAATGGGAAGATTCCTTCGGCGGCGTCGGCCCGCACAAGGATGATGTCGTGACCCGCGCGCGAGCCAAGGAGCTGGTCGCGGATGCGGGCTTCGCCATCGATAAGGAGTTCTCTCCCGGCGCGCACCATTACGGGTTAGTATGTACGCATGCGGCATAAGCCGCCCCACCTTTCACCATGAACGGCCCCAAGATGACTGCATTCCAGATAATCGCGCTGGCAGTCTTCGGCGTCTTCATCGTCGGCGGCCTGGTCTTCTTCGCCACGTACCGCGGCCACTCGGCTCAGGATATCGGCAGCATCACCATCTGGGGCACGCTCGACGGCACGGCGATGTCGAGGGTCATCGAAGCTGAATCGAATACCGATCAGCGCTTCGCGCACGTGACTTACGTCGAGAAGGATCCAGCGACCTTCGATAGCGATCTCGCAGAAGCGCTCGCGGCAGGATTCGGGCCCGACCTCTTCCTGCTGCCGCAGGACCTGATCATGCGCGAGCAGAACAAGATCGCGACCATCAGCTATACGAAGCAGGCGCCCGGGATGCCGCAGCAGGTGTACGAGAATACGTTCATCGGCGAGTCGTCCCTCTTCGAGACGGCATCCGGCTTCTACGGCTACCCGTTCCTTGCCGACCCGATGGTCCTCTACTGGAACAAGGACACGTTCGCCAAGAACGGCATTGCGCGGCCGCCAGCCATCTGGGATGACGTGCTCTCGGATGCGCAGGCGATGAGCGCTACGGACCCGAGCGGGACACTCTCCGCGAGCGCCATCGCGCTCGGCGAATCGGCCAACGTGCTCCACCTCAAGGACATCCTCATCATGCTCGTCCTGCAGGCGGGCGGTACGATCATGAGCGGCCAGGCGGACGCCTCGCCGCATTCCGCGCTCTCGCAGGTCCCGTCCGGCGCGGCCGAATCGCCGGCTGTCTCGGCGCTCCGGTTCTACACGCTCTTCGCCGATCCCTCGCAGTCCGTCTATTCGTGGAATAGCGCTGAGCCTTCCTCGCGGGACGCGTTCGCGCAAGGGAAGACCGCGATGTATCTCGGCTTCGCGAGCGAGCTTCCGCTGATCGGGCAGCAGAATCCGAATCTCAGCTACGGCGTCGCGCCGATGCCGCAGATCAAGGGTGCGGCGCGCAATGTGACATTCGGGACCCTCTACGCCCTCGCGATCCCGCGCACGTCAGCGAATCCATCGGGCGCAGCGGCGCTTGCCGATGATATGACGAGCGCTGATGTCGAGCAGCAATTCTCGGACGCGCTCGGCCTGCCGCCTGCGCGCCGGGACCTGCTCGCGTCCCAAGCGGACGGCTCGATGCTGATCTTCGATCGGATGGCGCTCATCGCGGACGCCTGGCTCGACCCCAATCCTGCGCAGACGGATGCGATCTTCTCTACCATGGTCGCCAGCGTGAATTCCGGCAGTACCGAGATCGCGAGCGCAGTCGCGCGTGCCGATCAGGCGCTCTCGGCCCTGCTACAATAGGCGTATGCAGCGTCTCAGCTCAGTGCTCAGTACCACTCGCGCGCGGGCGCTCGCGATTGCGGATGCCATCGCGCTCGGGCTCATCCTCGGCTTCGTGCAGATCGCCTCTGCTGCAGACACGACCACCGGCCTGCAGGACCCGCTGAAATTCGGCGACATCTACGGCTTCGTGCAAGGCGCGCTGCAGGCGTTCGTCGAGATCTCCCTTCCGATCCTATCGTTCTTCTTCATCTGGTCGGGGTTCCTGTTCGTGCGTGCGCAAGGCAATTCCGCCCAGCTCGAAGCGGCAAAGAAGAATTTCCAATATCTCATGATCGGCGCAGTCCTCATCCTCTCTGCATGGGCGCTCTCGCAGCTCATCGCGAATACGGTGACCCAGATCAAAGGCTGATATGACGCGCCGCTCCTCCGCACTCCTTTCGCTCGCGCCCGCCTCAGCGCTCCTCGTGCCCGCACTGGCATCGGCAGCGGTGGCTTCGACATTCAGCGGCCTCGTCTCGTTCATCGTGAATGACTTCATCGACCTTCTCATCCCGGTGCTCATCTCGGCGGCGGTGCTCCTCTATATGCGCAATACCGCTACGGGCATCTTCAAGCTGCAGAAGGGCGAAGTAGATCCCAACTGGCGCAGGAGCATGCTCTGGGGCATCATCGCGATCGTGCTCATGGTCTCCTTGTGGGGCATCCTTGCGATCCTCGCCGCGACATTCCAGATCCCGGTGATCCGCGGCTGAGCGTGCTAGCATAGGCGTATGCGCTCCTATCGGAACATCCTTCTGCGCACGGCATCGCTCGGCGCATCCGTGGTCCTTTTGCCGTACGCGGCGGGAGCCGTCACGGTGCAGGACCTCATCATCAAGGTATCGAACCTGATCAACATGCTGGTGCCGATCGTGATCGCCCTCTCGGTCGTCGCATTCATCTGGGGGATCCTCCAGTACGTAGTGAAGCCGGCGGACAAGAGCAAGGCGATTACGGTCATCGTCGGCGGCATCATCGGGATCGCCGTGATGGTGAGCCTCTGGGGCCTCGTGGAGATCGTGCAGGCGACGTTCGGCATCGGCGGCCAGCCGCCTCTGCAGCCCGGGGTAGTGTTCATCCAGCACTAGCTGCTTATCCACAGCGAGGGAGGGGAGCGGGTACGCCGAGTGCTACGATGGATGCATACCAGCACTAGGTTCGTCTATTCCTACCCATCATGAGTTCAATTATCACGAAAGGTATCAGTGCTTCCGCGCTCGTCGTGCTCCTGCCGCTCACGGTCTCTGCGGCATCGGTGAGCGACGGCATCGCGGGTGTCCTTAAGACGGTCAGCGATCTCATCAACATGATCGTGCCGATCATCATCGCGCTCGCGATCGTGTACTTCCTCTATGGCGTGGTGACATACGTCATCAAGCCTGAGGAGAAAGGCAAGGCGATCAATATCATGATCTGGGGCATCGTCGGCATCGCCGTGATGGTCTCGATCTGGGGCCTGGTCGCGATCTTCCAGAACACCTTCGGCCTGCAGGGTCAGAATTCGGCTCAGACCCCGGCGACCGTGCAGTTCAACACCGGCACGAACGGCACGAACTAGCGCCGCTGAACAACCTGCGCTATGGAAGACGTATTCGGACGGCTCGTGACATACGTCTTCGATCCTGCGATCTTCCTGATATTCTCGCTCGGGTTCCTCTATTTCCTCTTCGGGATCGTCGTCTTCCTCCAGAACGGCGCGAACCCTGAAAAGAAGGAGGAAGGCAAGCAGCACATGATCTGGGGCATCGTCGGCATGTTCATCATGGTCTCCGTCGGCGGCATCATCAGCATCATCGACAATACCTTCCAGCTGCATACCGGCGAGACGACGCAGGTCGTCAACCAGGCGCAGCAGACGGGGAGCAGCGTGATACAGCTTCGAGGAACGCATTAGACGGCCACATCAGCAAACCGCCCTCGCATCGCGAGGGCGGTTTGCATGTGCGCGCGGCGGAGAGGCTTCGTTCCGCTCAGCATCGCCGACGACCTCTTCAAGCCTCTCCCGCCAAAGACGCATGCTCGCCGGAAGCTCCATGCATCCGCTTCCGGCTCGGTGCTTTTGTGCGCGGGAGAGGACTTGAACCTCCACGGGGAATCCCACCTGCTCCTAAGGCAAGCGCGTCTACCAATTTCGCCACCCGCGCCTGGCAGGGAGTATAGCGTGGATATTCCCAAACCGGAAAAATAGTGTACAATCGTGACACATATCCGCGCGTAGCTCAGTTGGTAGAGCAGTCGGCTCTTAACCGATCGGTCGAAGGTTCGAGTCCTTCCGCGCGGACAAATAGCGGTGTCAGCAGCCGACGATCGAAGCCGACCGTCGGCTCTGCATCCTGACTTATTTCAGCGATCCGTGCTCCCGGATGACGAAGGCGTGCTGCGAGGGATTATGGTCCGTATTGAAGCGGGTCGTATGCACCCGGTCGCCGCGCATCGTATAGAGCGGGTGCGCATTCTTGCCATCCGGATGATTGGAAGTCGGGTACCAGCTGCGCCCCTGGATCGTATAGAGCGCCTTCCCGTGAGGGACTGCGCGATTATACATGGAACCATAGACCGCGTTGCCGCGGATCTCATATTGCGGCAGGCGCGAGTGCCCCATGCCGCCGTAGGTCGCCTTGTGAACGAACCGAGTCTGCGCCATGGGGATAGTGTACCGCGATGTCGCGCGACAAAAGCGAAAACGGTACAATAGAGCTATTGCCGGGGTGATGGAACGGTTAGACATAGGGGACTTAAAATCCCCAGGCCGCAAGGCCGTGTGGGTTCGAATCCCACCCCCGGTACTTGAATCGCTGAAGGCGTGGCTGTGCCGCGCCTGATTGCTATTCGTGCCGGGGTGGGATTCGAATGCCGGAGCCGGTATACGAGACGAGCGGAGCGAGTGCTTGTCGGCGAGGCGGGGCCGATGGGCGTCTCCTGGAAGGAGACGAACCAGTGGCCGAATCCCACCCCCCGGTACTTGAATCGCTGCTCGCAAGCTCGCAGCAGCGCTCCGCCTTGCGATTCCCGCCCGGGCCTCCCCTGCGTTCACTTCGTTCTCTTGGAGGCCCGGGCGGGAATCGCACCCGCGCATGGGGGATTTGCAGTCCCCAGCGTTTCTACTTCGCCACCGGGCCGAAAAGGTACAGGATCCGCTCAGCGCATGGCGCGGGAATTGATGCAGTCCTCAGCGTGCATCGCATCCCTTCGCCAGCGGCCGCTGTTTTGGGAGTATAGCATGGCACGGGAGGCTATTCCCGCATCAGATCATCGATGCGCTGGCGGTGCTTCTCGCCCTCGTCGATCACCACATCGAGCGTCGGCACGCGCTTCATCGGCTGCGATTTCTTGACGAATTCGCGCAGCTCGCCTCGATTGCGCCGGGCGAACGAGATGACATCCGCCTCGGCCGAGCGCGGCAGGACCGAGAGGTAGATGGTGGCGTTCGCGAGGTCAGGGGAGATGTCCGCGCGCGTCACCGTGATCAGCGACTGGCGGTTCGATTCGCGCTCGAAGTACTGCGCCGCGGCATGCGCGATCGCGGCTGCGAGCTTATCGGTGCGTGAGGCTGGTTCCTGCGGATCCATGATGCTATTCGGTGCGCGTCGAGACGCTTTCGAGGAGATCGGACGGCGCGAGCTCGATCGTGGTCTCGATCTGCGCGCCGAATTCATTCCCCGCTTCCACGCGCGTCACGGCAGCGCGATTGACCTGCAGCGTCTCAATGCGGCCCGTGCCGATCGGGCTGTCCTTGCGCGAGATGCGCACGACGCCGCCCTTCTCGATGAACCCTTCGAAGACCTTGCCGCCGACGGTCTGGAGCGTCTTTGCTGCGCTGAAGCGCTTGAGGACGCGCGCTTTCCCGCTCGTCACCTCGATGACGCGCTTGGGCGCGCGCTCCCGCAGTAGCTCCGCCAGGCGCTCGGTGAGCTTATAGATGATATCGAACGTCTCGATCTCGATCCCGTGCTGGCGGGCCGCTTCGATCGCGTTCGCGTCCGTAGGGACATCGAAGGCGATGATGACCGGCGTCGTGCCGCTGCCGGCGACGGCGAGCTTCACATCGCTTTCCGTGACTGCGCCGATGCCGCTGCCGATGACCGAGACGAGCGCATGCTCGTCGCCCAGCTTCGCGATCTCGCCGACGATCGCTTCGAGCGATCCAGCGACATCGGCTTTCACGAGGATGGGGAGCGCGAAAGTGCCCTCTGCGACCTGCGAAGGCTGCGTGTAAGCCGGCTTCCGTGCGGCGGCTTCCGAGCGCGCAGCTTCCGCTGCCTTCTTGGTGGGGTAGGTAGTGAAGGGCGCGCCCACCTGCGGCAGCCCATCGAAGCCGAAGACGGTGATCGGCGTCGAGAAGCTCGCGTGCTTGAGCGCAGTACCGGCGTGATCCTCGACGATCCGCAGCGGTGCCACGGCGCCGCCAGCGAGCGCCGCTTCGCCGGTCGCGAGCGATCCGTCCGTGATGATGAGGGTCGCCGCGATGCCGCGCTTCGGATCGCGGTGGGCCTCGATGACGAAACCGGATGCGGGCGCATCCGGGTCGCCGGTCAGCTCTTCCATCTCTGCCACGAGCAGGAGGAGATCGAGGAGCTCTGGGATGCCTTGGCCGCTTTTAGCGGAGACAGGCGCGTACGGGATATCGCCGCCGAGGCCCTCGAGGTAGACGCCATGCTCGAGGAGCGAGCGCTTGGCCATCTCGACATCCGCGGCAGGCTTGTCGATCTTCGTTATCGCCACGACCATCGGGATCTTGCTCGCCGTGATGCTCTCCAGCGCCTCGAGAGTCTGCGCCTTCACCCCGTCCTCAGCGGAGACGACCAGAATGGCTATGTCGGCGATGGATGCGCCGCGCGCGCGGATGCTCTTGAAGGCAGCGTGGCCGGGCGTATCGATGAACGTGATGCGTGAGAGGGCGCCATCCTGGCGCGGGTGCGCTACCTCGTAGGCCGCGACGTGCTGCGTGATCCCGCCGGCCTCGCCCGCGACGGTGTTGCTCTTACGGATGTAGTCGAGGAGCGTCGATTTGCCATGGTCGACGTGCCCGAGGACCGCGATGATCGGCGGCCGGATGGCGTGTGTCTTCGTGGAATCCATAAGCAGATAGGGAATGCGGCATCATGCGGATGCGTTAGAGCGCGGTGCGCTCGCGGGCCGCAGCGATGGCGGCGCGCTCCTCCTCTGTAAGCTCGTGCTCGGAGGAGAAGCTCTTGACCGGTTTGGCAAAGATACGCGTACTCGCGCGGGCATGCAAGCTCGAGATGACGACGCCATCGCCCTCCTCGGAGATGAATGCGGCCGCGAAGCTCTGGCGGCCGCCGGTGCCGTCGCCTGAGAAAGCGTCGAAACGGACGATGCCGGTGCCGCGCGGTGCGGTCTTGAGGCGCGCATTCAGGTTCTCGAGCCCGTGCACCATCCGCCGCCGGAACTCAGCCGTCTCGTCGTGATGCGCGAGGATCTCGCGCATCACCCCTTCGAGGCTTGCTGCGTCCTTGCCGCGCATGAAGCGGGCGATCCTGCGCTCGAGCAGCAGCACCCAGAGCGCGAGCACGAGCACGAGGATCGCGAGCGCGATCGCAGCGAGCGCGAGGAGAGCGGGCGAGAGCGTGAGGGAGAGCGGGGACATGCCGGATAGTATACTCGGCCCTGCAGGAATGGGCGAGTGCGGATGCCTTTGCAAACGCAGCGCGCCGCCGTACGATGCGAGCATGCGATTCTTCCGCCGCACTCCCGCGCGCACGTACCTTGACTACGCCGGCGCGATGCCGGTTTCCGACGGGGCGCGAGAAGCGTTCCTCGCTGCACTCGAGCAGTACGGCAACCCGGGCGCAATCCATACGGAGGGCCGCGATGCGAGCGGCCTCCTGGAAACCGCCCGCCGCGCGATCGCTGCCGAGCTCGCGGTGAAGGCTGCCGAGCTCACCTTCGTGAGCGGCGGGACGGAAGGGAACGATCTCGCGATCCTCGGCGCGTATCGAGCCGCCCGGGCAGCCGGACGCAGGCCGGAGACGCTCCATGCGATCGCAAGCGCGATCGAGCATCCCTCCGTGCTCGAATGCTTCGCGCGGATCGCGCAGGAGGGCGTCTCGGTCACGTACGTCTCGCCCGATGCGCGCGGCCTGATACGCCCGGAAGCTGTGGCAGCAGCGCTTACGCAGGATACCTTTCTCGTCTCCGTCGGCTGGGCCAATGGCGAGATCGGGACCATCCAGCCGCTCTCCGCGATCGCGGCGCGCATCCGCGCGCATGAGAAAGAGCGCAGGACCCGCGTCCTCCTCCACGCGGATGCCGGCCAGGCGCCGCTCTACGCGCACCCCCACGCGCATACGCTCGGCGTGGATCTCCTTACCCTGGATGGCGGGAAGCTCGGCAGCCCGCGCGGCATCGGCGCGCTCTACGCAGGGCATGGCGCAGCGATCGCCCCGATCCTCGCCGGCGGCGGCCAGGAGGACGGCATGCGCCCCGGTACGCCTGCGGTCGCGCTCGCGGCCGGGCTGGCCGCCGCGCTTCGCGAGGTATCGCGCACGCGTGCCGCCGAATCCGCGCGCCTTGCCGGCTTGCGCGAGCAGCTGATCGCGCGCATCGCGGCAGAGCCATCGCTCGCCGGCACCATCGTCAATGGCACCGCCAAGGAGCAGCTGCCGCATCTCCTCAGCATCTCCGTCCCCGGGATCGACAACGAATACGCGGCGCTCTCGCTCGACCAGGCAGGATTCGCGATCGCGACCAAGAGCGCCTGCCGGGAAGGGGAGCGGGAATCGCATGTCGTCGCCGCGCTCTGCGGGGCAGAGGATGCCTGGCGGGCGCGCTCGGCGCTCCGGATCTCGCTCGGCGAGGCGAGTGATGCGCCAGTCATCGATGCCTTCGCTGCTGCGCTCGCGCACGCAGCCGCCTTGAGCCGCCGGGGGCCTGCGGCGTAGCGCATTGCGCATCCGCGGGCGTGCTATCATGGGCGCATGAGCGTCGAGCAGCTTACGAAGTCGCAGCTTGTCCTCCTCGCGCTGCTCGTCTCTTTCGTCAGCTCGATCGCGAGCGGCATCGTGACCGTCACCCTCATGGATCAGGCGCCGCAAGGCGTGACGCAGACCATCAATCAGGTCGTGGAGCATACGGTCGAGCGCGTCGTCCCGGTCATGGCCACGCAGACGGCTGCTGCGGCCGATGCGACGCCGGTCACGACGCAGCAGACCGTCATCGTGAAGGAATCCGAGGCGATCGCTGACGCGGTCGCTGCCGCGAGGCCGTCGCTCGTGCGCATCGTGCCTGCCGGCGCCGTCGATCCCGCGCCGATCGCGCTCGGGGTCGCGATCAGCGCTTCTGGCATCGCGACGGATGCAGCGCTTCTCAAGCCGGGGAATGAGTACGAAGCCGAGCTGCCAGGCGGGGGCACCGTCCCGCTCGTGCCGCTCTCGGCAGCCCCGAAAGGCCCTGTCGTCATCCTTGCCGTCGCCACGGACACGGCGACGGAGACGCCGTCGCTCGCGCCCATTACGCTTTCGCAGAAGCCCCTCGCGCTCGGCCAGACAGTGATCGCGCTCTCCGGCCTCACCTCCGCCTCGATCGAGCACGGCCTCGTGACCAGCGTCCCCGACGACGGCACGGCCCCGACCTCCCTTGCTACCGACCTCGCTCTCGCCCCGCTCTCCTACGGCTCGATCGCCATAGATGCTGAGGGCGCGCTTGCCGGCATCTACACCAGCACGACCGGCGGGTTCGTCCCGACCGCAGCATTCGCCTCAAGCAGCACGACCGCACGCACGAAATCCTGAGACTTGGCATCCGTCTGCAATTTATGGCATAATACAAGAGGCATCTCCCGGCAGTCACGACCAGATGTCTCCTAACCCACACGCATCGTATGACACCTTTCGATAACTACACCGTCAAGGCGAAGGAAGCCGTCCACCGCGCGCACCAGCTCGCGGTCGAGCGAGGGCAGAACCAGGTGAGCCCGCTGCATCTCTTCGCCGCCCTGCTGGAGCAGGACGAGAGCATGGTGCTCTCGATCCTCGACCATCTCGAGATCGATACGATCGAGCTCTCGGACGTCGTTCTCGATATCCTCGACGGCAGCGCCTCCGGCACGGTCATGTCGCCATCCTTCCAGCTGTATCTCACGCCTGAGCTCGCGCACGTCTTCGAGGCGAGCACGCGCATCGCCGCGTCGTTCAATGAGAAGCTGGTCTCGACCGAGCACCTCCTGCTCGGCGTGCTCGAGTACCCCGGCCCGGCCGCCGAGGTCTTCGGCCGCTACCGCCTGGACAAGCAGACCGTCGGCCGCGTGCTCGCGGATATCAAGGATGGCACCATCACCGATACCGAAGAGCCCAAGCGCGCCCGCGCACTCGGCAAGTATGCGCGCTCGCTCACCGAGCTCGCGCTCGAGAACAAGCTTGATCCGGTGATCGGCCGCGACGAGGAGGTGACGCGCGTCATCCAGATCCTCTCGCGCCGCACCAAGAACAACCCGATCCTGATCGGCGAGGCGGGCGTCGGCAAGACGGCGATCGCCGAAGGCCTGGCGCAGCGCATGGCCTCAGGCGACGTGCCGGAGAGCCTGCGCGGCAAGGACCTCGTCATGCTCGACCTCGGCCTCCTCATCGCCGGCACCAAGTATCGCGGCGAGTTCGTGGAGCGCCTGAAGAGCGTCATGAAGGAAGTGGAGAAGTCGGAAGGGAACATCATCCTCTTCATCGACGAGATCCACACCCTTGTCGGTGCTGGCGCTGCGGAAGGCGCGATGGACGCGAGCAACATGCTCAAGCCGGCGCTCGCGCGCGGCGAGCTCCATCTCATCGGCGCGACCACTCTCAAGGAGTATCAGAAGCACATCGAGCACGATGCGGCATTCACGCGCCGCTTCCAGCCTGTCTACGTGAACGAGCCGTCCGTGGATGACGCGATCGCCATCCTGCGCGGGCTGAAGGAGAAGTACGAGCTCTTCCACGGCGTCCACATCACCGACGACGCGCTCATCGCCGCAGTGAAGCTCTCCAGCCGCTACATCACGGATCGGCGCCTGCCGGACAAGGCGATCGACCTCATCGACGAGGCGTCTTCCTCGCTGCGGCTCTCCCTCGAGAACAAGCCGCCGCAGCTCGAAGCGGCGCACCGCCAGATCATGCGCCTCGAGATCGAGCGCGAAGCGCTCAAGGCGGATCTCGAATCCGGCAGCACCAAGGCCAAGAGCCGGACGAAGGCGATCGAGAAGGAGATCGGCGACCTCAAGGAGGAGACGCATGAGCTCGAGCTCAAGTGGAAGAACGAGAAGGAGACGCTCGCGGATATCAAGCGCATCAAGGAAGAGCTCGAAGGCCTGCGGCTCGAGGCGGACGGCGCCGAGGCGGCAGCCGACCTCACGCGCGCTGCGGAGATCCGCTACGCGCGCATCCCATCCCTCGAGAAGGAGCTTGATCTCAAGCAGAAGCGCCTGAAGAAGCTGCAGAGCAGCCGCCGCATCCTCAAGGAGGAGATCGCGGAGCAGGATATCGCTTCGATCGTCGCGCGCTGGACCGGCATCCCGGTCACGCGCATGCTCGAGGAGGAGGCGGAGAAGCTCTCGCGCATGGAAGAGCACCTGAAAGACCGCGTCATCGGCCAGGACGAGGCCGTGCGCCTCGTCTCGGACGCCATCAAGCGTTCCCGCGCGGGCATCGCGGACCCGAACCGGCCGGTCGGCTCGTTCCTCTTCCTCGGCCCCACGGGCGTCGGCAAGACCGAGCTCACCAAGGCGCTCGCGGAATTCCTCTTCGACGACGAGCAGGCGCTCATCCGGGTGGATATGTCCGAGCTCATGGAGCGCCACTCGGTCAGCAAGCTGATCGGCAGCCCTCCGGGATACGTCGGCTATGACGAAGGCGGCTCCTTGACCGAAGCCGTCCGTCACCGCCCGTACTCGGTCATCCTCTTCGACGAGATCGAGAAGGCGCACCCCGAGGTCTTCAACATCCTGCTGCAGGTCCTCGATAACGGCCGCCTCACGGATGCCAAGGGCCGCACGGTGAACTTCAAGAACTCGGTCATCATCCTGACCAGCAACATCGGCGCGCAGTACATCGATACCATGAGCCGGCTGGGCTTCGGGACTGCGGAAGAACGCACCGAAGACGCGACATACGCGCAGGCGAAGGAGAAGGTGATGGACTCGCTCAAGGAGTACTTCCGCCCGGAATTCATCAACCGCCTTGATGAGATCATCGTCTTCAACATCCTCGACTCGGCCTCGATCGAGAAGATCGTGAAGCTCCAGGTGGAGATCGCCGTCGAGCGCCTCAAGGAGAAGGAGGTCGCGCTTGCGGTCTCCCCGGAAGTGCTCGCGTACCTCGCCAAGGAGGGCTACAACCCGCGCTACGGCGCGCGGCCCCTGAAGCGGCTCATCCAGAGCAAGATCCTGACGCCGGTCGCGAACCTCATGATCAGCCACGGCGTGATGGAGGGCGGCTCCGTCGCGGTGGGCATGAAGGACGGCGAACTCTCGATCGACGTGCAGAAGCGAGAGCGCGCAACCCCGCGCAAGAAGGCTCTCGCGAAGGCGAAATAATCCCAATCGCCCCGATGACGCCCCGGCATGAGCCGGGGCGTCGCATTTACCGCTTTACGCGAATCTGCTAGAATCCTTTCGTCGCGTCGGTGGCGGAGTGGTCAATCGCAACAGACTGTAAATCTGTCGCCCTTTGGGCTACGAAGGTTCGAATCCTTCCCGGCGCACAAAATGCTGCACCCCGGCACATCAAGTCGGGGTGCTTGCATTTTGTAGTGCCGGAAAGGATTCGAAAGGCGGAGCCGGTATACAAGAGCAGGCCGCAAGGAGGCTGCTTGCCGGTGAGCCGGGGGTCGATGGGCACCGAGCAGGGCGAAGTGAACCGGTGACCGGATCTTTCTCGGCGCGTATCCCTACATTCGCGCGGCCGCGCAGATATAGGGATGCCTCGGAATCCGCGTTTGCCGGCATTCCGCTCCGCATCGTCATGCTACAATCGTGGCATATGAATCGCCGGCTTGCGCTCGATATCGCGCTCACGCTCGCCGTCACTCTCTTTGCCGTCGTGCCTCTCTTCGCCGAGGCGCAGGGCGCTTCGGCTGGCGTGCAGGCGTACAATCCGGGTACCATCGTCCCGCAATGCGGCATCTATCAGAACGGCACATTCAAGGACTGCACCTTCTGCGACCTGATGCAGCTCATCCAGAATATCCTCAACTTCATCCTCTTCCTCGCGATCATCTCCGGCGGCGCGCTCTTCGCATACGCCGGCTGGCTCTATGCCACGAGCAGCGGGAGTGGCAGTCAGGTCAGCAGGGCACATACAATCTTCAAGAATGTCGCGATCGGGCTCGTGGTCGTAGTGGGCGCCTATACGATCGTGGATACGCTCATGAAATCGCTCGCCGGCGGCAATCTCCTTTCGAGCTGGAACAATCTCTGTTCGTCGCAGGGTATCACGGCATCCTAGGGCGGCGGGCCATCGCTCGCGAGGCCGGTTGACTGCGGGAGACGCAGCGGGTATAGTACTGCCACTATGGCCCAGAAACAGCTCATCAAGCTCGCCTGCCAGGACTGCAAGCGCATCAATTATTGGACGCGCAAGAACAAGAAGCTCGTCGAACGCAAGATCGAGGTCATGAAGTACTGCAAGTGGGATCGCAAGGAGACGGTCCACAAGGAGGCGAAGAAGTAACCGCCGGAGCCTCCAGGATGGCGCATCTCTCCGTCGTCCATCGAAATGCTGCACTCACCGTACGCACAGTACGGCTCGTTTGCATTTCTCGGAACTCCTCGGCCTGCATCCATCCTGATGGCTCCTCTCATCCGTGAAATCTCATGCTATACTCGCGCGTACGGGGGAAGCCCCTCGCCATTCGGGCCTATAGTTCAGTGGTAGAATAGCGGTCTCCAAAACCGTTGACCGAGGTTCGAGTCCTCGTGGGCCCGCAAAATAAAACCCCTTCCGGGGATTTTATTTTGCGGCCCAAGCAAGACGCCTGTGAGTGCGCTTCTATATTTCCGTTTGATTTGACAGAGTTAATATGGTATGTTGCAGACAGAAATGAAAAAAGGGGAAAGTGATGGAATCGTATGAGATAGCGGGGGCGCGTACGGAAGCCCGCTTCTTTAAAGTCTGCAGTGAACGTGCAGGCTATACGCCAGGCTGGTTCTGCAAGATCAAGCGCGCCGACATCGCATGGGATCTCCGCGGAGTGGATGCTTTCGCATATATCCGTTGCCCGCATCGTGCCAAGCGCGTCAAGGTTCCCATTCAGATCAAAAGCTCGGATGCCGGCCGCAATGACTTCCTCCGGACGAGGCCGGTTCATGACATAGAGAATATTCTCGTTTTCGTGGTCAGGGACCGGGATGATGATGGCCATGTTCGGCGGACCTTCTATAACGAATTATGGAAGCTCAGAGAAAAGGGTATCGATTTCGATGACTTTCTGCGCATCGCGATGCAAAAGAAGATTCCGAGTCACGTATGGCTTTGTCTGCACGACAAGGCGTTACAAATAAGGAATTACAGCCTTCGCGAAGCATAAGCCGCGACCAAAGCCTGCATGGACCTTCCGTGCAGGCTTTTCTGCATGCTGCCGGTCATTATTCAGCAGTCAATATTCACTTGCCCTTCCGTATCCATTTCGCAATACTGTACCTATGAAACTAAAACTCATCGAGAAGAAGACAGAAGTGCCCGGGGTAGAGACGTTCGTATTCGAGCCATCCGAACCGCTCGAATGGAAAGCAGGGCAGTACCTGCACTACGTCCTGCATCACGAGCCCACGGATGAGCGCGGCTCCGATCGCTGGTTCACGATCTCCTCGGCGCCGTTCACCACGCATCCCGCGATCACGACACGCATCACGGGCGAGGGCGGCAGCTCGTTCAAGACGCGCCTCGCAAGCCTCGCGATCGGAAAGTCGATCGAAATCTCTGCGACGGAGGGCGACTTCACGCTGGATGATTCCTTGCTGCCGGTCGTCTTCGTGGCGGGCGGCATCGGCGTCACGCCGTTCCATTCCATCATCACGCAGCTCGACCATGACCGCGCGCCGATGAACATCACGCTCATCTACGCCAATCGCGATGATCAGATCCCGTTCCGCGACGTATTCGACACGATCGCGGCCCGCGACCAGGGCCTCACGGTGCACTACCGCGTCGGCGAGCTCCTCGATGCGGCGAAGATCCTCGAGCTCGCCCCACAGCAGGATGCCCCGATCTTCTACATCTCCGGCCCGGAGCCGATGGTGGACAAGCTCATGGCAGACCTCAAGGAGGCCGGCATCCCGGATGAGAGGCTCAAGGGCGATTGGTTCCCGGGATACGAGTCGTTCTGATACGCATCACCATCCGCGAAAAGTAATGCCTATCTTAATAGGCATTACTTTTTTGCCAGGAATTCCCGCACGAGCGCCTCGGCTTGCGGCAGGGGATCAGCGCCTCGGACCCACTGGATCGCGAGATTCCTCTTCCAGTACTTCATCTGCGAGCGAGCGTACTGCCGGATCTTCGTCGCGAGCGTCTCGATGAAGGCATCTTCGCTCACACGCCCTTCCAGGAGATCCGCGAGAGCGCGGTACTCGAGGCCGAGCTCCCGCATGCGGGCGAAGGAGAGGCCGGCCGCATGCAGGCGCTTCGCTTCGTCTATCATGCCTGCATCGAGGCGTGCGAGGAGCCGCGTGCGGATCCGCTGCCGAAGCGCATCATCCGGCCACGCGATCCCGATCCAGAGCGCATCGTAGCGCGGCGACGGCCGAGGGAGCGGAGGGACCGCCCCGAGCGCGGTCGCGACCTCGATCGCGCGGATGAGGCGGGCCGGGTTATTCCTGTCGATCGCTGCGGCGCGCGCGGGGTCGAGCTCCTGCAGCTGGGCGTAGAGCTCCGGCGCTGAGCGCCGGGAGAGCTCGTCGCGCAACGCGGGGTCCGGCTCGACCTCCGGCAGCGCTGCGCGTCCGAGGAGGGCATCGATATAGAATCCGGTGCCGCCGCAGATGATCGGAAGCTTCCCGCGGCCTGCGATACCTTCGATGGCAGCGCGCCCTGCTTCAGCGAATCGCGCAGCAGTGAATGCGTCCGTCGGGTCAGCGATATCCAGCAGATGGTGCGGGATGCCCTGCATCTCGTCCGGCATGATCTTGCCGGTGCCGATGTCGAGCCCGCGGTAGACCTGGCGCGAATCTGCGGAGATCACCTCTCCGTCGGATTCCCGCGCGAGCTCGACCGCAAGCGCGCTCTTCCCGCTCGCCGTCGGCCCCGCGATGACGATGACCTTCTGCATGACGCAAACGTACAGGCGGCCGGACGAACGCGCAAGCATTGTCCGCGTTGCCAAAGCCGTATACACTCGTACCACAAGCCGGGATGGCGGAATTGGTATACGCGACGGATTCAAAACCCGTTGCCGCAAGGCTTGAGGGTTCAAGTCCCTCTCCCGGCACTTGAATGGCCGAAAGCGAGGGCACCCGCCCTCGCTTTCGTTGCCATTCATGCCGGGAGAGGGACTTGAACGGCGGAGCCGGTACACAAGAGCCGACCGCAGGGAGGCTGCTTGTCGGCGAGCCGGGGCTGCAGGCGGCGAGCGCAGCGAGTCCGACCGGAAGCCAAGTCGAGTGTCCCTCGTGCCCCGATCCTGACCGGCCCAGCCCTCCCGCCGCACGAAATGCGCCTGGAACGCTCATTTGCGGCCGAACCGCGCCGAGATACGCATGTTCCATATGCTATACTGCGCTCATATGGCTGAAGCGCCGCGGGAGCAGAAGGAGCGATACATCGCTGATTCCATCTTCTGGGTGGAGGTGGATCGCATCAAGCCGAATCCATTCCAGCCGCGCCGCTCCTTCGATGAGGCCGCGCTCAAGAGCCTTTCGGATTCCATCCGCCAGTACGGCGTCTTGCAGCCGCTCACTGTCACGAAGCGGGAGATCGAGCGGCCGGGCGAGGGGATCTTCGTCGAGTACGAGCTTATCGCGGGTGAGCGCCGCCTGCGCGCCGCGAAGCTCGCGGGCGTCACGCAGGTGCCGGTCGTCATCCGCTACCCCGAAGGCACCGAGCAGGATGATCAGCTGAAGCTCGAGCTCGCCATCATCGAGAACCTCCAGCGCGAGGATCTCAATGCCGTGGATCGCGCGAAAGCCTTCAAGCAGCTCGTGGACGAGTTCCACATGACGCACCTGCAGGTGGGCGAGAAGGTGGGCCGCTCGCGCGAGTACGTCTCGAACACGCTGCGCATCCTCATGCTCCCGGAGGAGATGCTCCAGGCTCTGGTGGATGGCCGCATCAGCGACGGGCACACGCGTCCGCTCCTGATGCTCATCGACCGCCCGCAGGAGCAGCAGACCCTCTTCAAGGAGATCACCGAACGGAAGATGACAGTGCGCGAGAGCGAGCGCGTGGCGCGCCGCATCGCGATCGATAAGACGCGCAAGGAGATCCTGCCGCCTGAGATGATGGCGTTCGAGAAGGAGCTCGCGGAGCGCCTCGGCACGCGCGTGCGCATCGAGAAGAAGGAGCAGGGCGGCAAGGTGCTCATCGATTTCTTCTCGCCGGAAGACCTCGAGCATATCCGCGCGCTCTTCGAGCAGCACGCAGCAGCCATGCAGGCAGCGCCAGCGACAGCTCCCGCCGCCCCCGTGGCGGCATCGGCTCCTGCGCAGGCAAACGATGCGCCTGCCGCGCCCGATGCGGTCGCTGAGGAGGCGACGGAGTCGATCGAAGACAACCCGACAGCCGATGAGGAGATGAATGATCCCGACTGGCTCGAGCCGAAGCCTGAGGAAGAGGACGAGGACCTCTACTCGGTGCGCAATTTCTCCCTCTAACCGCTACTGCCCGCATATGGAAGAGCCGCCCGCAGGCGGCTCTTCCATTAGCGCTTCCTGCCGCTGTGCGCGGCGCTGTGCTTCATGGGGTGCGGGGTATCGAGGCCGAGCTCAGACTTGATGTGCCGGCGCGCCAACGAGGTCTTCGCCATCTCCAGCCATTTGGTCGTGGGCTTCGCGGAGGGCTTCGTGATGATCTCCACGATGTCGCCGTTCTGGAGCTGCGAGCCGAGCGACGCGAGCTTGCCGTTCACCTTCGCACCCGAGAGACGGTTGCCGATATCCGAGTGCACGGCATACGCGAAATCGATGGGGGAGGCGCCGAGCGGGAGGTCGATGACGTCGTTCTTCGGGGTGAAGGTGAAGATCCGGTGGCTGAAGAAGTCGTTCTTGAGATCGCCGATGTATTCGCTGCCATCGGCTCGCGCGGATGCGAGCTCGCGCACCCAGCGCGGGACGATCTCAGCAGGCGAAGCGGCCGGCAGGGCAGGGGTGGAGCCGGGGTGCTGCGGCTTCGGGAGCCCGGGAATGAACTGGCGCACCCACTCGAGCCCGCTGCCGCGCCGGCCGGCGGTGTGGTAGCCTGTCGATTCCTTGTACGTGAGGTGCGAGGCGATGCCGTACTCGGCCTCCTGGTGCATGGCTTCCGAGCGGATCTGTATCTCCAGGGCTCCGCCATCGCCAGTGTAGACGGTCGTATGGATGGATTGGTAGCCGTTCGGCTTCGGCGATGCGATGTAATCCTTGATCTTGCCGGGGAGCGGCCGCCACTGCCCATGCACGAGCCCCAGGACAGTATAGCAGTCCGCCAAGGTGGGCACGATGACACGCAGCGCGAGGATATCGTGGATCTGCGTGATGTCCCACTTCTTCCGCTCGAGCTTGCGGAAGAGGCTGTAGATGCCTTTCTTGCGGGTCTCCATCTTGAACTTCCGGATGCCGTTCTCGGCGAGCAGCTTCTTCATGTCCTTCTCGATCTTCCCGAGGCGCTTCTCGTTCTCGACGCTGCGCTCCTTCAGCAGCTCGCGCACCTGCCGGTATTCCTCCGGGTACGCGAAGGGGAAGGCATTGTCCTCGAGCTCGCGCTTGATGGCGCTCATGCCGAGGCGATCGGCGATCGGCGCGTAGATCTCGAGCGTCTCGAGCGCGATCCGCTGCTGCTTCTCCTTGGGGACGAAGGCGAGCGTGCGCGTATTGTGCAGCCGGTCCATGAGCTTGATGATGAGCACGCGCAGGTCCTGCGCAGTCGCGGCGAAGAGCTTGCGGAGGCTCTCGGCGTGCCGCTCGAGCCCGTGATAGCGGATCGTACCGAGCTTGGTCACGCCATCCACGAGCTGGAAGACCTCCTCGCCGAACTGCTCGCGGATCCCCTCCTCGGTCGCGCAGCCGTCCTCGATGGTGTCATGCAGGAGGCCGGCCGCGATCGTCGTCGCGTCCATGCCGATCACGGCGAGCAGGTACGCGACTTCGGAGACGTGAGTGAAGTACGGAGCGCCCGAGTAGCGCTGCTGCTCCTTATGGGCATCCTCGGAGAACGCGTACGCGCGCGCGACGAGCTCGCGCCCCGCCGCATCGTCCGGGCGCATCTGCTCTTGGATCTCTTTGAGGGTTTTCCCATTGACAGACGCCATAGAATCCAATCATACTGCGCCGTGGTAAATGAGCAATCATGGAGATGACCATGTCAGGTACTCGGAAGCAGCCGCGGACCGATCCGAAGCCGCAGACGTCGCGCAAGGAATGGCTTGCCTACTTCAGCAGCCTTTCGCAGCGAAGGCGACGTGAGGCACGGGACGCCGCTGCAGCCTGAACAAGCGATACGAACGAAGCCGGCAGCACTGCCGGCTTTTGCATATGGAGATGCCCGTCGCGCCCTCGATCGATTGCTCCTCACTTCGCTTTCCCAAGCTTATGCGGGTTGTGCATCGGGCATTCCTTGTTCGAGCAGCGTTCCGGAATGGTCTTCGTGCCTTCCATCATGAGCGAGCCGCAGAGCGTGCAGATATTGCCGGTCGGGCGCGCTTTCATGGTGAACTTGCAGTCAGGGTAGTTCGAGCATGCGTAGAAGGGGCCGAAGCGGCCATGCTTCTCCACGATCTCGCCCTTATTGCAGACGATGCAGGTCACGCCCGTGCCGTTCTGCGATTCATCGCGCTTCACGTACTTGCACTTGGGGTAATTAGAGCAGGCGATGAACATGCCGAAGCGGCCTTCGCGCTGGATCAGCGGCTTGCCGCACTCGGGGCACGGCTCATCGAGCTCCTTCGGGGGCTCGATCACCGAGCCGTCCTCCTTGCGCGCGCCGGCGCACTCAGGGAAGCGCGCGCAGCTCATGAACCTGCCGTTCTTGCCGAGCTTCCAGACCATATCGCTGCCGCACTCGGGGCACTTGAATTCCGCGGGGACAGGCCCGAGGTTGGTGAGCTTCTCGATCCCGTCCTTCGACTTCACCTCCTTGTGGAACGGCTTCCAGAACTCGGCGAGCGTTTTCTCGTAGCCGCGCTTGCCCTCGGCGATCTCGTCGAGCTCATCCTCCATCTCGGAGGTGAACGAGTCGCTGATGTAGTCGCCGAAGTACTTCTCGACGAAGCTCGAGACGACGTCGCCCATGTCCGTGGGGATGAGCGTGCGGCCTTCCTTCGTGACGTACCCGCGGTCGGCGAGCGTCTTCATGATGGACGCGTACGTGGACGGACGGCCGATGCCGCGCTTCTCGAGCTCTTTCACCAGGCCGGCTTCGGAGTAGCGGGAAGGCGGCTGTGTTTGCTTCGCCTCGCTTGCGGCGGAGATGAGCGTGAGGGGATCGTTCGCAGCGACCTTCGGGAGCTCGACTTCCTCGCCGCGCGCCGCCGGGTCGGCCGCGAGCCAGCCGTCGAAGATGATGCGCGAGCCGTTCGCTGTGAACGCCGGGATGGCCGCATCCTCGACGCGCGCGACGATCTTCGTGCGCATGACCTTCGCATCAGCCATCTGGCTCGCGAGCGTGCGGGCGCGGATGAGGCGATAGAGCTTCTTCTGCTCCTCGGTGGTCCCGGCGACGGCCTTGCGCGCGTCCGTGGGGCGGATCGCCTCGTGCGCTTCCTGCGCGGACTTGCTGCGCGTCTTATGCTGGCGCGGGGCGGCGTAGGCATCGCCGAACTCCGACGCGATCACGCCGGTGATCTGCTGCTGTGCCTGCGAGGAGAGCGTGGTCGAGTCCGTGCGCATGTAGGTGATGTGCCCGGCTTCGTAGAGCTTCTGCGCGATGCGCATCGTATTGGATGGCGAGTAGCCGAGGCGCGTCGAGGCGGCCTGCTGGAGGGTTGAGGTGGTGAACGGCGCGCGAGCGGCGCGCTTCTGCTCGCTTTCCTCGAGCGCTTCCACGTGCCACGCCTGCGACTGCGCCGCAGCGAGGATCTTCTCCGCCTCAACGGCGCTGCGCGGCTCATCGGTGCAGGTGGTGTTGATCGTGCTGCCGTCCTTCGTTCTGAGATCGGCCGTGATGACCCAGTAATCCTCCGGCACGAACGCGCGGATCTCGCGCTCGCGCTCCATGAGGATACGCAGCGCCGGGGACTGTACGCGGCCGGCAGAGAGCCCGTAGCGGACCTTCTTCCAGATGAGGCCCGAGAGGTCGTAGCCGAAGAGGCGGTCGAGGACGCGGCGCGCCTCCTGCGCATGGCGCAGGTTCTCGTCGATCGTGCGCGGATGCTTGAGCGCTTCCTGGATCGCGGACTCCGTGATCTCATGGAACGCGATGCGCTTCGGGTGCTTCAGAGCGAGCGCCTGCGAGAGGTGCCAGGCGATCGCCTCTCCCTCGCGGTCGGGGTCCGTCGCGAGGATCACCTCCTTCGAATCATGCGCGAGCTCCGCGAGGTCGTGCACGACCTTCTCCTTTCCTTTCACGATCTGGTAGTGCGGCACGAAGCCGCCCTCGATATCGACGGCGTCCTTATTGCTCTTCGGCAAGTCGCGGACGTGACCCACCGACGCCCGGACGATGTAGCCATCGCCGAGGTACTTCTCGATGGTCTTCGCCTTCGCGGGCGACTCCACGATGACCAGCGTCTCCTTTGTATTCTTCGAAGCCATGCTCATCTATTATGTGCGCCTGGGGCGTACGAATCCCTTAGATACTACAGGAGTGCCAGGGAATGCAAGCATGACGCTGCTGTGCATAGGATGAAAAGAGGGAAGAATCGGCTCAGCGCAAGGCTCGGATCATGCCGGCGTCTTCGGCGAGCAGGCCTGCGAGCTCGAGGCGCGAGAGGAGCGCGCCGGCATCTGCGGCGCTCATGCCGAGCGCGCGTATGAGCTCGTCGCGCGGGAGGGGCTCGCGCAGGATCGCGAGCACGCGCGCCTCGGACGGGTCGAGCCCTTCGGCATGCGCGAGCGGGATCGCCGGCTGCGCATCGATCCCGAGCGCGTCGAGGATATCGGCGGCGCTGCCGATCGGCGTCGCGCCGTGCCGCAGGTAGCGGTGCACGCCCTTGCTGGTCTCGCTGAAGATGGATCCGGGCACGGCCAGGACGTCGCGGTTGTAATCAGCGGCCAGCCGCGCCGTCACGAGCGTGCCGCTCTTCTCGGCGGCCTCGATGATGAGCGTGGCATGGGCGATCCCTGCCATGAGGCGGTTGCGCCTGAGGAAGCTCCACTTCTGCGCGCGGAAGCCCGGCTCGTACTCGGAAAGGTGCGCGCCGCCCGCCGCGATGATGCGGCGTGCGAGCGAGACGTTCGTGCGCGGATAGAGCACGCGCCACTCGAGGCCCGAGCCGGGGATCGCGACGGTCGGGATCCCTGCGCGGAGGGCCGCTTCATGCGCGAGCGCGTCGATCCCGAGGGCTAGCCCGCTCACGATCACGACGGGTGCGCCGGCGAGCCCCGCGATGAGGTGCTCCACGGCCTGCTTGCCGTATGGCGTGTAGGCGCGCGTCCCGACGACGGTGAGCCATGCGCGCTCGGGCGAGGGGAGGCTACCGCGCAGCCAGAGCCGCGCAGGCGGCTCTGGAATCTCGGCGAGCAGCGGAGGGAACGCATCGGGGCCGAGCTCCCGGATGTCGTCATCCATACGTAGAGGGTAGCACGCTTGCGCGAGCCGTCCTTGTTGCGTATCGTGACGCCAGCAAGAACGACAGAGGAGACCCGCATGGCATACGACGTCTTCGGCGATCGGGAGCGCGCCGTCTTCCTGCTCACTCCGTACCTGCTGCATATCATCGCGGCAGTGCACCTCGCCGGCTTCGATTCCGCACAGGGGATCGATACCCGAGCGCCCCGCGGCGGCTCGCTTGCGCACGCGCGCTGGAAGCGGCGCCGTTCGTGCGGCAAGGCACGCAGGTGACACGAGCCGGCCCCTCGGGCCGGCTCGTCTTTTCATGAAGAGAGGGTATAATCGGGTGCAATGCTCGACATCAAATTCATCCGCGAGAATAAGGATATTGTCGCGGCGGGCGCGAAGAAGAAGCATGTCGAGGTTGACCTCGACCGCCTGCTCGCGCTCGATGACGAGCGCCGCGAGCTCCTCGCGTCTATCGAGGCGAAGCGCGCGCTCCAGAACGAGGCGTCGCAGAAGATCGGAGCGGAGCAGGATGCGGCACGGAAGCAGGAGATCATCGCGTCCGTCGCAGGCATCAAGGATGAGCTGAAGCAGAAGGAGGATGCGCTCAAGAACGTCATGGACGAATGGCGCGGGCTCATGGTGCAGGTGCCGAACGTCCCGGATATCTCCGTGCCGGACGGCGATAGCGATGCGGATAACCGCGAGGTGAAAGTCTGGGGCGAGAAGACCGCGTTCAGCTTCGAGCCGAAGAGCCATATCGACCTGATGCTCAAGCACGACATGGCCGACTTCGAGCGCGGCAGCAAGGTCGCCGGCTTCCGCGGCTACTTCCTCAAGAACGACGGCGCGCGCCTCTCGTGGGCGATCTGGCGCTACGCCGAGCAATTCTTCCTCGGCAAGGAGTTCACGCCCATGATCGTGCCGTCCTTGGTGCGCCGCGAAGCGTTCATCGGGACCGGCTACCTCCCGCAGTCCGAAGAGGATCTCTATAAGACGCAGGATGGCGATTTCCTCTCCGGTACGGCCGAAGTCGCCACTATGGCGTACTACATGGACGAGACGCTCGAGAAGGCGCAGCTGCCGACCAAGTTCCTCTCGTTCAGCCCGTGCTTCAGGCGCGAGGCGGGCGCGCACGGCAAGGACACGCGCGGCCTGATCCGCGTGCACGAATTCTTCAAATGGGAGCAGGTGATCCTGTGCGAAGCGTCCCACGAGGAGTCTGCCAAATGGCACGAGTGGCTCAATCGCAATACCGAGGAGTTCATCGAGTCGCTCGGCATCCCGTACCACACCGTTGCGAACTGCGGGGGAGACTTGGGGCTCGGCCAGGTGAAGAAGTACGACATCGAGCTGTGGGTGCCAGGCGAGCAGACGTATCGCGAGATCAGCTCGGCCTCGTATTTCCATGATTTCCAGACGCGCCGCCTCAACCTTCGCTACAAGGATGACGACGGGACGCTCAAGTTCGCTCACTCGCTCAATTCGACCGCGACGCCGACGCCGCGCATCCTCGTCTCGCTCATCGAGAATTTCCAGGAGGCTGATGGCAGCATCCGCATCCCGGAGGCCCTGCGCCCCCTGATGGGGAAAGACGTGATCGGGAAGTAGTATGCCGAACCGCGTACGCGTGCGTCGGAGTGCGCCGAGGCGGCCGCTCGCCGAGCATGGCCGCGTGCGGCTCGCGCAGCGCCGCAAGCGCATCCGGATCATCCTTTCCTGCGTTGCCGGCGTGCTCGTACTGGCGCTCCTGTGCGGCGCCGCCTACGCCACGCACCTGCCCGCATTCACTATCGGCGCGATCGAGGTCACGGGCGCGCACGAGATCGCGCCGTCGCTCATCCAGAAATTCGTCGCGCAGGATCTCGATGACGGCCATCTGCACCTGCTCGACCCGACGGATGAATTTCTCTATCCGAAGGACCGGATCGAAGCGGACATGCTCGCGGAATTCCCGCGGCTCGCGACGGTCACGCTCTCCACGGCGCCGCTCCTGCACCCGACGCTCACCGTGCACGTGACCGAACGGCAGGCTGTGGGCCTCTGGTGCGAAGGCGGCCTCGGCGCAAGCGTCTCTACGAGCACGCAGCCGGCACCGTGCTACTACCTGGATGGCACCGGCGATATCTACGCCGCCGCCGATGAGTACGCGGAGTACGTCATCTACGAAGGCGGTTCGCCGGCATCCGCGACAGGGACGCCGGTCGCGAGCAGATACCTGCCCGGGATATTCCCGGGCATCGGGGAGCTCGTGGATGCGCTCAGCCATGCCGGCTACGACGTGCGCATCCTCGACGCAGAGAGCTCGACGGACTACGCGGTCCTGCTCGCCAACGGGCTTCTGGTGAAGGCGACGTTCGCGCAGGATCCGCTCGATGTCGTCGCTGATCTCGAAGCGGCGCTCTCGGCTCAATCGATCGCAGGCAGGGAGGACGAGCTGCAGTACCTCGATCTGCGATTCCCGGGACGCGCATACTACCGGTTCAAAGGGGACGCGCAGTAGGCGAAGGATCGCGGTGCGCGGCTGCTTCTGCGGGGAGCAAGAGAGCGGGATGCTAGCGCATCCCGCTCGGGTCGTATGGCGGCCGGCCCCTGAGCCGCCCCACCAATCCTCTGAAGAAATTCCAGAACTGCGAATCCGCTTTCGGATCATTCATCCACGCGTAGCGCTCGCGCGCATGGCGATCTACTTCGTCGAAGAATTGCCGATACGGGTCGTTCCTCTCGCGCGAAGGCATCTCTCCGATCTCCTTTCTGTTGACAGTACACGCCCGCCCGGTAGAGTTGTCAAACATGGCTGCCGATACGTCATTCTGGGATACGCTGCCGCGTCCGTACTTCTCGCTCGCTCCGATGGAGGATGTCACCGATGCCGCATTCCGGCATATCATCGCGAGCAAAGGAAAGCCGGACGTCTTCTTCACCGAGTTCACCTCGGCGGATGGCTTGGTGCTCGCGCCGCCGGAAGGCCACGCGCGGCTCGCGCGCAAGCTCATCTTCGGCGCGGATGAACACCGGATCGTCGCGCAGCTCTTCACGGCGGTGCCCGCGCACATGGAAGAGGCTGCCGCAATGTGCCGCGAGCTCGGCTTCGACGGCATCGATATCAACATGGGCTGCCCTGACAAGGCGATCGAGAAGACCGGCTGCGGCTCGGCGATGATACGGACGCCTGCGCTCGCGAAGGAGATCATCCGCGCGGCCAAGCGAGGGGCCAAGGATATCCCGGTCTCCGCGAAGACACGCATCGGCTATCGCGAGAACGAGCTCCCGTCATGGCTACCTGCGCTCCTCGAGGAGGAGCCGGCGAACGTCACGATCCATGCGCGGACCCGCGCGCAGATGTCGAAGGTGCCTGCGCAGTGGGAGCGGATCGCCGAAGCGGTCGCGATCCGCGACCGGATGGGCAGCCGCGTCCCGATCGCGGGCAACGGCGATGTCGCTGATCTTGCAGACGCGCGCGCGAAGGCTGCGGCAGCCGGATGCGACGGGGTGATGCTGGGTCGCGCCATCTTCGGCAATCCGTGGCTCTTCTACGGCCTTCAGGAGCGGCGTGCCGCTTCGTCGCAGCGCGATGCCCCGGCCGGAGACGCACCGGAGCGTGCGGCGGAAGGCATCGCGCCGGCTGCGCTTCGCACCGCGTCCCTTCCTGAAGGCCTCGGCACGCATCCCGACCTGCTATGGGATCCGTACGTCCCGAGCGCGCGCGAGCGCATCGAGGCCCTGATCGCGCATATCGAGGCGTTCGACCGGCTGCTCACGGGCTATACCTCCTTCGCCGTGATGAAGAAGCATTTCAAGGCGTATATCAATGGATGGGATCACGCGAGCGACCTGCGCGCGCGGCTGATGGAGACGACGGCCCCCGCTGAGGCGATCGCCATCCTCACGGATGCGCTCGACAGCGTCCGCTAGGCGAGTACACTGGGGACCGGCCATAACGAACGAGGTCTGAGAGTGCCTGATTCGCGAATTTCCGCGCCATTCTTCCTGTGCGATCGCTTCAAGGAGAATCCGCCCTTCGGCGTCATCGAGCCTGCAGGCGCGCCAGTGCATGCAAGCGCCGCTGCGACGAACGGCTCGCGCCATCTCATGAAGCGCCGACCGAAGCCGCCCAAGCATCCGACGCATATCCGGTACGGGATGCCGTACTGACCGTTCCTGTCCTTTCCTGCGCGCGGCCTATGAGCCGCGCGTTTCATATGGACAGGGGGCGGGAGCTGCGCGTAGACTTATCGGCAGTCAGTTCCATAGGAGATCCTGATGACGTGCGAGCAGGTGCCGCTCGACCAGCTGCGGCACTTCGTGCGGCAGAGCAATGCCATCGAGGGCTACGGCGCTCTCGGCTTCTTCCTCGCGGAACGCTTCCGCGACCCGGCAGTCGAGGCGCGCTACTTCGACGGGCATATGGCGGCGGCGCGCATGGTCGCCGCCGATCCGAGGAGCGCGCTTCGCGATCCACGGATCATTCACCGCATCCTCTATCGCGAACTCGGAAAGAAGGCAGGGACCTATCGCACGACCGAGCTCATGCGCGTCGGGGAGCGGATCATGCCGCACCCGCAGCATGTCGCTGCGCTCATGGAGCAGTGGGTGTGCGCAGCAACGGCGCCGTGCCCGTGCGCGTCCGATCCTGCCGAGGCTGCGGGCTACGCGCTGATGCTGCACAATGCGTTTCTGTGCATCCACCCGTTCGTAGACGGCAACGGGCGCACGGCGCGGCTCCTCCTCAATGCGCTGCGACTCACCTACGGCGCCCCCTGGATCACGATCTATGCCGGGAACGAGGCATATTACGCACAGCTCGAGCGCTTCGAGGATGAGGTCTTCCGTCCGCAGTATGCGGATACGTATCCGAGCGAATAGTGCGCGGCCCACGGGCCGCGCATGTGTTGTTATCCCTGCTGTCCTCTGGACGCGCAGCTGCAGGGAGCTATCATGGACGCAGCGAGCGATAGGGGGAATGAATGACGCTATGCCCGACATCCGAGCACGAACCGCTCTCGAAACGGCTCGGCCAGCTCATCAGCCAGCTCAAGGCTGAGCAGCCGCCGCGCACGATCACCGAGCGCGACATGATGAACCTCGTCGGCGCGAACATCGTCACTATCAGGATCAAATGCCTGCATGACGATTCGCTCCAAACGGCATGGGAGATGCTCAAGCCGTATATCGCGTTCTGATTGCGCGGCCCTGCGGGGCCGCATCTTTTTGCTATACTGTCGCCATATGAGCGGGAAGGCAGGGCAGGGAAGCACAGCGGCACCGCACGCCGCGCTCTACAGGACCTACCGCCCGCATGCCTTCGATGAGGTGCGCGGGCAGGAGCATATCGTGAAGGTGCTCGAAAGCGCGATCGAGAAGGGGGCGATCGGGCATGCCTACCTCTTCGCCGGCAGCCGCGGCATCGGCAAGACCTCGATCGCGCGCATCTTCGCGGCTGCGATCGGCTGCCAGGATGCCGATCTCCACGAGATCGATGCCGCGAGCAATCGCGGCATCGATGATATCCGCGAGCTGCGCGAGGGCGTGCATGCGCTGCCGTTCGCCTCGCCATACAAGGTGTACATCATCGACGAAGTGCACATGCTCACCAAGGAAGCGTTCAACGCGCTCCTGAAGACGCTCGAGGAGCCGCCGGCGCACGCCGTCTTCATCCTGGCGACGACGGAGCTGCACAAGGTGCCCGACACCATCCGCTCGCGCTGCGAAGTCTACCTCTTCCGGCAGCCGAGCCGGCAGCTGCTCGCGGAGACCGCGATCGCAGTCGCCAAGGAGGAGGGCCGGACGCTCGAGCCTGAGGCGGCCGAGCTCGTGGCGCTCCTCGCCGAGGGTTCCTTCCGCGACGCGCTCGGCATCCTGCAGAAATCGCTCACGTATGCGGAGGGGAAGACGGTCTCGCGCGCGGATGTGGAGACGGTCTCGGGGGCGCCGGCTTCCGAGCTGGTGCTCGCGATCCTCACAGGGCTCGCCGCGCGCGACCTCGATGCCGCGCTCGGGAGCGTGCGCGAGGCCTCGGAGGGGAACATGGATGCGCGCGTGCTCGCGAAGCTCCTCATGCACTCCCTGCGCGCGGTGCTCCTGGCGCGCTACGTGCCGCGCTCGGCCGCATCGCTCGATGACGAGTTCGGCGCTGAGACGGGCACAGCGCTGCGTGCGCTTGCGAAGGAGCCGGGCATCACCTCGGATACCTTGCGCGCGATCCTCGAAGCGTATGAGGGGATGGCGTACGCGGCGCTCCCGTTCATCCCGCTCGAGCTCGCGCTGATCGACCTTGCGGCCCCCGAGGCCGCCGCCGCATAGCCATGGCGAAGAAGACGATCTACCTTCTGCGCCACGGCCAGACGGCCTACAACCGCGCGCTGGTGCACCAGTACCACGCGGTGCCGCTCTCGCCTGCGGGCGAGCGGCAGGCGGAGCTCCTTGCTGAGCGCATCACTTCATTCGCGCCGGACATGCTCATCGCGAGCGACATCAAGCGCGCGCAGCAGACGGCTGAAGCTATCGCGCGCCAGACCGGGCTGCCGCTCATCACCGAACCCTTGTTCGAAGAGATCAAGCGCCCGACATCGCTCTACGGCAAGGCCTTCGCCGATCCGCGCTCCATCTGGGCGTTCATCGCGCTATACCTCCACGCGACGAACCTGCATTGGCACTATAGCGATGAGGAGAATTTCTCGGAATTCCGCGATCGCGCGCATCGCGCGGTCGAGTACCTCGAGCAGGTGGACGGCGAGCGCGTCGTCGTCGTGAGCCATCGCATCTTCATCGCCGGCATGCTGGCGGCCATCCAGTGCCGCTTCGCTTGCTCGATGGGCAGCTTCGTCAGGAAGAGCGTCCTTTTGCGCGGCATCGCGAACGCGAGCATCACGACGCTCACCTATGATAGCGAGCGCGCTGATCCGTGGCAGATCGTCTCTGTCAGCGATGCGCGCCACCTCGCATCCATGAAGGCAGGCGAGACGCACTGAATTCTGGTATCGTGAAGAGGGCAGGGCCGGCGGTATTTATTGCCAGAGCTGGGAGATCGTCTAATGGTAGGACAGCGCCCTTTGGAGGCGTGAATCATGGTTCGAATCCATGTCTCCCAGCTCTGCCAGGAAATAGCCGATAGGGCTTTTGATGCGTGAATTAAGTTCGAATCCATGTTCCTCGCACGCCATACATGCCTCGCTCGATCGCTTTTGAGATGAGGGTCGGATTCCGAGGAGCATTGCGCTAGCAACTTTTGCCTAAGAAGACGCGTGCACATACTGCTTGCACATAATGTAGCACTTGTGCTACATTATGTCGCATGAATGCTACGGGAACGATAACCAATAGGCTGAAGGTGCTTCGAGCCGAGAAAGACATCACCCAGGCAGAGCTTGCTGCGTTAGTCGGGGTGACGCGTTCGACCATCAATTACCTGGAGAAAAACGAGTATACCGCGTCGCTTCCATTGGCGATGCGTTTGGCCCGTTATTTCAACCAGCCGATCGAGCAGATATTCATATTAGAAGAGTAGCAGGCACTCCTATGAACAACATACTTTTTGAAAAGACCGGGATCAAATTGACCGATGCACAGGTGGGAATCCTCAGGGATCTCTTCTGGGGCTTCGTCAAAGCGGCCGTGCTCGCCGTGCTTCTGCTCATAGCGGGCTTGGCCATGCATGCCGTGACGCTCAACTGCGTTGAAACGGTCGCCTGGGGCGCGGTCTCTGGCGCGAGTGACACTGCGCGCATCAATCAAACTCACATGGTCGCCGGTTGGATGCTTAGCATCATTGCAGCGATCTTCGTGCTCGCGTTCGTCCCGTTCATCACTCATGGGGCAACCTACCTGAGCTCGCTTCTCTCGAACCGGGATTTCCGCGAAAAGGAAATGACTGCATCGGTTGATTTCATGGAAGATGATGAACGCGAACAGCTGATAACCATGCGTGCCACGCGACGCGCGTACATGGTGCTCAACTTCACGCTTTCGGTGTTCTGGCTTGTATCGCTGGTAACCGGCAACTTCGGTGTAGCGGTTACGCTTTTTATCGTGCAGGTCATAGGCGCGCTCAGCTATCGCCAGCGCGCACGCAGTTCGAGCAACGAATAATCTCCTCGCAAGGATTTAGGGAGTATCCGAGTCCGAGGAGGCCGATCGGTTTGAGATAGGTTCGAACTCCGATCTTTGGCGGCGGCTGGATCGCGGCATGGCTATTCACGATCGTCTTCCTGCATCTCGATTTCCTGCAGGGCTTGCCCGCACGATCCATCGGGCAGTATTCATCGGCGTGCGCTTCTCGATGCCGTAAGCATGCTAGGATGAGCGCATCATGCGGCGGCTCTTCAGTACGCCAGCGATCGTCGCGATCGTCATCGCGCTCGCGCTCGGGTATGCGATCGGCTCGCTTGGCGCGGTCGGTGACACGGCACTCTCGGGCAGCGTGCCGGCTCCGGGCAGTGTCCAGGTGCTCTACTCGCTCGATCAGAAGCAGAACGACCGCGCACTCATCTCGCTCATCGATGGCGCGCGCGACCATATCTATTTCGCGATCTACGAATTCACGCTCGCGGACGTGGCCGATGCGCTGATACGCGCCAAGGAGCGCGGCGTGGACGTGCGGGGCATCGTGGATCGGGAGAATAGCACCGAATCGTACGAGGCGCCGATCATCGCGAAACTCGAGGCGGCTGGCATCCCGATCGAGACGCAGCAGCACGCAGGCGGCATCATGCATATCAAAGCGCTCGTCACCGATAGCGCGTACGCGAGCGGCAGCTATAACTGGACGGCATCAGCGACGGACGAGAACGATGAGGTGCTCGAGATCGGGACCGACCCTGCGCTGCGTGCACGCTACGAGAGCATCATCAGCGGATTGCTTTCCGCGAATGCAGGGAGCACGGCCGGAGCCGCGCAGGCAGCACCGTCCGCGGCAGGGGCGATCGCGTACACGCAAGCGGGAGCGCATATCGGGGAGACCGCGAGCGTGACGGGGATGGTGCTCGATGTATACACGAGCAGCGGCGGGACGGTATTCCTTGATTACTGCCAAGACTACGACTCGTGCCCGTTCTCAGCGGTCATCTTCGCCGATGATGCGTCGCGCTTCAGCGATCTTGCGCGGCTTGAAGGCAAGACGGTCACGCTCACGGGCGCCATCAGCTCGTACCAGGGCCGTGCGGAGATCATCCTGCACGATCCTTCTCAGATCGCTTCAATGCAGTAGAATAGTGTCATGAACCGCGTCCTTCTCTCGGCAGGCGTGCTCTTGGTCGCTCTCGGCGTGGCTATCGCAGCGCTTCTGCTCGCCGGGTCGCCGGCCGAAGCGCCGGTACCGAGCGCGCAGCGCCTTGCGGCCATCGCGTATCCGCTCTACCCGAGCCTCAGCTGGGGCGCGGAGCAGCCATCGACGCAGGCGGGGGTGAGCGGCTACGCGGTTTCCTCACGGCCTGTCGTCGGCGTCTCGGATATCGCATCGACGACGGAGGGATTCGTACGCTACTACCAATCGAAGCTCGCAGCAGACGGGTGGAGCGTCGATAATTCGCTCGCGGCAGGCGGCCCGGGCGCTGATGTCGCGGGATACCGCAAGGGCAATGCCGTCTTCATCTACGCGTACTCGACCGATTTCAAAGGCACGCAGCCGGGAGAGCCGGTGTCATGCCCGTGCGACGTGACATTCACGCTCTTCAGCAGCGAAGCGGCGCACTAGCCGAGCGCGAGCGGTGCGAAGGCTCGCCGCTTCGGCTACTGCAGGCTCTTGGCTCCGTCGGTGATCGAGACGACCGGGATGCCTTTCTGCTTGAGATAGTCGGCGACCGTGTTGAAATCGGAAGGCGTGATGGCGTACTGCTCGCCGCTGGTGTCCACCTGGTGAAACTCGATGATCAGCCAGACATGATCCTTCGCGGCCTCATCGATCCATGATTCGATCTGAGCCGGCGTCGTGCTATTGAGCACGACGAGCCGCGGCAGATGGTAGCGATCCGCATCAGGCGTCGCGTAGCCGGTATTCGTCGAGCGCGCATTGCCGTATTCGGCCTCGACGAGCGAGGTCGAGGTAGTGTCATACTCGCCGAACGGGTACGCGAACGAATCCACCGCTCCGACGCCGAGCGCAAGCAGGTCCTGCTTGCTGCCGTCGATCTCCTGCTTCTGCTGCGCGGCGCTCAATTGCGTAAGGTGCGGGTGCGTCTGCGTATGCGAGCCGATCTCCATCCCATCCGCGTACATCTGCTTGATCTGCGCCTTGCTCACGAAGCCGGGATAGCCGTTATCGGCGATCTCGTGCGTGATGATATAGAACGTGCCCGTCAGCCCCAGGCTCTTCAGCTTCGGCGTCACCACCGTGTAGTGCGAGAGCCAGCCGTTATCGAACGTGAGCGTGACCGCGCCGTTCTGGAAGATGCCGCTGGCCTGGTTCTTGACGATGCTCGCGTTGTCTATGCGGAGATCGCCGTTCTGCTTGATGAGGTGGAAGACGGTGACATCGACGACATCGGAAGTGACCACGAAGTCAGCGGAAGCCCTCGTGTAGCCGCTTGCGGCCGGAAGCACGCCGATATCCTCGTACGTATAGGTCCCGTTCGAGTGGTGGAGCTGGACCGTGAGGTAGGAGGGGACTGTCGCGGCGTACTGGTCGCTATACGTGTAGATCCCTGGCGCGAGCGAGATCGGGTCGAAGTACCACTTGGCGTCGCCGCTGCCGTAGCCTGAAACCGTCACGCGCGCGCCAGAGCCAGCAGAGCCTGCGCCCGGCACGGGGTAGGCGAATGCGGCGCTGTTCGAGCCCCAGCTCCCTTTGTGCCAATGCAGCGGCAGGCCATCGCTGCCTGCCTGCTCGAAGCCGCCATTGCGGATGAGTCCCGTGTCCGTCGCCGTGACCTGCTGCAGCGAGTAATCATCCACCGTGAGCGAGCCGACCTGAGCGATCACGTGGAAGATCGTCACGGATCGCGCATCCAGCGGCGCGGTGAAGGTAGCCGCGAACTGCGCGTAGCCGCCGCGGCTTGCCGCCGGCTTGCCGAGCACGATATAGGTGATCGAGCCATTGGCGTGCGTGACCTGGACGTCAACCTCCGATGGCACGGTTCCCGTATAGAAATCCGAGAAGCGGTACGAGGCGCCGCCCTGGACGGCGACCTGGTCCGGGTACCATTTCGCGTCGCCATTGCCGTAGCTCGTGATCGAGACGCTCGCAGCGTCGCTGCCGCTATGGGCAGGAGCCGCGGGGTAGGCGAGCGTCCGGATATTGGTGCCGTAGCCGCCCCTATGCCAATGCGCAGGAAGGCCGCCAGTTTGGGCGGCCTCGAGCGAAGGATTCTGGATGAGGTTCGGTCCGAGCGCGGCAGCCGCCGCCCGTTGCGGCGAGGCGCTTATCAAGAGGAGCGTGCTCGCGAGCGCGAGCGCGATGCTGATAATGCCGTATCGAGCGCGTGTGCGTGGTGACATACGTCGCTCATGATTCATCGCGCGGCATGACTCGCGTATGAAGCGCCGTGACAGCGACGGTGTGCCGATGAAGACGGCATGCATGCCGTGCGATCATCGCAGCTACTGCTCGATAACCGCTTTGCAGTGCGCATAGCCAGCCGCGCTCGGGCCTTCCGTGAGAGCCGTCTCTCCGGTGCTCCAGAAGATGAACTGCTCGCGCGCATCCGCATAGCGAGCGCCATCGGCTGAGATCGTCTGCGGCAATGTCAGCGTGCGGCCATCGGAAAGCACGAGGACGACCGTACCGTTCGCGACGGGCGGCTGTCCTGCGGCAGCCGGCGTATCCGGCCCGCGATAGAAGGATGCGGTGAGGCTCTTGCCGTCATCGCACTGATAGCGCGCCGTAGTGACGAGCGTCATGGGCACGCCGCCTGCGCGCGCGGGCGATCCTGTAGCCGCAGCACTCTTCGCCTCGGTGCTGCTCGCGTGCATCGCAGCGGTCGTGCCGGGCACGTCCGTATCCTGCTGCGGTATCGGCGCAGCACCTGAACGCCACCAGACGGCGAGGAGGAGCGCTGCGATCACGATGACCACGATGATGATCCAGGCGGTGCGGTTCATAGCATCAAGGAAGGGTCGTGCCCGGCCTGCGGCAGCGCCGCACCGGCACGCCTACTTCAGCGGGTTCCTGCCCTGGATGAGGCGGATGAGGATCATGATGATCGCGATGACCAGCAGGAGATGGATGAATCCGCCGATCGTGTACGACGTGATGACGCCGAGGAGCCAGAGGGCGATAAGGATGGCTGCGATAGTGAGAAGCATAGGCGTGTATTCGTGATGGGGAGTAAGTCGCTGGTAATAGAGCGTCGGTATCTCGGAATCTGCGAATCGCGGAATCTTCATATCGCGGAATCTCGGGTTACGTCGCCGGCTCCCCAGAGACGAACTTGAAGAAGGTGCTCGTCTCGCCGTCGCCTTTCTCATCCTGGTAAAGGAATTCGAGCCCGCGCTCATCGAAGATCCGGAAGAACTCATCCCAACTGATCTCCTCGAGCGAATCGTCCGGCTCCTCGAAATCGATCCGCAGGATGCCGCCGCCTTCCGGGGAATCATGAGTGCTCTTCACGACCGAAGGCCGACCTCCTCGATCCTCCACCCATGCGCGGATCGTGTCGTGGTCTTTCGTGCGCTGCGCGCCGTGCTCGCTTGCCATATCGCGTACTCTAGCGTGCCCGGCTGAACTCCCCATGAAGCGCGGCATTAGGCATTCATGCAGCGATGCGCGCCGGCATGGTAGACTCACGGCACGTATGGCAGAGCGGACACGAGCATCGAAGTCAATGCGCGAGAAGCACGGGGTCGGGCAGGCTGCAGATATGCTCGAAGGAGCGCTCCGGCACCGGCATATGGCGCTCGGCGCTGCGGTCATCGCGTGCGTCATCGCGGCGTGCGCCGGGATCTACTTCCTCGGGGCACTGCCGTTCTTCTCGCTCGCGTACGATGGCGGGCGGATCGACGGCATCACGGTGCAGCCGCCGCCAACGCTCGATACGCACGAGTACGATGTGCGGCAGCTCGCGCTTGCGCACATCGCGACCAGCTCGCCGTATTACGACGCGTTCCTCGAGCGGTTCGCGAGCACGACGGCGACGACCGCGGCATCGAGCAGCGTCTCTTTGGCGAAGCTCGAGTGGCCGGTCGCTGATGCGCCGTATCCTGAGTACGGGGCGCTGCTTCCGTTCCACCGGATCGTCGCCTATTACGGCAATTTCTATTCGAAGGGCATGGGCGTCCTCGGCGAGTATCCGGAGGACCAGGTCCTCACGATGCTCGAGGGCGAGGTGCAGAAATGGGAAGCGGCCGATCCCTCGACGCCGGTCATCCCCGCGATCGACTACATCGCCGTCGCAGCGCAGGCCGGGGCGGGGAAGGATGGCAAGTACCGCGCACGGATGCCGGACGACCAGATCGATCATGCGCTCGAGATGGCGAACCGCGTGCACGGCATCGTCATCCTCGACGTACAGGTCGGCCTCTCGACCCTCCAGGAGGAGCTGCCGGCACTCGAGAAGTACCTCGCGATGCCGAATGTCGAGCTCGCGATCGATCCCGAATTCTCGATGAAGGATGGCGTGCCGCCAGGCGATGAGATCGGCACGTTCAATGCTGCGGACATCAACTACGCCGCGCACTACCTCGCTACGCTCGTCCAGCTGCATCACCTGCCGCCCAAGGTCCTCATCGTGCACCGCTTCACGTATGCGATGGTGACCGGCACGAACAGCATCACGCCTCTGCCGGAGGTGCAGATCGTGATGGACATGGACGGGTGGGGGAGCCAGGCGAAGAAGATCGGCACCTATAACGCGGTGATCAATCCGTACCCCGTGCAGTTCACCGGCATCAAGCTTTTCTACAAGAACGATCTCAAGCCGCCATCGACCGGGCTCCTCTCGACCTCCCAGGTGCTCGACCTCACGCCAGCGCCGATCTTCATCCAGTACCAGTAGACAGCGCGGACGCGTGGTACACTAGGATCATATGCCGACGCGCATCCCGTTCCCGATCGTCCTCCTTGTCACCATCATCGCAGGCATCGCGGTCCTGGTGATCGGGTATGAGCGCTTCACCGTGAGGCCGGCGGCCCTCCCGCAGCCCTCGTTTTCGGCTTCGAGCACGACGGCGCACGCTGCTTCGCATCCTGCTCCCGCAGGTGCGACGGAAACGGCCCCGACGCTTGCCGGCGAGTGGCGCAGCACGGATGATCCGAAGTTCATGCGCACCATCCGTGAGGACGGCACCTTCACGGACGCGTACCAAGGAGAGCCGTCCGCGACCGCGAACGGGCAGTGGCGCATCTTCGATGCGAGCCAGGTCCGCGCCGATTTCCCGTACCCGCTCGACGCGGGGGCATCATACCTCGAGTTCGATGACGCGAGCGGCACGACGCTCTACTTCAAGATCGTCTCGCTCGCGACATCATCGCTCGCGCTCATGTACCTCGATCGCGGCAACATGCTCCTCTTCGATCGCGTAGCGGGGCAGTAGCATGCGTCGCGACGAATTCGAACGGCTGGTGGAAGAAGGCTACCTGGCCATTCCCGAGCAGTATCGGGCGAAGGTGAAGAATGTCGCGTTCCTAATCGAGGATGAGCCGGACGAGGAGACCCGGCAGGAGGAAGGGCTCGCGCCCGATGAGACGCTCTTCGGGCTCTACCGCGGCGTCCCGATCAGCGCGCGCGGAGACGAGTACGGCATGGGCATGTACATGCCGGATACGATCACGATCTATCAGCAGCCTATCGAAGCGGAAGCGGCGGGCGATCCTGAGCTCATCCGTCGCATCGTCGCCGATACGGTCTGGCACGAAGTCGGCCATTACCTCGGCTTCGATGAGGACGCGATCCGCGCGAAGGAGCATGAGCGCGGGATGGACGACTACCATCCGCACGAGGATTGAACGCACGCGATTACGCCTGCCGGCGCTAGCGGCTCCTGCCGTCGACCTTCTGGATCGTAAGCGTATCAGGATCCACGCCGTCGAGGCAGCGCGCATTGACCGCGTACATCAGCGCGCCGTCCGGGCCCGGGCCGCGCGAGAAGGCGGAGACGCCGCATGTCGAGCAGAAAAGGTGCGCGAGACGCTTGGTATTGAGACGGTATTCGGTCAGATTGCCTTCGCCGGATAGGAACGTGAACTGGCCGGCCGGGATGAAGGTGAGAAGCCAGCCCATCAGCTGGCAGTGCGAGCAGTTGCATGACATGACCGGCTGCTCGAGATCGAGCGCCGCCTCGAAGCGGACGTTTCCGCAATGACAGCCGCCCTGGTATGCCACTATCGCCATAGGCGCAGTATACCGGATGGCGGATGCGGAATGCTAGACTGTGGCATGCGCGACTTCAGGCGGCGATCACGGGCTCCTGCGTACCATGGCGATGCGATCCGCACGCTCTTCCTCGCCGCAGCCGCGGGCATCCTTATCTCCATCCCGCTCTCGCCGGACGCATTCCCGCTGGGAACGCCTGCGCTCGTCTCGAGCGCGATCGCCCTTGTGATCGCTGCCGTCCTTACTGCGCCCGGCCGCCGCGGCGTGCTCATCGCCGATTGCGGGCTCGCGGCCGCTGGATTCCTGCTCGCGGAATTCATCGCCGTGCGCGGACCCATTCTCGCGATGCCGGGTCTCTTCCTCGCTCGCGAGGCGCTCGCGCTCGCGTTCCTGATCGCGCTCATCCTCGGCGCCGCGAGCGTGCGCGCACTGCCGCGCGCACGCGGCGACTAGGCGTTGTCGCCTGCGACGGCGCCGCTCGTCCAGCACAGCTGGAGCGAGTAGCCGCCGGACGGGCGGGAGATGTGCAGGATATCGCCGACGAGGAAAAGGTTCGGGATCTTCTTCGAGCGGAACGTGCGCGTATCGACTTCCGAGAGGTCTACGCCGCCGTCCGAGACGACCGCTCGATCCATCCCCATGCGGCCGACGATCGTGAGCGGGAGCGCCTTCATGACATGCACGAGCGCGCGGCGCTCCTCCTTGGTCACGCTGTGGACCGGCGTCTTCACGTCGGCGATGACGTGCTGCGCGATGATCGCGTTCGCCATGCCGGCGGGCAGGATGCTCGGCAGCAGGTTCTTCACCTCCTTGTTCTTGTTCGCATCGAATGCCGCGCGCACGCGCCGCTCGAGCGCGTCGAACTCGGTATCAGGATAGAGGTCGATCGCAGCCGCGACCGGGCCATTCATCAGGAGGTCGCCGACCTGCTTCGCGCTATTGAGAATGAGCGGCCCCGAGATGCCGAAGTGCGTGAAGAGGAGCTTGCCCGTCTTGCTGAACGCGCGCTTTCCTTCCGAGTAGAAACTGATCTTCATGAACGAGAGGGATGTGCCTGCGAGCTGCGGGATCCAATCGTCCGAAGGATCGGTCTCGAGCGGCACGATGCTCGGGTTCGGCTCATGCACCGCGTGCCCGAGCCGCGCAAGCCAGCGGAAGCCGTCGCCGGTCGAGCCGGTCTCCGGATGGGAGAGGCCGCCGGTCGCGAGCACGACCGAGTGCGGCGCGAAGCGCGTGCCATCCGCGCAGGTGACCGTCGCGATCGAGCCGTCATCCGAGAGCGAGAGCTCGGTGACGCGCATGTCGGTCTCGACGGCGACGCCGGATTCCTGCATCGCTTTCTTCAGCAGCTTCGTCACGGCTGGCGCATGCTCGCTCTTGGGGAACATGCGCTGGCGCGCCTGCGTCACGAGCGGCATGCCGCGCGATTCGAAGAACGTACGGGCCTCTGGCAGCCCGAAGCGGGCGAACGCGCTGAAGAGGAACTCCGACGCATCGCCGTAGCGGGAGAGGAGCGCGCGCACGTCGGGCTCGTCATTCGCGATGTTGCAGCGGCCGCCGCCCGTGATGTCGAGCTTCGCGCCCACGCGCTGGTTCTTCTCGAGCAGGACGACCGAACGCCCGCGCATCGCTGCGCGGATAGCCGCCATCATGCCCGCGGGGCCGCCGCCGATCACCAACACATCCGTCTCGCGCGCGGCTTCATTCATAGGAGATATTGACCCACATAAGAAATCAATGTACTGTATTTTCAGGAAAAAGAAAGGACTGAAAGGAATCGCAGTGCAATCCGCAGTGGATGTCTACGTATTCGCCGCCATGATCCTCAAGGACGATTTCATCTCGCCCGAAGCCGTCATGCGTGCGCGGTCTCTTGCCTACAGCGATGGCCAGCGGGAGGCGCTCGCGCGGTCGCTGCCATCTCCCGATGAGATCGCCTGGTACCGCGCTAATGACATGCTCCTCATGCCGGGGCCTCCGAGAGCGATGTCGCTCATCGAGATCCGCGCGCTCAATCCTGATTATTTCTACTTCGATGTGATGCTCATGGGTGCAGGGCGCGAACACGCTTGGTATGACGAGGAGCCGTTCGCCCGCTCTGAGCGCGCGGGCGCGAGCGGATGGATCGCGTTCAGCACGGCTGCGCTCCCCGATTCCTTCGAGAGGACGCATGAGGCAGAGGAAGCGAATAGCGTCCGGCCGCTCATGGCGTTCAATGTCGCGGAAGTGGCATGGGTACTTTCGACGTACCGGGCAGTCCGCGGCACAAGCCTGCTCGAGGGCACCGATATCCTCACGGCGAGCCGCCACTCGAACGGGCGCAGCGTATTCGTGCGGAGCCTCCCGCTCCTCATGAGCATCATCTGCTACCGGGATAAAAGCTCGCCCCCGCTCCGGAATCCGGCGGATAGCCGGCAGTACATGGCCTGATCGCATTCTTCAGCCCTCGCGCATGCGCGCGAGGGCTTTTCTTCGTGATAAAATCGATGCCTATGCCGCATGAAAGCCTTGATGCGTCCTCGATCGCGCTGCACGAGCAGGCGCACGGGAAGATCGGCACGTCACTCAAAGTGCCGCTTGAGGATATGCACGACCTTGCGCTCGCGTATACGCCCGGCGTCGCGGCGGTCTCGAAGCTCCTTGCCGCGCATCCCGAGCGGGCGCGCGACGTCTCTATCAAGCGCTCGACCGTCGCGATCGTGACGGACGGTTCGGCTGTGCTGGGCTTAGGCAATATCGGCCCTATGGGCGCCTTGCCGGTGATGGAAGGGAAGGCAGCGCTCTTCAAGCGCTTCGCGGATATCGATGCGTTCCCGATCTGCCTCGATACGCAGGACACGGAAGAGATCGTCCGGACCGTGAAGCTGATCGCGCCGGCCTTCGGCGGCATCAACCTCGAGGATATCGCCGCGCCGCGCTGCTTCGAGATCGAGGCGCGGCTGTGCGCCGAGCTCGCCATCCCGGTCATGCATGATGACCAGCACGGCACGGCCGTCGTCGTCCTTGCGGCGCTCATCAATGCGCTCTCGCTTAGGGGCATGACGGCGGGGGAGGTGCGCGTCGTCATCAATGGCGCCGGCGCAGCCGGTATCGCCATCACGGATCTCCTGCTCGCGCACGGCGTTACGGATCTCGTGCTCTGCGACAGCAAAGGGATCGTGAGCGCCGCGCGCACCGACCTTGCGGGAGAGAAGGCGCGGCTCGCGGCGAAGACGAACCCGCGCACGCTCGTCGGCACCCTCGCGGACGCGATGCGCGGCGCGGACATCTTCATCGGCGTCTCGAAAGGCGGCCTCGTCTCGGAGGATATGGTCCGTTCGATGCGTGCGCAGCCGGTCATCTTCGCGATGGCGAACCCGGAACCCGAGATCATGCCGGAGCGTGCGAAGGAAGCCGGCGCGTTCATCGTGGCGACGGGCCGTTCGGATTTCCCGAACCAGGTCAATAACGTGCTGGTGTTCCCGGGCGTCTTCCGCGGCGCGCTCGATGCCGGCGTACGCGACATCACGGAACCGATGCTTCTCGCTGCCGCCGCGAATCTCTCGGCCATGGTGACGGCTCCCGCACCCGAGAAGATCCTTCCCGGTCCGTTCGAGGAGGGGGTGGCCGAAGCAGTCGCTGCTGCGATCCGCGAGAGCGCGGCCGCGTAGCCGGGGAGGGCCTGTACTCGGGCGGCTCTCTGTGGTATGATTGCGCCGCAATCCCCTGACGCGTGTCACCCGGCCTGAAACAGACAGACGAGGAAGACAGGCAGCCTTGCGCTCAAGGCATACGGGAGACGGTTGCGTTACTCCGCGGCTCTGAGCGATGCGAGCCCATCACTGGATACCATAATGAATGAACGCACAGGTCGCGGGACGCGTTCCCGCGGATCACGCCGCTTCGGAAGCGGTGATGGCGATTATCAGCAGCGACGCGGCGGCGGGCGCGGCAGGGGCCGCACCGACGGGAGCCGCGGCTTCGGCATGCGCGGCGGCCGCTCGCGCGGGCGCAGCCGCGAGCAGGGGCAGTACATCGACCCCGCCAAGTTCGTGAACAAGGCGATGCCGGTCGAAGAGACCGCATACGTGCCGCAGCACCGCTTCATGGATTTCGATCTCGATGAGCGCGTGAAGGCGGCGATCGCCTCGCGCGGCTATGACACGCCGACAGCGATCCAGGACCAGTCGATCGAGCTCACGCTCGAGGGCAAGGACGTGGTCGGCATCGCCGACACGGGCTCCGGCAAGACCGGCGCATTCCTCATCCCGCTCATCGACAAGGTCGTGCGCGGCACGGGCGAGCATGTGCTTATCATGGCGCCGACGCGCGAGCTCGCGATTCAGATCGAGGATGAGCTCAAGCTCCTCGGCAAGACGCTCAGCATCTACTCGGCGTGCTGCGTGGGCGGCGCGAACATCAACCCGCAGCTGAAGGCGCTCTCGCGCGACCCGCACTTCGTGATCGGCACGCCGGGCCGCCTCAAGGACCTGATCGAGCGCGATGCGCTCGACCTCTCCGCATTTCACTCGGTCGTCCTCGACGAGGCGGACCGCATGCTCGACATGGGCTTCATCGCCGACATGCGCCAGATCCTGGGCCTGACGCCCGCCGATCGCCAGACGCTCTTCTTCTCGGCCACGCTGAGCCCTGAGATCGAGCGCCTGATCGGTGAGTTCCTCCGGGACCCGGTGCGCGTCTCGCTCAAGACCCGCGACACGTCGCGCAACGTCGAGCAGGACGTCATCCGCGTCCCGCGCGGCGCCGACAAGTTCGAGCTGCTCGACCTCGTGCTCCAGAAGCCGGAGGTGCAGAAGGTGATCGTCTTCGGCCGCACCAAGCACGGCGTGGAGAAGCTCACCCGCATGCTGCAGCGCGAAGGATACCCGGCGGTCTCCATCCACGGGAACAAGTCGCAGGGGCAGCGTCAGCGCGCGCTCAAGCAGTTCAAGGACGAGGTCGCGAAGATCCTCGTGGCGACCGACGTCGCCGCGCGCGGACTCGATATCCCGGACGTGACGCACGTCATCAACTACGACCTGCCGACGACGCATGATGATTATGTGCACCGCATCGGCCGCACCGGCCGCGGCTCTGCCCGCGGGACGGCGTGGACCTTCCTCGACGAGGCGTAAGCGGGAAAGGGCTCGCAAAGGAAGCGGCGGCACTCGGTGCCGCCGCTTCTTTTGCCATTGGGCGATGCGCGGCGCCCTGCTATAGTGTGCCGGTATGCATCCGGACGCTGAGGCGAAGGCGATCGACACGCGCTTCCTCCTGCAGGTAGTGCAGCCGGGGCTCGCCGGCCTCATGGACGGCTCCGTCTCGACGCTCGCGCCGATCTTCGCCGCGGCATTCGCGACGATGGATACGCGCGTCGCGTTCCTCATCGGCATCTCGGCCGCCACGGGCGCAGGCATCTCCATGGCCTTCGCCGAGGCGCTCTCGGACACGGGCACGGAGACAGGGCGCGGGCACCCGCTCATCCGCGGCGGCATCATCGGCGCGATGACGTTCCTCGGCGGCATCTTCCACACGCTGCCGTTCCTCATCCCCGACCTGCGCCTCGCGCTCGCGCTCGCATTCGCCGTCGTCGCGCTCGAGCTGATGGCGATCGCGTACATCCGCTACCATTTCTTCAGGATGAGCTTCTGGCTCTCGGTCCTGCAGGTGGTGATCGGCGGGGTGCTGGTGCTCGCTGCCGGCCTCCTCATCGGCAGCGCATGATCGGGGCGGTATACTTGCCGGCATGAAGCGCGCGCACGGCAAGGATGCGAAGGCGACCGTACTGGGGACGGCTGCTGAGACGCGCTTCGCGGCGCCCTTGTACGCCTCGCAGCCGGCAGCCGGCTTCCCTGCGCCGGGGGATGACGCGATCGAGCGCTCGCTCGATATCCACGACCTCCTCGTGCGGCACCCCGCATCGACCTTCTTCGTGCGCGTCTCAGGCGAATCCATGGAAGGCGCCGGCATCTTCGATGGCGATGTGCTCTCGGTGGATCGCGCGCTCGAGGCGCGTGACGGGCACATCGTCGTGGCCGCCGTATTCGGCGAGCTGGTCGTGAAGCGGCTGGCATCCCGCGGCGGGAAGCGCTTTCTCGTCTCCGAGCATGAAGGCTATCAGCCGATTGCGGTGGATGGGGCGGACGATTGCGTGATCTGGGGCGTCGTGACCGGCTCCGTGCGCCAGTTCCTCTGAGCGGCTTCATCCTCGCCCGCGGCCGGATTGCTATACTGAGGGCATGTACGGCCTCATGGATTGCAACAATTTCTTCGTCTCGTGCGAGCGGCTCTTCCGGCCGGATCTCGCGAAGAAGCCTGTCGCCGTGCTCTCGAGCAACGACGGGTGCATCGTGGCGCGAAGCCAGGAAGTGAAGGATCTCGGCGTGCCGATGGGCATCCCGTACTTTCAGGTGAAGGAGCTCTGCCGCACGGAAGGCATCACGCTCTTCTCCTCGAATTTCACGCTTTACCGGGACATCTCCGCGCGCGTGATGACGGAGCTCCGGGCGATCGCGGAGAGCGTCGAGGTCTACTCGGTGGATGAAGCGTTCTTCCGCGTACCGGATAGCGCCACCGAAGGGCAGCTGCGCGCGATGCGCGAGCGGCTGGTGCAGGCGGTAGGAATCCCGGTTTCGATCGGCGTCGCGCCGACGAAGACCCTCGCGAAGCATGCGGCGGGTATCGCCAAGAAGGAGCGCGACGGCCCGGGCGTCCATATCCTCGACATGCAGGCGTGGCCCACGGACGCGAAGGATGTCCAGGCGAGCGGCATCTGGGGCATCGGCAGGCAGACCAGCCAGGCGCTGCGCGCCCATGGGATAGAGACGGTGGCGGAGCTCCTCGCCGCCGACCGCGCCTTCATCCGCACGCTCCTGGGGGTCGGCGGCGTGCGCATCCGCGAGGAGCTTTCCGGCACTCCGGTGCTCGCCGGCAACGAGCGCGACGTGCAGGGGAGCATCGTGAGCTCGCGATCGTTCCGGAAGGCGGTGACGGACCTCGCCACGCTCGAATCCGCGATCGGCTATCATGTCTCGGCGATCGCCGAAGAGCTCCGCCGCGAAGGCTGGCGCGCGACGCGGCTCTCCGTTTCCATCCGGCCGAGCCTGCACGGGCCTCGCGCCGGATTCGGCCGCTCCCGCGACGTGCTCCTCGCGGAACCCACTGCCGGCACGCACGCGCTCTTGGCCGAAGCGCTCGGCGCCGTGCGCGCGATATTCGTGCCCGGTACGCCCTACAAGAAAGCAGGCGTCGCCGTGGGCGGCATTATGCCGGATGCATCGGTCACGCAGCCGCTCTTCGTCGAGGATACGGCTGCGCGGCGCGCGGGTGCGCTCGATGGGGTGATAGACGCGCTGAACGCGCGGTTCGGCCGCGGCACGGTGGCAAGCGCAGTCGTGATGGGGACGGAGCGGTGGGCTGCATCCGCAGAACGCCGCTCGCCGGCCTATACGACCGACTGGGACGCGCTCGCGACCGCGAAGGCGGCGTGATGGGGATAACCCGTTTGCGGATGCGGGCGCCGGGCGTATCGTGTAAGAGGCTGCCGGTTCACTCCCTCCCGGCTGCCGTGTCAGGACTCGCCGGCCACGATCGTGGCCGGTCTTTTTTGCGCGTCCTTGCGCGCGAGTGCGAGCGGCGCTACTATACGGACGGATGCTGCCGCTTGGATGGGCCAGTCCGCTCCTCCCGGCACAACTCGTTCGCGGCAGTGTCCTCCCCTGGTTGGTTCATAAGAACGCAACTCAACCGCCCTCTTGGCCAGAGGGCGGTCTTTTCTGTAGAATCATTCCATCATGACTCATGCCAAGAGGCGGGATACGGGCTGGGGCGCGATCGCCGCAGGGTATGCGGACGGATTCACCGGCAAGGGGGATTCGTACCATGCGCGCGTGATCCTGCCCGGCGTGCTGCGGCTCATCGATCCTTCGGCGTACCGCCGCGTGCTCGAGGTCGGCTGCGGGGATGGCTTCTTCGCCGCCGCGCTCGCTGAGGCGGGCGCCGAGGTCGCCGCGTGCGATATCGCCGCACCCATGATCGAAGCGGCGAAGAAGCGCAGCAGCGCCGTCGAGTGGGCCGTCGCGCCTGCGAACGACCTCTCGCGCTGGCAGGACGAATCGTTCGACGCCGTCCTGATCGCGCTCGCGCTCCAGAACATCGAGGATTACCAGGGCGCGATCGCGGAAGCGGCGCGCGTGCTTGCGGAAGCGGGCGAGCTCATCCTCATCCTCAACCATCCGGCATTCCGCATCCCGCAGAAGAGCAGCTGGGGCTGGGATGAGGAGACTGGCACGCAGTATCGCCGCGTGGACGGATACCTCTCGGAGAGCCGCGCTACCATCGATATGGATCCGGGGAAGGGGACGGGCGCGCACCGCACGACGATCTCGTTCCACCGGCCGCTGCAGGTCTATGGGAAGGCGCTCGCGAAGCACGGCTTCGCCATCGCGGGCATCGAGGAGTGGATCTCGGACAGGGAGAGCCAGCCGGGCCCGCGCGCTGCCGCGGAGAACGGCGCCCGCAAGGAATTCCCGCTCTTCCTCATGCTCCGCGCCGTGAAGATTTGACGTTTCGGCCCGCGCGTCGTATTCTTTGCCCATCAACGCCGCCAGGCATTTTTTATTTGCATGACTGAAATCAGGAACATCGCCATCATCGCGCACGTGGACCACGGCAAGACGACGCTCACCGATGCGCTTCTGGCGCAGACGAACGCGCCGGGCGCCGGCGTCTCCATGGACTCCGACTCGCTCGAGAAGGAGCGCGGGATCACCATCTATTCGAAGAACGCGTCCGTCGCGTACAAGGGCACGAAGATCAACATCGTGGATACGCCGGGGCACGCAGATTTCGGCGGCGAGGTGGAGCGCGTGCTGCGCTCGATCGACTCGGTGCTCCTGGTCGTGGACGCGCAGGAGGGCCCGATGCCGCAGACGCGCTTCGTGCTGAAGAAGAGCCTCGAGCTCGGCCTCAAGCCGATCGTCGTCATCAATAAGATCGACAAGCCGGCAGCCGATCCGGCGCGTTGCGAAGAACAGGTCCTCGAGCTCTTCCTCGAGCTGGGCGCCTCCGATGCGCAGGCGGATTTCCCCATCGTGTACGCGATCGGCCGCGAGGGCGTCGCGATGCGGCACCTCGATGATCCGCGCGCGGACCTCACGCCGCTCCTCGATGCCATCATCGAATTCGTGCCGGTCGCGAGCTCTCCCGAGCATGCCGCATCGCCCCTGCGCTTCCAGCCGTTCAACCTCGCGTACGATAACTTCCTCGGCCGCATGGCGATCGGCCGCATCTACGACGGCGTGCTGAAGACGGGTGCGAACGTCATCGTGAAAGGCGCCGATGGCGCGAGCCGCGCAGGCAAGATCACGAAGCTCTACACTTTCGACGGCCTCGAGCGCCGCGATGAGGCGGAGGCCGAGTCCGGCGACATCGTCATGATGGCCGGCGTGGCGGATATCGATATCGGCGAGACGGTCTGCGACAGCGCGGCCACCGAGCCCCTGCCGGCGATCACCGTGGATGAGCCGACCATTTCCATGACCTTCCGCGTGAACGATTCGCCGTTCGCCGGAAAGGACGGCAAGTTCGTGACGAGCCGCCAGATCCGCGAGTACCTCGAGCGCGAGCTCGAGGTGAACGTGGGGCTGCGCGTGGATTTCACGAACGCGGACGCATTCAAGGTCTACGGCCGCGGCGAGCTTCACATCGCGATCCTGCTCGAGAACATGCGCCGCGCCGGCTACGAGCTCTCGGTCAGCAAGCCCGAAGTCATCATCCGCACGGACGAGGCGGGGCACAAGCTCGAGCCGTTCGAGGAAGTCATCATCGACACGCCGGCCGAGTACCAGGGCGCCATCATCGAGCGCCTGGGGCAGCGTGCATTCATCCTGCAGAATCTCGAGAATCGCGACGAGCAGGTGCGCCTCACGCTCGAAGGGCCGACGCGCGGGCTTCTCGGCTATCGCACGCAGTTCATCATCGATACGAAGGGAGAGGGCATCATGTCCTCGCGCGTGATCGGCTTTAAGCCGTACGCCGGCGAGATCAGGCGCCGCGCCGTCGGCTCCATGACCTCGATGGCCAGCGGGAAGGCGCTTGCCTTCGCGCTCTGGGGCCTGCAGGACCGCGGACAGCTCTACATCGGCCCGGGGACGGAAGTCTACGAAGGCATGATCATCGGCAACACCAGCAAGGGCGAGGAGATGGTCGCGAACCCGACCAAGGGAAAGCAGCTCACCAATATGCGTGCCTCAGGGTCTGACGAAGCCATCATGCTCACGCCGCCGTGGGAGATCACCATCGAGCGCGGGCTCGAGGTCATGACGGATGACGAATACCTTGAGATCACGCCGCACTTCACGCGCCTGCGCAAGCAGCACCTGACCGAGACGGACCGCGCACGCGCGTCCCGCACCAAGAAGGATTAATCCCCTTGACCGCGCTGCGGCCCGGGCGTTCACTCAGGAGAGGAGCCTGCGGAGGCTCGGATCAGAGGGGACTACTGATGCTCTCGCGAATCATGCGTACCATCCGGTGCGCGCTCATCATGGCGGCGCCCGCGCTCGCCGCGATGCCGGTACCGGCATTCGCCATCCTGCAGCCGAACGGCATGGGTGCGCAGCACACTGCGGTCGAACGCGACCTGCTGCTTAGCCTCGTGCAGGACCCGTATCGGGTCATCTGCACGACGCCCGGGGCGACGATCCTGCTGCTCGATGAGTGGCTCGGCTATGTCACCGTGAACGCCCTGCTGAACGGCACTCCCGGGACATGCCAGGCCGTGGATGTGCGAGCGCTCGGCAGTGCGCGCATCACGTATATCGGGGAGGCATACAAGATAGCGGTCTTCAGGATCGATATGCCGGATGGACCGCAGTTCCTTCTCGGCGGCATGTGAGCATGAAGCCCGGCAGCGCTGCCGGGCTTCTTTCGTACGCGCGCAGGAGCATCAGAGATGCAGGCGGATCACGCCGCTTCGCGTGCTCGACGCGATCCCTTCGAGATCATGCGTGATGCCGCTCACGGGATCGGATACGGTCGTGCTCGCCGAAGCGGAGGTGCTGGTTCCTGCAGGCTGATCGATGCTCTCTGACTCGCTCGCATCGGTCGTGCTTGCGCGCGACGGTGTGCTGCTCGCGCTCGCATCCGTGCTGCTCCGGTCCTGGCTCGGCTGGCTGGGGATGCCGTGCGCGCCATCGAGCATCGTGGAGATGCGCAGGAAATGCTCTGTGGCGGAGAAGTATGCTTGCGCGGCGACAGCATTCGCGAGGGCGCGATCGAATTCGTCGAGTGCACGCGCGGTGCTGCTCGCCGCGAGCGATGATTCTCCGGCCGCATACGCATCCTGCGCGGCCGCAAGGCGCAGCTGCGCCTTCGCGTAGCCATCGGTCGTGGTGGAGACGCCGGCGAGGTGCCGCGTGACGGTCGCGATCGCGGCCGTGGCGGCAGCCTTGGCCGCGAGGACGGCTGCCGGATCTGCCGCTATCTGTTCCTGCTGCGCCCGTGCCGCGGTAGTGCTCGCAGCGCTGCTCGAAGCTGCCGTGGCGCTCGCCGTGACCGTCGCCATCACGGACGCGTGCATCGTTCCTGCGGTCGCAGGCGCCATCATGAGCGTGGCGTGCGCTGTCGCCGTGGCGGCAGCCGGCTCGGATGCGATCGCGAGCGAGGCGCCATCTTGCGCATTGGCCTCGCGCTGCTCCGTCTCGACGGTCGCTACGATGGCATGGAGCTGATCGCGCGTGGCCGGATCAGGAATGTCCTCCGAGAGCGCGGCGAGGATATCCGCGTGCGCCGAAAGGGTAGCGGCAAGCTTAGCGCTCGCCGCGACGGCCGCGGTGCCGGCAGCGTGCTCTTCGAGCTGCTTCGTCTTCTCTGCGGCAGCGGGGACCTGCGTATCGATATTGTGCTGCACCTCGAGCGCTGTGCTCGGGGTGAGCTTGCCCGTGGCGGCCAGCGTGGACGCCTCCTCGAGCCGCCGGCTCGCGCGCTCGACCGCCCAATCGGCTTTCGCCGAGGGGGAGAGGGCGAGCGCGCCTTGAAGCGTCTCGTTCACGTTCACCTTGAAGCCGTAGAGCGGATCGCCCGGAAGCGCTCCTTGCGCGGCGTATGCCGTGCCGCCGGTGAAGAGGAAGAGCACGATGGCAGCGAATGCCGGCACGCGCATCTGCGCGCCGTACCAGACGGCCGAGACGCTCTCCCGGCGCACTCGCGGCTCGCGTGCCGGGCGCATGGCTGCGTACTCGAAGAGGAACGCGCGCATGGCGTCCTTGCGCTCGATGTCCATGGGTTCGCGTGCCGAAACCGCCGTCCGGATGCGGCGTGCAAGGTCGCGATCGAATCGCGAGAGCCGTGCAATGAGTGCGGAAAGAGGTGACATAGGCATGGTTACGAGCCGAAACGCTCGCGCAGGAGCTTTACGCCGCGATGGATGCGTACCGAGACGACGTTCTCGGAGAGGTCCATGACTTCGGCGATCTCCCGCGGCGAGAGGTCCTCGCAGTAGCGCAGGAGGACGCATTCGCGGTACGTCTCAGGGAGCTCGGCGATCGCGGCGCGGACCAGGTTGATCTCGGCGAGCGCATCGCTTCCGGGCATCGCCTCATCAGCCGGGGTGAACTGCTGGTCCTCGGCCATGGCATCGAGCGAGACGCTCGGCTTTGCCCGGTACGTATCGATGATCAGGTTGCGGGCAGTGCGGTAGAGGAATGCCTTCCATTGCGTGATCTCGCCGCCCTTCGCGCAGTAGTCCCATGTGCGGGTGAAAGTCTCCTGGACCAGGTCGTGCGCCTTCTCGCGGTCTGAGACCTTGAGAAGGATGAAGCGGAAGATGCTCTCGGCGTGCTCGTCATACGCCGAAAGGAACGCATCCGAGAGGTCTGCTTGATAAGACGAATCCGCCATGTCGTTCTTACAGACACTATAGCGGCTCGCGGGCGGAAACAGAAGGCATTCGGATGCGCGGAGTATACTGGATGCGTATGGAGACGGCGGTATTCGGAGGCGGCTGCTTCTGGTGCACGGAAGCGGTATTCCGCGAGCTTCGGGGCGTACGCGCCGTCGAGCCGGGCTATGCCGGCGGGCATGTTGCGAATCCGAGCTACGAGGCCGTGTGTTCAGGCACGACAGGGCATGCGGAAGTGATCCGCATCGAATACGACCCGGCCGAGATCTCGTATCATGACCTCCTCACCGTCTTCTTCGCGACGCACGACCCGACGCAGGAAAACCGGCAGGGGAATGACGTCGGCGAGCAGTATCGTTCCGCGATCTTCTACGCGAATGATGCGCAGAAAGCGGAGGCGGAAGCGTTCATCCGCGAGCTCGGAGAAGGGAGCGCGGAGGGCGATCCGATCGTCACGGCGGTCGAGCCGCTGCATGACTACTATCCGGCGGAGGAGTACCACCGCGAGTACTTCAAGGATCATCCCGAAGCGGCGTATTGCCAGCTCGTGATCAGCCCCAAGGTAGCGAAGGTGCAGAAGGAATTCGCCGCATTATTGCGCGGCCATTGAGGATCTCCCGCTCCGGGAAGCTTCATGGTCGCGTGCTATCATGAGATGACTATGGAACGCGAGAAGACGAACGACGAATGGAGGGTGGCGCTCACGAGCGAGCAGTACGCTTCGCTGCGCGAAGGAGCGACCGAGGCGCCATTCACCGGGGCCTTGCTGCATGAGGAGCGCGATGGCAGCTTCCGCTGCGCGGCATGCGGGAATCCGCTCTTCGCATCCGATGCGAAATTCGAGTCCGGCACCGGGTGGCCGTCGTTTGATCGGGCGATTCCTGGCTCGGTGATCGAGCGGCCCGATGATTCGCACGGCATGGTGCGTACGGAGATCGCCTGCGCGAAGTGTGGCAGCCATCTCGGGCACCTCTTCGACGACGGGCCGAAGGAGACCACGGGCAAGCGCTACTGCACGAATTCAGTATGCCTCACATTCGATCCCGCGGAAACGAAAGATCATGAATAGGAACGCCGCAGCCGGCATCGCCGCCATCCTCATCCTCGCGTTCGGCGCGATCGCGCTCTACGAGTGGCTCGGGCCCAAAGGGAGCGTTCCCAGCGATACGCCCGCTGCCGCGCCCGCAGCTGCCGCGACCACGACTTCGGACGTGCTCGGCACAGCGCTCGCAGACATCACGTATCAGTGCGATGCGGGCAAGACCATCCGCGCTGTCTACTATCCGCATATCGTCATCATCGACCTTTCCGATGGCAGGGCCGCGCAGCTCATGCAGGATTCGCCGACGGATGCCGGCCGCTATGCGACTGATGACGGCGCTTTCGTATTCATGAACGGGACGGACAGCGGCGCGATGCTCATGGAGAACGGCACCCCCACGTACCGGCGGTGCCTGCCGCCCGCAGCAGCATCGAGTAGCGCAGCCGAATAGCGCCGGTGGGCGAAGCCCCCGAGGGAAGAGGCGGCCCTTCCCGCGCTCGCGCATGCTATAGTGAGCGCATCATGGCGGATCGGAAGCTCTCGGAGACCCTGCGCGAGCGCGGGTATGCGTACCAGTTCTCGAGCGAGACGCTCGAAGAGATCGCGGATAGCCCCAAGACCCTCTACTGGGGCGTCGATCCATCGGCTGATTCCATGCACATCGGGCAGCTCATGGGCATGCTCGTCGTGCGGCGCTTCATCGAGGCAGGCCATCGCGTCATCTTCCTTGCCGGGGGCGCCACGGGCATGATCGGCGACCCGGGCGGCAAGAATGAGGAGCGCCCGCTGCTCGATCTCGAGACGATCAGGAAGAACGTCGCCGGGATCGAAGCGCAGGCGAAGCGCCTGCTCGACGTGGAGAACATCGAGTTCGTGAACAACGCAGAGTGGCTCGGGACGATCGGCCTCCTTGAGTTCCTGCGCGATACGGGCAAGTACGAGACCGTGAACGCAATGATCAAGCGCGAGACGGTCGCCAAGCGCATCGAGGATCCTGAGCAGAGCATCTCGTACGCGGAGTTCACCTACATGCTCCTGCAGGCGCACGATTTCTGGCACCTGTTCACGCAGCGAGACGTGACGCTCCAGGTCGGCGCATCCGACCAGTGGGGGAATATCATCTCCGGCGTCGACCTCATCCGGCATAAGGAGGGGAAGACGGCGTACGCATTCACCTGGCCGCTCCTGATCAACAAGGCGACCGGGAAGAAGTTCGGCAAGAGCGAAGGAGGCGCGCTGTGGCTCGATGCGGCTAAGACCTCGCCCTATGAGCTCTATCAGTATCTTCTCAATAGCGAGGATGACGCCGTGGAAGAGTATCTGCTGAAGCTCACGCTCCTGCCGCTCGACGCGATCCGGGATGTCATGGCGAAGCATGCGGAAGCGCCCGAAGAGCGCATCGCGCAGCAGCGGCTCGCTGAGGAGGTGACGACGCTCGTGCACGGCGAAGGAGCGCTCGCGACGGCGAAGCGCATCTCGGAGGCGCTCTTCGCGGAGGAGCTCTCGGACGATGAGTGGCAGGCGCTCACAGAAGCGCCGAAGGCAGCGGTCGCACTCGGCACCGCGCTCGTGGACGCGCTCGTCGGGATCGGGCTCGCGAGCTCGAAACGAGAAGCGCGCGAGTTCATCCAGAACGGCGCGATCACGCTCACCGGCCGCAGGATCGCTGATACGACGCACATCCTTGCTGCGAGCGATTTCTCGCCTGCCGGCCTCGCGATCCTCAAGCGCGGCAAGCGGCAGGCGCGCGTGATCGAGGCTGCCTAGCTTCACCAGCGGTTCAGCCCGCGGCTGCTATGGTGCGTGCATGCGATTGAATGCGCCGCACGGGAACAGGAAAGCCGCTGTGCCGCCGCGCGTAGCGCCGAATCTCCAGCCCCAAGTCAAGAATAAGGGAATCAAGCCGCCGAAGAAGCCTCGGAAGGCGCAGCTCGATATGCGGCGCCGGGAGGCGGAGCGTCTGCGCAAGGAAGTGGAGGCGCCGCACGCCTCGTATCCTCACGGGCACCGCGTCGAGTGATGCTATACTGCGGCCGTATCAGCCGTTTTAGCAGCTCACAATGAATAAGGAAACGAAAGTGGCACTCTGGGCCGTCGGCATCGTATTCGTGCTCGTTGTCATCGGCGCGGGCGTATGGATCGCCATCGGCCATAACGCACCAACTCCTATGAACGATCAGGATTCAGATCAGCAGGCGCAGGACCTCGGCATGCAGGACGTATCCCTCGGCTCGATCGACGGCACGCAATCCGGGAGCAATGCTGCCGCCGGCTCGCCGCACGCCGCCGCGGCTCTCAGCGCGAAGGCCGGCGACACGATCACGAATGACACGGAAGGCTTCAGCACCGTAGACGCCGGCCTTCAGGCGAAGGACGTCGTCGAGGGCACGGGCGCGCCAGTCGCGGCCGGCCAGACGGTCTTAGTCAAGTACGTCGGCTCGTTCGACAACGGCCAGGTCTTCGACAGCACGGCAACGCATGGCAACGCGCCGTTCACCTTCCAGCTGGGCGCCGGCATGGTGATCAAGGGCTGGGATATGGGCGTCGTCGGCATGAAGCCGGGCGGCATCCGCGAGCTCATCATCAGCCCGGACCTGGGGTACGGGCCGAATGATTACGGCCCGATCCCCGGCGGCTCGACGCTGCATTTCACCGTAGAGCTGATCGGCCTCGCGCAGCAATAAGCGAGGATGCTCGGAGAAAGCCGCCGCTGGCGGCTTTCTTTTTGCCTTGAAAAGCACTAGCATGATGCAGTATGGATGGCAGGCGGCTCGAAATCGTGTCCGAATACAAGCCTGCCGGCGACCAGCCGCAGGCTATCCGAGAACTCACCGGCGGCCTCGCGGAGGGGAAGCGGCACCAGACGCTCCTCGGCGTCACCGGAAGCGGCAAGACGTTCACGGCAGCGAACGTGATCGCCAATTACGGCAAGCCGACGCTCGTCATCGCGCATAACAAGACGCTCGCCGCGCAGCTTGCTGCCGAGTATCGCGAGATCTTCCCGAACAACGCGGTGCATTATTTCGTCTCCTACTACGACTACTACCAGCCGGAGGCATACGTCCCTGCGAGCGATACCTACATCGAGAAGGAGGCGCAGATCAACGAGGATATCGAGCGCTTGCGCCATGCTTCCACGCAGGCGCTCCTCTCGCGCCGCGATGTCATCATCGTCGCTTCCGTCTCGTGCATCTACGGCCTCGGCTCGCCCGAGGAGTACGTGAAAGTGAATCTCAAGCTCGGGACGGGCGAGAAGGCGCCGCGCGCCGAGCTCATCCGCAAGCTCGTCGGCCTCTATTTCGAGCGCACCAATGCCGACCTCTCGCCGGGCATGTTCCGGGCAGTCGGGAACATGGTAGAGATCATGCCGGCGAACGAGTACGCCATCTATCGCCTCACCATCGTGCGCGACATGATCGAGAGCATCGTCGAGCTCGACCCGGTCAGCCGCGAAGTCCGCGGCGAGCACGAGGCGCTCTTCCTCTTCCCGGCGAAGCACTACGTCACGCCTGAGGAGGAGCGCGAAGTGGCGCTCGCGGATATCCAGGCGGAGCTCGACCAGCAGCTCGCTCTGTTCGAGCGGGAAGGGAAGCTCCTCGAGGCGGACCGATTGAAGCGCCGCACGCGGCAGGATATCGCCATGATCCGCGAGTTCGGCTACTGCTCCGGCATCGAGAACTATTCGCGCCATTTCGACCGCCGGCAGCCGGGCGAGCCGCCATACACCCTGCTCTCGTACTTCCCGCACGCGGCGGACGGCACGCCGGATTTCCTCACCGTGATCGACGAGTCGCACGTGACCGTGCCGCAGATCGCGGGCATGTACGCTGGCGACCAGGCGCGCAAGCGCATGCTGATCCAGCACGGCTTCCGCCTGCCCTCTGCGCTCGATAACCGGCCTCTGATGTTCGAGGAATTCGAGAAGAACGTCGGCCCGACGATCTACACGAGCGCGACGCCCGGCAGCTACGAGCTCGAGCATTCAGGCACGCCGGTCGAGCAGATCATCCGCCCGACCGGCCTCGTGGATCCTGCGATCGAGGTGCGCCCGATCATCGCCTCGGGCGACTACCAGGGCCAGGTGCAGGATTTCATCGCCGAGGCGGAAGCGGTGACCAAGCGAGGCAGCCGCTCGCTCGTGACGGTGCTCACGAAGAAGATGGCCGAGGACCTCGCCGCGTACCTGGGAGAGCACGACGTGCGCGCCAAGTACATCCATAGCGACGTGAAGACGATCGAGCGCATCGAGATCCTGACCGATTTCCGCAAGGGCGTGTTCGATGTCCTCGTGGGCGTGAACCTCCTGCGCGAAGGCCTCGACCTGCCGGAAGTCGAGCTCGTGGGCATCCTCGACGCCGACAAGGAAGGCTTCCTGCGCTCCGAGACCTCGCTCATCCAGACGATCGGCCGCGCAGCGCGCAACGCCGCCGGCCGCGTCATCCTCTATGCCGACATGACCACCCCGTCGATGAAGAAATCCATGGAGGAGACGGATCGCCGCCGCGAGATCCAGATCGCATACAACGCCGAGCACGGCATCACGCCGCAGACGATCCACAAGCGCATCGCGGATATCACGGGCGATATCGCGCGCACGCGCGAGCGTGCCGTCACGCGCCTGGCCGAGCTCGATACGCTCGCGGCAGGCGGCGATATCGGCAAGGTCATCGCCGATAAGCGCAAGCAGATGCGCACGGCCGCCGCGGAATTGGATTTCGAGACAGCGGCGATGCTGCGCGATGAGATCGCGGAATTGGAACGGGAGCACGGCGGAGCCGCCAAGAAGAAATAGCATGACCTATCGGATGCAAGAGCATGTGCTCATGACGCCCTTGACGACCTTCCGCATCGGCGGTCCGGCGCGCTGGCTCGTGGACGTGACGACGGCGGCCGATATACGGCGCGCGCTCGATTTCGCGCGCACGGAGGATGTCCCGTTCGCGATCCTCGGCGAAGGGAGCAACGTGCTCGTCTCGGACGCGGGCTTCCAGGGCCTCGTCATCCACCTCGATGGCGGGCGGCACCGCGTCGTCGGCGAATACGTCTATGCCGAGGCGGGCGCTAATCTCGAAGCCCTGATCCGCGAATCCTCAGCGGCCGGGTTGACTGGCTGGGAATCGCTCGCCGGCATCCCGGGTACGATCGGCGGCGCGGTGCGCGGCAATGCCGGGGCATTCGGCACGGAGATCAAGGATGTGCTCGTGAGCGCGCGTGCCATGGATGCCGCGACCGGCGCGCTCTACGATTTCAGCGCGGACGCGTGCGAGTTCGAGTACCGCGACAGCATCTTCAAGCGCGAGACGAAATGGATCATCACGCACGCGGTCTTCAGGCTCTCAGAGGGCGATCGCGAGAAGAGCGCTGAGAAGATCGCGCATACCATCGAGGAGCGCGAGCGGCGGCACCTCCAGCGCGTTCGCGCTGCTGGCTCGTTCTTCAAGAACCCGACAGCGCCTCCGGCAGTGCGCGCCCTTTTCGAGTACGAGAAGGACACGAAATGCGTCGCGAGGCGCGTGCCGGCAGGCTGGCTCATCGAGAAGGTCGGCGGGAAGGGGATGAGGATCGGCGGCGTCTTGGCGAGCCAGCAGCACCCGAACTATCTCACGAATTTCACTGGAGATGCGCAGGCTGCGGACGTGATCGCGCTTGCCCGCGAGCTGCGGGAGAAGGTCCGCGACCGCTACAAGATCGCGCTCGAGCCCGAGGTGAGCCTGATCGGCTTCGAATGATGCTGCGAGGGATAGCACTGGCTATGAGAAAGGCCGCTCGAGAGCGGCCTTTCATATGCGGCATGACTAATGCCTCGTGAATTCGCCGATCACCAGAAGCCCGCTCGATGAGAGCGCGAACTGCTCGGGATGGAGGTACTGCTCCACCAGGCCGCGCCGGATGAGCTCCGCAGCCGTCTCGCGTGCTACAGGGATCGTCTTCCATTCGAGCACCGCGCCCGTCAGGCGGTCGCACTGCTCGATCCGGATGGTCGGCATCCCGAAGCCATTGCATATGAGCAGGCGGTCTTCGCAATCGCAGTTGCGGCCGTCTACCTGCAAGAGCAGCATCGCCACCTCGCAATCGCTGACGGGCTCGAGCTCGCGCTTGTGCGCCCTGATCTCCGCATCGGCGATCATGGCGATAGTCGGTTCCATGCGATTCTCCTTCGGAACGATCTTCTGCCAGTATGCTGCCGCCCGCAGCATGGAGAGCGCATGAATGCCCCTGAGCATTCATCTGAGCGCACTGGAGCGCATGCTTGACAGGAGCGCTCTGCGAAGTACTTTTGCACCAGCACTAGAAGGAGCCATCGAATGATAACCCGAGGAATCATGACGGGATTGCGCGCGCTGATCCGCGATCCGTGGGCCGGCAGCGAGGACTGTTACGCAGGAGCGTACCGGGATCAGTTCGAGCAGCTTGCCGATTCGCTTTCGACGCCCGACCAGCATCTCCGAGCCCGCTTCAATCCGCGCGACACGCACGTCGAGCTCTATGCGTCGTCCGGCGCTGCAGCCGGAACGGTCATGGCCTCGGTGCGGATCTTCGGCGAGGCGTGCGTGCCGTATCAAGCGGAGGTATGGTCGCCGCATTTCGCTGAGCAGCTTCCGCTGTTCACGCTCATACTCGGCCTGCCGGTCTCCCATGTACGGATGGATCTCGTTCCCTGAACTCCCGAAAGCCGCCCTTGGGCGGCTTTCTCATCGGATGCCGTTCTGTGGTATAGTGCCTCCGTTACCCTCACATCCATGTGAGGGCCGCCATGTTATGACAGCCAAGAAGACAACGAGCCATAAGAAAGAGGAGCGCATCGGCGCGGATGCCGGGGCGGGCAAGATCGTCATCAAAGGCGCTCGGACGCACAACCTCAAGAACATCTCGGTCGAGATGCCGCGTGATCGGATGGTCATCCTCACGGGCCTCTCCGGCTCGGGCAAGTCCTCGCTCGCGTTCGACACCATTTTCGCCGAAGGGCAGCGCAAGTACGTGGAATCGCTTTCCTCCTACGCGCGCCAGTTCCTGCGCCAGATGCAGAAGCCGGATGTGGATGAGATCGCGGGCCTTTCGCCGGCGATCTCGATCGACCAGAAGAGCCGCTCGAACAACCCGCGCTCGACGGTTGCGACGATCACGGAGATCTACGACTACCTGCGCGTCCTCTATGCGCGCATCGGCACGCCGCATTGCATGGTCTGCGGCCGGCCGGTGAAGAAGCTCTCGAACGAGGAGATCCTGCAGACGGTGCTCACGGTCGTCGAAGACGCGCGCAAGGGCGCGAAAGGCGCGAAGGTCATGGGCGTTCCTATCAGCGACGCCACGATCAGGATCGCGAGCCCGGTCGTGATGGGCCGCAAGGGCGAGTACTACCAGATGCTCTACGATATGCTCAACAAGGGCTACGAGCGGGCCGTCATCGACGGCGTCGCGCACTCGCTGCGCGAGCGCGTGGAACTGGCGAAGAACAAGAACCACGATATCGATATCGTGATCGATGAGCTCTACCTCACTGAATTCGCGGATGATCCCAAGGGCGCGACGGAGCGCATCTCGGAAGCGATCGAGCGCGCGCTCCATGAGAGCGACGGCTTGGTACGCATCATCAAGCCGGATGGGGAGAGCGCCGTCGTCTCGGCGAAGTTCCTGTGCCCGTACGACGGCTTCTCCTTCCCGGAGGTCGAGCCGCGCCTCTTCTCATTCAATTCGCCGTACGGCGCGTGCCCGGTCTGCAATGGCCTCGGCACCAAGTACCTCTTCAGCGACGAGCCGTGCGAGGCATGCCATGGCGCGCGGCTGCGTCCGGAGGCGATGCACGTGCTGCTCGGCGGTGATCTCAAGAGCGGCGTGAATATCGTAGACCTGGCAGGGAAGTCGATCGAGGATGCGTACGACTTCTTTCTTACGCTCGAGCTCACGAAGATGGAGGCCGAGATCGCGAAGGCCGTCCTGCGCGAGATCACGAGCCGGCTCGAGTTCATGCGCGACGTCGGCATCGGGTATCTCACGCTCGACCGCCGCGCCAATACGCTCTCGGGCGGCGAGGCGCAGCGCATTCGGCTCGCGAGCCAGCTTGGCAGCGGGCTCGTGGGCGCCCTCTACGTGCTCGATGAGCCGACGATCGGGCTCCACCAGCGCGATAACGACCGCCTGATCCGCACGCTCACGAACCTGCGCGACCTCGGGAACACCATCGTGGTCGTGGAGCACGACGAAGACACGATCCTCGCGGCGGACTACATCGTGGACATGGGTCCGGGTGCCGGCACGCACGGGGGCACTGTCGTCGTGGCGGGCTGGCTCGACGAGCTGCTTTCCGCCAAGACGAACGCGAGCGGATCGCGCACGCTTTCGTACCTGCGCGGCGAAGAAGTGATCCCGGTGCCGGAGGAACGGCGTACCAAGGAGAAAGGCGAGATCAAGATCACGGGCGCGACCAAGTTCAGCCTGCAGAATCTCTCCGCCAAGGTGCCGCTCGGCCGCCTGGTCGCCATCACTGGCGTCTCCGGCTCAGGGAAATCAACCTTCCTGTATGAGATCCTCTGGCGGAACCTGCGCGCGAAGCTCGACCGCAAGTACCGCACGGCGCACCTTTACAACGTCGCCGGCTTCGAGGGGGCGCAGGATTACCTCGGCCGCATGGTCCTGATCGACCAGTCGCCAATCGGGCGCACGCCGCGCAGCAACCCGGCCACCTACACGGGCGCCTTCACGCACATCCGCGATATCTTCGCGATGACGCCGGAAGCGCAGGCCCGCGGGTGGAAATCCGGCCGCTTCTCGTTCAATACCAAAGGCGGGCGCTGCGAGGCGTGCCAGGGCAACGGCGTCGTCGCCGTCGAGATGCACTTCCTGCCGACCGTCTACGTGACCTGCGATGTCTGCAACGGCACGCGATTCATGAAGGAGACGCTCGAAGTGAAGTACAAGGGCAAGAGCATCACCGACGTGCTCAATATGACGATCGAGGAGGGGTGCGCCTTCTTCACCGATATCCCGGCGATCGCTGACCGGCTGCAGACGCTTTCTGACGTGGGCCTCGGATACCTCACGCTCGGCCAGAGCGCGACCACGCTCTCCGGCGGCGAGGCGCAACGCGTGAAGATCGCCTCGGAGCTCTTCCGGCCGAACACGACCAAGACGATGTACCTGCTCGATGAGCCGACGGTGGGGCTCCACTATGACGATGTCGCCAAGCTTATCGAGATCCTGCACACGCTCGTGGACCGCGGAAATTCGGTCGTAGTGATCGAGCACAACCTCGATGTCATCAAGAACGCCGACTACATCCTCGACTTCGGCCCGGAGGGCGGCGCGGCGGGCGGCAAGATCGTCGCGAAAGGGACGCCTGAGCAGGTCGCGAACGATGCGGATTCGCCGACCGGACCGTATCTCGCGCGCGAGCTGAAGAAGGAGAAGAGGGCCCGCTAGCGGCACCCCCGCTTCTCCACAGCTGCAATCGCCCGGCGTGCGGTACTATGAGGGTCTAGAGAGACTCCTTCCCACTCGTACGAAAGCGAGGTGCTCCATGAGCACAGAGCCGACAGTTGATCAGGTCATCGCCCAGCTGCTCGAAGTATCCGGATGCAGGGATCGCGAAGACCTGCTCGCCTTCGCGTGCACGCTTTACGTCAGCCCGGGCTCGACAGGCTGCACGAGCTATGAAGTCGCGCACGCGCTCGCCGAGATCGAACAGGGCATCATCCCCGACCTGCTTGCTCCGTGGCATGCGCTCATCCGCGAGGAGCGAACGGCAGTGATGGCTGCGGCATAAGGATGGCCGCCGCGCTCGTGCGCGGCGGCTCGCTGTCTTCCGGCGTCGCCTTCGTGGTGCGCATGGAAGAAGCCGCCGCGAAAGATCGCGGCGGCTGTCGTCATGCGACGGTTTCCAAGAGGCTTCCTTTCACGCGAGCCGGCGGCCGTATCCTGCGCGTACGCGCAGCACCTCGGACCATGCGGAGCTCAGTGCGCAGCTCCTCGAGCGACGCGCGCCATTCCGGGCGCAGCGCTCCTCGCACGGCTTCGGCCTCGAGGCCGCGCCGCATATTCGCAAGCGAGTGCACATCGAACGCGACGAGCCGGGTGCGCACCTCCTTGATCATGCCCGAGGTGGGCTCGGTACGGAACGTGAGCATCAGGCAGATAGCATCTATGGATCGGCATTTCGTATACGAATGCTTCATGCACGCCTCCCAATCTCTGTTTTTAGGGAATAGCACTCTTATGCTATAGTGTCAATACTATGGTGCGCGAGGATCTTGCCAGCTACGATCTCCCGGACGAACCGGGCGTGTACGTCTTCCGCAACGCGAAGCGGCAGATCCTCTACATCGGCCGAGCCACTTCGCTGAAGAGCCGCGTGCGCAGCTACTTCGCGCCCGACCTCATCGAGAGCCGCGGGCCGCGCATCGTCGCGATGGTGGAGGCGGCACGGCACCTCACATGGGAGACGACTGATTCCGTGCTCGAAGCGATCATTCTCGAAGCCAACCTCATCAAGAAGCACCAGCCCCCGTACAATGTCGACGAGAAGGATAATAAGAGCTGGAACTACGTCGTGATCACGAAGGAGGCGTTCCCGCGCGTCTTGCTCGTGCGCGGACGATCGCTCTTCGGCGAGTGGGACGAGAAGGACATCAAGCATCTCTTCGGTCCGTTCCCGCAGGGCTCGACCCTGAAGGAAGCGCTCAAGATCGTCCGCAGCATCTTCCCGTACCGCGACAGGTGCACGCCGTGCACCGAGCAGAAGGCGCATGCGGCCGGCCGGCCGTGCAAGCCGTGCTTCGACCGGCAGCTCGGCCTATGCCCCGGCGTTTGCTCGGGCGAGGTGAGCGAGAAGGAGTATGCGACGACCATCCGGCACATCGCGGCTCTTTTCTCTGGCAAGAAGAAGACGCTCCTCGCCGAGCTCGGTCGCGATATGAAGCGCGCCGCACGGCAGGAGCGCTTCGAGGAGGCGGCGAAGATCCGCGGCCAGATCGCAGCCCTGACGCATATCCGCGATGTCGCGCTCATCAAGAATACGAGCCGCGTCAGCAATGGGGGTGCCGGGATCCGCATCGAGGGCTACGATATCGCGCATACGGCCGGCACGGACACGGTGGGAATCATGGTCGTCATTCACGATGGCGAGGTCTCCCGCGGCGATGTGCGCAAATTCCGCGTCCGTACCGTGACGAATAACGACCCGGCTGCGCTCGCCGAGATCGTGAGCCGGCGTCTCGACCATCCCGAATGGCCGCTGCCGCGCCTCTTCGTGATAGACGGCAGCAAGGCGCAGGTTGGCGCGGTGGAACGCGTACTCGAGAAAGCGGGCGTGGGGATCCCGGTCGTCGGTGTCGTGAAGGACGAGAAGCACCGGCCCCGCGGCTTCATCGGGGAATCCGCGATCATCAGCTCGCACCAGCGGGAGATCCTCCTCGCCGATGACGAGGCGCATAAGCGCGCCATCGGCTACCATCATTACCGGCAGCGCGCACGCATCGCGCCGGGCACGCGCACGCGCAAGCGGGACGCGTGATGTTCGCGCGATGCTATACTACCCGCATGCCTCGCACGACTGTCGGCATCCTGCGCGGCGGGCCGTCGCCTGAGTACGACGTCTCGCTCAAGACCGGTTCGGCGCTCCTCAACGCGCTGCCTGAGGATCGCTATCTCGTGCGCGATGTCTTCATCGATAAGCGCGGCGAGTGGCACTTGCACGGCAAGGCGACGGAGCCGGCGCGCATCCTCCAGCAGCTCGATGCCGTCCTCAATGGATTGCATGGCACCTACGGGGAAGACGGCACGGTGCAGCGCATCCTCGAGCGCTCGCGAGTGCCGTTCGCTGGCACGCGCGCGAGCGCTTCATCGCTCGCGATGCATAAGGCACGCACGCAGGCGCACCTCGCGCAGCATGGCGTGCGCATGCCGCGCACAGTCCACCTCTCGCTCGCGAAAGTGGGCACGACGCCCATGGGCGATCTCGCGCAGGGCGTCTTCCAGCGCTTCGGGCCCCCGTACGTGGTGAAGCCGGCGCGCCTGGGCTCATCCGTCGGCGTGCGCATCATCAATTCCGTCCACGACCTGCCGCAGGCGCTCGCGGATGCGCTCAGCGCCTTCGACCACATCCTCGTGCAAGAGCACATTGCCGGGCGCGAAGCGACAGTGGGCGTGATCGAGCGCTTCCGCGGCCAAGACCTGTATGCGCTCCCTGCCGTCGAGATCGTGCCGAAGCGCTCTTTCTTCGATTACGAGGCGAAGTACGCCGGCGCGTCTGAAGAGCGCTGCCCGAGCACCTTCGACAGCGCGACCAAGCTCGAACTCGAGGAGCTCGCGAAGCACGTGCATGAGTCCATGGAGCTTGCGCACTACTCGCGCTCCGATTTCATCGTGCACCCGTCTGGCCGCGTCTACTTCCTCGAAGTGAATACGCTCCCAGGGCTCACCGAGCAGTCGCTCATGCCGCTCGCGCTCTCGGCAGTCGGCTCATCGCTTTCGGAATTCGCAGAGCACCTCGTGAAGCTTGCCCGCGATGATTCCTGAGCATCGGCGCGCAACCCGCTTGCAGATACGCCCTAAACAGCTATCCTGGACGTATGGACGACGGCCTGACACAGAAGAAATGCATCCCGTGCGAAGTCGGCGGCCTCGCGCTCACGCGCATTGAAGCCGATGCCTTGCTGGCGCAGGTCCCCGGCTGGACCCTGAACCAGGACGCGAAGCGCCTCTCACGAGCGCTTCCGTTCGCTGATTTCAAGTCCGCGCTGGCGTTCGCGGATCGGGTAGGGGAGCTCGCGGAAAAGGAAGGCCACCACCCGGTGCTCACCGTCGCATGGGGATCGCTCGGAATCGAGCTCTGGACGCACGCCGTCGGCGGCCTCTCGGAGAACGACTTCATCATGGCTGCAAAGATCAGCAGTATGATACCGGACAGGCAATGAGAGAGGATCTGAAGGATGCCTGGACGTGGACGCAAGCGGCGCGGACCGCCCTCTCGCGAGGCAGTAATCCGTGCGTTGAGGGCGCGCGGCACCGATGATCGGTCGGCCCGCAAGCTGCTGGCTGCGTGGATAGCGGGACAGGGAGATCCGGCAGCGAAATCGCTTCGTAGCGATATGCATGCGCGAGTCATTGCGCGGCTCCGGATGGAGCTTGGCATCGCCGCGGTGTACCGCGACGCAGGGCTCCGGGCGATCGCACTCGAGACATATCGGAATGCGGCAGCGGCGTTGCGGCAGCAGCATACTGATGACGTCTGGCCGCTCTATGAGGAAGCCCTCATGCAGATCGACGCGCTTGAGCGATAGGCAAGCAAGAAAATGCCCGCACGGTTCACCGTGCGGGCATCGTTGGCAATAGGTGCGCGAGGACCTCTGACCAGCTGCTCACGCGCGTGACGCCACGCACCGGCGGCTCTTGGTTCCATGGCCGATCGAACAGGTACGCGGAAATACCTGCGTGCGCGGCATCCGCCGCGTTATGCAAGGCGTCATCGATCAAAGCCACGGCCTCTTCCTCGATGCAGACCTGCGATTTGGGAACGAGCGCGCGCCCGTCATCGCGCCTGCCGGTGTACCGCACTGCGCTGATCGTGCCGGGAAAATGGCGCTCGATCACTGACACCGTCGCTTCTTGCAGGAAATCTGATCGCGCCGTCACGACGACGAGGCGGTAGTGCTCGCGCAAGAGGGAGAGCGCTTCCGCAGCGTCCGGGAGCACCTCAACCTCGCGGCTGTGGTGCAGGTGGAATTCCGCGCAACGCAGATGCATCTCATCCTCGGTGCACCCGTACACGAGATGCAAGGAATAGGAGGAAATGCCCTCGTACGTGACGGCGGTGCCGAATCTCCCGTTGTGATAGGCGAGGAATGCGCGCTGGAAATCGACGAGCGAGTCGTCGAGATCGAGCGCAAGGGTAGGCAGTGACATAAGGAACCTCCTGATCTCTATTGACGATACGCGCACCGATCCGGTGCGTCAATCGCTTCCGTTTCTGCCCGAGAATTGCTACAGTAGTGCCTGTCCGGGCCCTTAGCTCAGTTGGTAAGTTCTTTGGGAATCTTGGTGGGCCCTTAGCTCAGTTGGTAGAGCGCCACATTTGCAATGTGGATGTCAGCGGTTCGAATCCGCTAGGGTCCACCAAGATTCTCAACGAACTTCCTGCCTGCCCTCGCCTCGGAAAAGAAAAACAACTTTCTTTTCGCTCGGCTCGGTTGGCAGTAGAGCCCACATTTGCAATGTGGATGTCAGCGGTTCGAATCCGCTAGGGTCCACACAAGAAGAGTCCCGGCGCGTGCGCCGGGGCTTACGGAACACTTACTCTCCGTCTGCGAAGCAGGAGCGCATCACATCCTCTGCGGGCTTGCCGAGCGGTCCGTAGCCGCCGTCCTTCGATGGGTCGGCGGGGAGCCACACATTCGCCATCCACCAGTACATGCCTGCGAGCCGATGGCTCCAGACTCTGCAGGCAGCCTCATAGAAGCGCGACTGCTCGAGGAGGTCTACGGCCGTGCCGTGGCTCCAGAGCCAGTTCTTGTCATGCGCGTAGCGCTGCGAAGTCGTACCGATCTCGCTGAAGACAAGCGGCTTGCCGATCGCCTTCGCACGTGATTCAACCTGCGGAATCCACTTCTGCCAGGCGTCGATGAGCTCATCCACGGATGGGTCAAGCGCGGTCGGCGTCTCTAGCCGGAAGAACGCATCCACGCTTACATAGTCGAGCGCGTCCCAGGGGATGTCGGGTGCGATGCCCGAGTTGGCTGCATAGGTGAGCGTCCCGCTGAAGTGCTTACGCACCTCTGCGATCAGCGCACGCCAGCGGCTGGTGTACTTCTCCATGGAAACGAACTCGGTGCCGATGATGAGCGAACGTGCATGCATTTCCTCGCCGAGGTCTGCGTAGTGCACGAGGAGCGCGGCATAGCTCGCAAACCAAGCGGCCACGTCCCTCGGATGCATCGTGCCGCGCCAATCGCCGCCACGGTCCATGAACGCGTGCTCGTCGATCGTAGGATGCAGCACGACCGCGAAGCCGTAGTCGTACGCTTTCGCAAGGAAGCGCCGCAGCGCATCATCGCTCGGCGTCTTTTCGCTCACATGCACGCTGCTGCTCGTGAGCGTATCCATGTAGAGCGGCCATTCGAGGCTGATCGCATTGATGTGATCGGCTAGGAGCCGGTCGAAGAGCTTATAGTCCTTCCAGTCGAGGAGGTCGAGATCCTTCTGGTAATCCTCGCTGTAGAGAACGACATTGATCCCGCGGTCGGGCGTATCTGCCGACGGCAGCGGTGCGATCAGGCGCGGCGTGGCAGCCGCCGGGAAGCTCAGGAGCGCCAGCCCGGCTGCGAGGAGGAGGGCTTTTCCGGTAGAGAGGGGCATGCGAGCCTCCTTCGATGATGAACGATCCTCGTGTAGTGTGCGACATGAAGATGAAGGGCGCATGATGCCGGGTGGCATCTGGCCTCATGAGAAATTCATATGGACACCGCTACTATCCACGCGTCCGAGGCAGCGCCGGGAGCAGTGTAAGTCTGCGCCTGTGAGCGCGTCTTCTCGGATGTTCGAGCCTGTCTTACGCAATTACCCATTCACGAGTGATCTATGAAGAAATACCCGTTCGTTCTCGTTATCCCACTCATCGCGGCAGGCGCAGCGCTCCCCGCGACCGCGTTCGCGATGCCGATGATCAGCGCTGATGTCGGCGCGCAGGTCGGCGTTACCGCGACGGCATCCGATGCCGTCTACCACGGCGCTATGCATGGCACGGACAATGCTGCGGGCGTGCACCTTGATAGCGCGGCGGGCGCGCAGGCCGCCGTCGGCGCAGGCGCGACAGTCGCCGTGCCGCAGGCTGCCGCGAATGGCATGACGAATGCATCCAGTACCCACGAGCTCTCGAGCAGCACGGTCGGCGCGACCGTCATCCTGCCGGTGGACGTAACGACGAAGGAAGACCTGAGCGCCTACGCGAAGAGCCTGCCGGCTGAGGATCCGTCCATCGTCGGTGCCGACGCGAGCGCGGACGGATCGATTACCGTCGAGTACGCGCAGCCCGCCAAGCTCTTCGGCCTGATCCCGGTCACGATCATCTCGCACACGACCGTGACCGCGGGCGAAGACGGCAATGCCGTGGTGAAGACGACGCTCCCGTGGTGGCATATCCTTACGAGCAGCAGCGATCTCGCATCGCTCGACAGCACGCTCGCGACCTCGCCGTCGCTTGCAGCCGACGTGACTGCCGATGCGAGCGCATCGCAGCAGGCGCAGGCGATCGCCACGATCGCCGAGGCGCTCGCCGCGCACGCCAAGGCGCAGGCGAACCTCGAAGCGACCGGCTCGGTCAACGTGCAATAAGTGCGACACGGAAGGGTCCGGAGGACGCCCATGGGCGTCCTTCTTTTTCCGGCGGCTATCGAGTATGCTGGAGCCACTCCTCTCGTCGTTCAATGGATAGGATACGGCCCTCCGAAGGCTGCGATGCAGGTTCGATTCCTGCCGAGAGGACAAAAATAACGAGGGCGATGCGGAGCATCGGCTGATTATATTCTTGTACCTCATGGCAGGAATCGAAGGCCGGAGCCGATAGACAAGAGCCGACCATTGCATCCGTGCTACGATAGCTTCCATGAGCTCGCTTAAGATGATGCTCTCGCTTGCGCTTGCTATCGCGCTCTCAGCGATTGCGGTCCTGCTGCATGGCGCATTTACGCCATCCTTGACGCCGCTCTCGCCGCATCAGCCTGTTCCCTCGAGCGCGATCGATTTCGTATCCTGCGCGCAGGAAGCGGGGAGCAGCGTCGAGAGCGGCACTCCTGTGATATGCCGAACGGCAGACGGGCGGGTATTCGCCGCTCCAGCGCCCGCATCGACGGCGAGCACCACTGCTCCATTCATCGGCCCGGGATGCAAGGTCGGCGGCTGCAGCAGCGAGCTCTGCGTGGATGCGGATTCGGACGATGTGATCTCCACATGCATCGCACGGCCGCAATTCGCGTGCTACAAGACAGCGCGCTGCGAAGTGCAGCCGAGCGGGCATTGTGGCTGGACTGCAGATGCATCGCTTACGCAGTGCATCGCGAGCACATCGCCCGATCACACGATGAGCAGCGGCTACATCCGGATGGAGGTGCAGTGAATCTGCGTTTCTGCTAGGATAGTCCCCGAGGGCCATTAGCTCATCTGGTAGAGCGCACCCATGGCATGGGTGAGGTGAGCGGTTCGAGTCCGCTATGGTCCACTCGTGACACGCGATCCCAAGGCGCTGCCTTGGGATCGCTGCATGCGCCGAACGATATGCGCGTCAGCGTCCTGCCCGCTCGCTCGCTCATCCCGTCAAGGCAGTGCATACTGCAGGCATGCTGAAAGCGGCAGCAGCCATAGCAGCAATCGCCTTTGCGATCGGCGGCGTCTTTCTCCTGCGGGGCGGCGGCGAGGTCGCAGCTCGGAGCGATGATGCGCAGCATATTCCCGCAGCAGGGAAGCCGGCCACGATCCTCGCGTTCGGCGACCTGATGCTGGATCGCTACGTGCGCGCGGATATCGAGAAATACGGCGAGACCTATCCTCTCCAGCTGATTGCGCCATCCTTCGCCCATGCTGATATCGTCGTCGCGAACGCGGAAGGCGTCTTCACGACGCGTCCCTCGCTCAGCATCGCCGCGACTTCGACGCTGCGCTTCACATTCGATCCTGCGATGCTGCCGGTACTGAAACGGCAAGGCATCGATGTGCTCAGCCAGGCGAACAATCATGCGGATGATTTCGGCGCAAGCGGCCTTCTGGAGTCGCAACGGGCGATCATCGCTGCCGGCCTCGCGACCTTCGGCGACCCGTCAAACAGGAAGCCGGGCCCGTACCTGACGACGATCGAGGGCCAGCGGGTCGCATTCATCGGCTATAACCAGTTCACCGGCGGGGGAGATGCGAGCGTGCGTGCCGCGATCGCCGACGCGAAGGCGCTCGGCGCATTCGTCATCGTCTATCCGCACTGGGGGATCGAATACGATTCGGCGTTCACCCCGCTGCAGCAGGAGGAGGCGCACCGATTCGTCGATGCCGGAGCGGATGCCGTGCTCGGCAGTCATCCGCACGTGATCGAGCCGATCGAGCTCTATCATGGCAAGCCGATCTTCTACTCGCTCGGCAATTTCATCTTCGACCAGGCGCCGGACGGCCCGACCGCCGAGGGCCTCGCAGTCTCGATCGCGCTCTCGAGCACGACGGCGAGCTATCGGCTCCTGCCCTTCGCGATCCGCCACGCCCAAGTGGTGCCGATGGACAGCGAGGATGCCAGAGCGGCTCTTGCCGCGATCGCGAGCAGCACCGAAGCCGCGCTCGGCAGGCAGCCGCCGGGGCTCGCGAGCGGGATGTTCAGCGTTCCTCGGTAAAAAGGACGGCCGGCGCGTATGGCGCCGGCCGGAGGGGTGAAGAAAGAGCAATGGCCGTTCAGTTACCCGTGTGCCGCCGCGCACCGGCACAGAGACGCAACGAGCGAAACGCGAGCAGGGCTTCGATGCCATACGTCATGGCTGCGAGCGCCAGCGCATAGGGGAGCGCCGACGTACCGAGCGCGGCCAGCACCATGCCGGCCTGCATGAGCGCCCATGAGAGCCGCAGGAACGGAGCGAAGAATGCGAGCAGGTCCAGCGTATCGTGCGTGACGCGTACGGCATGATGCGCGAGCGGATGGAGCCGCCGCAGAAAAGGATGCATAGATGTGGCCTCCTGATGCTTCCGGACGAATACTCGCGTCTCCCGCATGCCGTGTCAAATTGTGGAAAAAGAAAAGGACGCGCGTACGCGTCCTTCCATCAGTCGTGCCGGTCATCTGCACGGTTCGCCGCGAAGACAGCGCCTACCGCGTGCTTCGCGGCATGCATCTCGTCGTCGGACATGTCGCCGAATTCGACGGCGATCCAATGCTCCATCCGCTGCTCGAACAGGCGCCGAAGCTCAGGATGGCTGCCGTATTCGTTCGCCAGGCTCTGCGCCGCATCCGCGATGGCATCGGGCATGAGGACCGTGCCGTACTGCTCGTTCGCATCGCGGAGCGCAGGCCCGAGGCCGTGCCAGGGATTGAACCTACGATGCGATGCGGGCATGGAGCTGCCGCAAGCGCGTGCGTGCCGCGGCACGCAGCGTGCGCACCACGATGCTCCGCCGGTTGATTTCCGCCTTGATCCCGCGCTTCCTCCGTGCGAGAGAAGCGGGGTCGGTGACGCCGTTGCCGCGGAGCACCTCGTCGGCCGTCCGCATCCAGACGCCGATCCGCGTGCGATCACGCCCTTCGCGTGCGATGCGGGCAGCGATGCGGTCGACGTATTCCGAGTCAGTGGGATTCAGATAACTCATCATGCATTCCTTCTGCCTGATGAAACCTGAATGAATTATACAACATGAATAGAAAAAGTCCACCCATTGCGCGGACGTACAGCGGCTTCCTTGCGGGAAGCATCGACACTCAGGCGCGGAGCTTCTCGGTGACCGCCTCTTTCACGAGCGCGCCATCGGCATTGCCGCCGAGCTCGCTCATGACCGCGCCCATGAGCTTGCCCATGGCGGCCTTATCGCCGGGCGTGACGCCAGCCATGTGCTTCTCGATGGCTGCCTCGATCGCCTCGCGGGTTGCCATGGCCGGCAGGTAGGCTTCGATGATAGCGAGCTCTGCGCGCTCGGCTTCGGCGAGCTCCGGGCGATTGCCTGCGGTGAACTGCTCGATCGAATCCTTGCGCTGCTTCGCAAGGCGCTTGAGCACAGCGATCGCATCAGCATCCTCGAGCTGCTCGGTCGGCTTCCTTCCTTTGGCGACGAGCTCGTTCGTGAAGGCCGTGAGAGCGCCGCGCAGCGTCGCGAGGCGCGTCGCGTCCTTCGCCTTCATCGCGGCGATCATATCCTCGCGGATCGTCTGAGTCAGCATGATGCAGCCATAGTAGCACTCCGCATCGGGGCAGCAAATGGGGAATGCGCGTGAGGTGCGCGGCGCGGATACCCTATACTAAGGCGCATGGCACGACCGGTACCCGAATGGCATGCGCTCTCAGCAGCGGACGTCGCGCGCGCGTTCTCCCTCGATCCTGCGCGCGGGCTCTCGGACGAGGAAGTCGCTGATGCGCGAGCGTCGTACGGTGCGAACGAGCTTGGCGGGAGCTCGCCCCTGCGGCTCGCGCGCGTGATCGCGCGCCTCCTCAGCAGCCCGCTCTCGCTCGTCTTGATCGCTGTCGGCGCGGCGGCAGTCTTCCTCGCAGCGTGGGTGGATGTGGCGGTGATTGCCGTCGTCCTTCTCGTCAACGTCCTCGTCGGCACGATCCAGGAGGGCAGGGCGCGGCACGTCTTCGAGACGCTGGCCACCTCGCAGCGGCACGATGCCGTGGTGCTGCGCAACGGCATCCGGCAGGTGATCCCTGCACGCGAGATCGTCCCTGGCGACGTGCTTATCATCGAAGGCGGCAAGGCTATCGCTGCGGATGCGCGCCTCATCGCAGCCGCTGATCTGGCCGTGAACGAAGCCGCGCTGACCGGCGAGTGGATCGCCGTGCATAAGCAGGTGGATCCCGTCCGGCCGCATGCATCCATAAGCGAGCAGGACGACATGGTCTGGAGCGGTACGACCGCGGTCGCCGGCTTCGGCACTGCGATCGTCGTCGCGACCGGCAAGGCGACAGCGCTCGGGCATACGGCCGCGCACCTGCACGACGATGACGCGGAGAGCACGCTGCAGCAGAGCGTGAGCAATCTCGCGCGCATACTCATGATCTGCGTCGGCGTCGCGGTCTGCGCCATCACCGCCATCGGGCTCGCGCAGGGCATCCCGTTCGCGAGCATCATCCTGACCGGCATCGCGCTCGGCGTCGCCGTCATGCCGGAGGGCCTGCCTGCAGCAGTGACGATCGTGCTCGCTGTCGGCGTCGAGACGATTCTCAAGCACGGAGGCCTCGTGCGCAATCTCAACGCCGCGGAGACGCTCGGCTCGACGACCTACATCATCACCGACAAGACCGGGACGCTCACCACCGGGCAGATGTCGCTCGCGGGGCTCTACTCGGTGCGCGGCATGGCCAAGCAGGACACGTCGCTCGACGGCGGCGATAATCACGCGCTGCTGGCGAAAGCGATCCTGGCATCGGACGCATTCGTCGTCGAGCATGACGGCGAGCTGGCCGTGGAAGGGCGCCCGATCGAGCGAGCGCTCGTCATGGCGGGGCTGCGCGCCGGCATCGCGCAGCAGGAGCTCTTCGCCAGCGGGCACGCCCGTCGCGGCTTCCTGCAGTTCGAAGCGAGCCGCCGGTACGCCGTATCGCGCAATGAGACGGAGCGGGGAGATGAGTGGATCTTCACAGGCTCTCCTGAGATCCTGCTCGCCGCCTCGAGTCGCGTTCTTGCGATGGATGGCGCGCGGGAGCTCGAGCCAGCCGTACGCGAGAAGTTCGAGGCAGTGCAGCGGCGCGAGAGCGCGCACGGCAACCGCTTCATCGGCATCGCGACCGCGACAGCGCCCCGCGAAGGCGGCTTTCCCGATGGCGTGCGGCTCGGCACTGAGCTGCCGCAGCTTACGTTCGTCGGAATGATTGCGTTCGCTGACACTGTCCGCCCCGATGCTGCCGCCGAGATCGCGAGCGCGCAGGCTGCAGGCCTACGCGTCATCATGGCGACCGGCGATTATGCGGAGACCGCGCGGATCGTCGCGCGCGCGGTCGGGATCGATGCCGGCAGCGTGGTGAGCGGCCCGGAAGCGGAAGCCCTCGACGATGCGAAGCTCCTCGCGGTCCTGCGCGGCGGCGCCATCTTCGCACGCGTCCTGCCGGAGCAGAAGCTGCGGATGGTGCGCGTCCTGCGCGATGCAGGGGAGACGGTCGCCATGACCGGTGACGGCGTGAACGACGCGCCGGCGCTCGTCTCCGCCGATATCGGCATCGCGATCGGAAGCGGCACCGACGTGGCGAAAGAAGCCGCCGATATCGTGCTCCTCGGGGATTCCTTCAGCGTCATTCCGGCGGCGATCGAGGAGGGAAGGCGCATCGGCGATAATCTCCGCAAGATCGTCGGTTACCTGCTCTCCACGAGCTTCAGCGAGCTGTTCATCATCGCCGCGTCATTGGTCGCGCACGCCGCGTTGCCGCTGCTCCCTACGCAGATCCTCTGGGCGAACGTGATCCAGGAAGGCATCATGACCTTCCCGTTCGCCTTCGAGCCAGCCGAGCGCGACGTGATGCGCCGCACGCCGCGCAAGGCGGGCGAGGAAATGGTGCTCACCTCCTCGCTGAAGAAACTCATCGTCTTCACGGCAATCATGACCGGGCTCGTCGTGCTCTGCCTCTACGCCATCCTCGCATGGCTCGGCACCGCGCTGCCGGAGATCCGCACCGTGCTGTTCGTCGCGCTTACGCTCGACTCGCTCCTGTATGTCTTCGCCTTCAAGGACCTGCACCGGCCGATCTGGCGCATCGATTTCCGCAGCAATCGCCTCATCGTGCTCGCGGCGGGCACGAACTTCCTGATCCTCATGGCGAGCCTCACGCTGCCGCCGCTGCGATCCCTGCTCACGCTTGCGCCGCTAACCATCGTGGACCTCGCGCTGCTGGTGCTGCTCGCCTGCGCGAACCTCGCGACCATCGAGACGGCGAAAGCACTCTTCTTCCGGAATGAAACGGCGCACGCGCGCACGCCGGCGCCTGCAGCCGCGCTCGCGCAGGGCCAGTAGCACACGCCGCGTCCCGAGCCGCGCTCGCGCAGGGCGCAGCATGCTATAGTTCGACCGTATGGAATGGCTCATCATCGCGCTCCTTGCTGCGGTCCTCGCCGCGCTCGTGTTCCTTATCGCCCGCAGGCAGCCGGCGCCTGCGCGCGATACCGAGAGCCTGGTACTGCTCCAGAACCAGCTGCAAGACCTCAGCCGCGCCGTCGAATCGAGGATCGGCGAGGGTCAGGATCGCATGTTCGAAGGCATGCAGCGGCAAATGGGGGAGTCGGCGCGCCTCATCCGCGAGATCACGCAGGAGATCACGAGCGTGAAGGAGATCGGCCGCCAGACCCAAGGCTTCGCCGAACAGCTCCAGAGCCTGCAGGACATCCTCAAGAACCCGAAGCAGCGCGGCATTCTCGGCGAGTACTATCTCGAGACGGTGCTCCGCAACGTCTTGCCGCCCGGCATGTACCAGATCCAGTACCCCTTCAGGAACGGCGAGATCGTGGATGCGGCGGTCTTCGTGAACGAGAAGATCGTTCCGGTAGACTCGAAATTCTCGCTCGATAACTACAATCGCTACGCAGGAGCAGCTCCCGAGGACAAGGAGGCGATGGAGAAGGCCTTCGTGAATGACCTCAAGCTGCGCATCACCGAGACGGCGAAATACATCCGCCCCGAGGAAGGCACCATGGATTTCGCGTTCATGTTCATCCCGAGTGAGGGCATCTACTACGACCTCCTGACGAACCAGGTCGGCGGCGGGGAGGAAGAGAACCTGATCGAGCGCGCAGCACGCAAGTACAAGGTGATCATCGTGTCGCCGACCTCGTTCCTGGCATACCTGCAGACCGTGCTGCAGGGACTCAAGGCGCTCCAGATCGAGCAGAAAGCCGTCGAGATCCAGAAGCGCGTCGGCGAGCTCGGCAAGCATCTCGCCTCCTATAGCGAGTACTACAGCAAGCTGGGAAAGACGCTCTCGACGACCGTCTCCCACTACAATGCGGGCGCCAAGGAGCTCGGGAAGATCGATAAGGACGTGCTGCGCATCACCGGCGAATCCGTCGAGATCGCAACCGAGCTCCTGGAGAAGCCTGACCTCGACGAGGCCTGATCCCGCCGAGCTGCGTCCCTTGCGCGCAGGGACCGGCTTGCCTTCGGACGCCATCTGTCGTAGAATGCCGGAACTATGGCTAAGACAGCAGTTATCGCTACGGGCGGGAAGCAGTATGTCGTTCGCGAGAACGATGTCATTTCCGTCGAGAAGCTCGGCAAGGAGGCCGGCGAGACGATCACCTTCGATGAAGTCCTCCTCACGGATGATGGCGCGACGGCGTCCATCGGCACGCCGACGGTGAGCGGCGCAAGCGTCACCGGCGAGGTGCTTGAGAACGGCCTCGGCAAGAAGCTCCTGGTGCAGCGCTATCGCCAGAAGAGCCGCTCCTTCAAGAGGAAGGGCCACCGCCAGCCGTACACCAAGGTGAAGATCACCAGCATCAAGTAAGCACGCATCCCGCCTTCGGCGGGATTTGCATTCATGGCCTCGCTGCGTACCATACGGGGAGCGAGTTCAATGGAGGATGCAATGAGAGCGAGCATGCCGCGCGAGCGGATAGGATCGCATCGCAAGCGTGACGAGCGCACGCACTGGTATAACAGCGAACCCATCGACGACGAGCTGCAGATCTACGACCTGCTGCACTACGAGCGCTACTACGATCATGACTACCGCACCCGGTACCTCAGGCAGCGGCAGGGCAGCAGCGAGCTCGAGCTCGTGGTGCAATGGCGCGAGGACGGCGGCGGCGATTCGGCGTTCGATTATTTCGACCTCGATCAGGACCTCGTGCAGCGGCTGATCGAGGAGCAGATGCTCGCGCCGTACCGGCAGCCGTATCCCGGCGGATACGAGCTCCGCTACGGCACGTGGCAGATGAGCATGTTCGGCAGGGACCGCCGCCTCGCATTGCAGCGCGAGGTACTCGTGCGCGCGCATGACCTCATCGAGAAGCGGCGGGGCAGCGCCTCGGGACACCTCGCGCTCGCGCGCGAGCGGATGTCCATCTCGCGTGCGCGGCTGCATGGCCGATACGGCGAGCTCCATGCGAAGTTCCCGTCGCTCTCGGGGCCGAGCATCGAGACCCTTATCGTGAATCTCGCGACCGGCGAAATCACGGAGACGTAAGCAGTACATGGCCCGCGCATCGCGCGGGCCGCTCTATTGCGTGCGAGGCGCCTGCTGGCGCCTAATCATAAGGCCGCTGTCATGGGTGCCAGCGGCTCGGTGCGCTAGGAACGCATAGATCGCAATAGCTGCCTCTGCCAGAAGCGCGAGGGCGGCCAGGCCATAGCAGTAGAACATCTGCCCTCTGCCAGTGCAGCGTTTTCTTTCTATGAAGAAGAGCTCAGTTACCGCCTATTATCGAGTGCATTCTGGATGGTCGCGGAGTCGGCATACTCGAGCTCGGACCCGGTCGAAAGGCCGCGGCCCAGCTGCGTGATCCGCACGCCGCGATCGCTCGCGATCGTTCCGAGGACTGAGCGGACATGATCGGCGGTGATATCGCCCTCCGGGTTTGCGGGAAATGCGAGGATCACTTCGGTAAGGCCGCGATCGGCACGCATCTGGACCGCATCGAGCATGCCTTTCTCGCGCAGGTTCGGCTGCTTGCTCGCCGCGAGCGAGATCGTGCCGCCCAAGACGTAGTAGCGGCCCTTGTACGAGCCGCTATTCTCCATCGCGCGCAGGTCAGCATCGGTCGCGACGATGGTGAGCATCGCGTCATCACGGTGCGGATTCGCGCAGATGCCGCAGAGCGCATCACGGCCGTCGTGGAAGCGGGCGCACTCGGGGCAGTTCTTCGCGGCGCTCCCAGCCATCTCGAGCGTGCGTGCGAGCTCCCGCCGGAAGCCGGCATCGGACTGCAAGAGGAAATAGACGAACCGGCGCGCCTGACGCGGCCCGATGCCCGGGAAGCGCTCAAACAGCTCAGCCAATCGCTCAAGGGAATCCATCGCGAGCATTGTAGCATCGCAGAGCCTCAGAATGCGTCATCCGGGCCGGCTGTCATGGATGCTTCAGCCGCCTGCGCATCGAAATCGCTGAATTCGTTCTTCTCGACGGAGGTGAGCGATGCGTACTTCTCATCGAAGTAGAGGTCGATCTTGCCGACCGGCCCGTTGCGGTGCTTCTCGACGAGGATCTCGACGATGTTATTGCGTTCATTGCTCGATCGCTCGCCCATCATGTCCTCGCGGTGGATGAACATCACGACGTCCGCATCCTGCTCGATCGAGCCGGAATCACGCAGGTCGGAAAGGCGCGGGCGCCCGCGGCGCTGCTCGACAGCGCGGGAGAGCTGGCTGAGCGCGAGCACCGGCACCTGCAGCTCGCGCGCCATCATCTTCAGCGAGCGGGAGATCTCGGTCACTTGCTGCACGAGCGAATCGGAGGCACGGCCGCCCGTCGGGCTGATGAGCTGCAGGTAGTCGATGATGACGAGGCCGAGCCCCTTCTCGCTCTTGAGGCGGCGCGCCGTGGCGCGCATCTGCAGCACGGTCGCGCCAGGGTTGTCATCGATATAGATCGGCGCGTCGTTGAGGCGTTCCATCGCCTCCTGCAGGCGCATGAAATCGTCCTCGCCCTGGATCTTCCCGGTGCGCAGCTTCCAGGAATCAACGCGTGCCTCGGCTGCGAGCATGCGATCGACGAGCTGGTCGGTGCTCATCTCGAGCGCGAAGATGCCGACCGCCGTGCCATGCTGGATCGCGGTCTTGCGTGCGATATCGAGCGCGAACGCCGACTTACCCATGGACGGGCGGGCAGCGAGGATGACGAGGTCGCTCGGCTGGAAGCCGGAGAGCATGCGGTCGAGCTCTGCGAAGCCGGTCGGCACGCCGCGGATGCCATCCTTCTGCTTCTGCAGCCGCTCGAGCCGCTCCCAGGCATCCGTGAGCCCCTCTTTCATCGAGGTGAACTTGCGCAGGGTAGGGGAATTCGCCACCGCGAAGACGGCTGCCTGCGCCTCATCGAGGATCTGCTCGATCTCGCGCTCCTCGTCGAAGCCAAGGTCGCCGATCCGAGCCGCCGCTTCGATGAGCGAGCGCAGCATGTACTTGCTCTGGATGACCTGCGCGTAGTGCCGCACGCTCGTCGTCGATGGGGTGCCGTTCACGAGCTCGGAGAGGTACGCCGAGCCGCCGACCTGCTCGAGCTGCTTCTTCTCCTTCAGCTTGCCCGAGAGGGACACCAGGTCCACCGGTTCGCCTTTCTGGTGCAGCGCGAGCATCGCGTCGAATACCGTACGGTGCTTGCTCGCATAGAACGAATCGGGCCGCACGATATCCGAGACCTCGTACATCGCGTTCGCGTTCAGCATGAGCGCTCCGAGGAGCGCGCGCTCGATATCGAGGTCTTGAGGCGGCACGCGATCAGCCATGCCCACAGTGTATACCCCGGCGAGCAGGAGCGGAGAAAGCCGTCCCGCGGCGATCTGGGCATAGTCTGTGCATAAGTGCCGTGCGAGCAGGGAAGCGTCACATGCATGGGGCCGGCGATCAGCCCTGTAGGACCATTTGACACGTCGTCATAAAATTGATACAAATTACGGCATAGATACTATTTGTGCGCAATAATATGGCGAGCAAACTGGCATTCTCACCCAAAGCGGTATCCCTGGAGCTCCTCGCAGAGCTGCCCGATCGCTCCCGGGCGATCCTCATCGATCGCTACGGCCTTTCGGGCAGCGCACAGAAGCGCACGCTCGAGGCGATCGGCCAGGAATACAGCATCACGCGCGAGCGTGTCCGGCAGATCGAGAACCATGCCCTTGCCGCGATCCGGGCTTCAGAGAGCTACCGCGCGCATCACCAGACCACCTTCCAGGAGCTCAAGAGCGCGATCGATGCGCTGGGGAGCGTGCTTTCCGAGGCCTCGATCGTGAACGCACTGGGGGGCGCCGAGGACGGGCAGCACCTCGTCTTCCTCCTCACCGTCGGGCAGCCGTTCCAGTACGCGAAAGAGACTCCCGAGTATGTCGCGCGCTGGATGACCGACGCGCAGCTTGCCGAGCAGGTTCATGCGGCGCTCGCGGAACTCGCTGGCATCATCTCCCGCGATGATCTCATCGCCGAAGAGGAGATCATGCGCCGCTTCGAGGGCGCGCTCGCGAAGTACGGCGTGAAGAAGGCGGATGCTGCGCAGCTGTCCTACTGGCTCGCGCTCTCCCGCATGATCGCCAAGAACCCGCTCGGTGAGTGGGGCCGTGCCGACTCGCCCCTCACCCGCGTGAAGAGCATGCGCGATTTCGCCTACCTCACGCTGAAGCGCCACGGCTCGCCGATGCACTTCACCGAGGTCGCGGAGACCATCGAGAAGCTCTTCGGCCGCAAGGCGCACCCGGCGACGTGCCATAACGAACTCATCAACGACCAGCGCTTCGTCCTGGTCGGGCGCGGGCTCTACGCGCTCGCCGAGTGGGGCTATCATCCGGGCGTCGTGCGCGATGTCATCCGCGAGATCCTCGCGAAGGAAGGCCCGCTCTCGCGCGAAGAGGTCATCGAGCGCGTGAAGCGCGAGCGCTACGTCAAGGACGCGACCATCACGGTCAACCTGCAGGACACGATGTTCGTCTGCACGCCGGACGGCAAGTACGCCGTCGCCGCGTAGTACGGAAGCGGGCAGGGGATGAAGCCGTCGCGCTGCGACGGCTTCATGCATATGTGGGTAGCGCCGAGGGCGCACGGGCACGCGGATGGTATCATTCCATCGTGCAGAACGTCTTCGATTTCTTCGAGAAATGGGGGCTCGATAAGAAGTGGGTGCTCTTCCCGGCGGGCTTCGTCATGCTCATCGTGCTCGCTTGGCTCTACGAGGGCGAAGCGCCGGTGATCGGCGTCGCGTTCTCCTGGGCGTTCTTCTTCGCGCCCATCTGGCTCCCGGTGCTGCTCATCGCCGCCGGGTGGCCCTTGTGGCTCCACTACGTCCGTACGAAATTCATCGCGAGCCAGAAGGTGACGCTCCTCGAGATCCGCATCCCGCGCGATATCCTCAAATCCCCGCGCGCGATGGAGCTCGTCTTCGACGGGCTGGCGTACGGCGGCGGCGAAGGCACGTTCATCAACCGCAATATCGAAGGCAGGGTCCGCCAGTGGTGGTCGTTCGAGATGGTGAGCATCGGCGGCCAGATCCATCTGTACATCTGGACGCGCGCCGGCATGCGCGACATGGTCGAGACGCAGCTCTATGCGCACTATCCCGGCATCGAGATCTACGAGGTGGACGATTACGCGACGCGATTCCATTTCGACCCGGCGACGACAGGCGCCTGGGGCTGCGATTTCATAAAGAACCCGAAGAAGCCCAAGGCGATGCCGCTCAAAACCTACGCCGATTACGAGCTCGACAAGAACCCTGATGAAGAGAACAAGGTCGACCCGATCGCGCACATCTACGAATCGCTCTCGGCGCTGAAGCCGGGCGAGCAGATCTGGCTGCAGATCATGTTCCGCCAGAGCAAAGAGGACCTATCGAAGGAGGTGCAGGAGACCATCAAGAAGATCCGCGACGATGCGACGCCGAAGTACACGGACGCGGAAGGCAACGAGCGCACCGGCTTCACGAGCCTCACGAAAGCGCAGGAGGAGCAGATCAACGCGATGGGCCGCGCGCTCGGCAAGAATGCGTTCGATATCGGGATGCGCACGGTCTACCTCTACCCAAAGGATGCTTTCAATTCCTCGCGCATCCAGATGCTCACCGGGCTCTGGCGCGCATTCGGCTCAGGCAATCTCAACAACCTGCAGCCGACCCGCTGGTTTACGACATTCAACTGGCCGTGGCAGGACTGGTTCATCTCGAAGGACGGCATGGCCGAGGAGCTCGTGGATGCCTACAAGCGCCGCTCCTGGTTCTGGCCGCCGTACAAGGAGGACCCGTTCGTGATGACGAGCGAGGAGCTCGCGACGATCTGCCACTTCCCGAGCTCGACCATCCAGGCGCCGGGCCTCGCACGGATCCCGGCTACGAAGGCTGAGGCGCCTTCGAACCTCCCTGTCTAACGCATGACCTCGCACGCGCCGCCTGCCTCATTACAGGACCCTGATGGCTCCTGCGCCGTACGCCCTCGTACGCCTGCGCCGCCATCCTTCCTGTCTCTCGCAGCCCCGCGCGCGCAGCGCCATGCTCGCTTCCTGCGCATGCGGATGCGCACCCTCCTCAGCGCATGAACATCCTCACCGACCTCTACGAGTGCTTCTACGGCCAGCTCCGCGATCTGCGCGACTGGCGAGTGCGCATTCGCGGCGCATGGATGAAAGATGCGAACAAGCGCAGCACCTACATCCTGCTTACGATCATCATCGCCGTATCGCTTGTCTACTGGCTCCTGCTCTCGCCGCCGCCGGCGTTCCCGACATCGGATATCATCACCATCCCGCAGGGCGCGAGCCTCACCGGCACGGCGCAGGAGCTCGCCGATGCGCATATCGTGCGCTCAGCGGCAGTGCTGCGGCTCATCGTCACCCTCGAAGGCGGGCAGGGGAACGTAGTCGCGGGCGATTACCAGTTCGCGACCCCGGTGAACGCGTTCTCGGTCGCGCACCTGATCACGACGGGCACCTTCGGCCTGGTGCCGGTCCGGATCACCGTCCCCGAAGGCGCGACCGTGGATCAGATCGCCGATCTGTTCGGCGCGCACCTCAAGAAGTTCGACAAGGCGGCGTTCGTCGCCAAAGCCAAGCCGCTCGAAGGCTTCCTCTTCCCTGATACCTATTTCTTCCTGCCGAATGCCGACCAGGATCAGGTGATGCGCACGATGCTCTCGAACTTCCAGATGCAGATCGCGCCGCTGCAGCCGGCGATCGCGACCTCGACGCATTCGCTCTCGGATATCGTGATCATGGCATCGATCCTGGAGAAGGAAGCGCGCGACTACACCGATCGGCAGAAGATCGCTGGCGTGCTCTGGAAGCGCATCGCGATCGGCATGCCCCTGCAGGTGGACTCCGTCTTCCTCTACTCGCTCGGCAAGAGCACCTTCGATCTCACGAAGCAGGACCTGCAGTCCGATTCGCCGTATAACACGTACGTCAATAAGGGCCTGCCTCCGACGCCCATAGACAACCCCTCGCTCTCGTCCATCAAGGCAGCGCTCGACCCTATCGACACGGGCGCCCTGTTCTACCTCGCGGACAATAACGGCGTGACGCACTACAGCAAGACGTACGCGCAGCACCTCGAGTTCAAGGCTGAGTACCTCGGGCCGTAATGTGGTACTGTACGTATGGGTAGCACGGTCCGTTCGTAGCTCCCTCCACGTCACAACTTGGGTACGGCCGTGCTACCCACTATCCGCGCGCTGCTTCGGGCAGCGCGCTTTCATTTTGCCGCGGGTCGCGTAGAGTATGCGCATGGCGAAGGGGGAGAAGGTATTCGTCGGGCTCTCCGGCGGCGTGGATTCGGCGCTTTCGGCCGCGCTTCTCATCGAGCAGGGCTACGACGTCACGGGCGTGTTCATCAAGATCTGGCAGCCCGCGTTCACGCGCTGCACCTGGAAGGAAGACCGGCTTGCCGCCATGCGCGTCGCGGTCGCGCTCGGGATCCCATTCGCGACGCTCGATCTCTCCGACGAGTACGAACGCGAAGTGATCGGCCGCATGCAGGCGGATTACCGGGCTGGTCGCACGCCGAATCCCGACGCGCTGTGCAACCGCTTCATCAAGTTCGGCGCATTCCGGCGCTTCGCCGCGCTCCATGGCGCGGACCTCGTCGCGACCGGGCACCATGCGCAGATCGAGAAGGGGAGCGGACGCCTCCTGCGCGGCGCCGACCCCGGGAAGGACCAGGCGTACTTCCTCTGGCAGCTCACGCGCGACGACCTCCTGCACGCCCTGATGCCGATCGGCGGGATGACGAAGCAGGCAGTGAGGGAAGCGGCGCGCACGCGCGGCATCCCTGTCGCCGAGAGGCCGGACAGCCAGGGATTGTGCTTCGTCGGCGATATCGATATGCATGGGTTCCTCTCGGAGCTCCTCGCCCCTGCCCCCGGCATGGTGCTCGATGCCGCTGGCGCAATGATCGGCACGCATGACGGGGCAGCGCTCTACACGCTCGGAGCGCGGCATAAGTTCCGGATCACGGACCCGGACGCCGCGCCCGCGCCGCTCTATGTCATCGCGACGGATGTTTCCGCCAATACGATCACTGTCGCGCCGAGCGCAACAGGAGCGATGCGCCGCGATGTCGCGCTGCTCGAGACGAACTGGTGCTCCGGGACAGCGCCGCAAGGCGGGCGCTATCTGGCGGAGGTGCGCTACCACCAAGAGCCGCAGGGCTGCACCCTCGAAGGCTCGCGCGTCATCTTCGATCTGCCGCAGCTCGCAGTGCCTGGGCAGTCGCTCGTGCTCTACGACGGCGCTGCATGCCTCGGCGGCGGCATCATCAGTGCATAGCCGCATCGATGCGGTATCATACTCGCATATGCGCATGCGGATCCTGCAGGCCGTGCTCATCGTGATCGCGCTCGCGATCGTCGGCGGTGCGTCATTCGCGCTGAAAGGGAGCGGCGGCGCCGCGGTCACGGTGAACGACTCGTACGAAGGCGGCATCCATCACGTACGCGGCACGGTACCCGTCCCTCCCTCATGCGCAGGAGTCGCCGTCTCGGCCACGGTCGTCGACGGCACCGCGCATCTCGCATTCACGCCGGATTATGCTCCGGGCGCGAACGGCGCCTGCACGACCGTGACCGCGCCGCGCCCATACGAGACAAGCTTCAGCGGAGCACCCGCGCGCGCGTACGAGGCGACCGTCGAGGGACAGCCGGTCCCGGTGCGCATCATCAGCTCATGAGCAGGGAATTGCGGGTCATCAAGGCGGACGGTGAGGAAGAGACCTTCGATCCGAGCAAGCTCGAAGCATCGCTCGCGCGGGCAGGCGCCTCGAGCGCAGCGCGCGCGCATATCATCGCGCACATGATGAAGGCGCTTGAACCTGCGCCGCTCACCACCTCTGAGATCTACCGGCGCGCGTTCGAGCTCCTGAAGAAACGCGAGGGCGCGCCGGTGGCCGCACGGTACTCCATCAAGCGCGCCATCTTCGATCTCGGGCCATCCGGCTACCCGTTCGAGCAGTTCTTCGCGGAAGTCATGCGCAGCCACGGCTGGCAGGCGCGCCATAGCGTGATCCTCACGGGCAGGTGCGTCACGCACGAGGTGGACGTTCTCGCGAAGAAGGGCGGCAAGCGCATCGGCATCGAAGCGAAGTTCCACAATACGCCCGGCATCAAGACCGATGTGAAGGATGCGCTCTATGTCCGCGCGCGGTACCAGGACCTCGCGGAAGCGACCGATCCCGACGATCACGTGGACCAAGGATGGCTCGTGACGAACACCCGCTTCACCGAAGATGCGATCCGCTACGGCGAGTGCGCCGGCCTCCCCATGATCTCGTGGGACTACCCGCGCCGCGGCAACCTCCTCGAGCTCATCGAGGAAGGGCAGGTGCACCCGCTGACGGCGCTCACCACGCTTTCGCCCTCGGAGAAGCAGCGGCTGCTCGACAGCCGCATCGTGCTGTGCCGCGCCGTGGGCGGCAGCAGCCAGCTGCTCCGCGAGCACGGCGTGAAGCCGCAGCGCATACCGGAAATCCAGGATGAAGCCCGCAAGCTCTGCGGGGCATAAGGGCGGCTGGCGAGGCGTTTGACACCCCTCGCTCGGTGCGTCATCATACCTGCATATGAACGCACCATTCTGGAAGTCACCTATCCTGTGGGGAATTATCGGTTTCATTATCGGGATCCTGATCGGCATGGCTATCGGATGGCGCTGGGCGGATAGCGTCATGAGCGCTGCCGGCACGACCGGCAGCAATACGCAGGCGACGAGCACGTCCGGGAGCAGCACCGGCACCTCCGGCATGACCGAGGGCACGGGCACGCAATCCACGAGTACGCCCGGCACGCAGGCGTCAAGCAGCACCGCGGAGGGCGGCGCAGCGCATATCTCAGTGAATGATCAGCCGGCCGGCATGGCCGCCACCGTCTCGTCCGTCACGCTCCCGGCCGCCGGCTGGGTCGCCGTGCATGAGCTCGGCGAGGACGGCGTGCTTGGCAACGTGCTCGGCGCCGCATGGCTGCCGGCTGGCACCCACGCGGACGCGATCGTTACCCTGCTGCGCGCGACCAAGCCTGATCAGCAGTACGCGATCGTCCTCTACACCGATAACGGCAACAAGCAGTTCGATCTTCACGCTGACACGCCGATCGCCGGCTCGAACGGCCAGCCGGTCACGGCGACCTTCACCGCGACCACGCCGGTCGCCCCTGCGGGCCAGTAGCCCTCGCTATGGATGCGCTCAGCCATCTCGCTGATCCGAACCTGATCATCTTCGGGAAGCTCGCTCTTGCGGCGCTCCTCGGCATGATCATCGGCACTGAGCGCACCACGGCAGGCAAGGGGGCAGGGACGCGCACGTTCTCCCTGGTGAGCCTCGGCTCCTGCCTCTTCATGACGATCAGCTACACGATCGACAACCAGTTTCTCGGCTACGTGAACTTCGATCCGATGCGGGTCGCTGCAGGCATCATTACCGGCATCGGCTTCCTCGGCGCAGGCCTTATCGTCTTCCAGGAGCACCGTCTCCAGGGGCTCACGACGGCAGCCGGCCTCTGGGTCGTCGCCGGCCTCGGCATGGCCGTCGGAAGCGGGATGTACCTCGTCGCGATCTTCGCGACCGCGCTCATCGTGATCGTCTTCACGGCGGTCTGGTTCCTCGAGAACCGCATCAAGCAGTGGCTGAATTACCACGAACAGCCCTCGCTCGACCCGCGAATCCCGGGCGAGGAGATCTAGCAGACGGCCCCTCGCGGGGCCGTCTGCATCTCTGTATACTGAAGCCATGTCCTCGTTCTATACGCCGGACCGCGATCCCCGATGGAACTATGGCGGAGCAAAATGGAGGCTCTCCCGCTCGAAGATCGAGCTTTTCCTCGAATGCCCGCGCTGCTTCTGGCTTGATAACAAGCTCGGCACGGCACGCCCGAGGGGCCCGGGATTCACGCTCAACATCGCGGTCGACGCGCTTCTCAAGAAGGAGTTCGATGCGTACCGCGCGAAGGGGACCGCACATCCCCTGATGGCGCGCTACGGCATCGCTGCCGTGCCCTTCCGGCATGCGGACCTGGATCGCTGGCGCGAAAATTTCGAAGGGATCGAGTACCGGCATCCGGCGAGCGGCCTCCTGGCCTGCGGCGCTGTCGATGATGTATGGATCGATCCGGCAGGCGAACTCATCGTGGTCGATTACAAGGCGACATCAAAGGACGGTGACATCAAGGCCCTGGAGGACTCGCCCTGGGCAGCCCAGTATCGCCGGCAGCTCGGCGTCTACCAATGGCTCTTGCAGCAGAACGGATTCACCGTCTCGAAGCGAGGGTACTTCGTGTACGCGAACGCACGCTCGGACAAGGAGGCGTTCGACAGCAGGCTCGAATTCGATGTGACGATCGTGCCGTGCGACGGCGACACGACATGGATGGAAGCCACGCTCGTCGCCATCAGGCAGACGCTCGATTCCGATATCATTCCGGCTGCCGGGACGAGCTGCGATTTCTGCCAATACCGGGACGCCGCTGGCAGGAAGCTCCGCTCATACGCCATGAAGGCACATGCATGATATGAAAAGCGACTTCGCAGAACGCGTGCGCGCCGTAGTGCGGGCGATCCCGCAGGGCGAGACCATGACATACGGGCAGGTAGCGGCAGCGGCCGGGCATCCGGGCGCTGCGCGCGCCGTAGGCTCGATCATGAGACGCAATTACGATCCGAGCGTCCCGTGCCATCGCGTCATCCGCGCCAACGGGACGCTCGGCGAGTATAACCGCGGCGGCCCGGAGGAGAAGCGCCGGAAGCTCATAGCGGAAGGCGTGCCCTTCGAGAGTGGGGATAACTCGTGACAAACACCCGTTCCCGTGGTATAGTCTTTGCAGGAGGATCCAGGAGGACGGCTATGACCTGCAGTGGCTCGTTCAGGGGGGACGTGATCCCGCTCAACCGCCATCCCTACATGTTGAGCCGTGCAGCGCACGGCTTCCCGATGCGAGATATCGCGCGCAAGAGCTCGTTGGGCTTCTTCGAGAGCCTGATCGACGCCTCGTCCGGCGATGATCTCTTGATGCTGCTCCTGCTCATGCAGGATCGCGCCCGCTCGCTGCGGCATCCGACCTTCGGGAGCGACGCGTCGCTTCTCGAGCAGGATGACCGCGACATGCTCGCGCTTCGCATCGCCGATCGGCAGCAGAGGCTGCACGAGGAGTAATCCTCGTGCAGCCTCCCTTTTTGCTATACTGGAGGCAATGGCAGGCGCGGCGGTGCGGATCGAGCCCTCATGGAAGGAAGCGCTCGCGGGAGAATTCGACCAGGGCTACTTCCGCGCACTCACCCAATTCGTACGGGAGGAGTACCAGCATGCGATCATCTATCCTCCGCCTCGCGACATCTTCCGTGCCTTCGAGCTCGCGCCATTCGATGCGGTCAAGGTCGTGATCCTCGGGCAGGATCCGTATCACGGGCCCGGGCAGGCGAACGGGCTATGCTTCGCCGTAGGCGCGGACGCGGCGCTGCCGCCATCGCTCCAGAACATCTTCAAGGAGATCGAGTCCGATCTCGGGAAGCCGCTGCTCCATCGGACGGGCGATCTTGCGCGCTGGGCCGCGCAGGGCGTGCTCCTGCTCAACGCGACGCTGACCGTCCGCGCAAGGAGCGCCGGTTCGCACCAGGGGAAAGGCTGGGAGGAATTCACCGATGCTGCCATCAAGGCGCTCTCCGAGCGGCGCGCGCACCTGGTCTTCATCCTCTGGGGGAACTACGCGAAGAAGAAAGGCGCGCACATCGACCGCAACAAGCATCTCGTCATCGAGTCGGCGCACCCGTCGCCCTTCGCCGCACGCTACGGCTTCTTCGGCAGCAAGCCGTTCAGCAGGGCAAACGCATACCTCGAAGCCCACGGGGAGCAGGCGATCGATTGGCTCTAGGCGCGCATCACCTCAGACGTGCTACAGTACGCGGATGAAGAAGACGGACAGCAAGGCCAGGAAGGGGAGTGCGCACGGTTTCAGGACCGCATGGGACTTATCGCTTTTCTACGCGCATCCGAGCGATCCCATGATCGAGAAGGACGCGAAGCGCATCGAGCGCGCGTACGAGGCGTTCGAGAAGAAGTACCGCGGCACGAAGGAGTACCTCAAGGGCGGCGCGGCGCTGCGTGCGGCGCTCAAGGATTACGAGAAGCTCTACGTGACGCTGGACGGCGGCAAGCCCGCGCTCTACTTCGCGTACCGCAAGGAGCTCGATGGCGCCGATAGCGCATCCGAGGCGCGCATGCGCCAGCTCGACGACCGCTTCACCAAGGCCGGCAACCGCGTGCAGTTCTTCGAGCTCTCGCTCGGGAAGATCCCCGTAGCCCGCAAAAAAGCGATCCTCGCCGATCCCGCGCTCGCGCGCTACCGGCGCGAGCTCGCGCACATCTTCGAGACAGCCGCGCATGATCTCAGCGAGCCCGAGGAGAAGATCATGTCGCTCAAGGCTGCCACGGCGCGCGGCATGTGGGTCTCCGGCGTGGATACGGCCGTCAACAAGCAGATGGTGAAGCGCGGCAAGAAAGAGATCCCTGTCAACGAAGCCATCAATCTCATCCCGTCCATCCCGAACCAGAAGGAGCGCCATGCGCTCTGGGACAGCACCATGGACGCGCTCGATCGCGTGAGCGACTTCGCGGAAAGCGAGCTCAATGCGGTCCTGACCGATAAGAAGATCAATGACGAGCTGCGCGGCTACAAGGAGCCGTACGAGGCGACCGTGCTCGCATACGAGAACGATCCGGCCGTCGTGCGATCGCTCATCGAGACAGTGACTGGCGCATTCCCGATCAGTCAGCGGTTCTACGCGCTGAAGAAGAAGCTCGCGAAGCTTCCGGAGATGCGTTACGCCGATCGCGGCATCTCGATCGGCAAGGTCGCGAAGAAATTCTCGTTCGAGGACTCGGTCGCGATCGTGCGCGATGCGTATGCCTCGATGAACCCGGAGTATGCCGCGATCCTCGATTCCTACCTCGCGCGCGGTCAGATCGACGTCTACCCCAGGCAGGGAAAGAGCGGCGGTGCCTACTGCTCGAGCGCATTCGGCAATCCCACGCTCGTCCTGCTCAACCACGTGGACGAGCCGCGCTCGCTCATGACGATCGCGCACGAGATGGGGCATGCGATCCACGCCGAGCGCGCCAAGAGCCAGCCGCCGCTCTACCAGGGACACTCGATCTCCGTCGCCGAGACGGCGAGCACGTTCTTCGAAGGCGTCGTCTTCGAGCGGCTGCTCGAGGGCCTTTCGCCGAAGGAGCGCATGATCATGCTCCACGACCGGCTGCAGGACGAGATCGCGACGATCCAGCGGCAGATCGCGTTCTTCAATTTCGAGCTCGCGCTGCATACGCGCGTTCGCACGGAAGGCTGGGTCCCGAAGGCGGAGATCATGCGCATGCTGAACGAGGAGTGCGCGCGCTATCTCGGGAAGGCAGTCAAGATGCAGGAGCGCGACGGGCTCTTCTTCGTCGCCGTCAGCCACTTCCGCAACCCGTTCTACGTCTACTCGTACGCGTACGGCCAGCTCATCAGCAAGGCCCTCCTCGCGCGCGTGAAGGAAGACCCTGCGTATATCATGAAGGTGGACGAATTCCTCCGCGCGGGCGACTCGAAGAAGCCTGAGCAGATCTTCAAGGACATCGGCATCGAGGTCGGGCCTGCGCTCTTCGCCGATGGGCTCGCGGCGATGGAGCGCGATATCGCTGAGCTCGAGCGACTTGCGAAGGCCGTGAATCGATAGCATAGTGGAGCGAGCGGCAGGGGGAAAGGACAGGCAGATGCATCGTGCATACAGGGCTATCAGCAACCATGCCGTATCGCTCATCGCGGGCGTGCTCTACGGGATCGTCGGGTACGCCGCGACAGCGCTGCTGCTCCCGCACGCCACGCTTCTCGGAGCGATGGCCGGCATCATCATCGGCATCCTCCTGGGAGCGCCATTCGACCTCTCCGGGAGGATCAGCCGGTCAGAGCGGGACCGCTAGCCACGCACCACGAAGGCCGGAGCGAGCACTCGCCCCGGCCCTCTTTTTATGAGAGCGGGCCATGCTATACTCGCCACCATGAACGCGAACGAGATCCGCCAGAAGTTCCTGGATTTCTATGCTGCGCGCGGCCACGCCGTGATCCCGTCGGCCTCGCTCGTCCCGCAGAACGATCCGACGACGCTCTTCACAAGCTCCGGCATGCAGCCATTGGTCCCGTATCTCCTCGGCAAGGAGCACCCGGAAGGCAGCCGGCTCGCCGATTCGCAGAAGAGCTTCCGCAGCAACGACATCGAGGAGGTGGGCGACAACCGGCACACCACCTTCTTCGAGATGCTCGGCAACTGGTCCTTGGGCGACTACTTCAAGGCGGAGCAGCTGCCGTGGATCTTCGAGTTCCTCACCGCAGAGGTCGGCCTCGACCCGGCGAAGCTCTTCGTGACCGTCTACTCAGGTTCGGCTGACGGGGCGATCCCGAAGGATGAGGAGGCGATCGCCATCTGGCAGAAGCTCTTCGCCGGCAAGGGCATCGAGGCGGCAGTGGCCGATATGGTCACCGAGGAAGCGGGCGCCCTGCGCGGCATGCGAGATGGCGAGCGCATCTTCGCCTATCGCGATAAGAACTGGTGGAGCCGCGCCGGCGCGCCGGACGCCATGCCGGCAGGGGAGCCGGGCGGGCCCGATTCCGAGATTTTCTACGATTTCGGCACCCCGCACGACCCCGCATTCGGCGCAGAGTGCCATCCCAATTGCGATTGCGGCCGGTTCCTTGAGATCGGCAATTCGGTCTTCATGCAGTACGTGAAGCGGGAAGACGGCACGTTCGGCCAGCTGCCGAAGCGGAATGTGGATTTCGGCGGCGGGCTCGAGCGCATCGCGACAGCCAAGGACGGCGACCCGGACGTCTTCACCTCGTCGCTCTTCGCGCCGCTCTTCGCTGCGATCGAGCGCCAGGGCGGCGTCGCATACGCGACGGCAGCGCTGCGCGAACGGCGCGCGCTGCGCATCGTCGCCGACCATCTGCGCGCGGCAGTCTTCCTCATCCATGACGGCGTCCTGCCGAGCACGACCGATCAGGGCTATTTCGTGCGCCGCCTGCTGCGTCGCGCGATCCGCTACGGGGAGCAGGTCGGCGTGACCGGCCTCGCCGCGCTCGTCCCTGCGATCGTCGGCGCCTACGAAGGCTACATCACGCTCGCCGAGCCTGCGCACGATATCGAAGCGGCCGTGCGCGAGGAGGAGGAGCGCTTCCGCGCCACGCTCACGCGCGGCATGCGCGAGTTCGAGCGCCTCGCCGCTGCAGACATCTCCGGTCGCGATGCATTCATCCTCTTCTCGACCTACGGATTCCCGCTCGAGCTCACGCAGGAGCTCGCGGCGGAGCGCGGCATCGGCGTCGATGAAGCCGGATTCAAGGAAGAGATGGGCAGGCATCAGGAGGAATCGCGCGCCGGCAGCGAGCAGAAGTTCAAAGGCGGGCTCGCAGATGCTTCGCAGGAGACAACGCGGCTCCATACCACGCACCACCTGCTTCTCAGGGCGCTCCAGATGGTCCTCGGGCCGGATGTGCACCAGCGCGGCAGCAACATCACGGCAGAGCGCCTGCGCCTCGATTTCTCATACGGCGAGAAGATGACGGACGAGCAGAAGCGCGAGGTAGAGCGCATCGTGAACGAGAAGATCGGCGAAGCGCTGCCGGTCACGCGCTCGATGCTCCCCAAGGAGGAGGCCGAGAAGCTGAACGCGGAGCACGAGTTCGGGGCCAAGTACCCGGACACGGTCTCCGTCTACTCGATCGGCCCGCGAGGCGCGACGCAGGATGCCCCGCGCTTCGCGGAAGCATTCTCGATCGAGTTCTGCGGCGGCCCGCACGTCTCCAATACGAGCGAGATCGCCGAGTCCGGCCGCTTCCGGATCGCCAAGGAAGAGGCATCATCCGCTGGCGTGCGCCGGATCAAAGGCGTACTCGAGTAGCAGCCTTCGTGCCTGCCATCCACAGGCGCGCTTCAGCAAAGCAGGCGATACTGCAAGCATGAAGTACGTCTATATCGCGCGGCATGGCGAGAGCGATGCGAATATCGGGAACGTCTTCCAGGGGCCGCATTCGGCCCTGACCGCGAAAGGCAGGGAGCAGGCGGCGCTCCTCGCCACGCGCGCCGCACGGCTGCCGATCGAGGCGATCATCGCGAGCCCGTGGACGCGGGCGCGCGCTACGGCTGAAGCGATCAGCGAGCGCATCGGCATTCCTGTCGAATACTCCGACCTCTTCACCGAACGGCGCAAGCCCGACATCCTCGAGGGCAAGGAGTTCGGCGACCCGCAGTACCAGCCGCTCTATGACGAATGGTCTGCCAGCCTCTTCGCGGATGACGCTCCCGCGGTGGATGGCGGGGAGAATTTCGCCGCGATCATCGAGCGTGCCGATCGCGCGCTCGCGCACCTCGAGGCGCGGCCCGAGCGCCATATCTTCGTCGTCTCGCACGGATTCTTCACCCGCGTGCTCGGTGCCCGCGCGATCCTCGGCGATATGCTGACGGGCCCGCACCTCGAAGCCTTCACACGCACGCTGCGCAACGATAACACTGGCATCACGACATTCTCGCTCGATGATGCGTGGCGTATCGCGACCTGGAACGACCGCACGCACCTCGCGGAGCTCGAGACGGACTGACTGTGCATATGCGCGCTCCGCTTTTCGCGGCACGCCTTTATAATGGCAGCATGCATCTCCTTCCGCTCACCTCGAAGCGCGGCGGATCCGTCCATCTGGGGCTCGATATCGGCAGCGGCGGCGCAGCGACGGCTGTCATTGCTGTCCGCGAAGGCGCTCCCGCACGCGTGCTCGCGAGCACGCGTGTCACGCTTCCGTTCGAGGATCGGACGAGCGCGCAGCACGCCGCCGCAGTGAGGACGGCCCTCGCCGATGCCGGCCACGCCGTACGCGATACGTACGCGAAGCTGCCGGTTTTCGCAGAATCAGGGCCCATCACGCGAGCATTCGCCGTCTTCCATGCCCCATGGGGAGAGAGCGCGACGCGCGATTCGCTCGTCTCCTTCACTGCGCCGACTCGCATCACGCCAGCGCTCCTCGAGAAAGCGGCGCGGGAATCGGCCGGCCGGGAGAAGGCGGGAGCGGCGCGCACGATCCTCGAACAGGCGATCGTGCATGTGGAGCTGAACGGCTATACGACGGCGTTCCCGGCAGGGAAGATCGCGCGGAGCCTGCGCGTGATCACGCTCGAGAGCACGGTGCCTGCTGACTTCCTCGCGCATGCGAAGGAGCTCGCGGGCACGCTGGCGCCCGATGCGCCCTTCGTCGCGCATTCGGCGGCGTACGAGTACGATGCCATCGTGCATGAGCGCGCTCCTGCGGGAGCGGGCTACGCATTCCTCGATATCGGGAGCGAGGCGAGCGCCTGCTATTGCGTACGCGACGGCGCGATCGCGGAGCAGGCCACGGTCGCTGCCGGGACGCGTTCGCTGATGCGGCACGCGAGCGGGGAAGGGGCGCGCACAGCAGACGAGCTCCTTTCGCTTATCGGCATGGCCATCGAAGGGAGCGCGAATGATGCCGCGCGCAGCGAAGTCGCGGCGGCGCTCGCGGCGGCGGAGCCGAACGTCATGCGCGCCTTCGGGGAGGCGTTCTCCGGGCTCACGGCGCGCGAGCGCATGCCCGCCTCGCTCGTGATCGCCATCCACCCGAAGCTCGCCGCCTGGGCGACCGCCTTCTTCGGACGGCTTGATTTCAGCCAGTTCACGGAGACCGGCAGGCCGTTCACGGTGGAAGTCATGACGCCGCGCGTGCTCGCCGAGTACATGGCGTTCGGCCAAGGCGTCGCCCCGGATGCCGGCGTCGCAGCGCTCGCCGCCCTTGTGCACATCAGGAATGCGTGACCCGGAGACGGTGGTATACTGCCTTCATGACACGCGAGTACTTCCAAGACATCATGCCGCCAGAAGACGAAACCCCTGAACCGAGCCGCGAACCGACCCACCAGCAGCCCCGAAGCATCCGTAATATCGCTCCCTCCGCCGCACGGCCGCGCACCTCGCGGCAGAATGCCGCTGCCGGGATGCCTCGCCAGCGCACCCGCGGCGCCTCAGGCGGCACATTCGCGCTCTGGGCGATCGGAGCCGTCGTAATCGTCGTGCTCGGCTTCCTCGTATCCACGCTTTTCCGCAAGACGACCGTCACGGTCGTCCCGCACCAGCACACGGTCGTCTTCGATGAATCGACCGTCTATACCGCATACCCGCAATCGGATCAGAACGCGCCTGCAGGCAGCCTCACCTATACGACCGATTCGCAGACGCTCTCGGCCACGACTTCAGTGACCGCGAGCGGCACGGAGCAGGTATCCGTCCCCGCGTCCGGCACGATCACTATCTATAACAGCTACTCAGCCTCGCCGGTCCGCCTCGTGACGAATACGCGGTTCGAGACGCCGGACGGCAAGGTTTTCCGCATCCACGCGCCGATCACCATCCCGGGGAAGAGCGGCGCCACGCCTGGCTCGATCACCGCGACGGTCTATGCCGACCAGCCAGGCGCGGAGTACAACATCGGCCCGGTCGACCGCTTCACGCTGCCCGGCCTCGAAAGCTCGCCCGATATGCACGCAGGCATCTACGCCCATTCGGCAAGCGCCATGACGGGCGGCTTCGTCGGCACGCGCCCGGCCATCAGCGATACGGCGAAGACGGCCGCGCAGCAGCAGCTCGAGAGCCAGCTGCGCGCGAAGGTCGCTGCGGCGTACGCGAGCTCGACGGCTGGCTACGCGCTCACGAACCTCGCGTCCATCTCCTTCTCGGCGCTCTCGGTCGAATCCGCAAGCGATGGGAGCGCGACCGTCTCGGAGTCCGCGAATGTCATCGTGCCGATCCTGCCGCGCATCCAGCTCGATTCATTCCTCGCGTCGCAGACCAGCGCCACTACGGGAAGCGGCAGCGTGACCATCGCCGACCCCTCGACCTTCTCCTTCACCCTCGCGAGCTCGACCGCGACCGGCACGCAGTCCCTCGGCAGCGATCCGATCGATTTCTCGCTGACCGGCACCGCGGGCTTCGTCTGGAACGTGGATACCGGCGCGCTCGCTAATGATCTCGCCGGCAAGAATAAGGCCGCATTCCAGGCGATCGTGAAGGGTTACGCCTCGATCGATTCCGCCACGGCGAGCGTCTATCCGCTCTGGAGCCAGTCGTTCCCGACGGATCCTACGGCCATCAAAGTGGTCGTTACGGCCCCCAAGACGGCAGCCGCAGCCCAATAGCTTGACCGCCCGGTCGCCTGTTGGTAGTATATGGCCTCGAGCGCTTTGCTATGGCGGATGAACCAACGACAGAGGGTATTGTTGAGGAGGCTCTCCCCAACACGCTCTTCCGCGTCCGCCTGAATTCCGATGAGCTCGTGCTCGCGTATCTCGCGGGCAAGATGCGCGTGCACCGGATCAAAGTGCTCGTAGGGGATACCGTCCTCGTGCAGCTCGACCCCTACGGCGGACGGGCGCGCATCACCCGGCGTCTCTAATAATTTCCCGCGCTCATCGCGTTTTCATTTTTTCATCTATGAAGGTCAAGGCTTCCGTCAAGAAGATGTGCAAGGACTGCAAGATCGTCCGCCGCAACGGGCGCGTGTCAGTCGTGTGCAGCAACCTCCAGAACGGCGGTCGCCACAAGCAGCGCCAGGGTTAATCCTCGTTCCAATCCACTACCACTACTATGCGTATTTCAGGCATCACGATTCCGGATTCGAAGCGGCTCGAGATCGGGCTGACCGCCGTGTACGGCATCGGCCGTCCGCGCGCAGCGAAGATCCTCGCCGACGCCGGCGTGGATGGCGGCATGAAGCCGACCGACCTCACGGAGGCGCAGGAGATCGCGATCCGCACGGCCGTGGAGTCATTCACGATCGAGGGAGAGCTCAAGCGCGAAGTGAGCGCGAGCATCAAGCGCCTGAAGGATATCAATAGCTACCGGGGCTCCCGGCATGCCAAGCGCCTGCCGGCGCGCGGCCAGCGCACGAAGACCAATTCGCGCTCGGTCCGTGGCAACGTCCGCAAGACGATGACCTCCGGCCGCCGCAAGGTTGAGAAGAAGTAACCATGGGAAAGAAGCGAATCGTCAAGAAGCAGGGATCGTCCGTCAACAGCGGCATGAAGGCTCGCGCGCTTGCGCGCGCGCCGAAGCGCAAGCTCGAGACCGGCACGCTCCATATCCAGGCCACCTTCAATAACACGAAGGCGCTCGTCTCGGACAGCCAGGGGAATGCAGTCGCCTGGTCGTCCTCGGGCGCGCTCGGGTTCTCCGGCGCGAAGAAGGGCACGCCGTTCGCTGCAGCGAAGGTCGGCGAGCTCCTGGGCGACAAGGCTCTGCAGATGGGCATGAAGTCCGCCACCGTCGTCATCCGCGGCGTCGGCGCCGGCCGCGAGTCGGTGCTCCGCGCCTTCTCGGGGAAGGGGATCGAGATCACGCGCATCACCGATGACACGCCGATCCCGCACAACGGCCCGCGTCCCGCGAAGCCTCGTCGCATCTAATACCAGCCGCAAGAACTACTATGCTTCAGATCAAGTCCAAGTATAAGATCGCTAAGCGCCTCGGCGCTGCCGTGTTCGAGCAGACGCAGAGCCAGCGCTATGCGCTCTCCGAGGCGCGCACCCAGAAGGCGAAGCGCCGCCGCCGCAACCCTTCGGACTATAGCCGCCAGCTGACGGAGAAGCAGAAGGTCCGCTACACCTACGGCCTTTCCGAGCACCAGTTCGCACGCTACGTGAAGGAGGCGATGGCGAAGGCTGATCCGATGGCAGCGCTCTATAAGACGCTCGAGTCGCGCCTCGACAACGTGGCCTACCGCCTCGGGCTCGCCCCGACGCGCCGCGCCGCGCGCCAGATGGCGTCGCACGGCCATTTCCTCGTGAACGGCACGCGCATGACCGTGCCGTCGCACCAGATGGAGCCGGGCGATGTCCTCGCGATCCGCGAGGGCAGCAAGGAGTCGCCGCTCTTCGCGAAGAAGGGCGAAGGCGAGGAGGGACAGGGCGGCTACCGGCCGGCTCCGGCATGGGCTGCCTTCGATTTCGGCAGCATGACCGGTTCCATCACGGGTGTCCCGCAGTTCGTCCCGGGCGAGGGCCTGCTCGATTTCCAGGTCGTGTTCGAGTACTACAGCCGCTAAGCTGCGCAGTCAGGACGCTTTACAAGAAACGCTTTTTTTATTACAGTACCAAACGCATATGTCTGACCTCCACATCACGCTGCCCAGCAAGCCCCGCGTCATCTCCGAGGACGGCGCGACCGGCGTTTACGAGATCGATGGCCTCTACCCGGGCTACGGCTACACGCTCGGCAACTCGCTCCGCCGCATCATCCTCTCGTCGCTGCCGGGCGCTGCGATTACGCAGGTCAAGATCGAGGGCGTCGAGCATGAGTTCTCCGCTATCGACGGCGTCGAGGAGGACGTGGTGACGCTCCTCCTCAACCTCCGCAAGGTTCGCCTTTCCATCAACTCGGACGAGCCGCAGGTGCTCACCCTCGATATCAAGGGTCCGAAGTCGGTCACGGCCGCGGACATCAAGCTCCCGGGCCAGGTCGAGATCCTCAATCCTGAGCAGCACATCGCCGAGGTCACCGGCAAGGTGAACCTCTCGATCGAGATCCAGGCCGAGCGCGGCTTGGGGTATGTCTCGAAGGAGAACCTTCAGAAGGATCGCGTCGAGATCGGCACCATCGCGCTCGATGCGGTGTTCAGCCCCATCCGCCGCGTGAACTACGAGGTGGAGAACATGCGCGTCGGCGACCGCACGAACTACAACCGCGTGCGCTTCACGATCGAGACGGATGGCACGCTGACCGCGCGCGAGGCGCTGGAGAAGTCCATCGACATGATGATCCATCAGCTGAAGGCCATCGTCGGCTTCAAGGAGGAAGAGGAGATCGAGGTCCCGTCATCCATCCCGTCCGAGACGATCGCCTCCGAGGCGTACGCCGCCGCGGCCGAGCCGAACATGGACGCCGATACCGAGGTCTTCAAGACGCGCGTGAGCGAGCTCAACCTCAGCACGCGCGTGGAGGCTGCGCTCGATGGCGCATCCATCCGCACCGTGGGCGGGCTCGTCCGCAAGCGCGAGGAGGACTTGCTCGCGATCGAGGGCCTCGGCCAGAAGGGCCTGCAGGAGATCAAGCGCGCGCTCTCGAACTTCGGTCTCACGCTCCGTTCCTAATCCTATCCCGCCACTCCTATCATGCAGCATCACAAGAAAGGTCGCACGTTCGGTCGTCTCCAGAAGCAGCGTACTGCGCTCCTGCGCGGTCTTGCACGCGACCTGATCCTCAACGGCGTAATCACCACGACTGTCGCGAAGGCCAAGGAGGTCCGCCCGTTCGCGGAGCGCCTCATCACGAAGGGGAAGACCGACAGCGTTGCCACGCGCCGCTTCCTCGCGAGCGAGCTCGGCAATGCGGATGATGCGGTCGCGGCGATCGTCACGGATGTCGCCCCGAAGTACAAGGAGCGCATGGGGGGCTATACGCGCATCATCAAGCTTGGTAAGATTGGCGCGCGCTCGGCCGATATGGCGAAGATCGAGCTCGTCTAAGACTATGGATACCGCAACTGACACCTATACTATCGACGCTTCGGGAAAGCGCATCGGCCGCATCGCCTCGGAGGCTGCGCGCGCCTTGATGGGCAAGCACAAGCCGAGCTATATGCCGAATGCATTCCCGACCACGCACGTGACCATCACGGGCGCGAACAGCCTCGACATCTCCGATAAGAAGGCGAGCACGAAGCTCTATAAGCGCTACTCGGGCTACCCGGGCGGCCAGACGCTGACGCCCCTTTCGAAGATCGTCGCCGATAAGGGCGCGGCCGAGGCGCTGCGCCACGCGATCCGCGGCATGCTCCCGGCGAACAAGCTCCGCGCACGCCGCCTTAAGCTCCTCACGATCGAGGGCTAACCGATTTCATTATGGCTACTCAAGACACCACCCGTTACTTCGAAGCAGTCGGCCGCCGCAAGACGGCGAGTGCGCGCGTCCGCATCACGCCGGCCAAGAGCGAGGCGATCGTCGTCAACGACAAGGCGATCGCGGAATATTTCCCGCTCGATGAGTCCGCGAAGATCGCTCGCGAGTCGCTGACCGATGCCGGTGCCACGTTCTCCGTCTCCGTCCACGTCATGGGCGGCGGCCACAAGTCGCAGGCAGAGGCGATCCGCCTCGGCATCGCCCGCGCCCTCGTGAAGTACGACGGCGAGAAGCGCGGCCAGTTGAAGCAGGCGGGCTTCCTCAAGCGCGATGCGCGTACCAAGGAGCGCAAGAAGTTCGGGCTCCGCGGCGCCCGCCGTGCTCCGCAGTGGTCAAAGCGTTAGAAGAAAGGCTCCGCAAGGAGCCTTTCTTCGTTCTGGCCAGAGCATTGCTCATGCCGGCTGAGCGCGCTCCATGGAAGCCATGGAGCGATTTTGCTATACTCGGCCCATGAGCATGAAGAAAGGCCGGGCAGATGACGAGGATGTCATCGACATCGAGGCTGGGGCAGGGACGGATCGCGACGCGGACACCGATGAGGAGGCGACCGACCTCGCCTCGGCGATGAAGAAGATCAAGAAGCTGCGCGACGAGCTTGCGAGGGCACAGGCGGAGCGTCAGGAGTACCTGGACGGCTGGCAGCGCCTGCGTGCCGACGTCGCGAACAGCAAGAAGGATGACGCCGCGCGCGCCGCGCGCGAGAAGCAGGCAGCCGAAGCCGCGCTTATCGAGGAGATCCTGCCCGCATTCGATGCGTATGACATGGCGCGCGCGGCTGCCGGCTGGCAGGCAGTGGATGCGACCTGGCGCGCGGGCATCGAGCAGATCTTCAGCCAGCTCGAGAATGCGCTCCTCGCACGCGGCGCATCGCGCTTCGGAGCAATCGGCGAGCACTTCGACCCGCACCTGCACGAGGCAGTGGCGGAAGTGTCGCCTGAGAAGAAGGAGCAGGAAGGCACGATCATCGCGGTGCTCCGGAGCGGCTGGAAGCTGGGCGACACCGTACTGCGCCCCGCGCACGTGACCGTCGCGCACGCGGAGTAGCCCGCGTGGGCAGGGCGCGCCTGCAGGATATCCGCAGCCACCTGGGGCCGCGGACAGGCCGGCGTCGCGAACACTGCCGCTCAGCCCCGCCGCTTTGCGTTCATGCTCCTGTAATCTTTACAGCTGTAAGATTTACAGGAGCAGCGAGGGCGGCTATAGTAATGGGACATACGAGAGAGGCGGCAGCACGCCTGAAGGGAATGACGGTATGGCAAAGACGCAATTCAAAGGCATCAAGACCCTCGCCGAGTACAGGCGCGGCGAGCTGACGAAGGACATCCTCCGGCTCGTAGGGGCAGGCGTGAAGCTGGGTGCGATCGTCACCGCACCTAATCTCGCCCAGGTCATCGACTATCTCGACCCGAAAGGGCGGAACGAACGGAACCGCATCTGGAAAGCGATCAAGTACCTGGAGAGCAAGGAACGGGTGCGCATCGTCGAGAAGGACGGTACGCAGATCCTCATCCTGACGCACCAAGGCAAGCAGAAGCTCGATGAGGTGATGATCTGGGAACTCGAGATCAGGCCGCCGCGCCGGTGGGATAAGAAGTGGCGCCTCGTCATGTTCGACTTCCCGGAGCACCGCACCACTGCGCACCAGTCGTTCCGGCAGCGCCTGCTCGAGCTCGGCTTCCAGATGTACCAGCAATCCGTGCTCATCTACCCGCACGAGTGCCGCGACGAGGTGCAGGCGATCGCGCACTGGTTCCACGTAGGGGATCGCGTGCGGTATGTGGTGGCGACGGAGATCAATGACGCGCGCCGCTACGCGAAGGCGTTCCATCTGCTCGAGGATCATTTGACGAACGGAACGTGAGGAATACAATGAACCCGTCACTGCTCCTGTAAATCATACAGCTGTAAGATTTACTGGAGCATGCGAAGCGACGGTAGCGAACGCTACGGACACTACTTACGCAATCACATACCCGCTAACGAATACTCACTATGGCTAAGATCCTAGGAATCGACTTGGGCACGACGAATTCCGCGATGGCGATCATAGAGCGCGGCGAGCCCGCGATCATCGAGAACGCGGAGGGCAACCGCACGACGCCGTCCATCGTCGCGATCAGCAAGACCGGCGAGCGGCTGGTCGGGGTCGCGGCCAAGCGCCAGGCGGTTACGAACCCGAAGAGCACCATCTATGGCATCAAGCGCTTCATGGGGCACCGCGCGAGCGAGGCTGCCATTCAGAAGGATAAGGGGCTCGTCCCGTACGAGATCAAGGAGGGGCCGGACGGCGGCGTGCTCGTGCACTTGGGCGATACGGACTACCGCCCTGAGGAAGTCTCTGCCATGATCCTCGGCAAGCTCAAGGCGGACGCTGAAGCGAAGCTCGGCGAGCCCATCACGGAGGCAGTCATCACCGTTCCTGCGTATTTCAATGACAGCCAGCGCAAGGCGACCAAGGATGCCGGCAAGATCGCAGGCCTCGACGTGAAGCGCATCATCAACGAGCCGACGGCCGCTGCGCTCGCGTACGGCTTCAACAAGAAGAAAGACGAGAAGATCGCCGTCTTCGACTTCGGCGGCGGCACCTTCGACATCTCGGTCCTCGAAGTGGGCGACGACGTCATCGAGGTGAAGTCCACCGACGGCGACGCGCACATGGGCGGCCGCGATATCGACCAGGCGATCGTGGAGTGGATCATCACCGAATTCAAGAAGGATTCCGGAGTAGACGTCAGCAAGGACGCGCTCGCGCTCCAGCGCCTCGACGAAGCGGCGGAGAAGGCCAAGATCGAGCTCTCGACCACGCAGGAGACCGAGATCAACATCCCCTTCATCACCTCGACTGCGGAGGGCCCGCAGCACCTCCTGCTGAAGTTCTCGCGCGCCAAGCTCGAGGAGATCGCGGCTCCGTTCATCGACAAGGCGCTCGAGATCACCAAGCGCGCCGTCGAGGCATCGCCGTTCGAGAAGGGCGATATCAATGAGATCGTGCTCGTCGGGGGCCAGACTCGCATGCCGGCCATGCAGAAGCGCGTCGAGGAATTCTTCGGCAAGAAGCCGCACATGGGCGTGAACCCGGATGAAGTCGTGGCAGTCGGCGCCGCGATCCAGGGCGGCATCCTGCAGGGCGATGTCAAGGACATCCTCCTGCTCGATGTCATCCCGCTTTCGTTCGGCATCGAAACGATGGGCGGCGTCGCGACGAAGCTGATCGAGCGCAACGCCACGATCCCTACCAGCAAATCGCAGGTCTTCTCGACCGCAGCAGACAATCAGACCAGCGTGGAGATCCATGTCGTGCAGGGCGAGCGCGCGATGGCTGCTGATAACAATTCGCTCGGCCGCTTCATGCTGGACGGCATCGCGCCGGCGCCCCGCGGCATGCCGCAGATCGAAGTCTCGTTCGATATCGATGCGAACGGCATCCTCTCGGTCAAAGCGAAGGATAAGGGGACCGGCAAGGAGCAATCCATCCGCATTGAGGCGAGCAGCGGACTCTCCGACGCCGATATCGAGCGCATGAAGCAGGATGCGGAGACGCATGCCGAAGAGGATAAGAAGAAGCATGAGGCCGCAGAGGTCAATAACGCTGCCGACCAGCTCGTCTACACCGCAGAGAAATCCCTCACGGAGCACGGCGAGAAGGTCGGGGAAGACGTGCGGAAGGACGTCGAGGAGAAGGTCAGCGCCGTGAAGAAGGCGCGCGAAGGGTCCGACCTCGATGCCATCAAGGCCGCGACCGAAGCACTCTCCGGCAGCCTCTCGAAGATCGGCGAAGCGGTGCAGAAGGCCGCACAGCAGCAGCAGCCGGAGCAGGGGAATGCGAATGGCAATCCGGAGAGCGCTTCCGGCGACGGCGAGCAGGGGCAGCAATAGCCGATTCCGACCATCCGCAGGCACCGAGACGCTTCGTGCGCCTCTTTGCGTTTACCCGTATCCGGGCGGATAATGCAGCGATGCAGGATCGCCTCCTTTTCGAGCGGACGATGCTCGGCAACGGCACAGCGCTCTATTCGCACGCGATGGACGCGCCGCTCTTCTCGCTCCATGTGCTGATCCCAGTCGGGAGCGTCCATTCGCACGACGGCAACTCCGGCGGCCGGCACGGCGTCACGCACTTCCTCGAGCACATGACGTTCATGCGCTCTGAGCGCTACCCGGAGCTGCGCTCGTTCGACCGCCTCGCTGCGGAGCAGGGCGCCTTGCTCAATGCATACACCGCACCGTACTACACGAGCATCTACGTCCAAGCGCCCGTGGCCGCTGAGCGCATGATCGTCGAAGGAATCGCGAGCATGCTGTTCCAGCCGATCTTCGACGAGGGTGATATCGCGATCGAACGCGGCGTGGTCGGCAATGAGCGGGATCAGCGCAAGTACTTCCCGGGAACGACGGAGCTCGGGCGCTACATCGATCACGAGTGGATGCACGACGAGCACTTCACGAAAGAGCAGCTCTTCGGCAGTGATGCTGATCTAGCCGCGATGACCCCAGTGCAGCTCTCGCGCTTTCATGATAATTACTGGAACGAAAGCGTGCGCATCGTCGCCGCAGGTGGGCATGATCCGCATATCATCGCGGAGGCATTCGGGAGCACGGCAGCTCCCTCCAGCAGGCTGATGGAGCAATCGATACCGCTCTCCTGGGGGAGGCGGGAGTACCACGAGAAGCAGTTCAGGGACCTCGATTCGCCGATCCTCTTCATCGGCGGTCTCACGTCATCCTACGATCTCATGAGCGATCTGCGGCTCACGTTCATCTTGGGATTCCTCACGAATCCGTCGCATGGCCCGATCTACGATTGGCTGCGCAATCAGAAGGGATGGACCTACGGCGTCTCCGCAGGGTCGGAAACGGATCGGGACCGCTTCAGCTGGCTATTCCGGATGCCGCTCAATGATGTCACGGCTGTCCGCGAGATCCGCGCAGAATTCATGGAACGCGCTCGAACGGCCCTTGCTGACGAAGCGCACATCCGCGCGCATGCAGCGCGCGAGCTGAATCGGAACGTCTTCAATTTCCAGACAGCCGATACGCGCGCGGAGACCGCCGTCACCATGCTTACGCACACCGGGACCATCAGCTCGGAGGCGGAGCTCGTCGCGATACTCGAGTCCATGACCGCCGAATCACTCCTTGGCGCCTTCGACGAGCATTTCGCGCCAGAACGGGTCGGCGAATTCCTCGCGCTGCCGATGGCACAGGGGTAGGGGAGCGTGTCGTTGTATTCCCCCGCGAGGCTCGTATAATGCCAAGCATGAAGGACTACTACCAGATCCTGGGCGTCGCGAAGAACGCCTCAGAAGAGGAGATCAAGAAGGCGTTCCGGAAGCTCGCGCACCAGTACCACCCGGACAAGCAGGGTGGCGATGAAGCCAAGTTCAAGGAGGCGAGCGAGGCGTACGCCGTCCTTTCAGACAAGAAGAAGCGGGCCGAATACGATGCCTATGGCAGGACGTTCAGCGGCAGCGGCAGTGCAGGCGCGAACCCGTTCGGGGCCGGCTTCGATTTCTCCGGCTTCGAGGGTTTCCAGCAAGGCTTCGAGGGCATGGACTTCGGCGACATCTTCAGCGATCTCTTCGGCGGCGGGCGCGGGCAGCGCCAGAAGCGCGGCCGCGACATCTCGATCGATATCGAGCTCCCGTTCCGCGATGCGATCTTCGGCACGGAGCGCCGCGTCCTCATCACCAAGCAGGCTGTCTGCAGCACATGCAAGGGCTCCGGCGCCGCGCCTGGCAGCGAGACGGTGACCTGTTCGCTATGCACCGGCTCCGGCACCATCAAGGAGACGCGCCAATCGATCCTCGGCAGCTTCACGAGCGTCCGCGAATGCCCGGAGTGCTACGGACGCGGGACGGTTCCCGAGGTAAAGTGCCGCGATTGCGGCGGCGTAGGCGTGCGACGCGAGGAGCAGGAGATCCGCGTGCAGATTCCGGCCGGTATCCAGAACGGCGAGATGATCCGCCAGCCGCAGCAGGGCGAGGCAGTGCCGGGCGGCGCCTCGGGCGACCTCTACATCAAGATCCACGTCCAGCCGGATCGCACCTTCACGCGCGAAGGGAATAACCTTGCGATGACGCTCTCCGTGAAGCTCACGGATGCGCTCCTCGGCGCGACCTACGCTGTGGAGACGCTCGACGGCACCGAGCAAGTGAAGATCCCTGCCGGCGTCTCGCATGGCGACGTGCTGCGCATCAAGGGCAAGGGCGTGCCTGCCGCGACTGGCCGCGGCGACCTCATGCTGCGCATCGCCGTGCCGCTCCCTAAGAAGCTCTCCCGCAAGGCGAAGCAGGCAATCGAAGAGCTCCGCGAGCAAGGCCTCTAGGGAGTCCGAGTTATCCAGAGCCACCCCGTACGGGGCGGCTTGCGTATGCATGCCGGCGCTATACTAGGGCTATGGATTTCGGCATATTCTCGGTCGTCCCGATGGACTTCCTGATATTCTTCATCGCCTGGGTCGTGCTTTCCGTCGTGGCGCTGCAAGGCGGCCGCGGGGAAGTGCTCTCCATGATGCTGGGCGCATTCGTCGGCGTCGCCGTCTTCGATTACGCGCAGAAGGCGTTCTGGCTTTCCGGGATCATCGCGCCCTATGTCGCCGTGCCGCGTGATGCCGCCATCGGCCTCGCCATCCTCATCATCCTCAGCTACCTCGTCATTCGCATGCTGATGCTCCCGTACGGGAGCGATCTGATCGGATCGCCATCGCAATCGGCCGTCATCGGCTTTCTCTGTACGGCTATCATCTTCTCGATCTGGGTCGCGGCCCCATCCACGGATGCGATCTGGCACTTCGGCTCGCTGTTCCAGACGATCTTCTCGCCGATGTACGCCTTCTGGTGGATCGTCGGCTCCTTCGGCTTGCTGGCACTCTTCGGGTAGGCCGCAATGAAAGCAGCTGCGTTTGCAGCAGCTCCAGCCATGCGTTTGACGACCCCGCTTCCGGGAGGGGGTGGCGCATTTCTCGTGCGATCTGCTGTCCCCAGATGCGCTCATTTCATGGCGAAGTACGTGGCACAATGAAGCTGTAGATGCCTCCTATCTTTGCACATATGGAATCGGATACTTCCATTCCTGCCTCATCGAATCAGGCGCATCGGGTCAGATGGTAGCCTTTCGCTCACAATCACATTACACCGCTGCGATGCTTGCGATCCTCGGCGGCATACTGCTCGGTGCCGGCGATCGGATACCTGCGTTGTGGTTCCTATCGCTGTTCGGATTCTTCCCGCTTACGATGCTTCTCGCTCGCGGGAAGAGTATCCGCTCCGTGTTCGGCTGGTTCCTGCTAGCCGGATTCTGCGCATACGGGCTTTCGCTCAATGCGCTTTTCTGGGATTCGCTTCCGCTTACCTGGCTTGGCGTTTCCGGTATCTCAGGTGTTCTCATCATCGCGATCGTCTGGCTCTTTTCCGTAGTGATATTCATGGTTCCTTTCTCAGCGCTGCTCACGCTTGCATGGCGGCTTTCTGACGCTTCGCGCCTTGCGCTCGTCGTGGTGCCGAGCGCGTACGTCCTCGGCGACTGGGCGGGGGCGTGGCTCTTCAGCATCGTCAATTACGGTCCGTTCGGGCTGTTGGGACCGAATTTCACGATGGGTTCGCCTGCCTATCAATTAGCTGCGAATGGAGCCCTGCTGCAGCTCGCGTGGCTTGGCAGCCTTTATGCTCTCGGCTTCGCGCAAGCATTCGCTGGCGTGGCGCTTTATCGGATCTGGGTCGGGCGCAGGCAGGAGCGGATCGCGCTCATCTCCATCATCATTCTCGCGCTCATTCTCATTGGCGCAGGGAGCTGGTGGTTCGCGACCGGACATGCTGCGGAGACAGGGAAGCCTTTGCGGGTCGCGCTTGTCGGAGTGTACGAGCCTTCGATCCTTGCGCCGACTCCTGCGCAGACCGAGGAGAAGTACGCGACGCTCTCGCGGATCATGGCTGCCATCCCCGCGACATCGACTGACATTATCGCGTTACCTGAAGATTCGCGCTTCCTGCTCGAATGGCACGCCACGCATGATGCCGGTCCGCTCATTCCGGTCGGCAATGCGCAAGCGGCTGACTATATAGACTCTTCGAGCGAACGCGAGCACGGCACGCTCTACTCTCGTACTGAGTATTATCGCGCATCCTCTGACACGTCGGCATACAGCTACAAGCAGTTCCTCATGCCATTAGGTGAAGAGCACCCGTATCTCTATCAAGTAGTAGGGCGGCTGATCGGGCAGGCCGGTGTCGTGGATACGCTGCTCTCAGTACGCGGCTTCGCGACCAAGCCGCTCTCCGGCCCGGTGCTGCTCCATGGCGTCCCTGTCGCTGCGCTCCTTTGTTCGGAGGGGATGAGTCCTACCTTATACGCCGAAGAGGCGCGCCTCGGCGCATCGGCCTTCTTCAATCTCGCGTCGCATACATGGTTTCATGAATCCCGCACCATGCACGGTATCGCGCTATGGAATAGCAAGGTGCGCGCGGTCGAAAGCCGGCGATGGTATGCGCGGCCGGCCGATGATTCTCCGTCTTTCATCCTTGATCCGTACGGTCGCGTCACGGCAATGAGCCGGTGGGGGCAGGATGGCGTGATATACGGCACGATATTTGCGAGGGAGGATAGCACCCCGTATGACGCTCTGGGGCAATGGGTGCTTCTTGTACCGCTCGCGATGCTTCTCCTGCCATCTGCAGCGGCAGCCCTCAAGCGATTGCGGATGCGCATGCGCAAGCGTACGATGCGGGCGGAGTAGAGTCGGAACAGGAAGGGATGCAATGGCTCGAATCGATGGCATTCCGCCGAGCCCGCTTCGACGGGTGCTCGGCGGAATCGGACTGTATACGGTTGCCACTGCGATCGGATGCGCGGTACGGATTCTTGAGGCGTGCGGAAGGGTGCGAGTCGAGGGGCGGGGGCGCGCGCTATGCGTGCTTGCACGCGGAAACGCCATTATCGCTGCGAATCATCCGTCAGCGCTTGAGACCTGCGTCATTCCGGTCCTGTTCTGGCCGCATTCGCTCGCTGCTCCGAGGCTGTACCCTTGGAGTATCGCGCGACGCGATCTATTCGCGCCGTTCTTTGCAGGACTATTCCGCTGCATTGCCATCGAGCCCGGCCACGGGGCGGTGAAAGCAAACCGTATCGCATGCCGCGCGATGGGCGCAGCGCTCGAATGCCGGGACGTGCTCGTCATCTATCCTGAAGGAACGCGCACATGCGGCAGCACCGGCAGGGAATGCCGCAACGCACGCGTTATCGCGCCGTTTGCGAGCGATATAGTCGTGCGACTCGCGCGAATGCATGGATCGGTCATCGTGCCGGTGTATGTCGATTTCGGCGAGGTACGCGAGAAGCTCTCGTTTCTCTCCTGCCTGCGGCGCGTGCTCTTTCAGGAAAGGCTGGTCATCTCATTCGGTGAGCCGTATGCGCTTTCGGGCGCTTCAAGCCGGATTCAGGATCATCAATGGATGCTTCGTGAGCTGATGTTCTCAGCGTAGGCATGCAGGAAGGCCGGCGATTGCGCCGGCCTTTTTATTGCAGGCTCGGTTACGAGAATGCCCGGATCAGGCACTATCCGGGGATAGGATGCCGCGCAAATGATCCGAGAGCGGTTCACAGTTATCAACAATCGATCTCGTGCACGAGAAAACGAAAACGGTTTTCGTATACACTATATGCATATGAGTCGCGATACATCACCTCTGGCGCGCGATGCCCATCTGATCAGGTGGATCCTCGCGCTCATCGCGATCATCATCGTCGGCACGGTCTTCTTCGGCGGCTATAGCGGATTGCAGCGGCTCTTCGGGGTTTCAGGAGCGGCGCCGCAGGCGAGCACCGCACCCGCTGACCTCACAGGAGCGCTCGTGCTCTCGGTCGGCATGACCTCGGCATCGACGGGCCAGAGCGTAATGGCTCCGCTTTTGATCTGGGCAGCGACGGGAGCGAGGGAATCGATCCAGGCTGATCAGCTCGGAAGCGGTCCTGCGATCGCATTCCAATACAGCATTTCGCGCGACTCGAACTCAGCTGTTTTCCTGGCGACACCGATTATCGGGACGGGCGCAGACATGCACACCGCGCAGGAGACGCCCTCGATCTACCGCGCCGATACGTCCGCCGTCACTGATTCGTCAAGCCTGACTGCAGCGCTGCAGGCAGCTGCGTCCGTAGCCGATCCTACCAGCACCGACTACTTCCGCGAATTCCCTGTCATCGCCCCGAGCACAGCGATCCTATACTCCTCGCTTCCGAGGAGCGCATACCTGCAATCCAGCACCACGCTCGGCTCGCTCGACGCCGACGCATGGAACATCGACATGCTCGATCCGTCCGGCGCGAAGACGACAGTGGCGACCGGGCTGTACCCGAAGTGGGTCGATGCGACCCATTTCGCATTCCTCAAGGATGACGGCATCTACGTGCATGACCTTGCGAGCGGGTCCGATACGAAGGTCTGGAATCTCACGCGCCCTGCTACCGCCACGATGGGTTTCGATGTGTCCGATGACGGGCAGTTCGCGGCCGTGACCGATCCTGCTGACGGATCAGTCCAGGTGATCCGAGCCCTCAACTGGCCCGGCGGCATCCTCTCGACCTTCGCGACGCTGCCGATCACGGCGACTAATCCGGTCCTCTCGCCCGATGATCACTACCTTGCCATGGTGGCGCTCCAACCGGGCGGTTCCGACCCAGAGAGTCCGCTCATTCCGACACTCGAGTATTATTCGCTCACGACGCAGCAGTTCCTCCCGCAGTCGCTCGTTTTCGATCCTACTACGACTACGGCGATTTATCTGACGGATTGGAGGTAATGATTTTCATTCGCTATGACTCACATGCTTTCACAACTGCGCATCTTCGTTCCTTTTGCAACCGCAACTGCCATTCTGGCAGTCGGCCTCCTTTTCATCCTCCCGCATTCGATCGCATCCGCGTGCGGAAATCCTGGCGGATGCAGTCTGACTTCTCCGAGTAGCAACGGGCCGGGCGGAAGCCAATATGACGGACCTCCAATCGGTCCAGCAGGAGGTCTGGCCGCAAATAGCGGCGGGACAGGTAGTTTCATGGGTGATTTATATAATATGTCACCATCCGATCCTCAGTGGGGGGTGACCGGAGTTACGTCATCTCACGTTTTGGGCGCTGGAAATACTGCCGATGTGGTTGGTTCTACGTGCAGCGGCTGCACCTCTCAAACCTTCTCCTACTCCAACGGCAACGGCACCTACAGCACCATCACCACCTTTTCCCAAAGCAACATATCAGGCAGCGGCAACCATGGCGGCAACCATGGCGGCACCCCTCCGGGCAGCGGGAGCTGTCCTGTCGGGACGACGCGCCAATCGAATGGCTCGTGCGTGCCGACTTTGCCAGGAGGTGGTACCCCGGTTCCAGGCAGCTGCCCAGCAGGCACGACCCTGCAATCGAACGGGACCTGCGTGCCGACCACCCCGAATTCATTCTGCTTCTTCGGCTACACTCTGACCGGGCAGCCATGCGATCCCGGCGTTACGAAGCCTCCCGTCTGTCCTCTCGGCTACACGATGCTCCCGAACGGTTCGTGTCAGCCAGCGGAATGGGGGACGTGCCAGATCAATTACTCGCTCCTCAATGGCTCCTGCGTACCGCCGGTCGGCGGATCTCCCAAGCCGCCATCATGCCCTTCGAACGAGACGCTCCAGCCGGACGGCACATGCATCCCATATCAGGGCGCAACGTGCAGCGCGCTCACCATCGGGCAGAACGGCGGGTATTGCCCCACGGGCACTTATCCGTACCTCGGCCACTGCTATCCGCAGAATCAGTGCCGGACTGGCAGCACGAATCACAACTTCAATGCGGTCACGTGCTACGGCATGCCCGTCCTCAGCTGCACCGGGGGGACACAGACGGCTCCCGCAAAGCCGGCCGTATCGATCAGCGCCAAGCCTGCTCTCGTCCGCACGGGCGAATCCACGACCCTTTCGTGGAACGGCATCAACGCGGCAGAGTGCACGATCTCCGGCACTGATGGATTCCTCTCGCACGAGATCGCCGGGACAGCGACCATCAACGATGTTACTGACCGTCGTGTCTATACCATCACGTGCGACAACGGCGGCCCGTCCGTCTCAGCCTCGACGACCGTGAGCATCCTGCCGGTCTGGCAAGAGATCTAGAAGGGCTTCAGTATGAAAAGGCCGCGAGTATGCTCGCGGCCTTTCTGCGTTCATGGCCATTAATCACAGCCAGTCCTGGTGGTGATCGTGTCGATGTTCCTGCCACACGCAAAGGGTGGGGATGCGTGCCCATCTTCCGAAATCCACATGTGCAGGAACTTGCGATTGCAGGATTTTCATTTTGTAGTAAAATTCGTCACAGTACTGAACCTTGAGGAGGACCAATGAGGACGACAGTATTGCTTACCGGCGCTACCGGCGCACTCGGTTCGGTGCTCCTTGAGCGCCTGACCAGGAAAGGATATCGCGTTATCTGCCCAGTCCGCACCAGCCCGGGCCAGCACCCGAGCGAGCGGATCCGCGGATACCAGCGCGACCAAGTCATTGCGATACGTGGAGATATTACGGCGAGCCAATGCGGTGTCAGCGAGAGCGATATCGCGCAATGGAAGAACGAGATCGATTCGTTCATCCACAATGCCGCTTCTATCAGCTTCACGAAACCCGATGAAACCAATCGGACGAATATCGGGGGCGTCGTGAATGCCCTTGAGCTAGCTGAGCGCCTCGGCATCCGCCAATTCAGGCACATCAGCACTGCGTATATCGCAGGAACTGCCGATGCGTTCACTGAAGACGATCTGCTGATCGGACAGCAGTGGCGGAACGGGTATGAGCATACGAAGTACGTGGGCGAGACGATGGTGCAAGCCTGGGGATTGAATCATCCTGACTTGCGCTATGAAATCTACCGCCCATCGATCCTCATTGGAGAGAAGGACGGGACCACGCGAACGTGGGATGCGTATTTCGGGTACTTCAAGCCGATCGCACAGACCGCACGGACACTTGTGTCTCGTACCACTGGCTTGCCGCCGGGAGCAGGGCGCACGCATGATGGGTCTATCGGTCTCCCGATAGCGCTTATCGCTTCTCCCGCTACGACGCTTAATCTGGTACCCATCAGCTGGGCTGCGGATATGATCGCGAGTCGGATCGGAATGGAGGCGGCGAACAGCCGGTTCCACTTCGTCCATTCGCATCCACCGCGTGTCCAGGATGTCATCAGATGGTCGCTCGAAGCACTCGGTGTTTCCGGCGTCTCGGTCGTAGGAACTGAACAGGAACGGCATTCGTTCATCGCGCTCCAGCACCCGCTCATCCGGAAGCTTCAGCGGCAGGTTGACCGAATCCTGAGCCAGTATGCTCCGTATACGACCCACGAGGCTCGCTTCAGCTCCGTGGTGACGTCCCTCAAGATGGGGGATGACTTCCGTGCGCCTCCCGCTATCGACCGTGATTACCTGCATCGACTGATGCGGTATGCAACCGATTCGGATTGGGGTGCATTGAAGACAGTGCCGGCAGAATAAGGCACACATCTGAAAAGGCGCGGCTTCCGCGCCTTTTCCATTTCCTGCTATCATTCATGCATGCTGCTGAGCATGCCGCTCTTCGCTCTTTCCGGCATCTGCATCGCCGCCTCGAGCGGCGTCATGGCATTCATCATGTTCCTGGTGGGGAGCAGCAAGCTCCATCGGCTCTGGGGGTGTTTCTGCATCTCCGTATTCTTATGGGGCCTCGGCGCCTATTTCATCGGGACCGCCGCAGGTCCCGAGCAGGCAGATCTCTGGTGGCGCATCGCGCATATCGGCGTCGCTTTCATCCCGACACTCTTCCTCCATTTCACATACGCCTTTCTCAGCCTCAAGCGACCGCGTACGCTCATTATTTTCTACTTCATTTCGTTCGCGTTCAGTGTGCTTGCGCTCTTTTCGAACGATCTCATCGCAAACATGCGCTTCGTCTTCGGTGAGTTCTATTATGACTCGCCGCCAGGTGTGCTATATCCGCTCTTCACCGCATTCTTCTTCGGCACAACCATCTTCAGCCATTTCCTCCTGTACCAGGCATACCGGGATGGCACACTGAGTGAGGCGACCCGATTGCAGCGGGCCCGCATCCGCTATTTCTTCCTGGGGATGCTCATCAGCTTCGCAGGCGGGAGCCTGAGCTTCCTGCCGGTCTATGGGCTCGATATCTATCCCATCACGAACTTCGCAGTGATCCTGTATCCGATCGTCATCGGGTATGCCATTCTCAAGCTGCAGCTCTTCGATATCAGGGTCGCGGCAGCACAAGGCCTCACCGTCCTGCTCTGGATTTTCGTCGGCATTCGGCTCGCGCTTTCGACCGACACCAGAGAAGCATGGATCAATGGGACGCTGCTTGTGGCGGTCATTTTCCTCGGCATCTTCCTCATCCGCAGTGTGAATAAAGAAATCGAGACACGCATCCGGGCACAGAAGCTCGCGAATGATCTCGAGCATGCGAACGAGCGCTTGCGCGAGCTCGATAAGCAGAAGACGGAATTCGTCTCGATCGCCGCGCACCAGCTGCGCACGCCGATTACTGCCATCAAAGGCTACTCCTCGCTCATCCTCGAAGGCTCGTACGGCAAGCTCACGAAGAAGCTCGCGGAGCCGCTGCAGACCATCTACGACTCGAGCGATCGCATGGCCGATACGATCGACGACTTCCTCAATGTCTCGCGTATCGAACTCGGCCGCATGGAGTACCACATGGAGCCGTTCGATCTCGCGCACGCGGTGGAGCAGACGGTCGATACGTTCCAGCTCACAGCCAAGCAGAAAGGACTCGATCTCACATATATGACGGACGAGTGCGCGCACGAATCGCACACGGTCAATGCCGATCCGGCCAAGATCCAGCACGTCATCAACAATCTCATCGACAATGCGATCAAGTACACGCTGAAGGGGAGCGTCGCCGTCCGGCTCTCGTGCGACACTGTCAATCACATGGCGAAAGTCTCGGTCACGGATAGCGGGGCAGGAATCCCGAAGGAAGCGCTCTCGAAGCTCTTCGAAAAGTTCGTCCGTGCCAAGAACGCGAACAGCGTGAATGTCTCGGGGTCCGGGCTCGGCCTCTACGTGGCGAAGCAGATGATCGTCGCGCATCAGGGCCGGATCTGGGCCGAATCGGAGGGGGTGGGGAAGGGCGCGACCTTCTCCTTCGAGCTGCCCCTCATGGACGGGAGCGCCACAGCGTGATTTGAGAAGGCGGCTCAATCTGGTAACATTTCAATATGTCAGACGCTAAGAAACGGCTCCTTTCGGGCGTCAAGCCGACCGGCAGGCCGCATATCGGCAATTACTTCGGCGCGATGAAGCAGTTCGTCGACCTTGCCGGAAGCCACGAGAGCTTCGTCTTCGTCGCGGATTACCATGCGCTCAACTTCGTGCAGGACGGGAGCGAGATGCGCCAGCTCATCATCGGCCTCGTGAAGGACTATCTCGCGATCGGGCTCGACCCGGCGCAGGTGACGCTTTTCAAGCAGTCCGACGTGAGCGAGCATGCGGAGCTCGCGTGGATCTTCGATACCATCACCACGATGCCGTACCTCATGCGGGCGCATGCATTCAAGGACGCGGAAGCCAAGAGCAAGGAGATCAGCGTCGGCACCTTCAACTACCCGATGCTCATGGCGGCCGACATCCTGCTCTATGATGCTGATGCAGTCCCGGTAGGGCAGGACCAGAAGCAGCATATCGAGTATGCGCGCGATACGGCGGAGAAATTCAACCGCATCTTCGGCGAGACCTTCGCGCTCCCGGAAGAGATCATCCCTGAGGCGGTCGCTACCGTGCCCGGGACCGACGGGCGCAAGATGAGCAAGAGCTACGGCAACACCATCCCGCTCTTCGGAAGCCGGGAGGAGATCGAGAAGGCCGTGATGGGCATCGTGACTGACTCCGCGGCCGGCCGGCCGGCGAATGTCTACGCCATCCATGCGCTCCTCAAGCCGCAGGCGGAGCTCGAGTCGCTCTATGCAGCGAACGAGGGGAGTTACAAAGCCCTCAAGGAAGCCCTGATCGAGGACTTGGACGCATTCATCGCTCCGCTGCGCGAGAAGCGCGATGCGATCTCCGATGAGGAGGCGATCAGCGTGCTCTCGGAAGGTGGCAGGAAAGCGAAAGCCATCGCATCCGCGAAGATGGCGGACGTCCGCCGGAAGATCGGCGTTACCCTCTAATCCTTTCACACCATGACCCGCACCCTTATCGGCGAGCTCGCAGCGCATATCGGCGAGGCAGTCAGCATCGAAGGTTCCGTCGATGTCGCGCGCAATCAGGGCAAGATGGCATTCTTCGATTTCCGCGACCGTACCGGGACGGTGCAGGGCGTCGTCTTCGGCAAGCCGGACGTGCTCGCGATCGCGCAGGCGCTGCGGCAGGAGTGGGTCGTGCGCATCGCGGGAGTGGTGAACGAGCGTCCGGAGAAGATGCGGCGGGACGTGCCGAACGGGTCCATCGAGCTCGAGATTACGGCGATCGAGGTCCTGGCCGAGGCTGATGCCATGCCATTCGACACGGATGCCGAGCTCAATATCGATACGATGATGGATAACCGCCCGCTCACGCTGCGCCGCCCGCGCGAGCGCGCGATCTTCCGCATCCAGGCCGAGATCGTCCGCGCCTACCGCGACTTCCTCAATGGCGAAGGCTTCACGGAGTTCCAGGCGCCGAAGTTCGTCGGCGATGACGCCGAAGGCGGCGGCAATGTCTTCCGCGTCGAGTACTTCAAGGACAAGAGCGCCTACCTCGCGACGAGCCCGCAGCTCTATAAGCAGATCATGGTCGGCGTCTTTGAGCGCGTGTTCGCGGTCGGCAACGTCTTCCGCGCGGAGAAGCACGCCACCACGCGCCACCTCAACGAGTACACCTCGCTCGATATCGAGATGGGCTTCATCGAGGATCATACGACCGTGATGGCGCTCGAGGAGCGCTTCATGCGCTTCCTCGCAGAGAGGCTACGGGAGCGCTGCGCAGCGGACTTCGCCGCCCTGGGTGCCGAGATTCCGCGATTTGCAGATTCCGAGATTCCGCGATTGAAGCTCCGCGAAGCGCAGGCGCTCATCAGCAAGGAAACGGGCGTGGATTGCACCGCAGAGCCCGATCTCGAGCCGGAGCACGAGCGCTGGCTCTGCGAGTGGGCGAAGAAGGAGCACGGAAGCGATTTCGTCTTCATCACGCACTATCCCGTCTCGAAGCGCCCGTTCTACACCTACGAGGACGAAGCGGATCCCGGCTTCACCAAGAGCTTCGACCTGCTCTTCCGCGGCGTGGAGATCACGACCGGCGGCCAGCGCGAGCACCGGTACGATGAGCTCATCAGGAAGCTGGAAGCGAAGGGTCTCAAGCCGGAGAATTTCCAGTTCTACCTCATGGCCTTCAAGTACGGCATGCCGCCGCACGGCGGATGGGGGATGGGCCTCGAACGCCTGACGCAGAAGCTCATCGGGCTCGACAACGTCAAGGAAGCGACGCTCTTCCCGCGCGATATGAACCGCATCGACGTCCTGCTCTCCACGGCGGACGTGCCGGCCGAGTCGGGCGAGACCGATTAGCCGCGCGTGACGCCCCGCACGCAGCACGCGGTATACTAAGCGCATGGCCGCCGCATTCAGCGTCCGCACCAGGAGCTACGAAGGCCCGCTCGATCTCCTCCTCACCCTCATCCAGGAGCGGAAGCTCTACATCAACGAGATCGCGCTCGCGGCAGTGACCGATGCGTACCTCTCGTATCTCAGCGAGCACACTGAGCACCCGATGGCGGAGACGGCTGAGTTCGTCGCTATTGCCGCGACGCTCCTCCTCATCAAGTCGCGCTCGCTCCTGCCGTCGATGCAGCTCACCGAGGACGAGGAACAGGATATTTCCGAACTCGAGCGGCGGCTCCGCCTCTACCGCATCTTCCGGAGCGCGAGCCGCGCGCTCGGACGGCGGTTCAACGCGGCGCCGCTCCTGCCGTCCCGCTACCGGCCGCTCGAGCCGATCCGCTTCCGGCCGGGCGATGCCACCCTTGAGGCGCTGCACGCGGCAGCGCGCTCGCTCCTCGAGACGCTGCCCTCGGCTGCATTCCGGCCGGAAGTCCGGATCGCGGCGACGATGAGCATCGAGGAAGCCGTCGAGAAGCTCCAGGAGCGTATCCGCAGGACTGCGCGGATGCTCTTCAGCGAGATCCGGGCGGGCGGCAGCAAGGCCGATGTCATCGTGCATTTCCTCGCCCTCCTCGAGCTCATCAAAGGCGGCATCGTATCCGCAGAGCAGCAGGGGACGTTCGATGATATCGTGGTCGTTACTGATACGATAGAGACGCCATCCTATTGATATGCCGATCCATCCCAACACGACCCAGCTCCTGCCCGATGCGCCGCTCGATGCGCGTATCGAGGCGCTCCTCTTCGCGACCGGGAGCGCCATCAGCCGGGCCGCGCTCGCACGGCAGCTCGGCTGCGACACTGCCACCCTCGACGCGGCACTCGAAGCGCTCGTAGCGCGGCTTGCGGGAACCGGGCTCGCCCTCATCGAGACGGAGCGCGCTGTCTCGCTCGCCACGGCACCTGCCGTCGCGGATACGCTCGCGAGCATGCGCCGCTCGCAATTCGACGGCGATCTCGGCCAGGCCGGGCTCGAGGTGCTCGCGATCATCCTCTACCGGCAGCCAGCGACTCGTGCGGCCATCGATTACATCCGCGGCGTCAATTCCGCGGCTACGATCCGCGCACTTACCATGCGCGGCCTGATCGAGCGTGCGGCAGGGAAGGGGAGCGACGATTCCGCGACCTACCGGGTCACGCCGGCGGCGCTCGCGCACCTCGGTGTCATGCACGAGAGCGACATTCCCGAGTACGCGGCCGTCCGCGCCGAGCTCGATGCGTTCGAAGCGCGAGCCGAGCGCGCGACGGACGGCGAGCCGGAATCGGATGCGCCGGAGGGCGAGGATGGGAAGACAGGCGCGGGCGAGGATGCTACCATGCCAGGGTCTCATGCCGCCGATCCTGCCGACACCGCCGCGTAAGCCCTCGAGGGGCCCGGTCATTGCCGGGCTCGCTCTCGCGTTGCTCGTGTGCGGCGGCGCGATCGGCGCGGCCGGCCTCTTCGCGAGCGTCAGCTCGCATGGCCGCGCGCAAGTCGCCGCGGCAGCCGCTGCCGTGCCCGCGAACGACCCCTTTGCGGATATCTCGCTTACGGCGAAGTCGGCGTTCGTCTACGACGTGAAGACGGGGCAGATCCTCTATGCGAAGAACGCGGAGACCCCGATGGCGCTCGCCTCGGTGACGAAGGTGATGATGGCGATCGTGGCCGAGGAAGAGCTCGGTCCGGACGCGACCGTGACCATCACCGATTCAGCGATCGCCCAGGACGGGGATAGCGGCCTCTTCGCCGGGGAGCAGTGGCGCATGGAGGATCTGCTCCACTTCACGCTCATCATGTCGAGCAACGACGGCGCCGAAGCGCTCGCCGAAGCTGCCGCAAAGAAGATCGAGGCGCAGTTCCCTGAGGCGCCGCGGGATACCCCGGCCGCAGCAGCGATCTGGATGATGAACCGGAAGGCCAAGGAGCTCGGGCTCACGCAGACCTTCTATGTGGATAGCAACGGGCTCGACGTCAGCACCTCGATGGCGGGCGCCTACGGCTCCGCCCGCGATATCGCCGTCCTCTTCGCCTACGCGATCGCGCACGATGCAAGCGCGTTCGAGAACACGACGAACCAGACGGAGACATTCACGAGCCTCTCCGGCTACACGCATACCGCGTACGCGACCAACGAATCCATCGGGGATATCCCCGGCCTTATCGCAGGGAAGACCGGCTTCACGGACCTCGCCGGCGGGAACCTCGTGATCGCGTTCGATTCCTCGATCGGCCATCCCGTCGTCGTAGTGGCGCTCGGCTCGACGGAAGACGGCCGTTTCAGCGATGTGGAGGCGCTCGCGAAGGCCGCCCGGGAGGAGATCGCGCAGGAATAATACGGGCAGGGCGGCGCCAGGGAGCGTGCTATACTGCTGCCAATATGGATGTCCCGAACATCGTGAAGGTCATCACGCCGGCGGTGGCAGCCTTCGTGATCGGCATTGCCGGGACGCCGCTCCTGACTCATTATCTCTATGCCTACAAGGCCTGGAAGAAGAAGCCGGGCAAGGTGGCGCTCGACGGGACGGAAGCGACCGAATTCAACCGTCTCCATGGCCACAAGGACGGCGACGAGAACCACACCCCGCGCCTCGGGGGCATCGTCATCTGGGGCAGCGTGACCATTACCATCATCGGCGTCTGGCTCCTCGCCCGGCTCTTCCCGATGACCGCGCTCGGGAAACTCGATTTCTTCAGCCGCAGCCAGACATGGATCCCGCTCATGACGCTTCTCGTCGGCGCGATCGTCGGCTTCTTCAATGACATCCTCGATATCCGCGGCATCGTGCACGGGCTCAAGCTGCGGCATCGCATCGGCATCATCACCGTGCTCTCGCTCTTCATCGGCTGGTGGTTCTGGGCCAAGCTCGGCATCATCGGGGTCTCCATCCCGTTCGATGGCGTGCTCTATCTCGGCTGGCTCATCATCCCGTTCTTCGTGCTGGTCTCGATCGCGCTGTACGCCTCCGGCGTGATCGACGGCATCGACGGGCTCTCGGGCGGCGTGTTCGCCTCGATCTTCGCCAGCTACGCGATCATCGCTTTCAGCCAGCAGCAGATCGACCTCGCCGCGTTCGCGGCGACGGTCGCCGGCGGCATCCTCGCGTTCCTCTGGTTCAATATCCCGCCAGCTCGCTTCTACATGACCGAGACCGGCACGATGGGCCTCACGCTCACGATCGCGGTCCTCGCGTTCATGACCGATTCGATCGCCGACGGAATCGGCATCTCCGTCCTGCCGATCGTGGGGGGCCTCCTCGTGGTGACCGTCGCATCCAATATCCTGCAGATCCTCTCCAAGCGCATCCTGGGACGAAAGCTCTTCCGTATCGCGCCGCTGCATCACCATTTCGAGGCCATCGGCTGGCCCGGCTACAAGGTGACGATGCGCTACTGGGTGCTCTCGATCGTCCTTGCCTTCGCCGGCGTCATCCTCGCGATCATTGCCTCTTAAGGCCGTATGGTCCGCTTGCGCACGCACATCGACCGGCAGCTCGCGCTGATCCTGCTTGCGATCGTCGTGCTCGGCCTCGTCATCTTCTTCTCCGCCGCTCTCGGACAGCTCGCGCGGACGGACCAGCCCATCACGACGATCCTCTTCAGCCATCTCGTGCTCGGCGTAGGGATCGGCACCGTGCTCCTCCTCATCGCGGCGAGGGTGCCATACCGGCTGTACAAGAAAGCGGCGCCGTACTTCTACGGCGGCTCGGTGCTGCTGACCGCGCTCACGCTCATCCCTGCGCTCTCGCTCTCGACAAAGGGCGCCTCCCGCTGGCTCATCATCGGCCCGCTCTCCGTGCAGCCTTCTGAGTTCCTCAAAATCGGCGTCATTGCGCTGCTCGCCTGGTATCTCACGACCTACCGCACGAAGCTGCGGGATTGGCGCTACGGGCTCGGCGGCTATCTTGCCATCCTTGCAGTCCCGGCGCTCCTGCTGCTCAAGCAGCCGGATACCGGCACGCTCGGCGTGATCGCGTTCACGACGCTCGCGATGTTCTGGGCGGCAGGGGCGCAGTGGCGCCAGCTCGGCGCGCTCGCCGCGATCGGCATCGTGCTCCTCGCAGGGTTGGCGCTGGTGCGCCCGTACGTCCTGGAGCGCGTGACGACATTCCTGCACCCGAACGCGAACGGGCAGACGAGCGGATATCAGATCCAGCAGTCGCTGATCGCGATCGGCTCGGGCGGCATCACCGGACGCGGGCTGGGGCAGGGAATCCAGAAATTCTCGTACCTGCCTGAGCCGATGTCCGACTCAATCTTCGCGGTTGCCGGGGAGGAATTCGGCTTCATCGGCTGCCTCGTCATCGTCGGGCTCTTCGCTGCCTTCGCCATGCGCGGCTACCGCATCGCCACGCGCACGCCGGACCGCTTCGGCGCCCTCCTCGCGGTCGGCATCGTGACCTACATCGCCGGCGAGGCGTTCATCAATATCGGGGCGATGCTCGGCATCCTGCCCCTGACGGGAATCCCGCTCATCTTCATCAGCCACGGCGGCTCCGCGATGCTGGTGGCGCTCGCGTCCGCGGGCGTGCTCCTCAATATCTCGAGCGCAGTGCGGCACGCCCCGGGCGAGGAATAGAGGCAAGGGAGGGCCATTCCGTGCTACACTGAAGCCATCATTCCGGTATGAAGATCGTCCTGACAGGCGGGGGGAGCGGCGGGCATTTCTACCCGCTCATCGCGGTTGCCGAGCAGCTCCGCGCGCAGGCCGCGGAACGCAAGCTGCTCGATCCGGAGCTCATCTACCTGGGGCCCGAGCCCTTCGACCGCGAGGCGCTGATCGCGCAGGATATCGCGTTCGCGAAGACGCCGGCCGGGAAGATGCGGCGCTATGCCTCCATCTTCAACGTCTTCGATGCATTCAAGACGCTCTTCGGCATCATCAAGTCCGTCTTCCAGCTCTACTCGCTCTACCCGGACGTCATCTTCAGCAAGGGCGGCTACGCCGCGTTCCCGACCATGGTCGCCGCGCGCGTCCTGCGCATCCCCGTCGTCATCCACGAATCGGATGCACATCCCGGGCGGAGCAACCTCTATGCGGCGAAGTTCGCTCGCGCGATCGGCATCGCGCACCCTGACGCCGCGCATGAGTTCCCGGAGCGGGTGCGCGATCGCATCGCGCTCGTCGGCAATCCGATCCGCCATGGTATCGAGCACCCGTCTCCTGCCGGCGGGCATGAGTTCCTGGATCTCCGCAATGACGTCCCGACACTCCTCGTCCTCGGCGGGTCGCAAGGCGCGCAGGCGATCAATGACACGATCATCGACGCCCTGCCGATCCTGGTCGAGCGCTACAACGTCGTCCATCAGACCGGCAGCGCGCACCTCGAGGAAGTGAAGGGGCTCGCCCATGTGCGCCTGCGGGAAGGTCGATACGAGGAGCGCTACCGCGCCTACGGCCTTCTCAACGAGCTCGCGCTTCGCATGGCAGCCGGGATCGCGTCGCTCATCATCGCGCGCGCGGGCAGCGGGACAATCTTCGAGGTCGCGAGCTGGGGCATCCCGAGCATCCTCGTGCCGATCCCGGAGGACGTATCGCATGACCAGACCAAGAACGCATTCTCCTACGCGAGGAGCGGCGCGGCCGAGGTGATGGAGCAGAAGAACCTGACCCCGCATCTCCTCATCGCGGAGGTGGATCGGATCATGGGCGATCCGGCGCTCCGGCAGCAGATGAGCGAAGCGGCGAAGGCGTTCGCGCGCCCGGACGCGGCTGCGAAGATCGCCCACGTCATCCTCGAGACGGCGCTCGAGCACGCGCAGTAAGCATATGGCAGACGAGATCCGCACACGCATCGCCCCGTCGCCGACCGGGTATCTCCACTTCGGGACCGCGCGTTCGGCGCTATTCAATTACCTCTTCGCGAAGCAATCCGGCGGCATGTTCATCCTGCGTGTCGAGGATACCGACACGTCGCGCAACCGGCCCGAGTACGATGCCGATATCCTCGATTCGCTCAATTGGCTCGGGCTTGCAGCGGACCGGACCTTCCGGCAATCCGAGGCGCTCCCGGCGCACCAGGCGGCGTTGCGCGCCATGATCGAAGCCGATCGCGCCTACGTCTCGAAGGAGCCCGCCAAGGACGACCCGTCGCGAACCGTCGAAGTGATCCGGCTGCGCAACCCGGGGACGAAGATCACGTTCACCGACCTCATCCGCGGCGATATCACTTTCGACACCGGCGAGCTCGGCGATTTCGTCATCGCGCGCTCGATGAACGAGCCGCTCTACCACCTCGCGGTCGTCGTCGATGATCACGACGCCGGCATCACGCACGTCATCCGCGGCGAGGATCACATCTCGAACACGCCGCGCCAGATCCTCATCCAGGAGGCGCTCGGCTACGCGCGGCCCCAGTACGCGCACATCCCGCTCATCCTCGCTCCGGACCGCAGCAAGATGAGCAAGCGCAAGCACGAGACCTCGCTGCTGCAATTCCGCGCGCGCGGCTACCTGCCGGAAGCCATGGTCAACTACCTCGCGCTCCTCGGGTGGCATCCCGACGATGACCAGGAGCTCTTCACGCTGCCGGAGCTCGTCTGCGCGTTCGACCTCTCCCGCATCCAGAAGGGCGGCGCCGTGTTCGACCCCGATAAGCTCCGCTGGTTCAATAAGCAGTACTTGGGACAGAAGAGCGACGCCGAATTCGCATACGAAGCCGCCGCCGTCCTCAAGGAAGCGCTCGCCGCACGCGGCGTGGCGTGGCAGCAGGATACCGGCGAGCGCCTGGCACCCCTTCTGCGCGAGCGCGTGAGCGTCTGGGAGGACCTGCGCGCCGAAGCCGAGGCAGGGGAGTATGACTATTTCTTCGCGCCGCCCGCTCTCGACGCATCCATCCTGCCAGGCAAGCATGCGAGCGCACAGGAAGCTGCGGCGCACCTTTCGCACGCCGATCAGCTCCTCAGCTCGCTCAGCCACGACGATTACGCCGCGGAGGTGATCAAGGAAGCGATCTGGCCGTATGCCGAGGAGCAGGGCAGGGGAGCCGTGCTCTGGCCGCTGCGCTATGCCCTCTCCGGACGCGAGCGCTCGCCTGATCCCTTCACGATCATCGCCGCCATCGGCGTCTCCGATGCGCGCGCGCGCATCAAGGCAGCGATATCGCTTCTGGTACAATAAGCGGCATGTCCGCGATCCGTTTCCGATTGGCCGCCTCTGCCGCGCTGATTGCCTGCCTCATGCCGCTTGGCATCGCGCGCGGAGCGCTTGCGGCAAGCGCGAGCGATATCACCTCGCAGATCGCGCAGCTGAACGCGAAGATCGCGCAGTACGAAGCAGAGATCAAGCAGGCCGGCGCCGATAAGAAGACGCTCCAAGCGGCGATCGATTCGCTCGACCTTTCGCGCAAGAAGCTGGAGTCGCAGGTCTCCCTCGTGCAGGCGCAGATCGCGAAGACGCAGGGCACCATCGACGATCTCGATCAGCAGATCAACGAGACCGAGGCCATCGTTGAGCAGGGCCAGCAAGGGCTCGCGGAGACGATCCGCGCAGTCGCGCAGGCCGATGACGACACGCTCGTCCTGCAGCTCCTCTCATCCGGGAGCCTGGCATCCGCATGGAGCAACTTCGACGCTGACGGCAGCGTCGAGGATGCGATCCGTACGCAAGTCGACGCGCTCGAGCAGCAGGAGCTCACGCTCGCGACGCAAAAGACGCAGCAGGAGCGCCAGCAGGAGACGCTAGCCGACCAGCGCTCCTCCCTGAAGAGCCAGCAGGCGACGCTCGCGCAGACCGAGGCTTCGAAAGCGGACCTCCTGACCGAGACGGAAGGGAAGGAATCGAAATACGAGCAGCTGCTCGCTTCCGCGCAGGCGGAGCTCGCGAGCTTCTCGAAGTTCGCGCAGAATGCCGGCGGCTCGGGCATCGTCGGCGAGCAGACGGTCTGCGATGCCTGGGGCTGCTACTACAACCAGCGCGATGCCGCCTGGGGCACGATGGCGCTCGACGGGACCTCGTATAAGCTCGCGAGCGATGGCTGCCTCGTGACCGCGATGGCGATGGTCATGACGCACTACGGCTACCGCGACGTGACTCCGATCACCATCAACAGCAACCCTTCCAACTTCGCCTCGTACGCCCCTGCGTACCTGCTCAATTCGATCGTCGTCGACGGGGTGACCGCGACGCGCACAACCGCGAGCATCGATGCGACGCTCGCGGGGGGCGACCCGGTCATCGTGGGGCTGCATGCCTACGGCGGTACGCACTTCGTCGTGCTCGTCTCAGGGAGCAAGGGGAACTACGTGATGCGCGACCCGTACATCTCGAACGGCAAGGACATCAGCTTCTCCGCGCACTACTCGATGGACGAGATCTACGAGGTAGGGAAGGTCGTCATCAGCTAGCATGCAGGGAGGGAAGCGGACATACCGGGCATGTGCCCGTATCGCGGCAGCACTCTGCGCCATCCTGCTCGCCATGCCGGCCGCAGCATTCGCCGCTGCGGCCACCACGACGGCGAGCGGCATCCAGCAGCAGATCGATGATCACAACGCACAGATCGCGCAGCTCAAGGCGCAGATCGCCCAGTATCAATCCGAACTCGACGCCACGACCGAGCAGAAGCAGACGCTTCAGAGCGCTCTCGATCAGCTCGACCTCTCGCGGCGCAAGATCAGCGCGCAGGTCTCCGTCGCGCAGAACCAGATCAGCGCGACGCAGCTCGAGATCACGCAGCTCGGCGGCACGATCGACGATACGCAGGCTTCGATCGAGACGGAGAACGAAGGCCTCGCGCAATCGCTCCGCGCGCTCAATGAGAGCGACCGGGAGCCGCTCGCGCTCATGGTGTTCGGGGCCGATTCCCTGAGCGATATCTGGGAGGATGCGGACGCGATCGCGCAATTCGAGGATCACCTGCAGGCGCAGATCCAGACGCTCGCCGCGAACAAGGCGGATCTCGAGGACGCGAAGGCGAAGTCCGAGGCGAAGCAGCAGCAGCTCATCGCGGCGAAGAACGATCTCACGGATCAGGAGCACGCGCTCGACGTGAACCGTTCGCAGCAGGCGGCGCTTCTCGCGCAGACGAAGGACAAGGAGTCGAATTACCAGCAGCTGATCGCGCAGAAGAAGGCCGCCGAAGCCCAATTCGAGGATGAGCTCACCGACCTCGAGTCGAAGCTCCAGTACACGCTCAATCCCGCGACCATCCCGACGCGCGGCACCGCTGTGCTCTCCTGGCCCCTGGACCACATCCGGGTCACGCAGTACTTCGGCGATACGGATTTCTCGCGGACGGGCGCCTACGACGGCAAGGGACACAACGGCGTGGACTTCGCCGCTGCGATCGGCACGCCGGTCTATGCGGCGGCGGACGGCGTCGTCGCCGATACGGGCAACACCGACAAGGGCGGCTGCTACTCGTACGGCAAGTGGATCCTCCTGCAGTATCCGGACGGCCTCTCATCCATCTACGGCCATCTTTCCGAGATCGACGTCGCCCCGGGCCAGGCGGTCGCAGACGGCCAGCGGATCGGCTACTCGGGCTTTACCGGCTACGCGACGGGGCCGCACCTCCACTTCGGCCTCTTCGTCACTGATGCCGTGAAGGTCATGAACCTGGGGACCTGGTATGCGCAGGAGGGCGCGGATGACACGACGCCGTGCGCGAAGGCGGGCGTCTCGATCCCGGTCGCCCCGCTCAACGGCTACCTCAACCCGCTCGACTATCTCCCGAAGCTCTCCTAGCCTCCGTGTCCTCGCGCGGCTTCCCCGCCGATACTTGACATTTTCATATTTCATTGTGTTTGCTATTCATGCCGAGGCAGGGGAGTCAGGCGCTAGGGCATCGTCATGGCTCTCTGTACGCGGCCTGAGAGGCCAGGCGGGGCCGATGGCGGCCTGTGGGGGCTGCGAGCCGTAGACGGCGCCGCAAAGGAGCGGCAAGCCTGAAGCCGGTGCCGGCGCGCCGAGCAAGAAGCGCGCACAAGAATGCAGAGCGATGAAGCGAAGGACATAGGAGCTCCTATGGCCGTTTTCTTTTTTCAGACGGGAGGGAAGGGCTGCCCGAAGCATCATGCGGATCCATGGGCCATCCATGGCTGAATCGTTATCCCCATATTTCGCTTTACATATATTGTGCGAAGTTATAGCATTTGAATATGACTCTCCGTAAAAGCACGACGCCTATCGCCGAATACGTCCTCCCCTTCCTCGATTACTGCGAAGTCGAGAAGGGATTGTCGAACAACACGCAGCGCAATTACCAGCAGTACCTGAAGCTCTTCGTCGGCTGGCTCCAGTCGATCGGAAAGCCGGACCTGTTGCCGCACGAGCTGACTGCCGATCACATCTGGGACTACCGCCTCTATCTCGCCCGCACGTACAAGACGAAGGCTGGCGATTACCTCGGCAAGAAGTCTCAGAACTATTACCTGATCGCGCTTCGCGCGCTGCTCGACTTCCTGGCTGATAGGGACATCGAGACGCTCCCCTCCTCGAAGGTGAAGCTCGCGAAGCAGAAGGCGGAAGGCACGCTCGTCTTTCTCGACATCAACGACGTGGAAGCGATGCTCGCCGTGCCGGACACGAAGACCACCGCCGGCATCCGCGATCGCGCGATCATGGAGCTGTTCTTCAGCTCAGGCATGCGCATCTCCGAGCTGACGGCGCTCAACGTAGATCAGGTCTCCTTCCTCAAGGACGGGAGCACCACGCGCACCTACGAGCTTTCGATCATCGGCAAGGGCAAGCGCATCCGCACGATCTTCATCTCGCCGCGCGCGGCGCATTGGCTGCGTGCATATCTGGGAGCGCGCAAGGATATGGCGAAGCCGCTCTTCGTGAACCAGAAGCCGAAGAACAAGGAGGACGACCGCCGCCTCTCTCCCCGCTCGATCCAGCTCATGATCAGCAGGACGGCGATCCTCGCCGGCCTCTCGAAGAAAGTGACGCCGCACACGCTGCGCCATTCATACGCGACCGATCTCCTCGCCCACGGGGCGGATCTCCGTTCGGTCCAGGAGCTCTTAGGGCACCAGAACGTCGCCACGACGCAGATCTACACGCACGTGACGAATAAGCGCCTGCGCGAGATCTACGAGAAGTACCACGGCAATGCAGACGGCGGCGCGCAACGGAGCTGAGGGGAGAGGGCCTGCGGGTCCCCCTGCCCTGCTAGGAGCGCCACGGGATATCGAAGCGATAGAACTCCGGCAGGAGTTTCGTACCGTAGAGCAGCCGCGAGATGACTTCGGCATGGCAGAGCGCGCCCGTGAGCGCATTATGCGGCATCGGCTCTTCCGGGATGCCGCAGTAGACGAGGATCGCATCGAGGTCGAGCGCGGAGCGATGGCGTTCGGCATCGATGGGCGGCGTCTGCCCGCGCTTCACCATGTGCATCCAGCACAGCGAATGCGTATCGATCGTGCGGTACGCGAGGTCCCACGCATGGCTGGCGCGCTCGCACGCCGCTCTCGTGAAGTCGCGATCGAACGAGACGTTCTGCCCGGCGAGCGTGCGATCAGCGAACTGCTCGGACCACGCCATGAATTCGGCGATGAGCTCCCCTTCTGCCGGCTTCGCAGGGTCCGTGATCTCTTCCTGCGTGAAGCCGTTCACCTCGAGCGCCTCTTCCATGATATGCGCGCCGTCCCAGATGCGGCACTCCATATAGAACCGCGTAGCAGGATTCTCGAGCGAGAGCGCGCCCAAGGAGACGATCGAGTGCTTTTCGTAATTCGTGCCGGACGCTTCGACATCGATGACGAGCATGACTCCCGCAGTGTAGCACGCTACTGCGCGAGCCCGGTGCAGTTGGCGGCTGGCGCATAGCCCGCATCCCTGGCAGCGGCTTCGGAGTCGAACCAGACGAGATTCGCGGCTGCGATCGACTTCGCTCCCCCGCACCACGGATAGTAGTAGACATGCCCATGCGCGCTCGCGACGAACTGCCCGCCCGGCGGGATGGCCGTGGGGTTCGTCGTGGTGGGAGCCATATGCATGGCGATGCCGCTCCCCTGCCCTGCCTCGGCCGTGACGGAAAGCCTACCTAGGCCGAACGCGCCGAAGCCCACGAGGAGCATCGCCGCGATCACGAGCGCATCGGCCCCGGCCTGGCTATCGAGGGATCCGCGCGCCTGGGCCTTGATTCTCCTGCCGAATTCGCGTATACTTTCGCCCACATAGAGAGTATACCGTATGGCACATCGCAAGGCTGGAGGAAGCGCTAAAAACCTCACTGATTCGAACGCTCAATACCTGGGCGTGAAGCTTTCGGACGGCATGGCCGCCAAGATCGGCTCGGTCATCGTCCGTCAGCGCGGCACCAAGATCGTCGCCGGAAAGAATGTCGGCGTCGGCAAGGATCACACCCTGTTCGCCCTCGTTGAGGGGCTGGTGCGCTTCGGCAGCGTCCGCAAGACTGATTTCACCGGCAAGGTCACGACCCGCAAGAAGGTCGACGTCCTTGCCGCCTAAGCCTCCTCTCCCCTTCGGAATGATTGCAGCCGCCCTCTGGGCGGCTGCATGCCTTCACCTCAATGACGGTCATCCCTGCGCCGTGACGAGGAGCGTCACGCTCGCTTTGGCCTTCCCGGCCGAAAGCGCGATCACGTGCTCGCCGAGCTCTTTGATCGGCTCTGCATGCGTGATCGCGGAAGCCGGCACGCCGATCGCTTCCGCGATCTTCGCCGCATCCAGCTTCTGGTAGAGATGCCCGGTCGGGTCCGCCTTGGCAGCTAGCTCGACTCGCGTGCCATCGAGCCCGCGCACGCGCGCCGCGAGCGCCTCGGCCGAGGCAGCATTCGCTGCTTCGCTCTCCGCCATCTTCGCCTTGATCGCGGCCACCTTGGCCGGCGTCGCCGCTTCTGCCAGGCCGCGCGGCAGCAGCATGTTCTGGGCGTAGCCGTCGGAGACTTCCTTCACCTCGCCGCGGCGGCCCTGCTTGGCGACATCCTTGAGAAAAATCACCTGCATACGGGCAGTCTAGCACACCAGCCGCCCTGCAGGAACGCCGGCGTGGATAGGCTACTTCCCAGTCTCGAGGTACTGGACGGCGCGGTCCATCTGCGGATCCTTCCCGGCCCGCACGTCCTCGATCGTCGTGGTCGCGTAGATATCCGGCTCGATGCCCGTACGCTGGATCCACTCGCCTTTCGGCATGAGCCAGCGCGCGACGGTCACCTTGAGATCGGTATCGGCCGTGATCGGGATGAGCTCCTGCACGGACCCCTTGCCGAAGGTGTGCGTCCCGATCAGGGTCGCGACGCCGTAATCATGCAGCGCTCCGGAGAGGATCTCGGCAGCCGACGCCGTGCCGGAATCGACGAGGATGACCATCTGCAGGTTCTGGTTCTTGAAGAGGTCGTAGCCGAGGCTGCGGTGCACGATCGGATCCTGCTTGCCGCCGTAATCCTCGGTGACGATGACCTGCCCCGCCGGCACGAACCAGCTCGCCATGTCCACTGCGGCGTCCAGGTAGCCGCCCGGGTTGCCGCGCAGGTCGAGGATCAGCTTGTGGTCGCCTGAGTTCACGAAATCGCGCAGGGCGCCGCGGAAGAGGTCTGCGGACTGCGAGGTGAAGCTCGCAAGCGAGATGACGAAGATGCCGCCGGGGAGCGCCTTGGTGTCGATGGTCGGGATATCGATCGTGCCGCGCGTGATGGAGATATCGACGGGCTTCGTCGCGCCCTGGTGAAGCACGGAGAGCGTGACCGTGGTCCCCGCCGGACCGCGGATGAGCTTCACGGCCGTATCCACGTCCATGTTCTCCGTGCTCGTCGCATCGATCGCGAGGATCTTATCCTGCGCCTCGATGCCCGCCTTCGCGGCCGGCGTGTCCTTCAAGGGCGAGACGACGGTGAGGACACCATCCACGATGTCGATCTCCATGCCGACGCCCTCGAAGGAGCCGCTGATGTCCTCCTGGAACGATGCAGCGTCGGTGGGCGGCATGAAGACGGTGTACGGATCGCCGAGCGAGGCGACCATGCCTTCGATCATGCCCCACTCGCGCTGCTGCGGCGTCGTGGTCGAAGTGGTCGTCGTGCCGAGCGCCGCGGGGACGAACTTCTCATCGAGGATGTGCCAGACCTTCCACGCCGGACCGAAGTCGACGTCAGCCGGCTCGCTCTCATCCGCCGCGCCGAGCGCATTGCCGACGGCCGCCGGAAGGTGCGCCGCCACGACCCCGCGATTCGTGCCGAGCGCCCAGCCGCCGGCGAACATCGCGAGCGCGAGCAGGATCCCGCCGATCGCGGCAGCCGGCGCGCTGATCCCGCGCGAGCTCGTATGCCGCATGTCACGTTCATCCATAGCCTGTCTAGTATGCCATACATCCCTGCCACGCACGAATCCCCATGCGCCGAGCGTTCCCGCAATCCTGCCACGGTATACTGAAGCTACGATGATGCAGCGCTATACGCACCACGGGCTCACGTGGATCGACCTCGAGACGCCCACGCGCAATGAAGTGCGCGAGCTCGTGGACGAGTTCGGCATCGACTCGCTCGTCGCGGACGAGCTCTTGCTGCCGACAGCGAAGCCGCGGTTCGAGCGGCATGAGAACATGCTCTATCTCATCCTGCACTTCCCTGCCCTACACCATACGCACCACTCCGCCGAGCAGGAGATCGACTTCGTCGTCGGCAAGGAGTTCATCATCACGACCCGCTACGACATGATCGATCCGCTGCACAAGTTCTCGAAGACGTTCGAGGTCGGCGAGATGACGGGCACGAGCGGCATCGGCGACCACGCCGGCTACATCCTCTACTTCATCCTGCGGAGCCTCTACGTCGCCGTGGATCACGAGGTGGAGTACGTGCGCACGTCGCTGCACGATATCGAAGAGCAGGTCTTCGAGGGCCGCGAGAAGGAGATGGTCGCCGCTATCTCCCATGCCGGGCGCGATCTCCTTGCGCTGCGGCAAGCCGTCGAGCCGCATCGCGACATGCTGCAGGAGATGGAGATCGCCGGCCGCGCCTTCTGGGGCGACACCTTCGCCCCCTACCTGCGCGGCATCGTGAACGAGTACTACCGCGTGCACAATCACATCATGCGCAATACCGAGTCGCTGCATGAGCTGCGCGAGACGAACAATTCCCTCCTCTCGACGAAGCAGAACGAGATCATGAAGACGTTCACCATCATGGCGTTCGTCACGTTCCCGCTCATGCTCGTCACGAGCGCATTCGGCATGAACACCGTGCACACGCCGATCATCGGCGCGCCGTTCGATTTCTGGATCGTCATCGGCATCATGCTCGGCTCGACAATCGGGCTGTACCTCTTCTTCAAGCTCAAGAAGTGGCTCTAGCCTTTCGGGCAAAGCCGGGCGGCCTGCGGCCGTATCGGCTATAATGACGCCATCATGGCCTGGTTCTCGGAGCCCGACAGCAGCACGCCGCGCGCCGCGAAGCACGCGGAGCGCCCCGTTACCCTGCACAACACGATGGGCAACGCGGACGAGCCGTTCGCGTCCGCCCGGCCCGGCGCGCCGGTGCGCATGTATCACTGCGGCCCGACCGTCTACGGACCTGCGCACATCGGGAACCTGCGCTCCTATGTCTTCGCCGATATCCTGCGGCGGACGCTCGAGTACAACGGCTTCTCAGTGAAGCAGGTCATCAATATCACCGACGTCGGGCACCTCTCGTCGGATGCGGACGAGGGCGAGGACAAGATGACGAAAGGCCTCAAGCGCGAAGGGCTCGCGGTGAGTCTCGAGAACATGCGCCTTCTGGCCGGCCGGTACGAGGAGCGCTTCAAGCAGGATCTCGCCACGCTCGATATCGAGACGGCGGGCACGCAGTTCCCGCGTGCGAGCGAGCATATCGCGCCGATGATCGCGATGATCCAGACGCTCGAGCAGAAAGGCTATACGTACAAGACGAGCGATGGCATCTACTACGATACGTCCCGCTTCCCTGAGTACGGCAAGCTCGGCGGGATCGATGTCGCCGCGCTGAAGGAAGGCGCCCGCATCGAAGCGAACGTGGAGAAGAAGAATCCTGCCGATTTCGCGCTCTGGAAATTCGATGATGCGCTCGGCTTCGAGAGCCCCTTCGGCAAGGGCTTCCCGGGCTGGCATATCGAATGCTCCGCCATGTCGCGCGTCGCCTTGGGCGAGCAGCTCGATATCCATACCGGCGGCATCGATCACATCCCTGTCCACCACAATAACGAGATCGCGCAATCTGAAGCCGCGACCGGCAAGAAGCCGTTCGCGCGGATCTGGATGCATAACGCGTTCATCACCATTGACGACGAGAAGATCGCCAAGTCGCTCGGCAATGCGATCGACCTCGACGAGCTCCCGAAGCATGGCATCCACCCGCTCGCACTGCGCTACTACTACCTCGGCGCGCACTATCGCACGCCCGTCAATTTCTCCTGGGCGGCGCTCAAGAGCGCGCAGCAAGCCCTCCTGCGCCTCCATTTCCTCTTCGACCAGATGCCGGTGAATGCTGCGGCCGAACCGATCATGGCGTACCAGCAGCGCTTCCACGAGCGGATCAACGCGGACCTCGATACGCCGGGGGCGCTCGCGATCGCCTGGGAGCTCGTGAAGGATACGTCCTTCCCTGCCCCGGCGATCCGCGCGACGCTGCTCGATTTCGATACGGTGCTCGGCCTCTCGCTCGGCGCGCCGGATGCGCAGCTCGCGCGTCTCATCATCGCCGAGTTCGGCGAGATCGTCCCGGCCGAGAAGCTCTCGAAGACGGTCGCGGATCTCATCACCGCGCGCGAGGAGGCGCGGGGCGCCAAGGATTGGACGAAAGCGGATGCCTTGCGCGCGCAGGTCCTGCAGCTCGGCTACGCGCTTGAGGACACGCCGGCAGGCCCGCGCGTCCTGCGCAAGGAGATCGTCGAGCAGGAAGAGCGCGAGGCGGATACGGAAAGCGACCCCGAAGGGTCGCTGTAACGGTTCGCAGCTTCGTATCAGCTGCAAAGGGGAATCCCCGTATAGGCCAAGAGGATGATTCCGGCAAAGCCGGCCGCGATGCACCAGCGCATGGTACGCTCGGGGTTCCGGTCCATAGCATCGAGCACGCGCGCGAGCGCGTTATCGCGCCGTGCGCTGCGGAAATCGTACATGGCAGCCTCCTGCTGTGTCTTGGGCAAGGGTATGCCTCTTTCCGCTACTCCGCAAGCACGAAATTGACCAGCCGGTTCGGCACGACGATCGTCTTCCCGATCGTCTTCCCTTCGATCCATTTCCCTGCCGCCGCCTTCGCCGCATCCGTGACGGTCGCCGCATCAGCGTCGCGCTCGACCGTCGCTGTCCCGCGCGTCTTGCCGTCCACCTGCACCGCGATCGTGGCTGTCTCCTGGACGAGCTTCGACTCGTCGTACGACGGCCACACGGAGCGGTGGATGCTTCCTTCGTGCCCCGAACGCTCCCAGAGCTCCTCGGTCATATGCGGCGCGAACGGCGCGAGCAGCTTGAGGAGCGCAGCCCACTGCGCGCGGCCGACCGCACCCTCCTTCTCGGCTGCATTGAGGAAGATCATCATCTGGCTCACGGCCGTATTGAACTTGAACGCCTCGATATCATCGCCAACTTTCTTGATGGTCTGATTGAGGAGCGGCTCGAGCGCCGGCGAATCATCTTCCGCCACCTTGTCCGCGAGCTTCCAGATGCGCTCGATGAAGCGCTGCGCGCCTTTGATGGAATCGGTGCTCCACGCGATCGTATTCTCGAAGGGGCCCATGAACATCTCGTATGTCCGGAACGCGTCCGCGCCGTACTCGGCCACGACATCGTCCGGATTGATCACGTTGCCGTAGCGCTTGCTCATCTTGCGGCCGTCCTCCGCGAGGATGAACCCGAGGAACTCGAGCCGCGCGAACGGCTCCTCCGTCGAGACGACCCCGATATCGTAGAGGAACTTATGCCAGAAGCGCGCATAGATGAGGTGCCGCACGGCGTGGTCGCCGCCGACATAGACATCCACCGGCGCCCAATGCTTCTCCTTCTCTGGCGCGACGAGGTACGCGTCATCGTGCGGATCCATGAAGCGCAGGTAGTACCAGGACGAACCTGCCCACTGCGGCATGGTGTTCGTCTCGCGCTTCGCGGGGCCGCCGCAGATGGGGCAGGTCGTGTTCACCCACTCGGCGATCGTCGCGAGCGGCGATTCGCCGGTGCCCGAAGGCTCATAGCTCTCCACTTCCGGCAAGAGGACCGGCAGCTGGTCCTCCGGCACCGGCACGGCGCCGTGCTCCGGGCAATGGATGATCGGGATGGGCTCGCCCCAGTAGCGCTGGCGGCTGAAGACCCAGTCCTTGATCTTATAGGTCGTCGCGAGCCGACCGCCGACCTTCTCGGTGATGGCCGCCTTCGCCTCCTCGCTCGGCATTCCGGTGAATGCGCCGGAATCGACCAGGAGGCCCGGCCCGGTGAAGAGGAACTCGGGCGTATCGAGCGCGCCTGCATGGGGCGACGGCTCGACGACAGTCCGGATCGGCAGGCCGAATTTCTTGGCGAACTCGTGATCGCGCCCGTCGTGCGCAGGGACCGCCATGATGGCGCCTGTGCCATAGCCGCCGAGGACGTAATCAGCGACGAAGAGCGGAATCTCCTCACCATTCGCCGGATTGATCGCCATGACGCCCTCGAGCCGGACGCCGGTCTTCTCCTTCCCTTCCGCGGCGCGTTCGATCTCATCCTTCGCGGCAGCGGCTTCCACGTACGCGCGCACGTCGCGCGCATTCGGAAGCACGCCCTCGTGCGCGGCATCGAGCGCGAGCGTCACCCATGGGTGCTCGGGCGCGAGCACGAGGTACGTCGCGCCGAAGAGCGTATCGGGCCGCGTCGTGAAGACGGTGATGTGCGCCTTCTCGCCGGCTGGGCCGCGGTTCTCATTGAGCGCAGGGTCGTCGAACCGCAGGTCGAAGTCGATCTCCGCGCCCTCCGAGCGGCCGATCCAGTTGCGCTGCGCTTCCTTGATGTGCTCCGGCCATTCGAGCGTGTCCAGGTCCGCGAGCATGCGGTCCGCGTATGCCGTGATCTTGAGGACCCACTGCGGCAGCTTCTTCTTCTCGATGACCGAGCCGCAGCGCTCGCATGTGCCGTCCGGCTCCAGGTCCTCGTTCGCGAGACCGGTGAGGCACCCGGGGCACCAGTTGATCGGCTCGTCGCTCTCGAACGCGAGCCCGTGCTTGTAGAGCTGCAGGAATATCCACTGCGTCCACTTATAGAACGAGGGATCAGTCGTATTGATCTCGCGGCTCCAGTCGTAATCGAAGCCGATATGCGCGAGCTGCGCCTTGAAATTGGCGATGTTCTTCTCCACCGCGATCCGCGGATGCACCTTGTGCTTGAGCGCGAAATTCTCCGCCGGCAATCCGAACGCGTCCCAGCCCATGGGGTGCAGCACGTCGAACCCGTGCATGCGCTTGAAGCGGCTGTAGATGTCTGTCGCGATGTAGCCTTTCGGATGTCCTACGTGCAGCCCTTCGCCCGAGGGGTACGGGAACATATCGAGCACGTACGCCTTCGGCTTCGCCGGATCATCCGTCGTGCGGTAGATGCCCTCCTGGGCCCAGCGTTCCTGCCATTTCTTCTCGATCGCCGCGTGGTCGTACCGTTCCATAGGGCTAGCGTAGCACGCGCCCCATGACGCGAAAAGAGCCCGTAAGCGGGCTCTTTTCTGCGGAGCGATCGATGGATTCCTAGCGAGGAGTCGTACTCGCGCGCGTCGGGTACAGCTGCGGATCAATAGTCCGGGTGAAGCAGGTCTTGCCGGCGCCATGCCACCAGGTGTCCTGCATGAGGTCGGAGCCGTAGCCAGCCATGAGGCCCGAGAGGTCTGCCGCGTTCGCCTGCGCCTCGGCATCGAAGGTCGCGCACAGCTCGAACGAGTGCGGCCCCTCGACCGAATAGCCGTACGGCTGGCTCGTCTCGGGATCGGTCGGCGCCATGAAGCCGCTGATCGAGTCGTTGAGCGCGCTCAGCGTCTGCGGCATCTCGCCCTTGCTCTGCCAGTACTGCACCACCTGGTACTGGATCTGCTGGAGATCGTTCACGCGATCGGCATCCAGCCGGTACTGCCGCACCTGCCCCGGCGTACCCATGATGAGGATGCCGGAGATGATCGTCGCGAGGGCGAGGACGCCGGCGCCGATCGCCACGGCACGGGCGCGCTTCGGCTGCGCGATCCAGTAGCCGCGCAGATCAGCGAAGAAGTGCAGGAAGCCGCCGATCGCCACGAGAAGGACGATCAGGACCTTCAGCACGAACCGGATCGTCACCTCGCCGCCGAGGTAGGTGTTGACGAGGGTCACGAGGTCGATCGCGACCGTCACGCCTGCGATGAACAGCGTGAGCGTGAGCGCCCAGCGGCGCACCCAGAGATCTTTCTTTGCCGGCTCCGCGAGGATGTCGCGGCGGATGAGCGCCGAGAGGCCGAGGAAGGTCGGGAAGAGCACCAGCAGGGATGCGATCGAGAAGCGGATGAGCGTGGAGTACGGATCCACGTATGCGCTCGTGATATCCGGGAACGCGCGGTTAATGTACTGGAACATGAGCGCCAGGAAAGAGAAGACGCTCACGTAGAGCGCGATCATCGCGCCGGCCCAGAGGAAGAAATCTTTCGGGGTGACTTTCATATGCATATGACTGGCGGGTAATGCATTCATTGTACCAGCGCTGGCGTCGGCGGCCAGCGCGCGGGCGCTAGCTGTGCAAGAACTCCATCACGTCGCCATCTTCGACGATGTACTCCTTCCCTTCCGTGCGCAGCGCACCCTTCTCGCGCGCCGCCGCCCAGGAGCCAGCCGAGAGCAGCGCGTCCCAGCGGATGACATTGGCGCGGATGAACTTATCGCGGAAATCAGTGTGGATCCCCGCGCCCGCCTCGGGTGCCGTCGAGCCGCGAGAGACGGTCCACGCACGCGTCTCGTCTTCGCCCGTCGTGAAGAACGAGATGAGGTCGAGGATCTCATACCCCTTGCGGATGAGGTCGTTCACGCCGTCATCCATCACGCCGAGCTCGCGGCGGAATTCGGCGCGCTCGTCCTCGTGCACGTCCGAGAGCTCGTGCTCGACGCCGGCATCCACGGTCACGAACGGCGCGCCCTGCTCATCGAAGAAATTCTTGAGGACGCGCCAGCGCTCGAGGCCTTCTTCCGCCACATTCACCGCGCCGCTCTTCCTGTTGAGGACGTAGAGGATCGGCTTCATGGTCAGGAGGTGCATCCCCTTCACGAGCGCGGACTCCGTGTCAGAGAGGTCGCAGGCACGCGCCATGCGTCCGCTCTCGAGCGTCCCCCGGATGCGCTCGAGCACTGCCTTCTCGGCGATCGCTTCCTTATTGCCGGAGCGTGCATCGCGCTCAAGGCGCTCGAGCCGCTTCCCCACGCTCTGCATATCGGCGAGGACGAGCTCGAGGTTGATGACCTCGATATCATGCAGCGGGTCCACCTCGCCGGCCACGTGGATGATGTCCGGGTCGTCGAAGACGCGGACGACCTCGGCGATCGCATCCACTTCGCGGATATGCGAGAGGAACTGGTTGCCCAGCCCTTCGCCCTCCGATGCGCCAGCGACCAGGCCCGCGATGTCCACGAATTCGACTGCTGCAGGGATGGTCTTCGCGGAATGCGAGAACGCCGAGAGCTGCGAAAGGCGGCTATCGGGGACGGATACGACGCCGACGGACGGGTCGATCGTCGCGAAAGGGTAATTCGCGATGAGCACGCCCTTTTTCGTGAGCGCGTTGAACAGCGTGGATTTCCCCACGTTCGGCAGACCCACGATTCCTATCGAGAGGCTCATGAAAGAAGAGTATACGCGAGAGCGCCGCAGATCGGAATGAGACTCGCGGCGGGATTTCTAAACCCGCAACATTATCCAGACGTGGAAAAGGCGCCCGAAGGCGCCTTCTCCATGTACCCGACTCCATGTACCTGACATGGCTCCGAAGGGCTATATCAAGTACATGGAATCGAGTACGAGGAAACCTTACCCTATCAGGGACTTGCACGCAAGTACGTAATATTGCGTAATAATCCGCCTCCCCCTGCGGCTGGATGCCCCGCATGGGCGCGATCAGTTCTTCGTATGCGGCGCGATCGCCTTGAGCTCCGCTTCGTGCCGCTTCGCAACTGTCATCATCGCCAGCATCTGATTGCCGCCGTTCTTCTTCATCTCCTCTTGTGCTTCCTCTGCGATCGTCATCAGGAGATCGGGGTGCTCATCCACCATGCGCATCGCGGCATCCTGCTGGTCGCGCGGAAGCTTCTTGATCTGCGCTTTCATCATCTGCTTCATCAGGAATTGTTTCATCGCTCGAGTATAGCACGAGGTCCGGACGGCATGCAGATGTGAACAGTAAATAGTTGATATTGCAACAATGAGATGCTATCCTGGCTCCGTATGGCATCCGGCACTGATCCGCGGACACGGGAGCTCCTGCGTCTCATCCACCAGACCGTCTTCATGTTCGACCGCGCAGCGGACCACCAGCTGCGCGAGCGTTCGCTCGGGACCTTCCCGCAGTTCCTGATCATGACCGCGATCGACCGCTTCCCCGGCCTGACGCAGCAGAAGATCGCGGCATTCCTCCATGTGACGCCGGCTGCGGTGAGCCGCATGCTCGATACGCTCGTCGAAGCGGGTTACGTGAGCCGTACCGATAAGCTCGGCAGCCGGCGCGCGCATGCCGTCGCTCTGACCGCCGCCGGACGGCGGCGCTTCGAGCGGATGGACGCGTTGGTCTCGAGCCAGGCGGCGATCGTGACAGCAACGGTCCCGCGCGCGGAGCTGGAAGCGACGCTGCGCACGCTCCACGCGCTGCACGAGACGGTTGCCGAGGCATGCGTCCCGCATCACGGATAGCCTTTATACTATAAATCACCTACTCCATGGATCTCACCCGCTTCTTCGGCCGTATCACCTGGCGCACGCGCACCGTCGTCGGCGCCGTGCTCATCGTGATCGTCCTTCTCGCTGCTTTCGTCTATGCCATGCATAGCCGCGGCGATGCTGCCGCTGATACGACCGCGAACCAGACGCCGCTGGTCTCGGTCGCGTCCGTCTCTTCCCTTGCCGAGAGCGGCACCTCGTTCTCCGTCATCGGCACGGTGCAGTCGGAGACCGAGGCGAGCGTGCTCACGCAGGGCGCGGGCGAGGTCACGCACGTCTACAAGCAGCTGGGCGACAGCGTCTCGGCGGGCGCGGTCATCGCCGAGCTCGACAACGCCAGCCAGCGCGCAGCCGTCACGCAGGCGCAAGGCGCCGTCGCCGCGGCGGAAGCGAGCCTCTCGAAAGTCGAAAGCGGCGCACGCACGCAGCAGCGCACGATCGCGGAAGCGAGCGATGCCTCGGCGAAGGCCGCGGCTGGCAACGCGGTCGCCTCGGCCTACGCCGCCATCGAGGACACCGTGACGCACACGGCCGATCCGATGTTCTCTAATCCGAACACCACGGACCCGTCGATCGCGTTCACCAGCACCGAATCGCAGCTCGTCGTGAACGCCGAGAACGAGCGCCAGCAGCTCGCCGCGCTCCTCGCCAAGGGGCAATCGGCTGCAGACGGGCTTGGCAGCACGAGCGATTCCGCCGCGCTTCACGCCGCCATCGCAGCTGCGCAGTCGGACGTGCGGGAGACGCGCGATTTCTTTGATACCCTCATCGGCGCCCTGAACGCAGCCGTGCCGTCGCAGTCCGTCTCGACGACGCAGATCGCGACATGGGAAGCGGGCGCGAGCACGGCACGCAGCACGCTCACCGGCACGCTCTCGGCGCTTACCTCGGCCGATGCCGCCCTCACCACGGCCGACGAGACCCTCTCGCAGACCAACGAGGGCGCGCAGCCGCAGGATACTGCCGCGGCGCAAGCGGCCGTGATGCAGGCACAAGGCGGGCTCGCCGCAGCGCAAGCTGCGCTCGAGAAGACCATCGTCCGCGCACCCATCTCCGGCACGATCAATGCCATCAGCATCACGCAGGGCGACTATGTGTCGAATTTCGAGAACGTCGTCACGATCGCGAATAATCATGCGCTCGAGATCGTCGCGAACGTGACAGAGGCGGATGCCAAGCGGCTCACCGCCGGGCAACCGGTCACCATCGACGGCTCCGCGGCAGGCACGGTCACGCGCATCGCCCCGGCGATCGATCCTTCGACGAAGTCCATCCAGGTGAAGATCGGCGTCACCGAAGGCGCCGACGCGCTCACGAACGGCGAGTCGGTCACGGTCACCTTCCCGGAGTCCGAGACGCAGGCGGCTGCGAGCCAAGGCCCTGCGACTATCCCCATCATCGCGGCGAAGATCCTTCCCACCGGGCCGGTCGTCTTCACCGTGAGCGCGGATGATACGCTCGTCGCGCATCCGATCTCGTTCGGTCCGATCCTCGGCGACCGTGTCACGGTCACCGAGGGGCTTACCCCGGATATGGCCATCGTCACGGACGCCCGCGGGCTGTTCGAAGGCGAGAAGGTCGAGGTCGCGACCGGCTCGGCGCCGGCTGCAACGACCACCGCGCAATAACGTATGCTCTGGCTCTGGAATTTCTTCCTCGAGCGGCGCCAGTTCAGCTATATGCTGATCGGCACGCTCATCTTCGCCGGCGCATTCGCCGTGTTCGCCATACCGAAGGAGAACTACCCCGCGATCACTATCCCCTACGGGATCGTCGTCACGCTCCTGCCTGGTGCGTCCGCAGCGGATGTGGAAACGCTTGTCACGGATAAGCTCGAGGACCAGATCTCGAACCTTTCGAACCTCGATACCGTGACCAGCCAGTCCATGAACGGGGTCTCGGAGATTACCGTGCAGTTCGATGCGAACGCTGATATCACGACCTCGATCCAGGATCTGCGCGACGCCGTGGCGCAAGCCGCAGGCGACCTGCCGAGCGACGCGACGACGCCCACCGTCACCAAGCTCAATTTCGAGGATCAGCCGGTCATCGTGGCATCGGTCGTGAGCGACCTTCCCCAGACGGAGCTCTCGGCGCTCGGCACCAAGGTCTCCGACCAGCTGAAGGCTCTCTCCGGCGTCTCCAAGGTGGATGTGACCGGTGTCCCGGATCGCCAGGTCAGCGTCATCGTGAGCAAGCAGGCGCTCGCGCAGCACGGCCTCTCGCTCTCCGATGTCACGCAGGCGATCGCCGGCAGCAACACCGCGCTGCCCGCAGGCACTATCACCATGGATGGCGTCAACTATGACGTGAACTTCAAGGGCGGGCTCACCGATCCTGCCGAATTGCAGGACGTGACCGTGGGCACGTCCGGCGGCGCGCCGATCTACCTGCGCGATATCGCGCTCATCTCCGATGGCCTCGCGCCGGCATCCACGTACTCGCGCGTCTCCATCGCAGGCGAACCGAGCAACCAGGCGATCACGTTCGACGTCTACAAGCAGTCCGGCGCAAGCATCCAGGGCGTCGCCGATGAGGCGCGCCAGGAGCTCGCAGCCCTGCAGGAAGACGGCGGGCTGCTTGCCGGCGCCAAGGTCTTCGTCGCTCCTTCCACCGACCAGGGCGCGCAGGTGAGCCAGTCGCTCGGCGATCTCACTAAGACCGGATTCGAGACGGTGCTCCTCGTCCTCCTCATGCTCTTCCTCACGATCGGCTGGCGCGAGTCCATCGTTGCAGCGCTCTCGATCCCGCTCTCGTTCGTGATCGCGTTCGTCGGCCTCTACGCCACGGGCAACACCCTCAACTTCATCTCCCTCTTCGCGCTCATCCTCGCGGTCGGCATCCTCGTGGACTCGGGCATCGTCGTCACGGAAGCCATCCACGCACGCATGCGCATCTACCACGATCCGATGAAAGCGGCGAAGCATGCGCTCGCCGACTACGCGTGGCCTCTGATCGCCGGGACCATGGTCACGGTCGCCGTGTTCGCGCCCCTGTTCTTCATTTCCGGCATCGTGGGGCAATTCATCGCTGGCATCCCGTATACGCTCATCTTCGTCTTGCTCGCCTCTATCTTCGTCGCGCTCGGCATCGTGCCGCTGATCGCGATCCTCTTCAGCGCCTCGGACCGGCATAATCGTCTCGAGCAGCTCCAGGAGCGCTACACCGACCGCATCACCGAGTGGTACAAGCGCATGCTCGGCCGCCTTCTCGCGAGCCGCCGCGCGCAGAACTGGTTCCTCTCCGGCATCGCTGCCCTCTTCGTGATCTCGCTCTTCCTGCCGATGACAGGCCTCGTACAGTCCATCTTCTTCCCGCAGGACGATAGCGACTACGTGATCGTTTCCATCGAGAAGCCGCAGGGCACCGTGCTCGCCACGACCGATCTCGCAGTGCGCGAAGTGGAAGAGCTCCTGTACCAGGACAAAGAGATCGCCTCCTTCCAGACGACCGTGGGCGCCGGCAGCGCGCTCGGCGGGTTCGGCGGCGGCGGCATGAGCGGCAACGAGGCGAACATCACGGTCAACCTCAAGAAGCCGCGCGACGTCACGAGCACGCAGGAAGTCGCCCGGCTCCAGCATCTGCTCGCGCCCGTCAAGGATGCGACCATCCAGGTCACGCAGCCGTCCGAAGGACCTTCGACCGGCGCCCCGATCCAGATCGAGCTCAAGGGCAGCAATCTCGACGATCTCGTCACTGCGGCGGATAAGGCCGAGGCGCTCCTCGCTTCGATCCCGCACACGGTGAACGTCGATTCCTCGACCAAGAGCACCGGCACCGAGCTCGACCTCACGATCGACCGCGCGAAAGCCGCTGTGCTCGGCGTCTCGCCGCTCACGATCGCGCAGACGCTCCGCACGGCCATCAACGGCACGAAGGCGACCACGATCAACGAGCCCGGCCAGGATATCGACGTCATCGTGCAGCTCGACCTCAATTCGAACTACACCTCGGCTGCCGATACGGCGGACGCCACGCTCGATGCAGTGAAGAACATCCAGGTGCCGACGACGCACGGCACCACGGTCCTCCTCGGTTCCGTCCTCTCCGATGCGCTCGCGCCTTCGAATGCGACCATCGCGCATAAGGACAAGGTGCGGCTGGAGACCGTCTCCGCGTATCCGGACGACACGACGACCGCTGGCGTCATCGTGGCGGAGTTCCAGAAGAAGGCAGCGTCGCTCGACCTCCCGGCCGGCGTCACCATCGATTACGGCGGCGAGAGCGAGGACATCGGGACGTCGTTCACGCAGATGTTCGTCGCGCTCCTCGCGGGCTTCGCCCTGATGTTCATGATCCTGGTGCTCGCGTTCAACTCGTTCCGCTACACCTTCTACCTGCTGATGATCGTGCCGCTCTCCCTCATCGGCGTGCTCGACGGCCTCGCGCTGACCGGCCAGCCGCTCTCCTTCCCTTCCATGCTGGGCTTCATCGCGCTCGGCGGCGTCATCATCAATCACGCGATCATCCTCATGGACTCGATGATCCGGCATCTCGCCGCTTCGCCTGAGACCCCGATCGAGGACATCGTCATCGACTCGGCAGCAACGCGCTTGCGTCCTATCGCGCTCACCACGATCGCGACCGTGCTCGGCATGATCCCGCTCTCGGGCTCGAGCGCCATGTGGAGCCCGCTCGCGTTCACCATCATGTTCGGCCTCTCGTTCGCGATCGTCCTCACGCTCGCGCTCATCCCGACCATCTTCTATCGCTCGGTCGTGCGGAAGCGCGCGAAGCAGGCGGGCATCTGGGAGCGCCGCCATCCGCTGCGCGCCATCGGCCGCCTCATCGCGCGCCCGTTCCGCCGCTCCTAGCCCGGCTCGCCGACAAGCTCGCCGTTCGACTCCCGGCAGGATCTGCAAATGGCAAGCGGCCCAAGAGTTTCGCTCTTGGGCCGGTCATTTGTGACCCTACCGGGAGTCGAACCCGGATTACCGCCGTGAGAGGGCGATGTCCTAACCATTAGACGATAGGGCCGAACGCGAAGGATTATAAAACAAACATGCCGGAAATGGAAGCGCTACGCATGCAGCCCGACCTGGTGGTCGTAAAGCTCGCGGTAGACGCCGCCTTCGATCGCGATCAGCTCTTCGTGCGTCCCCTGCTCGACGATCCTGCCGTCCTTGAGGACGAGGATCCGGTCCGCCTTCCGTACCGTCGAGAGCCGGTGCGCGATGATGAATGTGGTGCGGCCGGCCATCAGCTCCTCGAGCGCTCCCGTGAGCGCCCGCTCCGTGCGCGCGTCGAGCGCGCTCGTCGGCTCGTCGAGGATGAGGATCCGCGGGTTGCGCAGGGCTGCGCGTGCCACGGCAAGCCGCTGCTTCTGCCCTACGGAGAGCTTCACGCCCCGCTCGCCGACCACCGTCTCGTATCCCTTCGGGAGCCGCTCGATGAACTCGCCTGCCTGCGCGATCGCGACTGCCCGCGCCACCTGCTCGTCGGATGCCCCGAATGAGCCGTAGGCAATATTCATCCGGATGGTGTCATTGAAGAGCGCGACCTCCTGCGGCACCATGGCCGTCTGTGCGCGGTACTCCGCGAGGTTCAGCCGGCGCGTGTCGATGCCATCTATCGCCACCTTCCCTTCGCTCGGGAAGTAGAAGCCGAGCAGGAGGCCGATGATGGTGCTCTTGCCGCCGCCAGACGCTCCCACGAGCGCGATCGTCTCTCCTTCCTTGGCATGGAACGTGATATCGCGGAGCACCGGCGATTCCGCATCGCCGTAGCGGAACGTGACGCCTTCGAACGAGACGTCGCCGCCGAGCGCCGGCAACGGCTGCGCGCCTTCCGGCTCGTACGCCTCGAGCGGCTGGGACATGATCTGGTCGTGGTAACGGGTCGCCGCGATGAGGCCGTTCTGGATCTGCTGCCAGCCGTAGCCGAAAGAGACGAAAGGCCCCAGGAACATCAGGGCATACCCGTTGAAAGCGACCAGCTGGCCGATCGTAAGCGCGCCCTCCGAGACGAACATGATCGACGCGCCGAGCACGATCCCCTGCACCAGGAGCACGATCACGCGCTGGTAGAGGCCCGTGAAGCTCCAGATGCGCTCCACGTGCATCCAGCGCGCGAAGGTCTCGCCCATCCAGTCGCGCCGCGCCTTCTCTTCCTCGTACCCTTCCGTCGCGAACGCCTTCACCGTATCCACGTGTTCTGCCGCTGCGGCGGCATCGCCCCAGGAGCGGTTCCAGCGCGCATGCGCATCCCGGTATGCCGCCGCCTGCCCGCGCACCACCTGCCAGAGCATCATGCAGTACGCGAGCGCCCCTGCGACGAGGACCCACGCGAGCAGCGGATTGATCGTGAAGGCGAACGTGATCCCGACAGCGACCGCGAGGAGCTGCGGAGAGATGTCCGTGATCGAGCGGATCGTCGCGGTGCACATCCAGCCGGCGCGCGAGATGGTCTCCATGAGCTCGCTCATGCGCTCCCGCTTGTGGTACTCCATCGGGAGGCGCAGGAGGCGCAGGATGCCATTCATCTGGATCTGCATCTGCATGCGGTTCTCGATATAGCGGAATCGGTCGCCATTGAACCAATCCACCCCGCCCGTGACCACTTGCACGAGCGCCCATGCGCCGAAGACGAGGTAGACGCCGGGAGCGACGGCGTGCGTGCCCGCGATGCCGGAGAGCGCGTCGAACAGGCGGCCGGTCACGTACGGCACGGCGCCGTTGCCGAGCCCTGAGATGAGCGCGAGCGCGGCGAAGAAGATGATGCCGCGCTGCTCGGATCCGGCGAGCTCCCAAAGCGCCGCGAAGCCCTTGCGCCACTCCACGTGCGGTTCCATGTCGGTCTTGTTCGCAGTCATGCGCCCTATCCTACCGCGGGGCGCAGCGCAATTCTACAAAGAAGCGCGCCGGCAAGCCGGCGCGCATGAATCTCACAGGAGGTCGCACGTCTCGGGATCGGCTTCCCGCTGGAACCCGCCCTCGTCGATGGTGACCATTCCGGTCGCGCCATTGTACGCGATGATCGTACAGAGCACCCCATCGAAGGTCGCGCGGCCTTCGCCGCCGAGCCGCCGCATGAGCACATGCATCATCTCGAGCCGGCGCGTGACCGTGCCGTCCGGTTCGAGCCCTTGCTCCCTGCCGCTATCGAGCACTTCTTCCTCCTATCTTAGGAACACTCCCACGTGTATACCACGATGCTACCGCTCTTGCCACGCCGCATCCTGGCGGACGAGCAGCGAGGGGGCATCCGCCGGCTCTTCGAGCAGCGCTGCGGTCGCTTTCTCCATGCGCAAGCCCTGCGACCCCTTGATGAGGACGAGGTCGCCCTCTGCAAGCACCGGGCGCAGCTCCTCGCCGGCGCGTGCCGATTCCTCATGCTCATACTGCTTGACCCGGGCCTCCGGCAGCCCCGCCTCGATGGCAGAGAGCGCGATCCCGCGCGCGCGGATGCCGACTGTGACCAGGAGGTCGACGGATTGCGCGGCGAGACGGCCGATCTTGCGATGCTCCTCGACCGAATGCTTCCCGAGCTCCAGCATGTCGCCGAGGACGGCGATCTTGCGGCCATCCGCCTTCGCTTCCGCGAGCGCCTCGAGCGCAGCGGCGGTCGCGGCCGGGGAGGCGTTGTACGTATCATCTATGAGCTGCGCGCCGGCGGCACCCGGTAGCAGGCGCATGCGGCCGGCGATCGGCCGGTACTCCTCGAACGCCTGCATCGCCGTGATGAGGTCGAGCCCTGCAGCGCGGGCGACTGCGGCAGCAGCCAGGATCGGGTACGCATACGCGCGGCCGAGCACGCCCGTGACCGTGATCGGCAGGCTCGAGCCGTCTGCATTCACGCGAAAATGGATCCCCGTGATGCGGCCTTTCTCCATCGCGAATCCGAAGTGCGATACCGCGACCTCATTCTCCTTCCCGAAGCCGTAGCGCGCCGCCTGCGCCCTGAATTCGTCCCCGATCGCGCTCGCGCGCGCATCATCGCCGTTCACGACGAGCTTCCCGTGCGGCTTGAGCGCTGCGGCGAGCTCGCGCTTCTCTGCGGCGAGCTCCTCGACGGAGCTGAAGAACTCGATATGCACGGGCACGTCCGGGATGCCCGTAATGACGGCGATATCGGGCGCGAGCCACGAGGCGAGCGATTTGATATCGCCGGGCCGGTCTGCGCCCACCTCGAGCACCAGCCACTTCGGGTAATCGCTCGGGATGACTGCGAGCAGCAAGCCTTCGACGATATTGCCGAGCCACTTCAGCGGATCGTTCCAGCCGCTCTCGCGGCCGAGGATCGCGAGCGGCACGCCGATGTCGCTGTTGAGGCTCTTCTCGCTCTTGCGGACATGGTACGCGGTCGCGAGCGCAGCGAAGATGGCCTCCTTCGCGGAGGTCTTCCCCAGGTTGCCCGTAACCGCGATGACGGTCGGCTTGTAGCGCGCCAGCACGGCGCGCGCTTCGAGCGTAAGGATCCGGATGATGATGCGCTTGATGATCTCTTTCATGGCGGCTTAGCGATCAGGCGGGATATTGTAATAGTTGATGAGGAAATGCACCATATCCACGAACGGAGTGGTCAGCGTATGCGAGGCATACTCCTCCCCCTGCGGCTCTACGGTGTATAGGAAGATGATATACCGTGCGCCGTATGCCGGGAAGAACCCGAAGAACGAGTGCAGGTACTGGTCCGTATAGTACGCGCCGGTCGAAGGATCTTCGAGCTGCGCGGTCCCGGTCTTGCTCGCGGCCGAGTAGTGCTGCATCTTCACGGCGCCGTTCATGAGCGCGACGTCATACACCTGCGCGAGCATGGTATCAATCGTCTGCGCCGTCGAGGTGCTGATCACGCGGACAGGCGCAGGCTGCGCGATCTGCTTCGTGGAGCCGTCCGTGTACCGGATCGCGGAGACGACGTGCGGGTGCACGAGATAGCCGCCGTTCGCGAGCGCGGCGAGCGCGCGTATCATCTCGACCGGCGTGACCGCGAGGCTCTGCCCGAAGGCGGTCGACGCGAAATCGGCATCGCTCCCGGTGACATACGCGGCCACGTGCCCCGGCACCTCGCCAGGGAGATCGATGCCCGACGGCGTGCCGAAGCCGAACGCCTTGAGGTACTTCTCGAAGAGCGCGTGCCCGAGCAGGTCCTCGACATGCACCGCGCCCGTGTTGAGCGAGAGGTCGAGCACGGTCTGCATCGTCGTCCCCGGTCCGCGTCCGAGAAAGTCATAGTTCCAGATCCTGATGCCGCCGCGATCCACGTACCCCTTATCGTCATACGTGGACTCGGGCGTCACGACGCCAGCGTCGATCCCGGCCGCCATGGTGATCGCCTTCATGACCGAGCCGAATTCGTACTCGCTCGAGACAGCGGCATTGCGGTAGACAGCCGTCGAGCTCGCGCTCGCGTAGTCGTTCGGGTCGAACGTAGGCACGTTCGCCATGGCGATGATGGCGCCGGTGTTCGGATCCATCACGATCCCGCCGGTCAGCTTGGAGCGGTACTTGGCCTGCACGGCCGCGATCTCGGCCTGCAGCTGTTGCTGCACGGACGGGTCGATGGTGGTCACGATATCGCCCTGCCGCTGCGAGTCGTTGCTCGCGACAAGCGATTGCAGGTTCGCGAACACCTGCGCGAAGAAGTTCACGTAGACGTCCCCTCCCGAACGGGAGAGGGTGTCATCGTACGTGCGCTCGAGGCCGTAGAGCCCTGTCTGGTGATCCGGGTCGGACGGGCCGTACCCTACGAAGCCGAGCACCTGGGATGCCAGATCGCCGCCCGGGTAGTAGCGCCATGCGTCCGAGACGACGATGACGCCCGGCAGCGAGAGCGAGATCACCTTCTCCCCCGCCGCCTCCGGGATCTTAAAGGCGATCTCCTCGTACGGGTCGCCTTTCTTCGCCACGTCGGCGAAGAAGCGGTCATGGTCGATCGGCGTGATCGCATTGAGCGCAGCGTATTCGCCCGCAGGGTCGCTCACATCGTCCGGTCGGATCGCGATATCGTAGCCGGTACGCATCGCGGCCGCCTCCTTCGTGCCATCAGCGAAATAGATGGTGCCGCGGTCGATGAGCCCTTGCGCCTGCGCCACGTACTGGTTCTGCGCCTGCTGGCGGTAATCCGATCCCTCGACGATCTGCACGAAATACAGCCGCGCCACCAGGATGGCGGTCACGGCGAGCAGCGCCCCCAGGATGAGGCGGACGCGTATGATGAACTGCTTTCTCATCGGCTTTTCTCGCGCATACGCATCAATCCTACGGTAGCGCAGGTCCGCACATCCGCAAAATCGCTCCCGCTCGGCTAGCGGATCGGCGCCGCGTATGTGAGCCGTGACGTACGGGTCACGTAATCACTCTCCGCGAGCGCCACCAGGCCGAGCTCGCGCGCTTTCGCGAGCGTGACCTGGCTGCCGAGCTGGTAGTACTCGGCATTCAATTGCGCGAGGCTGCCCGAGAGCGCCGTCGCCGCGATCTCCGCCTGCTTGCGGGCAATGATGTTGAAGGTCGAATCGGCGATAAGGTAGACGTACGCGCTAGCGAGGAGCGCGAGCGCGACCACGAAGAGCCGCATAGCGTACCGCTCCATCGGATGCTCGATGGTGAGCGAAGGCAGTCGCAGGGTTCGGATGACGGTCGGCATAGCAATAGCAGATAGTTGGATAATCAGTTCTTGATGAAAACGCGGAGCTTGGCGCTCCTGGCCCGCGGGTTCTCCGCACGCTCTTTCTCAGAAGGGCCTATGGGCTTCTTCGACCCGAGCACGCCCGCTCCCCCACGCTCCCAGGCACGGAAGGCCTGCTTCACGAGCCTATCCTCGAGCGAATGGAAGGTGATGACCGCGATGCGTCCTCCGTGCGCGAGGTGCGAGCGCGATGCGTCGAGCGCCTCAGTGAGCGCGCCTAGCTCATCGTTCGCCGCGATCCGGATGGCCTGGAAGGTCTTGGTCGCCGGGTTGGTCCGGCCGCGCCGGTATGCAGCCGGGACGGCGCCATCCACGACGAGCGCGAGCTGCCGCGCAGTCTCGATGGGCTTCTCCTGCCGCGCCGCGACGATCGCCTTGGCGATGCGGCGGGCATAGCGTTCCCCGCCCCAGCCATAGAGCACGTCCGCAAGCGACGCCTCGCTCCATTCGTTCACGATCTCGCCTGCGGTGATCGCGTCCTCCCCGGGCGCATCCGCATACGTCATCACGAGCGGATCATCCGATTGGAACGAGAATCCGCGGCCGGCTGCGAGCTGATAGCTGCTCCAGCCGAGATCGAACAGGAAGCGATCAGCGAATGCGATGCCGAGCGCATCAAGTGCGGCGCCGAGCTGGCGGAAATTGCGATGCTCGAGGATAACGCGAGGAGCAGCCTTCTGCAGACGCTCAGTGGCTCGCGCGATGGCAGCGCGATCGGCATCGAAGCCGACGAGCGTGCCCGTGGCGCCGAGCCGCGCCGCGATGGCGGCTGCATGCCCTGCTCCGCCGAGCGTAGCGTCCACGGCGGTCAGCCCCTTCTTCAGATCGAGTGCCTCGATCGTTTCATCTAAAAGAACGGATTGGTGTTCTGTCTCTGCCGACACCGGGCCGCTGGAGGATTCTGAGCGTCGCGTGCGCATGACGTATACAAATTCCCCCAGCAGCCTGATGCAATCAGAGAACGCTATAAGATCCCGATCTCGCCCAGCTTCTCGGCCACTGCGTCCGCATTCTTCTCGATCCGCTGCTTGTACTGCTTCCAGAGCGCCGCATCCCAGATCTCCACGCGATCGGCCACGCCCGCGAAGACGACTGCCTTCTTGAGGTTCGCGAACTGCTTGTGGTGATCCGGGATGAGGATCCGTCCGGACGCATCCGGGCTCACCTCGACGGCCCCCGCGAGCAGGAAGCGATTGAAGCCGCGCGTGTCCGCATGCGCGAACGAGAGCTCCTGAAGCTTCTCCACGTGCTTCTTCCACGATGCCTGCGGGAAGACGAACAAGCAGTTATCCAAGCCTCGCGCGATCACGAACTTCTTGCCGAGCTCCGTCGCGAACGCCTTCGGCAGCGTGACGCGCTTCTTCTCGTCGAGCGTATGGTCGTATTCGCCGATAAACATGGTTCTGCTGAAATCCCACTTTCTCCCACTACCTGGGAATAATACACCCTCCCACCGGAGTGCATTAGATATCCACAGGAGTGAAGGCCGGATGAATCCCGTAAAAAGAAAAGCCGCCCCGAAGGGCGCGTATCAAGGAGCGAGGGGGATCTTATTCCTGCGTGGAAGATCCGAACATGCTCCCGAAAGATCCGAGGACTCCCCCATCGGCAGCCTCGTCCTGTGCTACCTGCGCGAGGCGTTGCTGCTCTTTCTCGAGGACTGCCAGCTGTTCCTCGAGAATAGCGACGGCGCCCGGGTCGCACCCGGTGCATGTCGCGAGAAGCACCCCGAGCTGCTGATCCTGCACGCCGAGCTGCTGCGCATAGGAAGCGAGCTGCGAGGCGGCCGCTTGGTCGCCGCCGAATATGAACCGCCAGGTCTTGCTGCGGAAGGCCATCTGCGCTTCGGCGAAGTACGCGACAGCAGCGGTCTCCTTGATCCCCTCAGCGACTTCGGCGACACCGCCACCGTTCTCTCCGAGGAGATTGCTGGCTGAGAGCATCGCATAGACGGCGACGCGGATCCGATCCTCGTGCTGCGTGAGGAGCGTACTGATCGGATCGGAGGGTATATCGCGCGATTGCTGTGCGAGGACGGCTGCGCGGTCAGCGATGATCGCCCTAAGCGCCGGCGCTGAGGTCGCGGAAGGGGGCTGCTGCGACACCCACCAGATGATTGCTCCGCTGCCGGTATCGCCGGACATGCCGGCTGCTGGTGAGGTGCTGGAGGGGGCTGTATATGCCGTACTCAGCAGGGCGCCTTGCATCGGGTGCGCAGCTGTCCCGAGCGCTAGGATAAGCAGCGCACAGAGACAGCCAGCGACCAGGAAATACCTGACCATACGCAGCAACGGCGACGCCGTTGCTGCTCTTAGTATGAGATGGAACTGCGAAAAGGCAAGCCCCTCGTTCTGACAAGGGCGATCGGCGGCGCATGACGGCAGCGCCCGAGATCAAGGAGCCGGTCGGCGCACGTCGACCCTGCCTCGGCCTTCGATCCCTCCGCTTTGCTTCGGAATCGGCTTCGCGGCCTCCGGTTTCGACTCTCCTTGGGTCCTACAAAAAATATGATCGCCGGACGCTCCTCATCCGGCTCACTATTTTTGTGGACCCAAGGAGAGTCGAACTCCTGACCTCTGCAATGCGAATGCAGCGCTCTACCAACTGAGCTATGGGCCCGTATGCGAACGGAATGAATATAGCATACACATTCCTTCCGGGCGATGGAGCCCGGGGTGCGTACGCAGCAACGAGCGGGATGAATATAGCATATCCGTCACGCTCAGGCGATGCGCAGTATCGTGCACCCGGGCTGGGTCCTGCAGGCTGGCCGCTTCGCTGTCCCCGCTAGCTATTCATCCACCAGATCGAGATGTTAAGGACGGTCGCGAAGGCCACCCAGCCCAGGTATGGGAGCATGAGGACGCCCGCGATCCTGCGCACGCGCCAGAAGTAGTACGTATTAACGGCGATCACGACCAGCAGCATGGAGATGACGACGACGCCCATGAGCGGGTATTGCAAACCGAAGAAGACGGGCGACCAGAGCGCGTTGAGGAAGAGCTGGACCACGAATACGGCCAGCGCGCGGCGCGCGGCGGGCCGCTCGCGGCGACCCCACATGTAGTAAGCCGCAAGGCCCATCAGGAAATAGAGGACGACCCAGATCGGCCCGAACGACGCCTCCGGCGGGCTGAACGAGGGCTTGTCCAGGAAGGCATACCATTGCTGGAACGATGAGACAGTGAAGATCGAGCTCACCCACCCCACGATCTCCGCCGCGAGCACCCAGCTCGACAGCGCGATTGCATCACGAAGCGTGCCCATCTGCACTTTCATGAAGGCAGTATAGCGTACGGCGATGCGCCGGAATGCCAGGCCGGTGCATAATGCGTCGCACACGCTCGTGCCGCTTCCTGCCACGGACGCGATGGAAGACTCTGTCGGGGTAACCGGAATCGAACCGATGTTTTACCCACCCCATGGGCATGTACTACCACTGTACGATACCCCGACAGAACCGTTCATCCGCCCCGGACACGCGCAGTATACACGGTTTGCCGCAGATTGAGGAATGCCTGTTTTATGGCATAATGGCTTCCACTTGCCTCTGGCAGGGGGCGATTAGCTCAGTTGGTTAGAGCGCACGCTTCACACGCGTGAGGTCACAGGTTCGAATCCTGTATCGCCCACCAGGAACGAAGGAGCTTGAAAGCGGAGCTTTCGACGACTATCGTTCCTGGCGATGCAGGGTCCGTAAGCCGAATCCTGTATCGTGGAAGGTCCGCGAAGCGATTCCCGGGCATGATTCCGGGGTATAGTGCAGTGGTAGTACACGCTTCGGGGTGATACTTCCTTTCACAATCAAGCCGCTCATGAGCAGCGTCGGGGTATAGTACAGTGGTAGTATACACGCTTCGGGTGCGTGAGACTCCAGTTCGATTCTGGGTACCCCGACGCTGGCCAGGAGGGTTATGAAGCGAACGGCGGCCAATGGCCGCCGTTCGCATTGCGCAAGGGGTGTGAACGGCTACTTGCTTGCGCCGCTGCCCGCCCGCGCGAGCAGCTGCGAGAAATTCTGCAGGAGCGAGCCTGCTGCGGAGATCGCGAGCAGGTAGACCAGGAATGTGCCGAACGGGCTCCAGTACCAGAAGAAGAGCGCGACTAAGGCGCCCCACATGCCGGTGCACCAGATGCACTCGATCAGCTCGGCACCGAGCCGGCGGATGCCGCCCTCGGGCTTCTTTCCCTCATCAAGGAAGAAGTCCCGGAAGAACTGCATGATCTTGTCATACGTGAAGAGCCGGATGATCCGCAGGGTCGCGAGCGAAAGCACCGTGAGCGAAAGGAAATCGAGCGAGTAGAGATCGTGCAGGAAGCCGCGGAAGCCATCCAGGTACCAGAACGCACCGATCATGAGCGCCAGGAAGAAGATGAGTGCGAGCGGGTTCCAGAGCGCATGATCGCGCTGATATTCGTATTGAGCCATATGCAGGAAGCATATGGCCATCCCGCAATAGGAGCAAGGTGACTTGCCGGGACGGCGCCGGAATGGCCGGATGCAAGACACGGCAGCGGGGCCCGCAACGCGGCAGCCGGGCATTCCTGCTCGTCCGGACTATCCGAAGGTGAAGGTATAGATCTCGAGCCCCGGCTGATCCGATTTCAGCTCGAGGGTGTGCACGCCAGGGGAAGCGCCTTTGACGATCGAGTAGAGGCGATCCTCCTTCACGGTAAGGATCCCGCCTGAGACGTCATCCCCCGCCATCGCATCCGGGATAGGCTTGCCATCGAGCAGGACCTCGACGCGGGCTCCGAGAGGATCGCTCGCGACCAGGTAGACATCCGTCGCATCGTATTCGTACGTCACCGAGGCGCCAGCGGACGCGCTCTGCGCGTATTCCTGCTTGATCGCCCACTGATTGCCGAGATAGAAATGGTTCAGCGCAAGCGTCTGCGGCACCGAGAAGGTGCTCGTGCCGACCTGTCCCGGCGTGCCGTTGCCGAAGTACTCGTTGCGCATCGCCCCGAAGTACGTCTCCGGCGAATTCACCCCGTTCGGCGTGAGGGCGCCGGCCGGCGTGACGTAGCCGCCCGGGATCGTGCTCGTGGCAAGCCCGAGCCGCTGCGCGCGCTCGATCAAGGCATGCCGGATGGCATCCTCCGTCTCCTGGTAGCCGCCCTCGCCGATGTGGTCGTGCACGATGAAGCCGTCTATGTCTATCAGATACTCACGCGGCCAGTAGAGGTTCTTGTACGCCGTCCAGGTCGCCATCGCGCTGTCGAGCACGACCGGATACGTGATTCCCGCCCGCTCCACGGCTTCCTTCACGTTGTCGTAGACCTTCTCGAAGCCGAATTCCGGCGAATGGATGCCGATGATGACAAGGCCGTAATCCTTGTACTTCGCATACCAGGCATTGAGATAGGGAATCGTCCGCTGGCAGTTGATGCAGCTATACGTCCAGAAGTCGATCAGGATGACCTTCTTCCCTATCAGGCTCTGGATGGTGAACGGAGCGGCATTGATGAAGCCGGTCGGGTCCGCGAGCTCGATCGCCCGCGGGTAGACCTCCGCCTTGCTCGCCACGACATCCTGCACGGCCGGGCTCGAGCTCGCGAGCCCGGGGGTCGTCACTTCCGTCGCGGACACGTGCGGCTTCGCGAGCTCGATCGCGGCAATGACGCCGATAATGGCGAGGACGACGATCGCGAGGATGATGCGGCGGGTCAGTACGGTCATATCAGGAGTGCAGGAGCATGGTCACGAGCGAGAAATCAGCGAGCACGGCGAGCTCCTGGGTCGCGATCAGGATGCCGAGCACGATGAGAATGACACCGAAGATGCGCGAGACGATATCCGCGGCTTTCGCGAAGCGTGCAAGGAAGCCGGAAGCGCTCCCCGCGAACGCGCCGAGGATGAGGAACGGCACGCCCAAGCCCAGCGAGTACGTCATGAGGAGCGCGAACGCCGCGCTCGGCTGCGCGGCCGCGATGCCGAGGATCGCACCCAGGGCCGCGCCGACGCACGGCGTCCACCCGGCAGCGAAGGCCGCGCCGAAGAGGAAGGCCGTGAGCTGGCGCGCATGCGGCTTCCAGGTCACGCGCAGGGCATGCGGGCGCTCCAGGAACTTCACTCGGATGAGCCCCGTGAGGTAGAGCCCGAAGAAGATGACGATCGCTCCGCCGATGCGCGCGAGCCAGCCTTGGGCCTCGGCCGCGAACGACGCGAGCACCGTATTGAGCGCGACGCCGACGATGGCGAACATCACTGAGAAGCCGACCACGAAGAAGACGCTCGAGATGAACGTCGCGAGCCGGCTCGGCCCCGCCTGCGCCCCCGGCTGCCCCGCATCTCCTGCGAGATACGCGAGAAATCCAGGAAGGATCGGCAGCACGCATGGCGAAAGGAACGAGACCAGCCCGGCCACGAATGCGATCCCCAGTGAAAGCGCGCTCGCACCCATAGCGTTCTAGCGAGCCGCTGCTTCCCCGGAAGTGCTCGCGTCCGCGCTATCCGCCGGAATGACGCCGTCTTCCATCATCGGGCCATTGTCTGTGCCGTGAGCGGCCATGGCATCCGCCGTGGACGTGCTGATCCCGGCATGCGCCTGCTCAGCAGCCGACATGCTGCCAGCGGCACTGTCATCAGCATCGGCCCCCTGCGTATCTGCCGGAGTCACGCCGCCGACCACGCCGTCGTAGTCCATATGCTGCCCCGCCCCGCCCGCTGCAGAGGGCTGGTTCACGAAGGCAAGCCCGAGGATCACGGCAAGGAGGGCCGCGAAGATCGCGATGACGATGCCGAGCGCCGTAGCGCCGCGGGCACTGGCGGCTGGTCGTAGAGTCATAGGTGCGGATACGTGAGGGGTATGCTTGCAGTATACTCCATCCTCCGCCGGCCCGGCCCCTACCGTCCGCTGCGCCGCGTGCCAGAACCAGAAGCAGCCGCGGATCAGGCACAAAGACTATCCCCACATCTGCGCGGCCGCGCAGATGTGGGGATAGTCGATACTGCGGGCGCGGGGATCGCCTCGCCCGAGGGAACTATGCGCTCGCTTCGTGCAAGCGATCGAGCAGGAACGTGCGGTCGAGGTTCGTGAGGAACCAGCCGGCCTGCGGACCGCTCTCCTTCCCCAGGATCGCGAGGTAGACGGGGCCGAAGAACTCCTTCGCCGGCAGATCGCTCTCCTTCCGAATCTCATGGAGCGCCGCATGGAGCTCCTCGCCGGTCGCTTCGGGGTGCGCCGTAAGGTATGCCGCGATCGCACCGAGTGCTGCTTTCTGCTCTGCCGAGATACCCTTCGCTGCCTCAGGAAGCGTTTCCTGCACCTCGAATCGGTACCGCTCCGGGGCATACTCTTCGAGCCACTGCCGCGCGTACTTCGCGCGCTCCTCGATCGCTCCCTGCTCGAGCTCCGTGAGCGGTGCGCCCTTGAGGGCCGCGAATTCCTCCCGCATGTCCACATGGGGCATCTGCACGAGGAACGCGACCGTCTGGAACCGCGCGAGGAAGTGCGCCTCGGGCGGCTGCCCGTGATGGATGAGCGAGAAGAGGCGCGCATCATCATCCGCCTCGCCTGCCCAGGACTTCTGCGCGATGCGGTCATACCAGTCGAACAGCATCGGCAGCGTCTCGCCTGCAGGGTCGAAATTGATGGCCCGCATCGGCTGCGTGCCGGAAAGCAAGAGCCGGAAGAGGACCGGCGGCAGGAGATCGGCGATCTCGCGCGCCGAAGCGCCGCGGCCCTTCGAGCTCGACATCTTCTGCCCGCCCACGAGGAAGAATTCGTACGGGATATCGTACGGCGGGAAGAAGTCGAAGACTTCGCGGCTGATGCGCTCCGCCACCTGCCGCGAACCGCCCTTGGTGCTGTGATCCTTGCCGGCGCCTTCCACGGCTACATTCAGCGTACGCCACTTCGCGGGCCACTCCACCTTCCATGGCAGCTTGGCGCGGCCGTCGAATGGCGTCGTCCGGCCCGTGTGCCCGCACCCCTTCGCCCACGCGACCATCTCCGGCTCGCAGCGGTACGTGACGTACTGCCCGTCCCAGCCTGTCGCGCGCGTGGTGCCGACCTTGCCGCACTGCTCGCAGATGACGTTGATCGGATACCAATCGTCCGGGCGCTCCGCACCCGAGACTTCCTTGTAGATCTGCCGGATGAGCTCAGCCTTGTCGAGGGCCTGCGCGATGACGCCATTCAGCTTCCCCTGCACGTAGAGCTCGCTCGCGCGGTAGAAGGTCGGATCGTAGCCGGTATCCCGGATCACCTGCTCGAATTCCTGCCCGAAGTATTCGGCATAGTTGTCGAATCCAGGCTCAGGCGACGGCACCGCATTGAGCGGCTTGCCCATGTACGGCTCGTACGCGGCCTGATCGAGGTACGCCGGGAGCCCATCCATCGGATCGAAATCGTTGATCTCGTACATGAAGAGGACGGGCACGCCCGCCTCGGCGAGCGCTTCCGCGGCCGCTCCGTGGATCCCCACGCCGCGCATGGAGCCCACGTGCACCCGGCCGGATGCCGTCTTCTCGTCGCGCACGATCAGGAGCTCATCCGTCTCGAGATCTGCTGCACGCGCCTTCTTGATCTCCTCTACCGCCTTATCTACCCAGAGCATATAGCCTTCATCCTAGCAGAAAAACGCTTCCCGTGCCGTCCCGCTCCGAGGCGGGTAAAAAAGAAATGTACATTATAATGTACATTTCTTTTTTCCGGCCGGGATACGCCAGCGCAGGATGCTGCTACTCAACCGAGACGATCTTGTACTTCTGCATGCCCTTGGGCGTCTCGAACTCGAAGGACTCGCCCTTCTTCTTGTTCATCAGCGCAGCGCCCATCGGCGAGAGGTGCGAGATCTTGCGCTCCTGCATGTTCGCCTCCGCCGAGCCGACGATCTCGTACACATGCTCTTCCTTCTCGCCAGTCTTCTGGATCTTCACCTTGCTGCCGAGCGAGACGGTCCCGCCCTTCTTCGGCTCGATGATGCGCGCATGCGCGAGCAGGCCCTCGATGGCGCGGATGCGCTCTTCGGTCGCCGCCTGCAGGTCGCGCGCCTCCTGGTACTCCGCGTTCTCGGAGAGGTCGCCGAGGCTGCGTGCGTACTCGAGCTGCTCTGCAATCTCGCGACGACGGGTCGTCTTCAGGATGTCGAGCTCACTGCGCAGCTCATCGAACTTTTCCTGGGTGAGATAGTTGTTATTGTCTTCGCCCATAAGTCACTCGGGTTATTGATTGCGCATAATTGTACAGGCTCCCTGCAAAAGCACAATGTACCGCGTTATCCCCGTTTCCGGCCGCCTCAGACGCCATGCAAGACAGAAGAACCCCGCAGGCGCGGGGTTCTTCGGGAAGGGAGCGGCTAGGCCTTGCGACGGGAGAGCCAGTACCACGCTGCGAGAGCGATGATCACCAGGAGCGCGATGAGCGCCCATACCCATGCCGGGATGCTGATGCCGGCAGCAGCCGCCGCGGCAGCCTCAAGGCTGCTCGTGGCCGTGCTGGTCGCGACCGCCGTGGTCGCAGCGCTCGCCTGCGACGCGCCGGAGGAGACGCTGCGTGCGGGGACGGTGACCGGGCCGGCGATATTGTTCGACTGCGGCGCCGCGCCGATCCCCTGCTCAGCAGGCGTCTGCTCCGCGATCACGATGCGCGCCGTTCCCTGCGTACCTGTGAGCGTATCAACGGTGTTGGTATCGTACGCGATGGAATCGACCCTATCGACGGCGATCGTCGCCACGCCTGCCGCCTTCGCGGTGAAGGTGATGGTGCCGAAGGTCGCCTCGGCGCTCGTGCCGCTCGGGTAGCCGGCGGTCTTGATGATCTCGCCGCCGCCCATCTGGTCGTAGCCCGCCTGCGTCATGCCGACCCAGTTCGGCCCGAACGAGAAGGAGGTCGGGGTCAGGAGATCCGCCGGGTAGTCGATCGCCGCCTTCACGGCCGTGAGCGTCTTCCCTGCCGGGTCGATCGCGACCGTCACCGTGATCGTCTGGCCAGGCGTGACCGAGGTGGCCTGCGGGGCAAGCCCGATCGAGGAAGCCTGCGCGACGACCGGAAGCGCGAACGCGAGGAGCGAGAGAATGAATGCCTGTTTCATATCAGTCAGTCAGGAGTGCTGGTAAGCTAGTTGGTCCAGTGGGCCATGAGCAGGTTGAGATCATCGATGTTGACCACGCCGTCATGGTTGAGGTCCGCCGAGCCGCCGTTGCCGCCGATCGCTGCCATGAGAAGCGCGAAGTCGAGGAAGTTCACGTGCCCGTCGTGGTTGAGGTCGCCAAGGAGCGAGAGAAGCCCGAAGATGCCGCCCCCGCCGACGATGCTCACGCTCGGCGTAGACGCCGCATCGATCGGGTGCACGACCTGCGCCGAGGAGCTCTGGTCATAGCCGGCTGCCGGCTGGTATGTCGCTGCGATCGTGATGCTGCCCGCCGTGCTCGTGAGCGAAGATGGGATGTCGCACGCGCCATCCGCGACCGGTGCCGAGCACCCGGCGCCGCCGTTCACGGAGACGTCTACGGTGCCGCTCGTCACGGTTGCCCCGGCGTCATCCGTCACCTTCCACTCAACAGTCACCGGATCGCCCGCGGTGCTGGCGTTCGCTGAAAGGTCGCTCGCGTTCGTAATGGTGGTGTTCGTGCTGCTATCCGGCTCGAAGTCGACCGTCGTCTCCGTCGGGTTCATGCCGGACGTCTCGAACGTGAGGTTATCGACATCGCCGATGTAGCTCGAGCCGATGCTATTGTCCACCTTGAAGCCGGCAAGGCCATTGATCGTGAGGCCCGGGTACGCGGCGATGATAGTGCTCCACGAGCAGGTGCTCGCGGCAGTACAGCCGGAATCGGTCTCAAGCGTCGCATCCGTGAACCACCAGCCAGCGGCACTCGTCAGCGGATTCCATGTCTGCCAGCTGCCGAGCGCGGCGCCGGACGGCGTGTAGACGAGGCGGCCCTGGCCGGTTGCCGTCGAGGTCGTTGCGATATCCATGACGAGCATCGGGGTCAGCGCTACGTCGCCCGACTCGCCGTACGTCGAGTACGAGAGGCTGGTCAGGTCTGCGAGCGAGTTCCCGACGAAGCCGTCCGTGCCGAGAATCTCGGACTTACCGGCCGACTGCCCGAAGTGGGCGCTGCCGTTCCCTGCCGGCGCGGCGCCCGGGCCGCTGATGAAGCCTTCGAGGTTGTTGTCGATGCCGCCCGCGACGCTTGCGTCATTGAAGTAGAACCACTTGGACGGATCGCTCACGGCCGTGGCGACGAGGTCGCCCGGGCGCAGCACGATGTTCGCAGTGGTCGTTGCCGTCGGCGTCGTACCGCCGGTGCCTGAGTTATCGACAGTCACCTTGACCACCGGACTCCAATCGCTCTCGTTACCTGCCGCATCAATCGCTTTCACGTGCAGGTAATACGTACCTGCGGGCGTGCCCGGAGTCGCGAGAGTCGTGTTCGTGATGTCATTAACGGTTGCGATAGTGCTTGCGAATGAGCCATCTGCATTCGTCACGCCATCAAGCGAGGCTTCGTAGTCGTACGTGACCGGCGTGCCCGAATCGCTCGAATCCGTCCAGCTAATCTGCTGCCAGCCCGCAGTCGTGGTCGCGCTGCCATCTGCAGGCGATGTGATAGTCGGCATTGCAGGCGCATGCGTATCGATGGTCATGCTCCAGATAGAGCTCCAATCGCTCTGGTTGCCATCCGCATCAGTGGCCCGGACCTGCCAGTACCATGTGCCGTCTGGAGCGCCCGTCGAATGGATCGAGGGAGTCGTAAGCGTGCCAGAAGTCCACAGACCGGTCGTGAGCACGCCACCCGTCTCTGCCGGATTCATCGAGGAATGGAATACGTAGCTGAGCGGTGCCTTGCCTATCGAATCTGCCCACGTGAAGTAGAAGTCGTTCGTCGAGGTCGCAGCGCCATCACTCGGCGTCAGAAGCAGCGGTGCAGTCGGAATAGCAGGAATCACGACATTCTGCACTGTGATGGTCGGCGAGCTGCCAGCAAAGTGATTGTTACCCGCCTTGTCGAAGATGTCTGCCTTGATCGTGTACGTACCATCCGCAAGACCTGAGACATCATAGCTAAATGTGCCAGAAGCAGCGTCCCACGTGGCCGGCTGATTATTGACGACATAGCCGCCAAATGTGCCATTGTTGAGCTTCGTTACATAGACATTCACATGGTCAACGCCCGAGAGATTGTCGGTCGCGGTACCGGTAATCGTGAATGTGCCTGTTTGCGTGCTGCTATTTACAGGCGCAGTAATCGAGCCATTCGGACGAGTGCGGTCGATGATCAGATCCTGCTGCGCGCCGCCACCGTAACCTGCGTTGTCGCTAGCGTGGATGCGGAGCGTGTAGGTGTGACCTTCGGTGAGGCTCTTCGTGTTGATCATGCACGAGGTAGTCGCGTTCTTGCTATCGGCGCTCGTGACGGTGCTCAGGCTTCCGCTGGTGCAACCCGCAACCCATGAGTTGCCATGCGTGACCGAGGGGTCGCGGACATCGAAGAGCACGGCCTTGAGGGCGACATTGTCGCTTGCCTCGCCAGCAACGCTGAAGTCGCTGTTCACGTATTTCGCCGGGGCCGGATCGAAGTGCGCCGTCGGGCCGTGCGTGTCATACGAGAGCGTAAACGGCGCAGAAAGCGGCGAGACAACATTATTGCGATTGACTGCTTCGACCTGGAACGTGTATTTGCCCTGCTGCGAACCGAATGCTTCACCTGAGGCGATCCAGCTCCAATTATTTGCCCCCTGATACGACAGCTTTGTCGAACCGTCAGGATAGGTTGTCAGAATGCGATAACCGGCAACAGCTATTGTCGGGACCTTCCAACCGAGCAGGAGATTATTTCCCGTCGTTGAGGCGATCTTGTTCAGTGTCGTGCCGTCAGCAATGTTTTGAGCGTCATTCTGGAATTTCGCGTAGAGACCGGTCGGTGTGTCCGGTGTAGGCACCACGAACGAGGTGGCGACACTCACATTGTCGAAGAGGAAGCCGTTGCCAGCGTCAGCCGGATTGGCAGTGCCACGCGCCTGGAAGATGAGCCGGTCGATCGAAGGGAGCGTGTTCCCGTTGCCAGCCTGCTCCGGGTCGTTGCGGTAGTAATCCTCCCAGCTGCCGCCGGTGTGGACGAGCGTACCATCAATGTCGATTTTGACGACATCATTGCCCACACCATCGTTGAAGTCCATGACGAACTTGACGGTGTGGGCCGTCAAACGGCTGAGTGCTGGAATGATTCCGCTTCCACCAGCGATTTCGGTTTCATTCCATACCGCTGCCTGGCCGCTCGTCGGGTCCGTCGCGTCGTCGAAGAAGACATGGATGCCGTCGGACTCATCAACGAAGCGCAGGTAGCTCATGCGGCTGCCATTCGCGTCCGTCGGAGAGACGGAAAGCTCCATGCCCGGCTGCTCATCGAGCATCGTCGAGGCGATGTCGAACTGCGCCTCGAAGTGATTCATCGTCGCGCCCGAAGCTGTCTCCCCTGCCGGCGCTGCAGCCGGTGCAGAGAAGACCCAGTCGCCGAAGCTGCCGCTCGTCTTCTGATCCGAGATGCGGAGCGCATTGCAGCCGAAGCTGGTGAAGCCGTAGACATTCGCGACGATCGCCTGGTCGTACGGGCCGGTCGCGCTCCAGCCATCCTGGCCGTTCACGCTGCCGAGCGTATCGCCATCGAAGGTGCTGCTATTGCAGGCCGCAGGCGAGAGCAGGCTCGCGTAGGTGGGCCAGCTCGGCGCGCCCTGGCTGAAGTTCGAGTTCGTCACGCTCTCGGTGCCGTTCGTGCCCGTGACCGTGATGGTGACACTCTTGGGAGTCGTGAAGGTACTCCAGGCCGCCGGGTCGCTGGTCCAGTACGAATCCGTCGCAGGAACGTACGTGCCTGCCTCGATGACGAACGGAGCGGTGAACTGGTACGGAGCTGTATTTCCGTCAATAAGATTGAAGAGGTCCTGCGTGCCATGCTTGATCGCGTGCGTACCATCGGCGCGCATCATGTCTACCGTGACCGCGCTTACCGTGCCGAAGTCCTTGGCATCGAAGCCGACACTCACGCCCTTATAGGTCGAATCATTGACCGTGTTGAAGTTCTCAGCGTTGAGGACGGATTTCGGTGCATCCGGCTCAAAATCATACGTCGTTGCTCCTGTTGATGTCCCAATCGTGAAATTATCCACGTTGCCATCGAATGCCTGCCCGTCCGCGCCATTCGTCCGCAGAATGAGCCTCCCGGAGATAGCAGCGTGGGGATAATCGGTGAGCAGCTCTGACCAGGTGCACGGATTGCTTTGTGTGCACAGGCTAGTAGCACCACCGCTCAGCTTGCTATGTGAGAACCACCAATTCCCCGTACCAGAACCTGCTGTGTCATCAAGCGTATTCCAAGTCTGCCATGTGCCCGTATCCACTGTCTGAGTGAAATAAGGCTCGTACGTGAGACGGCCCTGATAGCTCGTATCACCATCTGTCGTATCACTATCGACATCGAATCCTAGAGATGCAGCCTGTGCGGGGTCGCCACTCGCACGATATGTCGAGTACGAGAGGCTTGTGATGTCACTCAAAGCTGTGCCTGCGAACTGCGTTGTTGCAATTCCATATTTATCAGTCGTCGTCTTCGTCAGATGCACGCTTCCCGTCCCGGCGACTGGTGTCCCAGGCCCAGAGACGAAGCCGTGATCTGCCGTATCGCTTTGTACAGCATCAGCCTGATCGTCATACAGATTCCACTGATTCAAATCACTGGGTGTAACTGTCACAACCGTGGGGGTGGCAGACGGTGAGATGAAGCCATATGTAGATTCAAGCACCGGGCTTGCATTTCCCGCCGCGTCGTATGCAATCGCATATATGCTCTCGGCAGAACTTACGGAAATGGGACCGGTATACAGCGTACCGATAGTCTTTCCATTCGCCGCAGACAGTGCACCATTATTGATGGTGTAATAGATGGATGGTTCTGCTCCGCTATTATCTCTGCTAGTAAGGGTTACGGTCTGTGCCACAGAATAGAATCCATGATTCGGAGTCGCCACGGGCTCGGTCGGAGCCGTTGTGTCCCGCGCAGCGACGACATTCGATGCGTCCTTGGTCGGCGTGTCGGTCAAGCCCCAGGTCGAGCCGCCATCGGTGGTTCGATAGGCGGACTGACTCGTTGCTGGCGTCGGAGCATAGTCATAATCAATCGTCGAAGTCGATGCGGAGCCATATGCGACGGCGTTGATGGTCGTTGCGGTCCCATCAGCAAGAATGATTTCATCTCCATCATCATTGAGCTTATTGCTTGCGTCTGCCGTAACAAATCCATGTGCAGGGATGGATGATGCCGAGAGCGTGAAGGAGTTCCCGGCAATATCTTTGAGAGTCCATGAGCTCAGGTCAATGTCCGATGCGGTCGTGTTGTAGAGCTCGACCCAATCAGAAGAACCATTATCGGATGAGAACTCATTGATAACGACATCGCCGGTCGTTGCGGCGATCGCCGAAGCCGGCACGACTGCGAGGGGTGCGAACGAGCTCGCGATCATCGCGGTGATCGTGATGACGCTCGCCGACTTGCGTGCGAGGCGGCCGAGCGCGCGGCGCGTACGGAAATGGAAGAAACGCAGGAATGAAGATGTATTCATGATTGAATCCTTATAGATAAGATTTTCTGATGATGCGCTCATCGCATCGCCAGGCTTGGACGCACCTTAGTAGGAATTACATGAGTCTTACATGAAGGCGGGACCCCATGTACGCTTCACGTAGCCTGGCCTAATACAACTACCGCCAGCTAGCTGCGTCAATGTTTCTAATCGGCTAGCGCACGGACCTATCGGACAGTAAAGAGGGGCCCGCCGAGGTGTCCGTTACTGCACCTCGACGTATAGCCATATTATGTGCTGTACGAGGTATAGCTAGTCTGCCACCTCCTCGGTGCTGCTGGCCTCACCCACGTACTGCGGCTCCGTCGCCGCGAGCCACTGGAAGAACGGGTACATGGCAGGCGCTGCCCCGGAGAGCGTACCTGCGGGCGCATGCTCGAGCACTACCGCGAATGCGTAGCGCGGGTGATCGTACGGCCAGAAGCCGACTGCCCATGCGTTCATCCACTCGTTATGCAAGCCGAGCTGCGCGGTACCCGTCTTCCCTGCCACTTGCACCCACGGATTGTTCATCGAGGCTGCAGCGCCGCGCGGGTCGGTCACCGAGAGCCGCATGCCTTCGCGCGCGATCTCCATGTTCTGAGGCGGGATATCGAGGTGCGAGCTCTGGATCGGCGCATCCTTGGTGATCTGCGGCGTGAGCAAGGTGCCGCCGTTGGCGAGCGCGGCGACCGCGCGTACCGCCTGCAGGGGCGTCACCTGCGTGCCGTATTGGCCGATCGAGGAGATGTAGGTGTCGCCGAGCCGCCACGGTTGCCCATCGAAATTCGCCGCCTTCCACGCCGGGCTCGAGAGCGTTCCGGCGAGCTCGTTCGGGAAGATGCTGCCGGTCGTCGAGCCGAATCCGAACATATGGAGGTACTTATTGATATTGTCGATGCCCATGCCCGGCTGATCCTTGTAGCCGCCGCCGATCTCATAGAAGAAGACGTCCGAGGAGTACGCGATGCCATGGCGGACGTCCATCCATCCCTGGTAGCGCCAGTCGTGATAGACATAGGGGTGCGTGGGATCGTACGGATTATCCACCGAGATGGAGCCATCAGAGTAGATCTGCGTCGTGGGCGTGATGACGCCTTCCGTGAGAGCGCCGGTCGCGATGAACGGCTTCACGATCGAACCCGGCGTGTAGGCGCCGGCGACCGCGCGGAAGAGGAAGGGGCTTTCCGGGTCCGCGTTATAGCTCGCGATCGCGGCTGCGTCGCCGTCGGTCATGGCCTGCGGTGCGTACTCGGGGAAGCTCGTGATCGCGACGATCTTGCCAGTGCGCACGTCCATGATGACCGCTGCCCCGCCTTCGAAGCCGTTATCCTGCGCATGCTGGCTGAGGATCTGGAAGAGTTTGGATTGCATCTTGGCATCGATGCTGAGCGTGACATCGGCGCCATCCACCGGCGGCTCCACGATATGCTGGCGCGTGACGTTCCCGAGCGCGTCCTTCTCGAGGATCTCGCTGCCGTTCGTTCCGGAGAGCGCGCCATCGAAGAGCTTCTCCGCGCCCGCGACGCCCGAGAGCGCCGTGCTCCACCAGTTGCCGCTCGCGTCCTGCTGCGGGTAGCGCACGTAGCCGAGCAGGAGCCCGAGGCCGGGCAGGCTCGTATACCGGCGGCTCGCGTACGGAGTGGACGTCCCCTGCGCCGGCTCGTTCCAGGCGAGCTCGACGCCGTTCGTATCGTAGATGACGCCGCGCTGCGCGAAGATGAGCGAGCGCGAGAGCGAATTGTTCGCCGCTGCCGCCGCGTACTGCGCGCCCTCCACGACCTCGAGGTCGTATGCGCGGAAACCGAAGATGCCCACGACGAGCACGAAGAGGACGCCTGCCGTGACGATGCCGAAGCGCGAGACCGGGCGCTCTACCCTGCCCTCGAGCTGCGCCGGATCGAGCGATGGAAGGTTCGAGGAATCGAGGAAGATCTCATCCGGTTCGATCTCGACCTCGGCCGTGCCGGTGCGCAGGACCGCCGAGCGTCCCCGCCTGTTCCGCCATTGCCGCGCGAACCAATTCATCAGGCGCATTCTACCATTTCGCCTTCCTGCCTGCCTGAGGCAAAAATAACGGCCGAGCACTGCTGCCCGGCCGGGAATGGGATCACCTCCTTTCGTGTGAATCGGAAGGTGTTCTCACTCGCTCTCTCCTGAACTGTTGCGGATAGCAGCTCACAGGCTGCACCCTCAGCATACTCTCGAGCGCATGCCCCGCAAGCGCGAGGGCGTGCATAAGTGAAGCCGGGCAGCAGCGCTGCCCGGCTTGATCGGATCTGGAATCGGAAAAGGATGCTCAGGCGACCTGCAGCTCCCGGATCCGCGCATACCCCATGAGCAGTGCACGCCAGGCGGCCGTGAGCTGCTGGTACTCCGCCATGACAGCCGGATCCGTATTCTTCCGACGATCGCGTACGCGGGCGAAGGCCATGAAGCCATGCTCCGCGGAGCGCATGTGGGACCGATCGCCCCCGACGAAGAGGCTATGATGCCCCGTCTTGTAGGACCCGAACAGCAGGCCGAGCGTGCACGAATCGTCGTATGCGATATTGAGCGAGCGGACCCGCGCACAGAGCCTGTCCATCGATCCGGGGTACTGCTCCTCCAAGAGGTGCGCGCCGCGCGCGACACGCGACAGCACATCATTCGTTTGCATCCTGCTCTCCTTGGCAAGCTCCGCGCGCCCTGCGCGCGCGGACTTCCTATACCATACGGCCTTTCGGGCCGCCGTCAACGCCCACCCTCGGAGCGCCGCGGATCAGCGCCCTACGGCAAGACGATTCCTGATCGGGATCATGAGCCAGACGATCGCGATCGCAAGCAGCGTGGCCGGCATCGGGATATGCCAGAGCCCTTCGGGCGGCAGGTAAAGCATATCCACGAGCACCCCGAGGAAGATGACTTCCCATGCCTCCCAGCCGATCGCGAGCACGAGGGCGAGGATGGCCGTCAGCCATACCGAGGCGAAGAGCGCGCTCGCGAAAGCGGCGATGGCGAGCAGGACGCGAAGTATCATAGGCCGGACGGCACGACCGAGACGAACGGAAGGCTGCTCAGATTGAGCGGCACGCGCAGGTAGACGGTCTTCTCCGCATCAGACGGATCGGACTCGATATCGCCCACTGTGCCGATGATCGCCTGCTTGGCGCCGTAGTAGACCGGGTCGCCGACGGAAAGCGGCGTATCGCGCGGGATGCGCATGACGCCATTGCCGCCGCCGCGGCCGGTCACGCTCGCCGTCGTCGAGGTGCCGACGAGGCCGGTGGTCTGCCGCCCGGGCGAAAGGAAGATATCCACGAGCGCCGTATGCGCCTGCGCGTCCGAGACGACGCCGAGGAGCACATCGCCCGGCGCCTCGACGAACGCGCCCTTGAAGACGCCGTCAGACGTGCCGCCGCCGATCACGAACGTGCCGTACGGCGATGCGCTCTCGTTCGAGAGCACGGGCACCGTGATGCGACCTGAGGATGAAGCAGTGGCGTCGGCGAGCGACCGCAGCGATGCGTTCTGCTCCGCGAGCAGGCGGTTCTCCGTCGCGAGCGACTGGAGATCCGCGACCTGCGCGCGCAGCGCGATATTCTCCTCCGCAAGGCGCGCCTTGCTGGCGAAGAGGCCCGACGCATCGAGCGCCGAGGCGGCGCTCGCGACGCCGCCCCAAGCCGCGCCTGCGCCGGCGCGCACGAGCGCTTTGCCCGGGCCGCCGAGGAGCGCATCGAGCGCGACCGCGGCGATCGCGATGATGCTCACGATGAGGAGGCCGCGCGGCGCCTGCCCGCGGCTATTGCGTCGGGACGAAATCATCATCTGCCGTGAGGAGCGCTTCCTGGTAAAGCTCGATATCGTCGAGCACGAAGCCGGTGCCGCGCACCACGGCAGTCAGCGGGTCGGGCGCGACGCGCGCCGGGACGCCGAGGGATTGCGTGAGGAGCTCGGGAAGGCCGCGCAGCAGGGCGCCGCCGCCGGTGAGATGGATGCCATCGCGCATGACGTCGCCCAGCACTTCCGGCGGCGTGGTCTCCACGACCTCCTTCACCGCCTCGACGAGCTCGTCCACGGTGTGGCCGATCGCGTTCCGGATATCGGCATCCGTCACGAGGACTTCGCGCGGGAGCCCGGTCACCAGGTCGCGCCCGCGCACGAGCGTATCGAGCTGCTCCTCGACAGGCAGGACCGACCCTACGGCGAGCTTGAGATCCTCCGCCGTCCGTTCGCCGATGAGGATCTTGTGCTCGCTCCTGATGAACGAGCTGATGTCGGCGTTGAAGCGGTCGCCCGCGACCTTCACGTTGCGGGAATTCACGATGCCGCCGAGGCTGATGACGCCGATGTTCGCCGTGCCGCCGCCGATATCGATGATCATGCTGCCGGACGGCTTCTGGACCGGGAGCCGGATGCCGATCGCGGCCGCCATCGGTTCCTCGATCACGTGCACCTCGCGCGCACCGGCGTTCTTCGCCACGTCGCGCACCGCGCGCACCTCGACGGAGGTCACGCCGGACGGCACGCCGATCACGACGCGCGGGCCGAGGAAGCGGCGCTGCGCGCCCTGCGCCTTGTTGAGGAGGTATGCGAGCATCTCTTCCGTCACTTCGAAATCGGAGATGACGCCGTCCACGAGCGGCTGCACCGCGGTGATGTGCGCTGGCGTGCGGCCGAGCATCTCCTTGGCCTGCATGCCGACGGCCACCACCTGGCCGGTCTTCTGGTTCACCGCGACGATGGACGGCTCGTTGATGACGATGCCGCGACCTTTGACGTACACGAGCGTATTCGCCGTCCCGAGATCGATGCCGATATCGTGCGAGACGAGGCCCGTCATGCGGCCGAACGATTGCGTGAGTGCGTCGGTGATAGCCATGCGGTTATGCGTTCTGCTCGACGAACTCCAGGAGCTCGCTCTCCGGCACGATGCGGGTGCTGCCGCTTTGGCGCTCGGTCGCCTCGACCCCGCCCTGCTGCATCGACTTCTCGCTGATGACGAGGCGTAGCGGGATGCCGATCAGGTCCGCGTCGGCGAACTTCTCGCCCGGGCGCAGGTCGCGGTCATCGAAGAGGACCTCGATGCCGCGGTTCGAGAGCTCGTCATAGACATGCTCGGCCTCCTTCGTGACCTCCTCGTTCCCGTTCGCGAGCGCGAGGAGATGCACGGCATAGGGCGCGATGCCCTTCGGCCACACGATCCCCTTCTCGTCCGCAAGCGCCTCGACGATGGTCCCCATCACGCGCGAGGGCCCGATGCCGTAGCAGCCCATCACGACCGGCTGCATCTCTCCTGCTTCATCCTTGTACGTGAGACCCAAGGCCTCCGAGAAGCGCGTGCCGAGGTGGAAGATGTTGCCGACTTCGACCGCCTTCCTCTCCACGAGCTCATCCTTCGCGAGCCCGAGCTTCGCGAGGTTCTCGTCGTCATAGACCTCCTTGTTGACCGCGACCTTCTTCCCTTCGTGCACGTAGATCACGTCTTCGCCCGCGTCGGTCAGGGTCTGGAATTCCTCGGAGAAGTCGCTGAAGATGCCGCCGGCAGCGAAGGTCGGGTATGTGAGGCTCCCGAGCCCCAGCCGATCGAAGACGCGCACGTACGCCGCACGCACCTTCGCGTAATCCTCCTCATGCTGCGCGACGTCCTTCGAGAAGGTGTACATGTCTTTCATCAGGAACTCCTTGCCCCGCATGATGCCGCTCTTGGCGCGCAGCTCGTTGCGGAACTTGGTCTGGAACTGGTACGCGAAGACCGGCAGGTCGCGATACGACGCGATGTGCTCGGTCATGATGCGCGTCAGCGGCTCCTCGTGCGTGATGCCGAGGCCCGTCTCGCCGCCTGACTTGAGCGTCGTCTTGAACCAGTTGTCCACCTTCTCGTCATCCCAGCGATCGGTGCGGCTCCAGAGCTCCTTGTCCTGCAGCGCGCTCATGGCGAGCTCCTGGCCGCCGATGCCGTCCATCTCCTCGCGGATGATCTGCACGATCTTCTGGAGCGTGCGCAGGCCGAGCGGCAGGAACGAGTACACGCCGGCCATCTCCTTGTGGATGAACCCTGCCCGCGTGAGGAGCTGCGCGTTCTTCGCCACCTCGTCTGCCGGGGCATCCCGGCGCGTCTTCGTGAAGAGGAGCGATTGCCGCATAGTGCTGCAATAATACCCGACTGCCGGGTGCGCGGCAAAAAATCCCGGTACCGCAATGCATTCCTGCCGCTGTCGAGGGCAGCAAAAGCCCCGGCGCGTACGCCGGGGCTCGGATAAGGAGGGCTGCATGCGCAGCTATGGCCGCGAGAGCATCGAGACGCCGATCGCGCCGACGCGCGCATCGCGCGAGCCGCCGCAGGCGGACAGGACGGGCCTGCCGACATACGACGATCGCGAGAACGCGATATGACAGGCATCGTTCATCGCATCTGCCGCACGGACGCTCATGCCGGTCTCGCTCGATGGCAGGATGTCGATGCCGTAGAGCTGCTGGAATACCAGCACCGCAGCGAAGAGCTCGGACGGCGTTGCGATGCGTGCCGGCATCGGCCGCGCCGCGAACGATTCCTGCTGCTCCGCGATCGTGCGCCCGAACGTATACGGATTGGCGCCGAGATCGATGACACCCCACCCCTTGCACGTGATCGGGAACTGCTCGCCGGGGACGAGCCCGCCGACGGATGCGTACTTCTGGTAATACGCTTTGGCGAAGACGAAACCTGCCGCATCGAAATCGATCAAGGCGTAGGTGCCGGTGCTGGCACAGAGCTCGATCAGGTCGCGGTTTGCGTCGCTCTCAACTTCTCGGGGCAGGCGCCCTGAGGAATGGACAGCAACGCGGAAATCATCGCCTGCGTACGCGACTGGCTGCGGTCGCGGGACCGAAAGCAGCTTCGCGAAAGTCTTGGCAAACGGGATGGACATGGCGAGTGGCCCTGACATGCCCCTTCTCCTCTTCTGGTGGTTAGTGGAACTGGCCTTCGCGGACTATACAACTGGTCTTTGGATTATGCAAATCCGCCGAAAACTGTGGATTACTGCCGAAATTCGGCCTTCCGGGGCCGTCCTCCCTCTCTGGGGGCCTACCCCAGCAGATGGACGATATCGTGGTACGTCACCACGACCATGAGGACGATGATGAGCGCGAAGCCGATCAGGTTGAGCGTCTGAGCCACGAGGCTCGGGATGCGGCGGCGCGTGAGCGCCTCGTACGCGACGAACAGGAGCCTGCCGCCGTCGAACGCCGGGATCGGGATCAGGTTCACGATCGCGAGATTGAGCGAGATGAATGCCGCAAGCCCCAGGATCTGCCCTGCGCCGTAGCCTGCGGTCTGGTCCACGATCGAGATGAGCCCGACCGGCCCGACAACCTCCGAAAGGTCGGCATGCCAGAAGAGCGCGTCGTGCAGGAGCCCGAGGATGCCGCTCCCCACTTGCGAGAGGATGTCGCCCGTACGCAAGCTCGCCTCGCGCAGCGCGCCCCAGAAATCGATGTGCGTCTCGGACACCAGCGCGAGCGCGACCCCGAGCGCCGGCCTGCCGGACTGATCCGCGAGGACCGCATGCGCCGGGATCACCGGGACCGTGCTCGTGGCATCCTTGCGGATGTACGTGATGTCTATCTTCTGGCCGCCATGATCTTCCACGTACGCGACCATCGCCGACGGCGTGAGCGTAAGCAGCGACGACCCCGATGCGTCGGTGACGGCGATGATCTCATCCCCCGTCTCGAAGCCGGCCGCATCCGCCGGGCTTCCCGGCAGGACGCCATTGACGACGAGGTGCGCTCCCGGCGTCCCCTCCGCGACCGAGGTCGGCAGGCCGTTCATGAATCCGGCCACGTAGAGCCCCCACCCGATCGCGACATTCATCGCGACGCCTGCGACGAGGATCGCTGCCTGCGCCCACAGCGGCGCGCTCATGATGCTATGCCAGCGCTGGCGCCCCTTCAGCTCCTCGTGCTCGTGCTCCTCGCCGTACAGCCGGACGAAGCCGCCGAACGGCAGCCAGTTGATGGTGTACTCGGTGCCGCCCCAGCGGCCGAGCTTGAACGCGCGCGGCGGATAGCCGATCCCGAATTCGACGACGCGCACGCCGAGGAGCTTCGCTGCGACGAAGTGCCCGAGCTCATGCCCCACAATGAGGACCACGAGGATGAGGATGACAAGGAGCGCAGTCATGCGATAAGGATACCCGCTCCGGCCGGATTGCCGTACGCGAGCGCGTGGATAAGGCGCGTCACTTCTCGAGGATCTCGGCTTCCTTCGCCATGAACAGGCTCTCGAGCTCGCCGTGGATCGCGTCCACCTTCTTCTGCAATTCGTCCTTGAAGTAGTAGCGGTCGTCCTCGGTCATCTCCCCGGCCTTCTCCTGGTTCTGGATATCCTCCCAGACATCCTCGCGGGCCTGCTTCACTGCCGTGCGCGCTTCCTCCAGCTTCTGCTTGGCGAGCCTCACGAACTCCGTCCGGCGCTCGCTGGTGAGCTCAGGGAACGAGACGCGCACGCCAGTCGCGTCCGACGAGATGCCGACGCCGAGATCGGCGTTCGTCACCGCCTTCTCGACTTCCTTCACGAGCGAGGCGTCCCACGGCGCGACGCGCAGCGTCCGCGCGTCCTCGACCGTGATGGAGCCGAGCTGGCGCAGCGGGGTCACGGAGCCGTATGCGCTCACGGAGACGCCATCGAGAAGCGCCGGATTCGCGCGCCCGGTGCGCAGGCCCTGGTATTCGCGCGCGAGCCACTCGCGGGTCTCGCGCGCCTTGGTGTCGAACGGTGAGAAGTCGTATGCCATATGCGGCCAGTGTAGCAGTCCTGTCGCGTTCATGCACACCGTACCTGCCGGCGCATGAGGCTTCTATGAGAAGCCTAGGCCGGAGGCGCGAGGAGCGCGACCTGCTCGAGCAGGGGCTTCAGGAGCGCCCCTTTGTCGAGCGCGTAGGACCGCGCGCGGTATACCGCCTCGAGACCTTCGCGCGCATCGCGCTTCGCGATCCTTGGCGCGAGCTCCTGCTCGAGCCCGATCAGGAATGCGATCACCTCGCCGATACGCCGTTCCTTCAGCAGAGGCTCGAGCAGCTTGAGGCGCGCCGCAGGCGACGCCTTGAGGAACGCTGCGGGCGCGAGCGGAAGATCGCTCGCTGCGCTCGCCGGAAGCGGCAGGAGCGCGAGGCGCGAGCGCAGGGTCGGCAGGAGCGCGTCGAAGGATGGCGTGATCAGGAAGAACGTCACCGGCGCGGCGGGCTCCTCGAAGGTCTTCAGGAGCGCATTCTGCGCCTCGGCTGTGAGCGACGGCGCGGTGAGCACGATGATGCCGCGCGGGGCGACGAGCGGCTTCACCGCGGCGCGCTGCGCGACTTCCCTGCTCTCACCGATGCCGAAGCTCTCGTAGGTGCGCACGTACGCGTCCGGGTGCCCTTCATGCGAGAACCCGATCGCGGCGAGGTGCGCGAGGAGGCTATCGCGCGCGTCCTGCGCCCCCTCGATCGCATAGGCATGCGAGAGCGTCTCGATGCTCGGCAAGAGGTCCGCAAGCGTCATGCCGGCAGTATACCGCAGGCGCATGGCCAAAGCGTGAGGCCCGCGACATGCGTCGCGGGCCTCGGTCGGGTCCCTTAGGGAAGGTTCCCGCATGCCGTGCTCTTCGTCTCATACCGGCTGCACAGGATCTCCTGCAGGAGCGCGAGCTTCGGGTGCGATCGGGTCGCTGCCGCGATCGCCTCGAACGAGTCGGGGATCAGGATCCCCGCCGCCGCGACGCTCGTCGCTTCCCCGGCTCCTGCCGATACGCCGAATATGCCGGAGCTGATGCAGGCGCCCGCGACAGAGCCGCTGACCGCGAGCGCGGCCGCCACCCCGATCGCGATGAGCACAGGACGCCGGCGGCGCGGCAATCCAGGGTCTGGCTGCGGGGGCTGCCCTGAGCGGAACCCCGATTCGACGAACATCATTGCCTCCTTCGTCCGTCTGACTGCACTCCACCATGCGGCACGGCGGCGAGTCCGTCAATATCGCTTTCCCAACGGACGACGGCGCGAGGAGCGCTGCTACCGCTTCGCTATGATCGCCTTCTTGTAGACGTCGAGGTGCTTCAGCGCCTCGCCCGTGCCCTTGGCGACGCAGTACGGCGCGTCCTTGGCGACGCGCGCCTTGACGCCCGTGCGGCGGTAGACGAGCTCGGAGAGGTTGCGCAGCTGCGAGGAGCCGCCCGTCATCACGATGCCGTGATCGATGATGTCGCTCGCGAGCTCGGGCGGCGTCTCCTGGAGCACGTCCTTGATCGCGCCGATGATCTGGCGCAGCTCGCGGCTGATGGCGCGGACGATCTCGTTCGTGCCGATCTCGACCGAGCGCGGCAGCCCGGTCACGTAATCCCGGCCCTTCACCGTCATGGTGAGCTCCTCCTCGAGCGGGACCGCCGACCCGATCCCGATCTTGATATCCTCCGCCATCTTGTCGCCGATCGCGAGATTCGCGTTCTTCTTCACGTAATCCACGATGGCGTGGTCGATCTTCGTGCCGGCGCACTTCACCGATGTGGACGAGACGATCCCGCCCAGCGAGATGACCGCGACGTCTGCCGTGCCGCCGCCGAGGTCCACCACCATGTGCCCGCGCGCTTCCTGGATCGGGATGCCAGCGCCGATCGCCGCGAGAATGGGCTCCTTCACGACATACGCGTTCTTGGCGCCAGCTTTCGTGGCAGCTTCCACCACAGCGCGCCGCTCGGTCGAGGTCACGCCGGCAGGGACGGAGACCATCACCTCCGGCCGGAAGAGGTTGAGCTTCCCCATCGCTTTGCGCATGAAATACCGGAGCATCGCTTCGGTGACGCGGTAATCCGCGATGACGCCATCCTTCATGGGGCGGTACGCGCGGATCGTATCCGGCGTGCGGCCGATCATCTCCTTCGCGCTATCGCCCACCGCGAGGATCTTATTATCCTGCTCCGAGACCGCGACCACCGACGGCTCGTTGAGGACCACGCCCCTGCCCGGGACGAACACGAGGACGGTCGTGGTGCCGAGATCGATGCCGAGGCGCGGGGTGAACGAGAATGCCATACGTGCGCGCATTGTACGCGGCGTACCGAGGGAAGACAAATCGGCCTCCGTCCTAGGACGGAGGCCGTTCGCGCCATGCCTCGATCGCCGCACGGAACCCCCGGCGACGCGCCAGTGCCGAGACGTACTCGCGCTCGTACGCCGAGCGCAGAAGGCTGCCTCGCGCGGGCGCCTCGCGCGCGTCTTGCGCCGCGAGCACCGACTCGAGCCGGCGCGCGAGCGCGCACTCCGCGCACAGCATGACGACGAGCTCCGCCGGGCTGAGCGCCGGCGGCTGATAGGTCATTCCAGCCATGATTCCCTCCTGCTGCCTCAGAGCGTAGCACGCCGCGGGCGCGCGGCACTGCGGCTAGAACGGCTCGCTCGTCTCCTCGTGCTTCTTCGGGTTGATCTCCCACCAGAACTTCTTGGCGAAGTGCTTCGCGTCGTCGCAGACGCGCTTGAGGTAGTAGAGGTCCTTTGTCGGGATCTTCTCGAGGAGCTTCCCCATGCGGCTCATGGTCATGGGGGGATAGCCGTCCGCGATGCGTTCCGGATTCAGGCGCTCGAGGAAGTAGCGCATCAGCTCGCCGCGCTCGGTGCGCGGATCCGGCTTCGCTGCAATCTTTTTCAGTCGTGAGCCGATGTGCTCCATAGCGGTATCCTGCTCTTCATCTTCGCAACAGGTTTCATGCTTACTATAGCAGACGGAAGGAGTTCCTCGGGCAGGCCGGTGTAGCCGCATTCACCCGCATACCCTACGCTGCGCAGGAGGCATCGGCATTGCCCCCAATTGCTGATGCTTCAGTTATGGATGCGTGCGCCTGCCGCGGGGCGGAGGCGGCAGCGGGCACCGAGTCCCCCTATGAACGCCCGCTGCCGTACTCAATACGAGCCGGCTTCCCTCATGGGAAGCCGGCTCTTCGTCTAGCGCAATGATGCGCCGAGCGCATGGCCTTCCTCGACGGTCGCGCGCACGCTATAGTGGCGTCATGCGCACGCTCGTCCCGCCAGATCACCCCGCCCTGCACCAGAAAGCGCAGCCGATCCCCCGCGAGAAGATCGGCTCCGCGGAGATCCGGGGCCTCATTGCCGACATGAAGGCGATCCTTGCCGCGGAGCGCCTCGGCGTCGCGATCGCCGCGCCGCAGGTGGGCGAGCCGCTCGCGCTCTTCGTCGTGGCCGGCAAGGTGTTCGAAGCGCCCGCGGAGGAGGCGGACGATGGAGGCAGCGATGCGGCGCCGGAGCCCGCCGAGCCGATGCGCCCCGATGCGGTATTCATAAACCCCGAGATCCTGAAGCTCTCCCGCCGCCGGCAGGACATGCATGAAGGGTGCCTCACGCTCCCCGGCCTCTGGGGCATGGTGCCCCGCGCCGAGCGGGTCCGCCTGCGCTACCTCGATGAGCATGGCGGCGAGCAGGTCCGCGGCGCAGGCGGCCTCCTCGCGCATGTCTTCCAGCACGAGACGGACCACCTCGAGGGGATCCTCTATGTCGAGAAAGCGCACGACCTCTACGAAGAGCACCCCGACGATACCGCCCATGACGATGCGCTCGCGTGATATCCGCTTCGCGTTCTTCGGGACGCCCGCGATCGCCGTCGCGGCGCTCGACGCGCTTGAGGCGCAGGGGCTCATCCCGGCGCTCATCGTCACGCAGCCCGATCGGGCTGCCGGCCGCGGACACGCGCTCATTGCTCCACCGGTGAAGGAGTGGGCGCTCGCGCGCGGCATAGACGTCCTGCAGCCGGAGAAGCTCGATGATGCATTCATCGGCGAGCTCGCGAATACCGAATGGGACGCGTTCGCGCTCGTCGCATACGGCGCATTGCTGCCCGCTGCGCTCCTCAGCATCCCGCGGCACGGCACGCTCAATATGCACCCTTCCCTGCTGCCGAAGCTGCGCGGCCCCTCTCCCATCACGAGCGCGATCCTTACGGATGAGCATCCGACCGGGGTCACCGTCATGCTCATCGACGAGAAGATGGATCACGGCCCGGTACTCGCGCAGGAAGTCATCGAGGTCACCGAGTGGCCGCCGAAGCGGCGCGAGCTCGAGGAGCTCCTCGCCGCCGAAGGCGGCGCGCTTCTCGCCGAGACCCTGCCGCTCTGGGTCGCCGGTACGATCGAAGCGGCTCCGCAGGATGACGCGGCCGCGACGTACTGCGCGAAGGTGAAGAAAGAGGACGGCCTGCTCGATCTCGCGGGCGACCCTGCCCTCGCCTTGCGCAAGATCCGCGCGTTCGACGGCTGGCCCGGGACGTACGCGTTCTTCGAGCGCGCCGGCAAGACGCTGCGCGTCCAGATCCTCGAGGCGCATGCCGATCCGGACGGCTCGCTTGCGATCGATACGGTGAAGCCCGAAGGGAAAGGCGCGATGCCGTATGCGGACTTCCTCAGGAGCGGCGCGGTGCCGAGCGCGCGAGCGAAGTAGCGTTCAGCTGCCGCATGCGATATACTGCAGGGCGAACGGGATTCCCTCGCGCGCCGCGTACCGCCGCAACTGCGGTGCGCAAGGGATACGCTGCCTCGGGCTTGATAGACTGAGTGGCCGCAAGGCCGGGCAGCTGGCGCCGCTCCCTCTACGTGGGGCGGCGCTTTTTTCTTGCCGCATCATTATTCCCGACCGAAGCGGGACCAGCGCTTGAGCACGAGGCCGCCGCGCCGCAGGAACGAGACATGCTTCTGCTTGGATTTGCGGAGCTGCTGCTGGATCCCTTCCTTCAGCTGGTCGAGCGCGTCGCGCATCGTGCCGCCGCGCGCCTCGGCGCGGTATAGGCGGCCGTTCTCGGTGAGCGTCATCTCGGCGCGGAAGCGTGTCGCATGCTGGTCGCGGATCGCGGAGAGCTCCACGTTGCACCGGACGGTCTCGCTCTCGGGATCGCGCAGCAGCTTCTCGATCGCGGCGATCTTCTCATCGAGGCATGCGGAAAGCTCGTCAGTCATCTGCCAATCGGTCGTCTTCACGGTCACGTTATTCATATATCGCTCTCGCTAGTGCTGATAGTGCTGCTGGTAGTCCTGCCACACTGCGCCCGCATGCGGGTGCCCCTCCAGGTACGCCACGATGTCGTCGGATTCGTACATTTCTACACCAGCGCCTGCATCCACGAGGTACGGCACCTGCTGCTTGCCGCCGCGCGCGATGAGTGCCGCCGCATGCTCCGGTTCGCCGATGTCGTGGAGCGTGAGCGGGATGCCGAGCAGGTCGGCAGCCATCAGGACTTTCTTGCAGTACGGACAGGTGGGGCGATAGTAGAGTTCCATCGTCTGCGGGGGTTGGTGTTCGTCAGTCGTATGCGTCATGTCATTCATCATCATGCATCATTTGCGCGCGTACATGCCGACAAGCGATGTCGTCGCGATGATGTCTCCATCCATGCGCGCGAGCAGGTCCTGCTTCGTCGGCGGGATCTCGAAAGCAAGCGGGGCTGCGAGCGCGTAGAGCGTGAATACGTAGCGGTGCTCCTTCGGCTCGTACTGCGCAGGCGGGCACGGGGGCGCGTAGCCGATCGTGCCCGCGCTGTTCTGGCCTTCCCCGCCGTCTCCCGCTTCGATCGCCCCATCTTCCGGGGTGATGCCATAGCGTACCCAATGGTCATACACCGCGATTCCCTGCGCGTCTTTCACCGCTTCCGGGATATCCGGATCATCCATGATGAGCGCGAGCGACTGCGTGCCCTCGGGGATGCCGCTCACCGCAAGCGGCACCGACGCGCCCTCGCCGTCGCATGTATATGCCGCCGGGATCATGCCGCCATCCGGGAACGCGTCGCTCGTGAGGCTGAATCCTGCGGTCTCGTCCATACTCGATTGCAATGGTGATGCGATGCCGCTGCCCTCTCGCGAGGACCACGCGGACCAGGTGAGGACGCCTGCGATCGCGCCTGCCGCGAGGAGCAGCACGAGCGCCTTCGTGGCGGTCTCCATAGTCGGAAGTATAGCACTCGGCTGTCCGGTTCTTCCTGATTGCAAATCGAGCCGATGCCGGTACAATAGCTGCGAGTCCTATCCGCAGGACTCGTCGCATATCATCCTGGCATAGCGCGCTGAACCAGGAATGAATGCGGCCGTATATTCCGCGATAGCTCAGCGGTAGAGCAAACGGCTGTTAACCGTTAGGTCGCTGGTTCGAATCCAGCTCGCGGAGCAAAGAAGGGCAAGAGGCGGCGGAAGCCGCCTCTTGCCTTTTATTATTTGCAATGATTTTCTCTGGTTCGAAACCTTTGTTCAACGATTCTATCGAAGCCGTCGCAAAAGCGACGGCTTTTTCCTTTCTGCCCTGTGAAGGTATGCTTAGTCGATGAACAAGCCGCTGCCGCTCGCCATCTGCCTCATCGTCATGATCGCCGTCATCATCGGCGCCGATGTCCTGCTCTTCCGCGATCACTTCTGGGCGCGGCTCCTCGCGAATGCGGGCATCGTCCTCATCTGCGCCGCGCTCTACATCCGGTTCCTGCAGTGAACGCGTGAGCCGGCTCGCGGAGCATAAGGAAGCCGCACCCTTTGGGCGCGGCTTTTCATCGGTTTTCGCTATGCGCGATGCCGATTCTCGTTATTGGTGACGTAGTCCGCCGGCAGGATCCTTCCCAGCGACGCTGCATCCACGAGCGGGAGCTTCCCTTCCGCGCAGAGCGCGGAGAGCACCCGGTCGGCGCCGCCTTCGGCAAGGAGCCGGCCGAGCCGGCGCTGCTTGCGTTCGACAGAGATGATGCCGTACGAGAGCTGCAGGTCGTCATTCCAATCCGTGAGCAAGCCCCGGATCGTCTGCGTCCCGGGCGGCAAGTCGCCGAGGGTGTACCAGTAGACGCGCTCCACCTGCCGCGATCGCATGAGGTACGTCGCGTACGCGAAGAGCGCCGCCTGGATGTCCTCGAGCTCTTCGTCCGACCGCTCGGTCCCTGCTCCTGAGACCGGGAAGCCATACTCAGTGAGCCAGATCGACGGCATGCGCAGGACCGGTTCCGTAACGCGGCTGCACCCGGCGAGAAGGATCTCGCGGACTGGCGCCGATGCGTGGTGCGCATCGCGTACGATCGCATCGCGAAGCAGCTCGGCGCGCGTTATCGGCACGAAGAGCGACCCGCGGACCGCGCGCAGCTGTGAGGGGATCGAAGGCGCCGGCTTCCGATCGCCCCAGGTGCCGCGCAAGCCATGGAACCCTACTACATCGAAGCAGCGCATGAGTCCGCGCCCTGCGAGGCGAGAGAGATTCGTGAGCGTCGGATCATCAGTGCCGGCACAGCCGCCGAACACCGTGCGCTTCCCGTAGTGCCGCGCGACGATCGCGCCTTCCGCGAGCATCCGCGAGAGGATCCAGTAATCCGGATCGAGCAGCAGGTCCCAATCGGTGTCGAGATTCCATTCGTTCCAGAGCTCGACTTCCTCGAAGCAATGCCCGAGCGACCCGATCGCGTCCGCGACGAACTCCGCGTAGCTGACCGGCTGCATCGGCGGCGCATTCGTCCGCCGGCACATGCCGAGGTTCGGCGGCGTGTACGTGAGGCATGGCAGCACGGAGAAGCGTTCGGCGTATCGCTTGATGCACCATGACGCCCAGCGCCGGCCTTGGTCCCACGACCAGTTCGCCCACGAGAGATCGGTGCGCACATGCGTGACCCCGATCCTTGATAAGTGCTCGATCGCGTCTTCGACGGATCGCTTCGCCGCGAGAATCCCCTCCTCGTGCTCAGCCATCGGCGCTGCTGTCCCCGCAAGGAGCGCCGAGAGCCGTTCCGGCTCGCTTGCCGCAAGCCAGGCGTGCTCGGCCTTGTTCCATACCAGGAATCCCGGCGCCCCGCCCTGCTTCTTGCTGCGCAGCGCACGCGGAGCGCGGCGTCGCATAATGCTCTCCCAATCCTCGTCGTCTCGTATATGCCGCATTCGAGTATGCTCTCCTGTTTTTGAATGTGAGGCGTGATTGAGTTGCGAAGGGTAAAAGAACTGCAGAAGGGCTCATGCGCCCCTCATCCCTCCTCTCTATAGTTAACGCTAGTCAACTGAACCTTAGATGAGGGGAGATGAGGGGCCATGAACGATCGATCGCGTGACTATTGGATAATCATGCGCCATTTGACGAAAGAGCCGCTTCCCCCCGTACTGCTCACGCCTGAGCGGCTCGAGGAGTCGGCGCACGATTGGTGCATGCTCGCGCTCTATGCCGCCGAGCTCGAGGAAGCGGATCGGGAGGTGCATCTCGCTCCATCATGCGAAGCGGAGGTGGCGAGCGTCGCCGTGCGATTGGCGCAGGACCTCGAAGCCCTGCCCGGGCAGCCGGCGCTTGCGCGCATCCTGCACTCGCCTGCGAGACGAGCGCGCGAGAGTGCACGCCTGCTGGCAGATCGCTTCCCGGATGCAGCGCCTCACCGAGCGGAAATCGCCGAACTCGGCGAGATCCGCCTCGGTGTGCAGCATACCGGCGTCGCATTCAAGACGCTTGCGCGGCTCTTCCCCGCATACGGCAGAGCGGTCGCGCAGCGCGGCTACTTCAATGTCGCGCCGCCGGGCGGCACATCGCTCGCAGAGCACCGCGATGAGACGATCGCGCTGCTTGCGCGTCTCACGCGGCTTCCGGGCACGCAGCTCATCATCACCCACGGCGGTCGGGCACGGCTCATGCTCGAGGAGATCGAGTGCACGCCGATCGCAGAGCGCGAGCGCCGGCTCTCGCGGGGCGAGAGCCTGCCGTACGGCGGCTATGCCATCGTGGCGTACGATCGGGGTGCGGACCGGCTTTCCATCGTCCGCTAGGAATGCACGCACGGGATACGAAGAGGCGGGGCCGCAGGCCTCGCCTTCTTGTCCGCAGCTCTCGCTGCATGCACCGCTGGGCGCTTATGGTGCGAGGCGCCGCTCTCCTGCGAGTGTGCGCCAGTGCCCGACGAGCGGCTTCGCGCGCCCGTCCTGCGTCAGGAGCCCGAAGTGGTATGCCGTCAGGTCGGCCGGCGTGCCCGCATTCAGCATGTCGTCCGTCTCGTGCTCCGGGTGCTGATCGATCGCGCAGAACCAGTAGCAGCGCTCGACCGGCAGCCTCAGGAGCGAGTCGAAGAATGCGATCTGCCCGTCCTCGAGCTCCTGCTCGCTCTTGCCGTCCGCCGGCTGCGTCGAGAGGCCGCTCTCGTCCATCCATACCTCGAGATCCCCGTGCCCGAGGCCTCTCAGCAGCGCGCGCAGCCCCGCGATCTCCGTCGGGAGCGCGAACCACCGCCGATGCTGGTTCGGCCAGCTCGGCGAATAGTGGAATGAGATGCCATCCACGCGATCGAGCACGCCGAGCTCGTGCATGCGCGTGAACCACGCGTATTCAAGCGGCGTCACGCCGCCGAGGAGGACGCGCTTCCCCGCTGCCCTTGCCGCATCCGCGGCTTCATTCGCCATCAGCGCGAAGAGCGAGCCGTCGGGGTCGATCCGCTGGTCCCAGTACGGCTGCCAGTTCGGCTCGTTCCAGAGCTGTACCCATTCGAAGCGCTCGCCGTAGCGCCCGATCATCTCCCGCACGAACGCAGCGTATGCGGAGAGATCCTGAGGCGGCGCGGAGGTGCGCTGCTCGCCATCGGCAGCAGGCCGCGCGAGCGCGGGGGGCGTGTAGAAGAGCGCAGGAACGATATCGAGCTCGGGAACGCCAGCGAGCGCATCCATGCAGTCGTCGAGCCACGCCGGGCCGTCCGGCCTCGTCCAGTCCGCCCACGAGAAGAGCGTGCGGAAGCGTCTGATCGAAAGGTCGTGCAGCAGCGCTACCGTACGCGCTACCGTCTCGCGGTCCCCGAAGACGAACCATTGCGTCATGCCCGGGAGCTCGATCCCGCGCGCATCATCATCCGATGCCATTCGCGCCATCGTACGCACGTTCCCTGTGCGCAGGGTGAATGAGGCAGCCGCACCCATGCAGCGCGAGCGCCCCGCAAGGGGCGCTCGTCGTGCATGATGCATGCGGATCGCTTAGCGCCCGCTCCCGTGCTGCTGCATGTAGACCTTGGTGTGATGGTGAATCGTCCCATCCGCATCACGGTACTCGCGAGCCTTGAGATCCGCACCCTGCTCGGTGCGGCGGCCGCGCTGATCGCCCTTCATGCCCTCGTCGCGCCCCTGCGGGCGCTGCTCATTGCGATCGTCACGGTTCTCGCGGCGCGCGGCATCAGCGTTCCGTTCTCGTTCCTGTGCCATACGTGTAGTGCGTTGAGCTTGTCTTAACCGCGCCTAGGGATGTCCATGTGTCCATGCCTCCCTGGCGCGCATCATCAGGATAGGCTTCTCCGGTGAATGACCGGTGAACCGGGACCGGACGAGCATCGGGGCAGCGTTCATGACGCTCCTCTGGGTGTACCATGATGATTTCAGCAAGCGAGCGCAGAATATGGCTTCCTGCATGGCGTTCATGTCAGCTTCAGGCCTCGAGTGATGTACTGGATGCATCACACCCTCCCTATGGCAGTAGCAGCAACCGCAGCGCGTTTGAGGATAGCGGGGCCGACGGCACCCGACTGGATCCTGCTCGGGAGCATATTCATCGGCTACTTCGCGGCAGCATGGGCCTGCCTCGCGATCTACTTCGAATTCGCGACCGGACCGGCGCTCCTCTGGCTGCCGGCGGGCATTGGGTTCGCTGCCGTGCTGTTCCTCGGGTATCGCATGGCGATCCCCATCTTCCTCGCCCAGCTCGCCTCGTTCTTCCTCCTCAACCCGTATCATCAGCCGCTGCTCGGGATCGCGCTTTCGCTCGGGTATGCGCTCGAGGCGCTCCTCGGCGTATATGCGTTGCGCGCGCTGCACTTCGGCGGCTCGCTCGCGAGCTCGCAGGATGTGCTCATCCTCGTCCTCGTCGCGCTCGGCGCGACCATGATCGAGCCGGCGCTCTCGACCGCGACGCAAGTGTTCCTCGGCGTGATGACGATCGCCCCAGCCGTGTCCTTCGGGCGCGCATGGGAAGCCGGCATCTTCAGCGTCCTCCTTATCGTGCCGTTCATCCTCGGCTGGCAGCATGTGAGCGTGGCGGAAGCGCTGCCGGCGCGCCGGCGCGAGCAGCTCGAGCTCATCGCCGCGTTCGTGGTGCTCGCCGCTGTCGCCATCTTCCTGTTCTGGTCGCCGTACCTGCGCTTCTTCGGCATTTCCGTCATCTTCTTCCTGCCGGCCGTGCTGGTATGGATCGCGCTGCGAATGCATCCGCGCTGGATGACTGCCGCGATCATGCTCACCTCGATCATCGGGATCGCCGGCACGCTCGTTACGCAAGCGCGCACGCAGCCGCTCTCGACGGACCTCCTGACCGACCAGGTCTACATCGGCCTCGTCGCGGCCATCTTCCTGCTCTTCGCCGCGATCGTCGAGGAACGCCGCGTTGCCTTCCAGCAGCTCGAGGAGAAGCTCCAGGTCACGAGCGCCTCGGACGAGGCGAAGAGCGAATTCATCGCGGTCCTCGCGCATGAGCTGCGCAATCCGCTGGCGCCGCTCGTGAGCTCGCTCGAGCTGCTCCGGCTCTCGCCGCAGACGCCCGAGGGGTACACCGCCATTGCCAACGCGCAGACGCAGACGGTCATGATGCGCCGCCTCCTCGACGACCTCCTCGACACTGCGCGCATCGCGCAAGCGAAGCTGCAGCTGCAGAAGGAACCCGTGGATGCGCGCGAGGCGCTCGAGCAATCCGTCACGAGCGTGCAGGATTACCTGCGCAGCCAAGGGCATACGCTCTCGACGCATATCCCCCAGCAATCGCTCCTCGTGGATGCCGACCCGGTGCGCCTCAAGCAGATCATCATCAACCTGCTCAATAACGCCTGCAAGTACACCGAGCCGGGCGGCACCATCACACTCTCGTGCGCTGTGGATGAGACCACGAATATGCTCACGATCACCGTCTCCGATACCGGCATCGGGATCCCCCCGGATGCGCTCGATAGCCTGTTCCAGCCGTTCCGGCAAGGCGCCATGCCGCGCACCGACCGCCTCGGCACAGGCCTCGGGATCGGGCTCTACCTCACCCGCCAGCTGGTCGAGCTGCACGGCGGCACGATCGAAGCCTCGAGCGACGGGCCGGGGCGCGGCAGCACGTTCACCGTGCACCTCCCCCTGCTCACGCAGGTCCCGATCCGCTACGTCCCCGCGGAAGAGACGCGCTCCGCGAGCGGGAGCGCCCGGCGCATCATGCTCGTGGACGATAACCAGGCATTCGTGCGCGCTATGCAGCAGCTGCTCTCGCATTACGGGCATGAGACGCATGCAGCGCACTCCGGCGAGGAGGCGCTGGCCGCGCTGCGCACGTTCAAGCCGGACGTCATCGTGCTCGATATCGGCATGCCTGGAATGAGCGGGCTCGAGGTGGCGTCGCGGATCCGGGAATCCGGCTGGCGCGGGACTATCATCGGGCTCTCCGGCTATGGGCAGGAATCGGATCGCGAGCGATCCGCTGCCGCCGGGTTCGATCATCACCTCGTGAAGCCGGTCGCCGCGCAGGATATCCTCGCGCTCCTGTGACTACACTTCCGCCTCACGTACCTGCGCTATACTGCCTGCATGCACGAGGTGCGCCTCGCAGTTGCCTTGTATGATCGCACATACCTCACTCCCCGTCACTGATTACGAGCGCGCGAAGGCCTTCTACGCCGCCGTGCTCGCGCCGCTCGGGTACACGCTCGCGAAGGAGTACGGCGAGGCTGCGGGCTTCAACGACGGCACGAATACGGACCTCTGGATCGCCAAAGGCGAGCACGGCGTCGTGCCGCTCCATGTCGCGTTCGAAGCGAAATCCAAGGAGCAAGTGGATGCGTTCCATGCGGCGGCGCTCGCGGCGGGCGGCACGGATAATGGCGCGCCCGGCTACCGGCCGGATTACTGGCCGGGCTACTACGCCGCTTTCGCGTACGACCCGGACGGCCACAATCTCGAGGCGGTCTGCTTCGACTATTCGAAGGGTGCCGCGTGAATGCCCTTTCGTTGCATCACGACTCGCCGTGAGCTTCGCCCTCGCGCGTCTCGTCGGGGACTTCGCCGATCGTGAGGCCTGCTGCCCGGATCTCCTGGCCGATGCCCGCAGTGATGCCGGGTACGCGCGCCATGAGGTCCGTCCAGTCTTCGAACGCGCCGTTCATGTCGCGCTCGCGCGTGATCGCATCCGCCGTATCCGGCCCGACATCGGTGATGCCGAGGTCCGTGATCTAATCCGCCGAGACCTTGTTGAGATCGAGCGTCATGCGCGTATCGTCGCATCCCTGGATGAGCGCTCGATGAATCGCGTCCTCTCCCACTCACGTGCCCTTCAGCCCGTTGCGTCATGCTGGAGGCAGTGCAGGACGCGAGGAGACCAGTATGCCTGACTCTGAGGAACTGAAACGGAAAGCCGAAGAAGCGAAAGCCGAAGGCGAGAAGGCGAACGAGAAAGCCGAGAAGCTCGACGATGCCGCGAAGAAGGCCGCGGAGGCCGAAGCGGAGGAGCGCGAAGCTGAGGGCGGCGAAGAGGAGGAAGGCGGGCTGCTAGGCGGCCTTCTCCCCTGACGCGCGCATGCGGCCGGCGATTCGCCGGCCGCGATCATGCGCGCCTTCCTCCTTGCTTCATGACGAGCAGGCTAGCATCGGTCGCACATGATCAGATGGGCTGAACGGCATCAGCTGCTCGCGCTCGGGGCCGTCGCGGGCGGGCTTTTCTTCCTGTGGATCCTGCGCGATATCTGGGCCATCCTGTTCGTCGGGTTCATCATCGCCGCGGCGCTCCGTCCGCTCATCGACATCCTCGACCGTTTCCTGCCGCGCGCGGCCGCTATCCTCGCGACCTATCTCGCGCTGCTCGCACTCATCTTCGGGATGATCGTGCCCGCGGCGATCCCGTTCATCGGGCAGCTGGGGCAGCTCGGCTCCCGCCTGCAGCAGACCATGCAGCACCTCGCAGGGCCGGGCACGCCGCTCGCGAGCCTCGGCCTCTCGCTCGATACCGTGACAGGCTACCTGCAGCAGAATTTCCTCGATCTCACCACCACGACCATCACCGCGATCGCGAGCGTCGTCTCGGCCATCATCATCAGCATCTATCTCCTGTACGACTGGCATGAGCGGCAAGAGCGCCTCGCGGGCGGCGAGAGGCCGCGGCAGATGCTCGCCGAGGGGATCGCGGCATCCGAGCGGGCGCTCGGCAACTGGGTGCGCGGCGAGCTGGTGCTCGGCGCCGCGGTGGGCGTGCTTTCCCTGATCGCGCTCATCATCCTCGGGATCCCCTTCGCGCCCGTGCTCGCCATGCTCGCAGCGATCCTCGAGCTCATCCCGTACGCCGGGCCGATCCTCGCCGCCATTCCGGCCGTCATACTCGCTGCGAGCGATTCGACCACGGCCGCGCTCATCGTGGGGCTCGCCTACCTCATCATCCAGCAGATCGAGAATCACGTGCTCGTGCCGCTCGTGATGAAGCATGCGATCGAGCTGCATCCGGTCACGATCATCGTCGTGCTCTTCATCGGGTTCGAGCTCATGGGGATCGCGGGCGCGTTCCTGGCCGTCCCGGCGGCCCTGCTCATCCAGGCGGCGTACCGCACGCTCGCCCGTCATGGCGCGCTGTAGCGCCGCCGGTCGTGTTCATCTGACGTTCAGCGCGAACTGTCATGCTTACCTATGTCTGCGTGCGCAGTGGCGTTGCTGCAGGCAGGTCGAGTTACCAGACTCTCAGCAAGAAATTGCGTATGTGGCAGCAATGGATCAATGTGCTCCTCGGGCTCTGGGTTATCGCCGTGCCCTTCCTCGGCATGACCGCTGGCGCCCTGACCTGGTCGCTCGTCATCTCCGGCCTGGTCATCGCAGGCCTTGGCCTCTGGGGCGCCCAGGAAACGACGGAGGAACGTCGGAGTGGCGCCATGATGCAGCGTCGCGCGCAGCAATAGGCGCCTGACGCCCCGCGAAGCGGCCCGCACTGCGGGCCGCTTCGCTTTTGCGCCGGGATCCTGTCCTGAGGGCGAGCAGAAAGAAGAGCGCCGCGGCAAGCCGCGGCGCTCAGGTATCAGCGATTCTTTGCGATCACTTCGAATGCGTGCTCGCGCGCGAGGAAGCGCACGAGCCCGGCCAGCGCCGCGTACCCCTCCACGAACGCGAAGCAGCACGACAGCGGGACGAGCAGGAGCGCGAGCGGAAGGTACGCGCCGCGCCGCGCCGAGACGAGGAGGTTGACCTTCAGCCCTTCGAGGTACTGGAACAGCGAGTACGCGAGGTTGAGGGCCCACGGCACGATCCACCACCATGCGACCGGCGATGTGCTGCCGTTGCCGAACATCCATGCGAGCATGAGCGCCACGGCGACCGATTGGAACGGCCCCATGACCCAGCAGAGCATCATCCAGGCGAGCGGGATACGCGCGCGCAGGGCGATGCCATCGCCTTTCAGCACGAGCCCGAAGAGGCCCGCCGCCCAGCGCCGCCGCTGGCACACCAGGTCCCTGATGCACGCCGGCGACGCCCCATAGGAGAAGGACGCGAGCGTGCAGGAGCGCCCGGGGTACCGGCACGCGAAGAGGAGCGCGAAGCGCGCATCTTCGACGAGCGTATCCGCATCCCAGCCGATAGCATCCTCGATATCGGCGCGCACCAGGAGGTGCTCGCCATGCAGCCCGCCGAGCGGCAGCCCGAGCTCGCCGGTGAAGAAGCCGCAGCGGGTGATGTCGTCGCCTGGCCGGATCGAGTCTGCGAGCCGGCAGAAGAGCGACGGCGAGAGCTCGTGCGGGAACGTGAGGACGCCCTGCGCGAGGTAGTAGCGGTCCGCCTTGGTCCGTACGAACTCGGCGATCGAGCGCACGGTATCGGAGCCGACGTGCGTATCGTCATCGAGGTGGTAGACGAAGCAGCCAGCATGATCCTCCCCGGAACGCCGTCTCGCCTCGAGCGCGTACTGATTAGCGCGCGCCTTATGGCGCGCGCCGCTGAGCGGGCGATACCCGGCAGGAATAACGAGCAGGCGCACGCGCCGCTTTAGCTGCCGGCGCGCGAGATGCGCGCGCAGCGCCGCTGCGGCAGGCGCGTCTTCCTCGATAAGGAGGTCGATGCGCCAGTCATCAAGCGCCGCCGGCGCATGCCGGATGATCGAATCGATCACCCGGCGGAGCGCAGGCAGCGTGTCTTCCCGGCAGACCGTGGGAATGACGAAGATCACGCGCGCGTCCGTGCGGCCTGCGTAGGCCGAGCGGGCCAGCGTGCCGTTCCCCCGGCGGATGAGCCGGTAGAGGCCGGTCAGCGCGAAGGGCAGGTAGAGCGACCACGCGATCGTAAGATACCAATTGAGCACGCCGCCTTGCGGCGCCGCGATCAGCGCATACGCCGCGAGGATGCCGCCGAAGAGCACGGCGAACTTGGCGGGCGAGAGCGTGATGGCCGCTTGCCCCGGCGCCTCGGCCGGACGCACGCCCTCATCCGCACGCGAGCCTTCCGCATAGGCCACGGGAGCCTCCTTTCACTATTCAGAAATGAATGAACAGCGTGCGATGCACGCCTATCGTATGAGGATACGCAGCATGCCTGAAGGGCTCATGATGGCGCGCAAAGGACGAGGCCGCTGCTCTCCGGCAGCGGTTCCGTCCTTTGCGCGGCACGCGCCCGGACGCAGTCCTCCCCTACTTCGCGGGGATGCAGGCGAAGACGCCGTCCGGCGTATCCGCGCAGGCGCCGGCGATCGTCGTCGAAGGCGTGGCGAAGGTGCATGCGGAGCCGGCGCTCTCGCCGACGCACGCGCCGATCGCTGCTGCAGGGGGTTCCTGCTTCGCGCCAGATCCGCCGGTGCTGTCCATTCCTGCCTCGGGCGTCGCGCTCCCCTGCTGCCCTGCCGCGCCGGGCTCCGGCTCGTATGACTTCCCGTGGAAGCACGCGACCGAGTACGGGAAGTCCTGCGTGAGGACGTAGTGGTAGATGGTTGTCGTCGCGCCGTCGAGCATGACGGGGCTGGTGATGCCGTGGCATTCGTCGAGATCGCTGCTGGCGAGATAGGTCCCGTCCGGCAGCCTGCCGCCCGTGATCGGGTAGCCGTCGAACGCGAAGCCGACGACCTGCGAGACCGGATCCGCCTGGTAGCTCCCTTCGAAGCCGTGATAGTGATAGACCCCGCCCTCGTCCGGGTGCGCCTGCCATTCATCCTGCGTCTCGTGCGCGACGGCATCGCGGTACTCCGCGTCGAAGCCGTCGAAGAGCGCGACGCCATCATTCATGATGCCGACCTCGCCGAAGATGCACCCGGGCGCGGCGAGCGCCGTCGGAGCCGCCGGCAGCGAGAAATCGTACGCCTGCGGGGTGATCGTGTTCGGATTCGCATCGAACTGGTGCGCCGGGTCGCTCGCGGCGATCGGGAAGACGCCGGTCGCATGATCGGTTGGCAGCCCGTTGGCGACGATCTCGCGCGTCGAGCCCTCGATCGTCATCGAGTAGCTCGCCGCGGGCCATGCGACCGCGCCGGCGACCGCGACCTTCTCGGAAGGCGAGCAGGTCGTGCCGTGGATCCAGGTCGGATCGCCCTTCGCGCCCTCGCCCCCTTTTGCGACATGGCAGACGAAGATGTATCCCTTCTTCGGCGCGTCAGTGACGTACTTGCCGTCGCCGAGCGGCAGCGTATCCTGCCACGCTGAGCCGCTCGCCGGAAGCGATGACGCCGCGGCCGCGGGAGCCGCGCTCGACGATTGAGCCGGGGCGCTCGAGGCCTCCTGCGTCGCAACGGGCGCAGGCGCGTGCGGCTTCTGCGGCACAGGCGCGGATGCCACCGCTGCTGCCCCCTTCCCGCCGTCCTGATCGCTTTCTCCATGCGCCACGAGGGCCTGTGCGGGCGCCTGCGGCGCGCCGAGAGGCGCGACGGGCGCCGTTGGCAGCGGGTGCGATACGAACGCCATGCTGAGCGCGCTGAAGAGTCCCGCGAAGAAACCGGCCAGTGATGAGAATGGGTTCATGATGCCCTCATGGTATCACGGGTATTCTTCGCGCCAGTGCAAACGCAGCGGCTCTGCGCGTAAGCAAGCGCGAGCCGGGGCGTCTGCTCAATGGGAGGTCGAACTACCAGCATTTAGCACTATTACTCTCATGGTACAGACTCGCACCATTATTCCCGCGGCGCTCATAGGTGCCGCGACCATCATCGCAGCGATGCCGCTTCTCGCGGATGCCGCGATCACGTCTACGCTCTCCGTCGGGAGCTCGGGCGGCCAGGTGACGGAGCTCCAGCAGTTCCTCGCGCAGGATCCATCCGTCTATCCTGAAGGCCTGGTGACCGGCTACTACGGCTCGCTTACGGAAGCAGCCGTGGAGAAGTACCAGTGCAAGGTCGGCATCGTCTGCTCCGGCTCGCCTTCGACCACCGGCTACGGCCAGGTCGGCCCGAGGACGGCTGCATCCGTCAACGCACGCACCGGTGGTGCCGGCACAGGCACGGGCGGCACGCCGACGACAGGCGACGTCTACGCGCCGATCATGTCCGGCGTGACGATCGCGACCTCGACGAGCAGCACGACCGCTACGTTCACTTGGACGACCAATGAGGCAGCGCGCAGCAGCGTCCTCTACGGCAGCGCGTGGCCGTTCCTCTACGCGAGCGCGCCGTCTGCATCCGACACGAACTACGACACGATGCAGACGGTCACCCTGACCGGGCTCTCGCCGCATACGACCTACTGGTTCGTCCGCCAGTCCACGGATGCCAACGGCAACGTCATGCTGACGCTCGGGATGCCGTTCACGACCGGCTCCTGATCGCCGCACCCGTTCCTGCCTGGAAGCCCCGCGCATGCGGGGCTTCCGCATGCGCGGGACCGCATGCGGTATACTGGACCTCTATGGCACACACCGAACATCATCACCATCATCATACGCACCATGCGCTCGCGCGGCTCTCGCCCGAGCAGTGGGCGCTCATCGCGATCGGCATCCTTCTCATCGCCTCGATCGGCCTCGGCGGCTGGTACGCATACGCGATGACCGAGCGCGTGGACGCGCTCACGCGGCAGACCTCCGACCTCGCTGGGACCGTCGCATCCACCACCGCCGTGCTGCAGCAATCGATCGCGCAGACGAATGCGACGCTCGCCGGGCAGCTTGAGGAGACGCAGAGCCACATCGCCACCGTGCAGAGCCAGCTCGGCAGCGTCCAGGGCCAGGTCGGCTCGCTCGATTCGAGCGTCACGACGCTCAACAAGCTCGAGACGACCGACCCGGAGCTCCTCGCGAAGTACTCGAAGGTCTACTTCCTCAATGAGAACTATCAGCCAGCGCGCCTGACGGAGCTGCCGAATCAGTACAAGTATATCGACGACCGCGATGTCCAGCTGGTCTCGCAGATCGTGCCGGACGTCGAGAAGATGATCAACGACGCGAAGGCGCAGGGCGTGACCCTCTATGTGGATTCCGCGTATCGCTCGTTCGCGAGCCAGAAGAACCTGAAGGATGCCTATTCCGTCACCTACGGCGCGGGCACGGCGAACTCGTTCTCAGCCGAGCAGGGCTACTCCGAGCACCAGCTCGGGACCGCGGTCGATTTCATGACGACCGGCATCGGCGGCCAGCTCGATACGGACCTATTCAAGGGCACCGCCGCATACCAGTGGCTCCTCAACAATGCGTACAAGTACGGCTTCGAGCTCTCGTATCCTGAAGGGAACGGGGACTACATCTTCGAGCCGTGGCACTGGCGCTTCGTCGGCATCAAGCTCGCGACGTACCTGCACGACAACAATCTCCGCTTCTACGACCTCGACCAGCGCACGATCGACGGCTACCTGGCGGACCTCTTCGATAATCTGCCCAGCTAGCGCGGCGAGAAGCGCGAACGGGAAACCGCGATTCCGAGAACTCGGAATCGCGGTTTCTCGCTTCCCCTCCCGGGCGCCTGGCGGCTAGTCGGTATCCGGAATCACGTTCACGATGAGCGTGAAGGGCGATGTGACCGACGGATCGAGGGGCGGGACGGTGATCGTGGCGGTCCCGGGAGAGACCGTCTCGAACGTGCGCACCCAGTCCCCCGGCTGCGCATCCGCCCCGAACGTCTCGCCCATGGCGCCGGACGGCACGATCGAAAGCGACGAGCTCGCGTACTGCGCGCTCGGGAGCTCGACCGTGATGCGGGAGGTCACCTTCACGGTGGTCGAGGAGCCGGAATCGTGCACGGTGAACCAGGTCTGCGCGGGCGCGGCGCTCGAGGGCCACAGGAGCTCCGCGATCGCAGTCGCGCCCGTCTGCGGGAGGTATGCCCGCCCCACGACTGCCCCGTGATCGTCGTACCCTTCGGCGTACACCTGCGCGTAGAGCTGCGGCTCGTCCGGGATCGGCAGCGCCCACGTCTGCGGGGTGCCGCCCTTCACGAGCGACGCGTCGCCGAGGTCCTGGTACTGATCCGGCGAGACGCCCGTGCCCGTCGGGATGGCGACGATCGCGACGCGCGCGAGGTCCGTGCCATGCACGACGAACGCCGACTGCGCGACTGAGAGATCGATGATGGCAGGCAGTCCGGCCGGCCGGTGCAGGAACCACCAGAGACCGGCGCCGAGCGCGAGCACGAGGACGATGAAGCCGTAGACGAATCGCATGCGCCTATCCTACCAGAGCGCGCACCTGCGCGCACATCTCATGCCGCCGCGCCGCCGCTCTCCCCGTTCTCGCCGTTCTCCTTCGCCAGCGCATCAACGCGCTCGTTCACGTAGCGCAGCAGGTTGAAGACGAGGAATACGGCCACGACCGCGAGCACGGTGATCGCGAAGCGGCCGAAGAGATCGGAGACGCGCAGGTAGAGATCGCCCAGGAAATAGCCCACCGCGACGATGATGCCGGACCAGATCGCCTCGCCGATGACATTGAAGAGCATGTACCTGCCGAACGGGATCCGCACCATGCCCGCCGTGAACAGGGTCACGATCGCGAGCCCGAACCCATTGGTGACCTTCGAGACGATGAGGATGCGGCCGTAGTGGGAATGGAAGATGCGCCGCGCGAACCTGATATGCGCGTCCGTGAGCCCGAAGAAGCGGCCGAACCGCATGACGAACCGCTCGCCGTACCGCCGGCCGATCCACCACCACATCGCATCGCCGGCCACGGCCGTCAGCGAGACGGTCGCGTAGACCGCGATCGCGTCCATGAGCCCGAGGCGCGCCAGGATGCCGCCGGTGATGCCCACCGCCGGCTGCATGAAGAAGACGAGCGGCACCATCACGATATAGCGGTACTGCAGGAGCAGCGCCGCGACGGTTCCTAAAGGCATACCGGCAAGTATACGCTAGGCCAGCTAGCGGGGCGACGCGGCTATGCACACGACACGGCAGGCATTTTGACTATACTGGACGCATGACTGATCTCTCTGATTTGCGCGACGACCTCGCCGGCGCGCTCGATGGCGACGTGACGGATGACCCTGCCGTGCGGAAGGAATACAGCCGGGATACCTCGCTGTTCGAGGAGACCCCGGGACTCGTCGTCTTCCCTAAGAACGCGCAGGATGTCTCGCGCGCGGTGCGGCTCGTCGCCGACGCGAAGCGCGACGGGCTCGATATCTCGATCGCGGGGCGCTCCGCGGGCACCGACATGACCGGCGGCCCGCTCACGTCCGGCGTCTCGCTCGTCTTCACGAAATACATGAACCGCTTCCTCGGCTGCGACGGGACGGTCGCTTCGACCGAGCCAGGCGTCTACTACCGCGATTTCGAGAAGGAGACGCTCAAGAAAGGCGTCATCCTCCCCTCTTATCCGGCAAGCCGCGAATTGTGCGCCATGGGCGGCATCGTCTCCAATAATTCAGGCGGCGAGAAGACTCTCCGCTACGGCAAGACCAACCGCTATATCGAATCGCTCGATGTCGTGCTCGCTGACGGCTCGATCATCACGACAGAGCCGCTGGATGGCGACGGGCTCGCGCAGAAGGAAGCGCTCGAGACGTTCGAGGGCGAGATCTACCGCAAGCTCCACGCGCTGATCGAGGGCAATCGCGACGCGATCGAGGCCGCGCGCCCGCGCGTCTCGAAGAACTCGGCCGGCTACTACCTCTGGAACGTCATGGATCCGCCGGCGAAGCAGCGCGACCCATCGGTCGTCTTCGATCTCGGCCAGCTCATCTGCGGCAGCCAGGGCACGCTCGGGCTCGTCACGAAGGAGACGCTCACTATGGTGCACACGAAGGAGAAGCACGCGATGCTCGTCATCTTCCTGCGCGATATCGGGAAGCTCCCGGAGATCGTGAAGCGCGTCCTGCGGTACGAGCCGGAATCGTTCGAATCGTATGACGATAAGACCTTCAATCTCGCGGTGCGGTTCTTCCCGCAGATCGTGCAGCAGATCGGCATCTCGCGGCTCCTCTCGCTCGGCATCTCGTTCCTGCCGGAAGCCGGCATGGTGCTCCGAGGCGGGCTGCCGACGCTCGTCCTCATGGCGGACTTCGCCGAGGACACGCAGGAGGAAGCGGATCGCAAGGCGCGCGAGGCGCACCAGGCGCTCGCAGGGCTGCCCGTCACGGCGCGCACCGCCGGCCCGGGCATCCAGAGCGAGAAGTACTGGATCATCAGGCGCGAGAGCTTCTCGCTCCTGCGCAAGAACGCGCACGGCCTCTACGCCGCCCCGTTCATAGACGACCTCATCATCCCGCCGGACCAGTACCCCGTCTTCCTGCCGAAGCTGACCGCGCTCCTGTCCGAGTACGACCTGCTCTACACCATCGCCGGGCACATCGGCGACGGCAATTTCCATATCATCCCGCTCGTTGACCTCGGCAAGCCCGAGACCCGGAAGACCATCGAGGAGCTCACGCCGCGTGTCTACAAGCTCGTGCTCGCGCACGGCGGCTCGATCACTGCCGAGCATAACGATGGCATCATCCGCACGCCCTACCTGCCGCTGCAGTACGGCGAGACGGTGATGAACCTCTTCGCCGAGGTGAAGCGGATCATGGATCCGCTGGGGATCCTCAACCCGGGCAAGAAAGTCGGCGGCACCGTCGCCGATATCGACGCGCGCATGGTCCGCGCGACCCCGAAGGCGAAAACGAGCTAAGGCGTGCCGCGTGCACGGCGTGCGTGCAGTTGTCCACTTGCTTTACTTTGTACAGCGGATACGATGAGAACGTACTGAGCTAATCGTGCGCACCTATATGGAATCATCGAGCGTCCTCCTTATCAGCGGCAGCAACCGGACCGGGTCGTTCACGACGGCGATCGCGCATGCCCTCGATGCGCTCGTGCCGGACGGTCTCACCCTGGTGCATGCCGATATCAGCGACCTCCCGCTTTTCGATCAGGATCTCGAGGCGGATCCGCCGGCGGCCGTCACGCGCCTCAAGGAAGCGATCCGCGCCGCGGACGGGATCATCATCGCGACGCCCGAGCATAACCGCTCGATCCCCGCGCTCCTCAAGAACGCGCTCGACTGGGCATCGCGCCCGTACGGCGACAATGCCTGGAGCGGCAAGGTGATGCTCCCGATCGGGGTCACGACCGGCCGGATCGGCGCGGCGCTCGCAGTGGCGCACCTGCGCCAGATCGGGCTCTACCTCGGCATGCGCGTGCTCGGCCAGCCCGAGCTCTACCTCGCCGGCGTGCGGGAGCTCATCGCGGAGGACGGCTCGATCGCCGACTCGAGCACGCGCGAGCTGCTCGCAGGCGCCCTCGCGTCGTTCGGCGGGACCATCCGGGAGGCGCGTGCCGCAGCGCATGAAACGGGCGGCCATGCGGCCGCCGCGCTCAGGTAGCGAGCAGGCTCTTACGCCCGGTCGTGGGCAGGGCACTTGCAGCCGTGCGGCTTGATGAACTCATCGAAGTACTCCTCGCCGTAGTCCACGAGGAGCTCTTCGCCTGGCTCGATCGCGCGCGCGGCGTAGTAGAAGATGTGCCTGCCGTCCACTTCGGCTTCGACATTCGTCGCGGGATTGCAGCCATGGTTCACGTACCGCGCGATGTTGCTCTTCGGCGAGCCGTCGATCGTCCAATCCTCATCGATCTCGAAGAGGTACTTCGTGCCGAGCGTGTCCGCCTTCCTGGTCGGGATGATCTTGCCCGTATACTCGATGATCATCTCGCCTTTCTTGAAGTAGTCGGTCGCGAAGAGCCCGAGCCCCATCCCGGGCCGCGAGCGCTTCACGACAAGGCGCGCCGCGGGCTCTCCGCCGCGTGTCTTGCGCATCGGCTGCGCCGGCGCGCGCTTCGCCTTTGCGCGCTTCGGCTCCGCCGGCGCTGCGTCGCCCTTCCCCTTCCCCTTCCTAGTCCCTTTCGGTGCTGTAGTCCTCGGTGTCATACGCGCGCAGTATAGCAGACGCGCTTCCTGCGCACGCCTGTGGGCAACTCTGCGCCTTCCACGGTATACTGAAGCCGTCATCCCATGCCGCTCCTCACTGCCATCATCATCGCGATCGCCGGCATATACGCCCTCTACGGCGTCGTGCTCGCCTACCACTGGTTCCGCTTCAGCACGAGCACCGGGATCGCGGTCGCGAGCGCAGCGATCTACTACGCTGCCGGTCTCGCGCTCTCGCTCATGGCGCTCGCCGCCGCGGCCCTGCTCTAGCCTATGCTGATCCCCGAACTCCGCTCCCACCCTGACGAACGCGTCCTCCTCGAGGTCCGCAAGCACTGGTTCGTCTTCCTTGTCGCTGCGGGCACCTCGTTCGCGCTCATCCTCCTGCCCTTCGTCGCCGCGATCCTGCTCTCCGCGTTCGGCCCTTCGGCGATCGCGCTCTTCGGCACGCCGTACTGGACGATCTTCGCCGCGCTCTGGCTCCTGCTCACCTTCATGCATCTCGCGACGGTCTGGACAGAGTACGTCCTCGATTCGATCATCGTCACCGAGAAGCGCGTCATCTTCATCGAGCAGAAGGCGCTCTTCAGCCGCGAGGTCGTCTCGCTGCGCCTCGAGCTGGTGCAGGACGTGACGGTGGATACCGAAGGCATCTTCGCCACGCTGCTCACGTACGGGACCGTGCACGCCGAGACGGCCGGCGCCGAGGCGAACCTCGCCGTGATGCACGGGATCCCGGACCCGGGGCACGTGAAGGATGTCATCCTGCAGCAGTCGGCTGTCTGCATCCGCGAGCGCGGCGGGCGCTAGCAATTCCGCACGGAACCGGGTAGCATTACGGCAATGGCGAAAGACGGCCTCTCCACCGACCCCTACAAAGGCGTCCGTGATTTCTACCCGCAGGACCAGTTCGTCCAGCGGTTCCTGTTCGAGGCCATGGCGCGCGCGTGCGAGTCGTTCGGCTACGAGGAGTATGCCGCGTCGATCCTCGAGCCGGCCGACCTCTACCGTGCGAAGGGCGCCGCGAACGAGGAGATCGCGAACGAGCAGACGTACACCTTCACCGACCGCGGCGACCGGCTGGTGACCCTGCGGCCTGAGATGACCCCGACTGCCGCGCGCATGGTGGCAGCGAAGCGGCGCGAGCTCGCGTTCCCGCTGCGCTGGTACTCGATCCCGAACGTCTTCCGGTACGAGCGCCCGCAGAAAGGCCGCCTGCGCGAGCACTGGCAGCTCAATGCCGACCTCTTCGGCGTCGCGGGTATCGAGGCGGAAGCGGAAGCGATCGCGCTCGCGCACCGGGTAATGCTCGAGCTCGGCGCTTCGGAGCACGATTTCGAGATCCGCGTGAACGATCGCGCCCTCATCGAAGCGGGCCTCGCCGAAGCAGGCGTCGGGCCAGAGGAAGCGCACGCGGCGATGGCGCTCCTCGATAAGCGGGCGAAGCTCGCGGATTTCGACGAGAAGCTCGCGGTCCTGCTCGGCAGCGACCGTGCGAGCGCGCTCGCAGGCTATTTCGAGCGCGTGACCAGCACGACGCGGCTCGAGCAGCTCCAGGAGCTGCTGCTCGCGCAAGGCGTGCGCACGATGGTCATCGATACCGCCATCACCCGCGGCTTCGACTACTACACCGGGATCGTCTTCGAGGTCTTCGATGCCGACCCGAGCAACGCGCGTTCCCTCTTCGGCGGCGGCCGCTATGACCGGCTCCTGGAGCTATTCGGCGAAGACCCCATCCCGGCGGTCGGCTTCGGCATGGGCGACGTGACGGCGCGCGACTTCCTCGAGAGCCATGAGCTGCTGCCCTCGTACGTCCCTGCGACCGAGCTCTCCTTGTGCGTGCTTGACCCGGAAGCGATGACCCACGCGATCCAGCTCGCCTCCGCCCTGCGCAGCCAGGACGTGACGGTGGCGATCAACTACTCGTGCAAGAAGCCGGCGGATCAGCTGAAGGCTGCCGACAAGCTCGGCATCCCGTTCGCCATCTTCGTCGGCGCACGCGAGGTGGAGAGCGGGCAGTACTCGATCCGCCAGCTCGCGACCGGACGGGAGACCATCCTGCCGGCCAATCGCATCGCCGACCACCTCTTCTCCTCGGCCGGCTGAGATCGCGCTCCGGAAGCCCGGGCAGCGATAGCTCTCTCTCGTGCATGGCCTATCCACGTTGCCGCCCCGCGCGCGCCGTGCGACTATGTCCCAATGCCAGGACCCCGCATCATCACGTTCGATATCGAGACGCGCAATCAATTCTCCGATGTCGGATCATCCGACCCCGCTGCGCTCGATATCTCGCTCGTCGGCGTGCACGACTCGGGGACCGGCGAGTACACGAGCTACCTGCTTGAGGAGCTGCCGCTCCTCTGGAAGCTGATCGAGGAGACCGATATCCTCGTCGGATACAATTCCGATCATTTCGATATCCCGCTGCTCAATAAGTACTATCCGGGCGACCTCACGAGGATCAAGAGCATCGATATCATGAAAGAGATCCAGGCCGTGCTCGGCCGCCGCTTGCGGCTCGATGCCGTGGCGGAAGGGACGCTCGGCGCCAATAAGAGCGGCAACGGCCTTGAGGCGCTGAAATGGTGGAAGGACGGCGAGATCGAGAAGATCCGCACCTACTGCCTCAAGGACGTGGAGCTGACGCGCAAGCTCTTCGATTACGCGATGGCGAATGGCAAGCTGAAGTACAAGGAGCTCGGCAAGACGAAAGAGGTCGCGCTCGATACCTCGCGCTGGCTCGCCGTAACGGAGACCGGCGCGCTCACGCAGACCCTCGGATTCTAGCCCGCCTTCTTCGGGCTACTTCAGGTACGTCTCGATGTTCGCCTCTTGCGCGGCGTACGTATCCGCGCAGTGGATCTGCCCCGCGCTGTCGTGCAGGTAGTAGAGGCAGGTCGTCGTCGTGGGATCGAGCACGGCCTTGATGGCATCGCTGCCCGGCTCGTCTATCGGCGTGGGCGGCAGGCCCGCATGCGCGTAGGTGTTGTAGGGAGAATCGAGCGACTTCATCGCCGGCGTGGCAGCCGGCCACCACTTCCCCGCCGTTCCCGCCGCGTACTGCAGCATCGCATCGATCTGCAGCGGCATGCCGGCCTCGAGCCGGTTCCAGATGATGCCGGCGATGAGCGGCATGTCGCTCGTCCCGGCCGCCTCGCGCTGCACCAGGGAGGCGATCTTCAGCACCGTAGTCCACTTGATATCCTGCGCGAGCGCTTCCTTCGCGAACGGCGCGAACTCCTCCTCGAAATGCGCGCGCATCCGCGCAGCCGCTTCGTCCGGCGAAGCACCCTTCGGCATCAGGTAGGTATCAGGGAAATAGACGCCTTCGGCGTAGTCCGTCCCGGGCTCCGTGGATGATGCATCCCACGTCGCGATCTCCTGCGGCGACCAGCCGAGCGCGGCGGCGAGCCGCTCCCCTACCTCTTCTTTCCGCAGCCCTTCGGGGATCGTGACCCAGACCTGGTCGGGGCCCTGCGCGATCGCATGCGCGATCCCGAACGCATCCAGATCCTTCGGCAGGCGGTAGCCGCCCGGCGCGATCGAGCGCGCGCCGAGCGCCACTCGGAAGCCCCACGCATTGCGGATGAAGCCGCCAGCCAGGAGCGCCTCGACGGCTGCCCCGGTGCTCTCGCCGCGCGGCACGGTGAACTGCGCTTCGTTCGCGTCGCTCCCTGGCGCGCTCATGAGCGTGCCGTACGCGAGGATCGCGCCGATCGCGATCACGAGCGCCAGGATGATTGCTGCCGCGATGCCGATCCGTCTCATGCTCATGAGGGATAGTATACCGGGTAAAAGCCCCGCAGCACGCATCCGGCGTGCTGCGGGGCTTCTCTCATATTCCAGTTCCGTGCATCCGCCGCAGGTGCGTTTAGCGCGACATGTCGCGTACGACATCCGCCATGATGGTTCCGTCCGGCTGTATGGTGCCGTTCAGGCGGATCGTGTCGCCTTCGGCGATATTCGAGGCGGGCATGTCGGTGCGCGTGTTATCCCAGATCGCTGCGCCATCCGCGAACGAGACGGTGTATGTGGCGCCATCATCCCCTGCGAGGATGATGGATCCGCTGCCGAGCGTGGAAGCGTCGCTCACGGTCCCGGTGTAGAGCGTCTCAGCCGCCTGCTGCCCGGAGTGAGTGCTTGTCGCCGAGCTCGATGCCGGAGCACTCGAGACAGCGTCGCCGACTATGCCTGAGCCGTACGGCTGCGTCCCCGTGGCGCCGGATGCGCTGCTCGTCGCGGCGGATGCGCCGATCGGCGTCGTCGTCCAGTCGCGCACGACCGTCGCATCGATGGTCCAGTCATCGGATGCCGAGATCGTGCCGATCACGCCGACGAAGTCGCCAGGGCTGATGCTCGCGATACTATCGGCCGGGCCGGCAGCTACATCTGTCGCACTGCTGACCCTGACGGTCCAGAGTCCGCCCCAGCTCGAGATGAGGAGCGCTGTGCCCTGCGCTGTCGTCGTGCCCGTCATGACCTGCGCGGTGCCGCGCAGGAGGACGGAGCCGTCCGTGCCGATTTCGACGACTTGCGGCGCGGCAGCTGGCGACGGAGCAGCAATGACCGGCTCAGCTGCGGGAGCCTGCGCGAGGATCGCTTCCGCTGCCGCCTGCGCAGCCGCTGCGCTCGTGGCCGTACTCGAAGCCGCTGTCGAAGATGTCGAAGACGCGGCACCTGTCATCACTGGCGTGCCGCTCGCGTTTCCCGTCGTGCTCGCAGCGCTCGTCGCGACCGACTGGGTCGTCGTGGCGCTGGATGAAGCGCTCACCGGCAGGATAACCGTTCCGTCACTCCCGATATACGGGCCGAGCGAGTTTCCTGTCACCTGCGGCGGGGGTCCAAGCGAAGCGCCGGGAGTTACGGACCCGTACGGCACGACCTGCGCCGCGGCCACATTGGCGATGAGGGCAACCAGCGACGCAAGCGCGACCGATGCCGCTGCCGCTGTCATGAACTGCGAAGAAGGGAGTCGAAGGGATGTCATAGGGAAATCCGCATGCGATGAAACCTAAGGCACGCATGGCATGCAGCATGCGCACAGCCACACCCTACGGCGCTGGGGCTGAACCGGCGGTGAACAGGCTCTTGCAATGGACACTCGTCGCGCTACGATAGATGCATACCAGTTGATGTGTCGCATAGGCGACGATACCGCTATGCAATTCTTCAATCAGTTCATCTCATTCCTCTTCGGCTGCGCGTTCGCGGCCGGAACATGCGCCGGCGCACCGGCAGGCAGCGTTCATGACGTCTCGGTCGTGCAGAGCGCGAGCGGCACCCCTTCTGTCACGGTCGTCACGAGCATTGACGGCAGCACCACGAAGCGCACGCTCGATGCGCCGTACGGCGTCGCCAGCGCGATCGACTCGGAAACCGTGAACGGGAAGACCGTGACGCACGCCACCACGACGGCCCTCAGCAAGGAGGATGCTGCGCGCATGCAGCAGGACCTGCTCGCGCAGCAGAAACGCATGGAAGAGCAATTCGCGCAGATGCAGCAGGAAATGAATGCGCAATTCGCGCAGATGCAGCAGCTGTTCGGAGGCTTCTAGGCCCTACTCCACGACGACTGCCGTGCCGTATGCGAGCACTTCGGTGACGCCCGAAGAGATTTCGGTCGCGTCATACCGGAAGCCGATGATCGCGTTCGCGCCCATCTCGGCGGCATGCTCGCACATGAGCGCATAGGCGTGGTCGCGGGCCTGCTCGCAGAGCCGCGTATAGAGCGTGATATTGCCGCCGAAGAGCGTCTGGATGCCGGCGCCGATATTCCCGACGATCGAGCGCGAGCGCACGATGATGCCGCGGCTCACGCCGAGGTTCTTCGCGATGCGCTTCCCCGGCAACTCGAATGCGGTCGTCACGTTCACGGGATCGATGCTGGATGCCATATGCGGATAGTATAGCGCATGCATGGACCCTATGCGCACGGCCACTGGACAGCCGCGCTACGGCTGCCATACTTCACCCTAGCCACACGATCAGCATAGGAGGGATACGTGAGAGGAAGCATCATCGAGCGGGACGGGCGGCGCTACCTGCGCCTGCTGTGGGGGACGGAGCGGATCGAAGTGCATCTCGGCACTACAGGATTCGAGTGCCGGCTTGCCGGATCGCCGTGTGCGGCAGCAGAGATCAACCTTGCGGATGTGATCATCCCCGACGACGCTGCCCTGCTGTGCACGGCAGCCGCGCTCGCCCACGCTCCGGCCACAGCGGATGAGCCGATGCTGCGGGACGCGGCGGCGCTCATGGAAGCATGGGTGACGCTGCGGCTGAGCGTGCAGTTGCGCGCGCAGCTAGCCGCATGATCATGCGACACACTGAGACGGCAGCCCTGATCGGCTGCCGTTTTTGCTTGCCTGCCGCGCTAGATGGACGCGACCGTATCGTAGAACTGGTTATCTTCCCGATACCCTCCCCGCCCCTTCCTGATGTCGCGGATATCGTCCGCGAGCTCGATCGCCTTGATGTACTTCACCATCTTGAATCCGAGCTTCGATTCCACGCGCAGGCGCAAGGGAGCGCCGTGCGGGATCGGGAGCGGGTTCCAATTCATCTCGTACGCGAGGATCGTCTGCGGGCGTCGCGCGTGCGAGAGCGGGAGCGATCCGTAGAACTGGTAGCCATCATCCTTGATGTCGTACGCGTAGAAGACGATGTATTTCGCCTCCGGCTTCACCTTCACGTGCTTCAGGAGCTCGGAAACCTGCACGCCGCCCCACTCGGCCACGGCAGACCAGCCCTGGATGCAGTTGTGCTTCGCGATGTGCTCGGCCTTCGGGAGCTTCTGCAGGTCCTCGAGCGAGAAGAACGCCTCTTCCTCGACGAGGCCGCCGACCCGCAGCTTCCAGTCCTTGAAGCCGTTCTCCTTGAGCGCGAGCCACTCGGGCGTCGTCGGCGGGTAGCCGTTCACGCGATGGTACGGCGAGATGTCCTCGCGCGTATAGCGCTGCCGCGAGACGAGCCGCCCGAACAAGCCTTCCATGAGAGGCTCGAGCAGCCGATCGCCGAGGATCTGCCAGCGGCGCTGGTCGGCGAGCGTGTACCAGGTCGCCCAGATGTTGATGAGGATGAGGCCCGCGATGATCCCGAAGAAGATGAGGATCCCCGCGTTCATCGAAATGCCAGTCCCGGCGGTCATACTTCCGATGGAGCTCGGGAACCCGACCGCGAGGACGAGCGTCACGTGGACGACGATGAAGGCGACGAACAGCAGCATGATGATGAAGTGGATGCTGCGGGCGGACTGTCTCCCGCCGAAGAGCTTCGCGTACCAAGGGAAGCGCCCGATGAATGCCGGCGACATGCACAGCCCGGTCGCGATCTGGAGCGGCGCCAGGACGAAGATGACGAGGAAGTACGTCAGCTGCTGGAGCGGATCGAAGGGCGTGAATGCCGACGCGGGCGGCGTGTGGAAGGTCGCGTACGTCACGAACGTATGCAGCGATTCAGGGATGATCGACCAGCTCGTGGGAACGATATCCTTCCACATGCCCGTCGCGAAGAGGAGAAAGACGTAGACGACGCCGTTCACGACCCAGGTGAGCGCCGCGAGAAAGTGCCAGCGCCGCCCCGAGCCGAGATTGTGGCGGCCGCCGGGAAGCGCGATGAGCGAGCTCACGTTCTCCGCCTCGTCCATCGAGGTCCAGAGCTTGTCCTTGGGCATTATCTTCTTCCCGAACTTGATCCATTCCGTCCCGTCCATGGCGTCGTCGTTCCAATAGAGCTTCGGGTGGTCCGAGAGGATCTGGATGCCTGCACGGATGAGGAAGATCATGAGGACCGCATTGATCCAGTGCGTGACCTGTACCCACAGCGGGAAGGTGAACGTGAAGAAGGGCATCACAGGGTATGGTACCGCAGAGATCGCCGGTTCAAAGTGCACAAGATAGCCCTTCCCTTGCCCTGGCGGGGAGCCCTGGCCGAGGCAGCATGCACCGCGAAAGCCCTTCGCACCGGGCGATTGCTATATACTCATTCTATATGCGCAAGATATTCCTTTTCATGATGGTGAGCCTCGACGGCTACTTCGAGGGTACGGGGCACGACATCTCATGGCACAACGTCGATGCCGAATTCAATGCGTTCGCGCATGAGCAGAACAACCAACTCGACACTGTGCTTTTCGGACGCCGCACCTATGACCTTATGGCGAGCTTCTGGCCCACGCCCGAGGGCATGCGCGATGACGATGCCACGGCGCAGTGGATGATGCGGGCGAAGAAGGTCGTGGTGTCCGAGCCGTTCGAGCCGACGTGGGAGAATACGACAGTCGTGAGCGGCAACGTCGCGGATGAGATCAGGAAGCTCAAGGAGGAGCCGGGGACGGATATTGCGCTCCTCGGCAGCAACATGCTGTGCGTGAGCCTCATGGAAGCGGGGCTTGTCGACGAATTCAGGCTGATGGTGAATCCGATCGCCATCGGCAACGGCACGCCCCTGTTTTCCGGGCTCTCGAAGCCGCACGCGCTCACGCTCATCGATTCGCGCACGTTCGCGAACGGGAACGTACTCAACCGCTACGCGAACTGATCCGAGTCATGGAATCGAATGCTGCGCAAACGCAGAATCCCGCTCTCGAACCGCTCGGCATCCTTGCCGGCGAATGGCGCACCGAGGGTACGCATCCCTACATCCCGGATACGACCCTCCACGGAAGCGCACAGATAGCGTGGATCGAAGGGGGCGCGTTCCTGATCATGCGCTCGCATATCGACGACGAGCGCATCCCGGACGGCATCGAGATCTTCGGCAGCGACGACGCGCTGAAGGCATTCTTCATGCTCCATTTCGACGAACGAGGCGTCTCGCGGAAATACGAAGTCTCATTCGAGCGCAACGTGCTGACGTGGCAGCGGGACGATCCGCACTTCCTCCAGCGGATGGTGCTCACCATCTCGGACGACGGAAACACCATCGAGAGCAGGGGCGAGATGAATCGGGACAAAGCGGGATGGGAGCCGGACCTGCAGCTTACGTATACGCGCATCTCGTAAGGACGCAGCATGCAATGACGCCACGCCTCCGCCTTGGCGTCAGGTATCTGCGGAGGCGGAGGGATTCGAACCCTCGAGAGCTTGCACCCTACACGCTTTCCAAGCGTGCGCACTAGACCACTATGCGACGCCTCCGTATCGGTTTCCGGCCTAGTATACAGGAAGAACCTGCCCTCGAGAACCTCCTCGCCATGGTACACTGTGCGGCATAGCAGTTTCATTAGGAAAGCCATGTCTCCAACCCTGCAGAAGCTCCTTATCCCTATCGCGATCGTGATCGCCGGCCTCCTGGTCGCAGGATCGATCATCTTCGTCGAGCTGCACCAGAGCGGCACCGCGGCGGCATCCGGGCAGACGCAGACGAAGCCCATCCCGCTGGTCTCGAAGGATGATCACATCCAGGGCAACCCGAACGCGAAGGTCGTGATCGTCGAGTACTCCGATCCGGAGTGCCCGTTCTGCAAGCAGTTCAATACGACGCTCGAGCAGATCATGGCGAAGTACGGCAGCACCGGGGATGTCGCGTGGGTGTACCGCCACTTCCCCATCCCGCAGCTGCACCCCAAGGCGCCGAAGGAAGCCGAGGCGCTCGAGTGCGTGAACGAGCTCGGCGGCGCAGACAAGTTCTGGCAATACGAGAAGCTGATCTACCAGACGACGAACTCGAACAACTCGCTCGATGATGGCGTCTATAACACGCCGGAACCCGTCCCGACGGATGCGAACGGCACGCCGTACTACACGGAGAAGAAGCCGGCCAGCGCGACGGATGCTGGCGAGCTGAGCGCGATGGCCGTGCAAGTCGGCGTCGATAAGACGGCATTCGAGCAGTGCCTCGCGAGCGGCAAGTACGCGGGCCTGGTCTCGCAGGAGGCGAATGATGCCATGGCGGCCGGCGGCAATGGCACGCCGTTCTCAGTCATCCTCATCGGCAAGCAGCAGATCCCGATCGAGGGCGCCCAGCCGCTCTCCACGATCGAAGGCCTGATCGATCAGGTCCTCAACGGCACGAGCACGGGGCAGTAGCGTACCGAACCCCCCGACGAAGACGCCCCGCGCTGCGGGGCGTCTTAATTCTCGAGCGCGAGCGCCGGCACCTCGAAGGGCGCGCTGCCCGCGATGACCTGCTCGTGCAAGGCGCAGTATTCGCACTCCGTGTCGTCGCAGTGCGTGTCCCAGAACGCGAGCGTGTAGATCTCGTTCGCGACGCGTGCGATCTCCTTCTTCAGCGCGGCGACCGCGTCTCCGTCGTATGCGAAATCGTGCGTGACGGTCTTGCCCGCCTTGTCGGGCTCGATGAACTCGAGCGTGAGCGTCCGTGGCGCCTCCATCTGCCCCTGCTCCATGAGGATGCAATAGAACGTGAGCTGGCGGACATAATCTCCGTCCGCGTTCTTCGTCTTCCCTTCGAGCTCATCGCGCGTCCGGTGCCTGCCGGTCTTGTAGTCGATCACGTGCAGGCTGCCGTCCTCCGGGAACTCGATCACGTCGAGGAGCCCCCGCAGCAGCACGCGCTCGAGCGCGCCTTCGATGGGCAGGTAGACGTCGAACTTCTTCTCGCACAGCGCGCGGAGCGGGAGCGCATGCGCATGCCGCTCATACCAGTCGGTGAGCGCGCGCTCGCCTTTCCTCTTCGCGTCCTCGTAGGAAGCGGGCGAGAACCCCTGCGTATCGATCGAGACGGAAAGGAACTCGAGGAGCGCCGGCAGCGCCGGCATTTCGCCGGTCGCATTCGCCGTCTCGCGGAAGAGGCGCAGGGCATTGTGCATCGCATTGCCGTAGAGCGAGCTCGCGTTCGACTTCTCCGGCAGGCGCACGAGATTGCGGTAGAAGTACTTCCAGGGGCACGAGAGATAGTTGTTGAGCGCCGTCGCTGAGAGCCCCTGCTCGAGGAACGCGTCCGCGATATAGGCATGATCGCTGATGGCATGCACCGGCGGCGTCGGCCGCGCGAAGGCATCGTGCGGCTCCTGGGCCGCCTCGAACGATTCCGTCTCGCGCTCGATCATGAGCGCTGGGTCGATCTCGAGCATGAACTGGGTGACGCCCGCTTCGCGCGTGCGCGCGCCGGAAGTGAGCCCGTACGAGACGGAGACGTACTGCTTGCCGCGCGTGAGCGCCACGTAGAAGAGCCGGCGCTCGTCCTCGAGATCGGAGGCATCGCCTGCGCCGGAGAGCGTCGCGAGCGGCAGCCGGTTCGGATCCGAGCGGTTCCCCCACTTCTTGTCGCGGGCCCGCACGATGTAGACGTGCTCGTACTCGAGTCCCTTGCTGCGGTGCGCCGTCGTGAGGTGCACGGCGGCGGCGCGCTCCTTGGGCTGCGTATCCGGCTCGATCTCGATGCGATACTCCTCGTAAAGCCCGAGGTCGCGGACGAAGTCGGCGCCGGAGTAGAGTGTCGCCCCCTCGCTGCGCTCCTCAAGCGTCTTCGCGAGCCCGCGGACGGCGCTGAGGACCGAGACGGCGTCAGACCGCGTCAGCACGTAGGAAAGATAGCCGCTCTCGTGCAGGAGCCGGTCGAAGAAATCGCGCGCCGCATCCTCCGTCGCGCTCTTCGCGAGCGACTCCACGGTGCGGGCGAATGCGAGCACGGCCGCCGGATCGCGTACGCGCGCCGCCGTGAGGGCCGTCGCATCCCCCGCGGTCTCGAGGAATGGCTGCCGCCGCTTCCCTGCTTCGATCATGACCTTGAAGGCATCGCCGGGCGTGATGCCGGTCCACGGGAACTGGAGGGCGTACCCGGCATACTCGTCGCTGCCGATGTGCGTCACGAGCCGGAGATACGTCAGGAGCTGCGCGACGCAGTGATCATGGAAGATCGACCCCTTGGAATCGAGCGTATGCAAGATGCCGCGCTTCGCGAGTGCTCGGGCGAACGGCATCGCATCGGCGTTCGTGCGGTACATGATGGCGATCTCGCCGGGTGCGACGCCTTCCGCGATCTTGCGCTCGATATCCTGCACGACCCAGCTCATCTCGAGCTCCTCGGTGCTGAAGGCGCGCAGCTCGAGCTCGGCGAGATGGGGAGCGCTGACGCGGCTCTCGAGCTTCGGGTGCCGCTCGGCCGGGACGGACGCCTGCATGAGGGCATGGGCCGCATCGAGGAGCCGCGTGCCGGAGCGGTACGAATCGGTGAGGCTGATGGCGCGGGCCTGCGGGAAGCGCTCGCGGAACCGATCGAAGCTCTCGAGCGAAGCGCCCTGGAAGCGGAAGATCGCCTGCTTCTCATCGCCCACGATGAAGAGGTTCGGGTTCTCATCGTAGGAGACCAGGAGATCGAGCAGCGTATTCTGCGCCCCGTTCGCATCCTGGTGCTCGTCGGCCAGGATGTAGAGGAACTGCTCCTGGACCATGAGCCGGAAGGATTCGTCCTCGGCGAGCGCCCGCACCACCTCGCTGATCATGTCCTCGAAATCGAACTTCCGCTTCGCGGCGAGCTCCAGCTCGTAGCGCTCGAACACGAGCCCGAGCTCGTGCTCGCGCGCAAGCTGCGTCATGCGCGTCTGCACCGCGCCCTTGACCTTTCCCGCGTACTTGCCTTTCTCATGCCGCGATGCCGGATCTGCGTCGAGCTCTTCGAGCAGCCGCGCCGAGGTCTCAAGCACGTCCTGCGGCGTCTTCCCCTCGCGCTTGAGGGTCCCGATCGCCCCTTTGATCGCCGTCACGTAGTAGTACGGATCGCCGAACGGCTTCAGCGTATCGAGCGGGAGCGATTCGATCGCCTCGCGCAGGAGCTTGATCGCCTCGATCTCGGTGATCGCCGTCGAGCTGATGATGCGCGGGAAGTATTCCGGATGCGCGTGGATGACCTCGTTGCAGAAGCCGTGGAACGTGTGGATGCGGACGGAGTACGCGGTCGGCCCGATCAGCGAGAGCAAGCGGCGCTTCATCGCGTCGACACCGGCCTCGGTGAACGTCAGGGCCAGGATGGCATCCGGCGGCGTATCGGTGGATTTGAGGATATTCGCGATCCTCAGCGTGAGGATCTGGGTCTTCCCTGTCCCCGGCCCGGCCACCACCATGACCGGCCCCTCGAGCGTATCAACCGCCTCTCGCTGCGCGGCATTGAGCCTCTGGTACGCCGCGTCGAATTGCGGGGTTGTCTTCGCCATGGCGGCAGTATAGCATCAGACCCAGCCAGAAGAAGGAGAGAAGGTATGCCCGGTGAGTTCCTGATCGTGCTCCCGATCGAGCCGATCATGCCGGATACCGCCTACGCGGCAGGCACCCCGCTGCCGATGCACTGCACGCTGATGCCATGGTTCCGATGGGCCGCGGACGGAGCCGAGACGAGCGCGCTCATGTTCCTCCTCGAGGGACTGGCCGGGGATCGCACGAAAGGCGCCTTGCAGCTGGTATCGGCAGGCCCCGACATGTTCGGGCCGAACGGCGACGTACCCGTGCACGTCCTTTCGCGCAACAGGGAGCTCGAGCTGCTGCACACGCGCCTCCTGATCAGCCTTGCGATGTACCGGGTCCGGTTCCGCGATCTCGCGTGGCTCGGCGCCGGGTACCGCCCGCATGTAGGCGACGTGCGCGTCACGGCGCATGATGCAGGCCGCACCTTCGCAGCGGACCGGATCGTGCTCATCAGCCGCAATGAGGCCGGCGCGAAGATCGTCACCTCGGCACATCGCCTCGACTAGCGAGAGGCCCCTGCATGAAAAACGGCTCGCGGATTCCCGCGAGCCGTTCCTCTTTTGCCGCCCGCAGGGCGTGCTTCCGGCCTAGTAGTTCCGGAGCTGCTTCGCGCGCTCGTGATAACGGATCTTCTCGAGCGCCTTTGCCTCGATCTGGCGGATGCGCTCGCGGGTGACGCCGAACTCGCGGCCGACTTCCTCGAGCGTGTAGCATACGCCATCGCCGGTGAGGCCGTTCCTCATCTCGAGGATCTTGCGCTCCTTCGGCGAGAGCTCGCCCAAGACCTCCTGGATCTGCTCCTGGAGGATCCGGAGCGATGCATCCTGATCCGGCGAAGTCACCGAGTCGTCGGCGATGAAGCTGCCGAGCGTCGAGCCGGCCTCGTCTTCGGAGCCGACCGGCGTCTCGAGCGAGACAGTATCCTGGCTGATCTTCTGGATGGTGTAGATCTTATCGAGATCCACGCCCATCTCCGTGGCGATCTCCTCCGGCAGCGGATCGCGCCCGAGGTGCTGGGAGAGCTCGCGCACCTTCTGCTTGTACTTGGCGATCGTCTCCACCATATGGACCGGGATGCGGATGGTGCGGGACTGGTCGGCCAAAGCGCGCGTGATCGCCTGGCGGATCCACCAGGTCGCATACGTCGAGAACTTGAATCCCTTCGTGAAGTCGAACTTGTCGACCGCCTTGAAGAGACCGATGTTCCCTTCCTGGATGAGATCGAGGAGCGTGAGATCCGCCGAGCGGCCCACGTACTTCTTCGCGATCGAAACCACGAGGCGCAGGTTCGAGCGCGCAAGGATGTTGCGCGCCTCCTCATCGCCGGCGAGGATGCGCTTCGCGAGTGTGCGCTCGTCTTCCGCGGAAAGGAGCGGGTACTGGCCGATCTCGCGCAGGTACATCTGGATGGAATCGTAGCCGGCGTCCGAGCGGCGATGGTGCTGGAGCTTCTTCTTCTCCAGGATCTCGTCGGCCGTATCGTCGAGCATGTTGCCGCTCTCGATCACGTCCACGCCAGCTGCGGCGAAGCGCTCATAGAGGTCCTCGAGCAGCGCGACATCCTGCTCGATCGTAGGGAACCGGCGCAGGATCTCATCGTACGTGATGTAGCCGCGGCCGCGGCCGAGCGTCAGGAGCTCCTCGGCCTTCGGATCTGCCTTCGCGGCACTTGCCTTCTTCGCTGCTTTCGGTGCAGCAGCCTTCTTGGGCGCGACCTTCTTTGCGATCGTCTTCTTCGGCGCGGCGGCCTTCGCGGCCGTCTTCGCGCTCGTCTTCTTCTTCGTGTTCGCCGTCGTACGGCGGACGGCCGTCGGAGCGGCCTTCTTCAGCGTCTTTTTCGCGCTTTTCTTTGTTGCGGTTTTCGTATTCTTTGCTGCTGTCATATCAAAATTGCATACCGACCCACGCCGCAATGCGGCGTTTTGCCATACTCTACCGTATGGTGTCAATCTTTGCAATAGCAGTTGTGAGATGAGCGCAGCGTGAAAGAGCGTCAGCAGCGGCTGTTTCGTCATGCGCCGCTTCAGCGCGGCGCAGGTCGCTCGAGGCGATCGCGAGCTCGCGCTGCAGGCGCCCGCGATAGACAGCGATCCGGAGCGCCTCAGCATCCGCCGCAAGCGAGACGCTGTCCCCGAAGAGGCCTTCCGCCGCGAACCGCAGGGACTCGCGTTCCTCTTCGGAGAGCGTCTCGGGGATCGCCGGCGTGATGCCTGTCGCGTCCTCGATCTCCTGCGCGAGCTTCGCAAGATCGAGCGCAGGCGCCGGGAGCGATGACTGCCAGAGATAGATGCCGAGCAGCTGGCGCGTCTGCGCATGCGCGATCGCGGGGTCGGCCGCGCGCCGCACCGGCGCCGCAGCGGGCTCCTGCGCGCGCGGCGCCGGCCCCTGCTCGTGCGCGAGCTCAGCGAGCGCCCGCGCGAGTGCCTCGCGCACCGCAGCTTCGGGCATGCCGATCCGATCGGCGGTCTCGCGCAGGAAATGCTCGCGGTCGATCGGGCTCTTGATCGCCGCGACGAACGGCAGCACCCCCCGCTCGACCGCGCGCGCGAACGCGCGGCGCTCCGGCTGGGCGCGCTCGAGCGTATCGATGAGGAACGTGATGATATGGCGCGCGCCCCGGATCGCCGCAGCGAACGCCTCCTTCCCTTCCCCATTGATGAGATCCGCCGGGTCCTTCGCGCCGAGCGCGGCGACCTTCACATCCATCCCTTGGGCAAGCGCGATGCGCGCGCTCTTGGCCGCTGCGCGGATGCCGGCCTCGTCGGCGTCGAGCGCGAGGATCAGGTTCTCGGAAAGGCGCCGGATGAGCGCGATATGCTCCTCAGTGAGCGCCGTGCCGGAAACCGCGACTGCATTCGTCCAGCCGGCCTGATGGCACATGACGAGATCCATCTGCCCTTCCACCAGCACGGTGCAATCGTACTTGCGGATGGAGAGCTTCGCTCGATCGTAGCCGTAGAGGATGCGCGACTTGTGGAAGAGCGGCGTCTCGGGTGAGTTGAGGTACTTCGGCGGCTCCTGCCCTTCAGGGTGCGCCGTTCCCGCCGGCTCGAAGATGCGCCCGCTGAACGCGATCACGCGTCCGGCCGAGTCGGCGATCGGGAACATGATCCGGCTGCGGAACCGGTCGTATGCGCCTTTCTCGGTGCGCTTCGCGAGACCTGCCCGCTCGATTGCGCGCTCGTCGAATCCTTTCTCCTTGAGGTGCGAGACGAGGCCGCGCCAGTCGGCGGGCGCCCAGCCGAGCCGGAAAGAGCGAATCGTAGCCTCCGCGATGCCGCGCCCGCGAAGGTAGTCCTTCGCCGGCTCGTTCCCGGCAAGCTGCCGCTCGTAGAACACCGTCGCGGCCTCGCAGGCGGCGAGCAGCTCCTCGCGCTCGTTGCGCTCGCCGGGCTTCTCTTCCGTGATCGTGACGCCCGCGCGATCCGCCAGGATCTTGAGTGCGCCCCTGAAATCGATCCCCTCGACCTCCTCGACGAACGAGAAGATATCGCCGCCAGCGCCGCAGCCGAAGCAGTGGTAGGTCCCGCGGCTGGGGCTGACGACGAACGAGGGCGTCCGTTCCGAATGGAACGGGCAGCGCGCCTTGTAGCTGGCGCCCGCGCGGATGAGCTTCACGTACTGGCCCGCTACGTCGACGATCGAGAGCCGGTCCTTGATCTGCTGCACCGTATCCATAGGTGCCCCCATGGTAGCAAAAAGGAAGGCCGGCTGCCTGCTCCATGGCGCAGCAGGCAGCCGGGCGCGAGCGCGCCGCGCAGGCGCCCCGGATGCCGGAGGCAGGCTACTGCGCCGTGAGGGCCTGCAGGGTGGTGGCGTCGAGGGCGGTATTCCAGAACGTGACGCGGGTGATGTAGCCGTCATAGTACGGCCCGTTCGCGGATTCCATGCCGACGTTGTAATACGTTTGCGACTTCGTGGCCGCGCCGATCGTCAGGACCGATCCGCCGTTCCCGACGAAGTGCGTCTCCGGCGTGCTGTCGCGCGAGAGGCCGACCGTAGTCGTGGACTGCGCCGTGCCGCTGCCGAGCGCGATACTGTGCGCCGATCCGTAGATGCAGCCGCCGCCTTCGCCTACCGTGGTCGGCGTGGGCAGGCCGAGGTAGCCACCGAACGTCGAGCACCCGATCAAAGGCGCGCCATTCCCGCTGACCCGCCCGGAACCCGTGCCCGTGACGAGGACGCTATAGTCCGACGAGTTCATGAGCGTGGTGATGGCCGGTATGAGCTTCGTGTGATCCTTGCCGCGGGAGGCGGCAGCGGATGTCGTCACCACCGGCGACGTAAGCGCATCGAACATGCTGCTGCCCGGGACCTCTTCCTGCGCGAAGTCCGCCGCGACCGAATCGCCGCTCGCGACGAGGCGGATGCCGATCGTCGGGTTCGCGCTCGTCGTATTGATCGAGACCCGGCGGTACGCGCCTGTCGTGACCCCCGCGGTGACATCGGTCCAGGTCGCGCCGCCGTCCATCGTAAGGTCGATCTCGCCGGTGCCCGAGAGGCGCTTCAAGTAGACGGAGAAGACGCGGGTGCGGCTGGTCGAATCGGTGACCGCTTGCATCAGGGTGGCATTCGCGGCGGTCGCCGTGAGCGAACCCGCGGCGTTAGCCGACCCGTCGGCGCCGGTCTGGTCCATCGCGACGCTCATGCCGCTCGCCGTCCACACGGCGTTCGTGAAGGTGCGCGACCAGAGCGCCTGGTTCGTGTTGTCAGCCTCCACGAGGATCCCCTTATCGGTGATGCGCGGCACATCCGTGGCGAACGCGTGCAGCGTGCCCGCGCCATCGGCCGCGTACGCAGTGCCAGTGCGGGAGTAGCTATCGAAGAAGGCGTCCGGGGTCGTAACGCCGGTTGCTGCCGACCAGGCGCGGTCGTTCGCGAAATCGATATCGATATACGCCCCCGATTCGACCCACCCGGGCAGCGAGGAAGCGGTGAACGTCTGATCCGTCGAGGTGGATGTGCGGCCGAAGTCGTCCGTCGAGATGACAGCGAAATGGTAGGTGGCGCCTGACGTAAGGCCCGAGAGCGTCACCTGGTGGGAGGTGGTCGTGGCGGTATCGAGCGCCGAGTACGTATCGTACGAGGCGCTCGCGCCGTACGCGACGCGGGACGTCGCGCCGGTATTCGTGGTCCAGGTGATCGTCGCGCTCGTTTCGCCCGGCGTCCCCGACGAGATGGACGAGATGACCGGCGCCGCGTTGCTCACCATGACGGAAGCGCTCGTCGTCGCGTAGTTGCCGGACGTGTCCTCTGCCGTCACTGCGATGGTATGCGCGCCGTCCGTGACGCCGGTCGAGTCCCACGTGATCGAATACGGCGAGGCGGTCCCCGGCGTGCCGATCGGCGCGCCATCCACCGAGAATCGCAGGCTGGCGAGGCCGACGTTATCGGACGCCGTCGCCGCGAGCGAGACGGATGCACCCGACACGACGCTGCCGGAAAGCGGCGCCGTGAGCGTTGCCGTCGGCTTGACGGTATCTACGCCGCTCACGCCGCTCCCGCCGTCGAACCCCAGGTTATAGCCGGTACCGATCATCCCGTTCGGGATCGCCGTGCCGAAGTAGTCCTGCGTGCCGACCGAGATCGTCGAGGAACTCTGATGCAGGTCGAGGCCGGTACCGATCAAGGGCGAACCGCTCTGCAGCTTGAAGGAGGTGCCGCACGAGGATGAGTAGCCGCCGCAGATGGCATCCCACGTATCATCCACGAAGGCCGGGTCGCTCGTCGCCGCGCCCGTGTCGCCGCCGGGGATGAACGCCTGCCATGAGGCGAGCGACGTCTCGGCCGTGCCGCTCTTCGGGAGCCAGTACGGTGTGCCGCCACCGATCGAGAACCAGTCATTATCCTTGAAGAAGAGGCCCGACGGGAACGACGTGATGGGCGCGTACAGGTAGTGACTCACGCCGCTGCCATCCTTCTCAACGGCGAAGATGTTGTTCGCGATGAGGCCCGTCGTCGGCATGAAGTTCCCCGAGATCGCGTACGCGGTGCCCTTCGGGAGCGTATTCCCGTTCCAGATCGTATTGTTGTACATGTAGAAGGAGCCGCCGCTCGCCGTGCCGCCGAAGCCGATCGCGCCGTGCGAGCCGCTCTGCGCGGTGTTCGCGCCGTCGTTCACGGAGAGGTTGTAGCGCATCGTATTGTTGTACCAGGTCGAGGGCGACGTCATGAAGATGATCATGCCCCCGAAGTTGTCGTGCGAGTAGTTGTACTGGATGGTGGAGTTCGTCACGCTGCCGTCGAGGTCGTACGAGATCCAGTCGCAGCCGCCGCTGTAGTTAATAGGCTGCACGTGGTACACCTCGTTGTACTGGATGGTCACGTCGTTCGAGTTATAGGTCCAGATGCCGCCCGGGCCGCCGCAGACCGCGGAGTTCGCGCCGATGTCGTGCGCGACATTGTGCTGCAGGAGCCCGCCGTCTACGCCATTCGCCACGATGCCGCTCGCGATGCTGCTGGCGCGAGCGCCGATATCGTAGATGGTGTTGTACTCGTACGTGACGTCATGGATGTTCTTGCCGTTACCGAAGCCGTAGATGCCGTTGAGGTCATCGCTCGTCGCGCCGTCCACGCCGTGGAGCGTGGAATGGCCGACGTAGATGTTCTCGAACCTGCCGCCCGGGTAGCCGGTGATGAAGACTTCCGCGCTGCCCGAGATGCTCGTATGGCCCGCGTCCGGATAGAAGCCGCCGATATCCATGTTCTCGATCCTGATATCGGAGACATTCGTGCTGCTGTTCGGCGCGTGCACCCAGATGCCATCGGATGCGCCGCCGCTGTTGCCGCGCAGGATGCCGTCCGTGATGGTGACGCCGCTCACCCCATCGAGATCGATGTCGGCGACATCCCCCGTGCCCGTGCAGTTTGCATCAAGCGTGAACGAGCCCGTGCCGTAGGAACCGATGGTCAAGGGCGAGCTCGAGCTCGTGCCGGTCACGTTCGAGCTGGTGAACGCGAGGCAGCCGGTGAACGTCTGGCCGCCCTCGAAGAGGATCGAATCGCCCGGCAGGTAGAAGCCGCTGTTCACCTTGCTAACCGTCTTCCACGGCGAGCTCGGGCTCGTGCCGGCGTTCGAATCGCTGCCGGTCGGCGAGACGTAATACGTCGTGCCGCCGACGAGCCCGTTATCAGTGGTCACCGTGACCGTGCTCGATGTCGCGACATTGCCGCCGACGTCGGTCGCGACCGCGACGATCGCGTGCGATCCATCGAGGACGGCGCCGGTGTTCCAGGTCATGGTGAACGGCGCGCTCTTGTCGGTACCTTTCGTCGTGCCGTCGACGATGAACTTCACGCTCGCGACGCCGTGGTCATCCGAGGCGCTCGCCGTCACGGTCACCGAGCCGGAGACTGTCGCGCCATTCGCCGGCGACGTGATCGAGACCGACGGCGGCGTGACATCGAGATATGCCGTGTTGCCATTGCCCGAGAGGTCGGTCGCGCTCGCCGCACCCGTGCCGATCGTCGATGCGTTCATCGGCCAGTACGCGATGAGCCCGGCGTTGAGCGCGCTCCCGGTCGCAGGGACGGTGCCGAGCCCGCCATCCGCATAGAGCGTGCTGATATCGGCCTGCGTGAGCGCGCGGGAATAGATGCGGATGTCGGAGAGCGTGCCCGTCAGCCCGGCGCCGATGTAGAACGGCGACGTATTGTTCACGAATGAGGACGCGGCGGTGCGGGTGTCCTCAAGCGTCCCGTCGAGATAGATCTTCACGTCGCTGCCGCTATAGACGCCGACCACGTGGTGCCACGCGCCGTCATTGATGAGCGAGCGCGAGAAGCAGGCCATTGCATCGCCGCAGACGCCGCCGGAGGAATTCGGCTGCGTGGAGAAGACCTCGCCGCCGTTGAACGGACCGTTGTCACCGAACACGAAGCCGGTGTTCACGCCCGACGGCTTGTTCTTGAGGAACATGGATTGCGCGGTGCCGTTGAGGCTGCTCGTCTTGACCCAGAGCGAGACGCTGAACGCCGAGGAGAACTGGAGCGACGACGAGGTCGGCACGATCAAGGTATTCGCGCCGTTGAACGAGAAGCCGCTCCCGAGCGTGCCGGGCGAGACGAGGGGCGCCAGGCCGATCGCACTATCGGCCAGCTTGCTCGTCGCTACCGTCAGGTGCCGGATGGTACCGCCGAAGAAGGAGGACGTGCCGCCGATCGAGCCGATGCTGTACGTCGTCGCGCTTGGCTTCGCCTGCGCATCCGTGATGACGGATCCGCCGTTGAGCGCGATGGAGCGCCCGGACGCGTCGAACGAGAGCGAGCTCGTCGCGACCGCGGTCCAGTCAGCGTTCGAGAGCGTCGCGACAGTGCTCCCGAGAGTGCTCTCGAGCAGGTCGCTCCCGGTCTTGCCGAGGAGCACGGAGCCATCGGCGCCGATGAGCGCGGCATCGCGCGCGGCGATGCCGCCGTCGGTCACGACTGTGACTGTGCCGGCCGTGCCGTTGAGGGCGGATGCCAGCGAGCCGGCGGCGACAACGGCGTCCGCGCCGCGCGACGCGCTCGCGTCGGTCGTGGGGATGTACGCAGTCGGCACGCTCCCCGGCTCCGCCTGGACGCCCCATGCGAGGAACTGCGTCTGCCCGTCCTGCGCATTCGCGGTCAGGCCCGAGTAGCCGACCGCGATCGATTCGCTGCTTGCGAACGTCGCGCCATTGATCGAGTAGCGCGTCCAGCCGCTCGTCAGCGTGAGATCGAGTTCCGTATAGCTCGCGCCATGCACGACGAGCGTGATCTTCTTGCCGACATCGGCCGGGGCGTACGCCTTGAGGTAGATGCTCGCGGTCGAGACGCCAGGGGTCGCGGTGAAGGTCGCGATCCACTGCGCGTTGGCACCGAAGCCGGAAGGCGGGGTGCTGGAGCGGCTGACTGTGACGAGCGTCGCGGTATCCGTTCCGTCGGGAGCGGTGCCCGCGTCGCCGGTCGCAGACGCGACGCCCGTGCTGGTCGTGAAGCTCGTCCAGGCGCCGGCGGAGAGGTCGCCCGAGTGCGTGAACTCGTTAGTGGATGCGGGCTCGACGGCAAGCCCGAGGTCGGTGACGCAGAGGTCATCCGGGCCGGCGACCGTCAGGTGCCCGTCCGCCCAGGAGCAGGTCTCGTCGCCCGTGCGCGAGCTATGTCCGATGAGGGAATCGAGCGAGACCGCCGTACCGTTCACCGTGTACGTCTTGTTCGCGAAATCGAGATCGATGGTCCCCGACGACGCGTTCCCGCTCCCTGAGCTTCTCGACGGGCTTTCTCCGCCGGATCCGACGAACGGGATGGGCATGGCGGACGGAAGCTGCCCCTGCGGCGGCGAGGGCGTGCCGGTGCCCTGCGATACTACGGCGCCGATGAGGGCGATCGCCGCCCTCGTCTGCGGGCCGACGATGCCGATGGGGTCGATCCCGTGGCCCCGCTGGAACGCGATGACGGCATCGGCAGTCACCTGCCCGAAGTAGCCGGTGATCGAGGGATACGCGAAGTAGCCGAGCGCCTTGAGGAAGCGCTGGAGCGCGGAGACATCATCGCCTTTGGAGCCGATCGAGAGCGAGCGCGTGAGGACAGGCGCAGCCGGCTCGCTCGCCCCAACAGCCGACTGCGAGCCGCCCTTGGCGCCATCAGCACCCAAGGCGCCGATGAATACCCAGGTCTGCGGATCGACGATGCCGGTCTGCGGCAGGCCGTGGTCCGCCTGGAAGGCGCGGACGGCTGCGGCCGTGACGGGGCCGTAGTAGTCGGTCGTCGCGGGGTATGAGAAGTAGCCGAGCGTCTTGAGGTAGCCCTGGAGCTCGGTCACATCGCTCCCCGAGAGTCCTTGGTAGAGGGTGCGCGTAAATGTCGGGACGCCCATCTGCGCATCGGCACCGGGAGCGCTCTCGGCATGCAAGGATGCGGGGATGACGAGGCACGCTGCGAGGATGATCGCCGCCATGGTACGGAATCGCGCGTGTATGCGCATGCTCACCGGAAGATGCATTGACTTAACCGTAGCATCCTGAGGGATGATTGCATGGGGATAAGCGAACGCCCCGGCTCATGCCGGGGCGTTCGCGCGCGTGATATGCCGCGTACTAGAAATCGGTCGCGGCCGGGCGCAGGCGCATCGCGCGCGGGGTGTCATCCACCTCAGGCGGGAACGATGCCTCGAGCTCGTCGATCATGGCCTTCTTGCGGCTGCCGGCGAAGCCGGTGCCAGCCGGGATGAGGCGGCCGATGATGACGTTCTCCTTGAGCCCCACCAGCGGATCCTCGGCGCCGGAGACGGCGGCCTCGGTGAGCTTCCTGGTGGTGTTCTGGAAGGACACGGCCGAGAGGAACGATGCGCGGGAGAGCGAGACCTCGCCGATGCCGAGCACGAGCGTCTTGCCCTTCGCGAGCTCCGTGCCCGCCTCCTTCGCGGCGCGGTTCTGGACCTCGAAGTCCGCCTCCTCGACCACGTCGCCCAATGCGAAGCCGGTGTCGCCCGGTGCCGTGATCTTGATGCGGCTGAACATCTGCTTGACGATGATCTCGAGGTGCTTGCGGGAGATGGTCACGCCCTGCAGCTCGTAGATGCGGGTGATCTCCGCGATGATGTACTCCTGCGCGGCGGTCTTGCCGGCGTAGGCGAACAGCTCTGTGGGATCGGCCGAGCCGTCGGTCAGGAAGTCACCCTTCTCTACCGGCGAGCCGACGCGCACGAGGAGCTGGCGGCCCGGCAGTGCGTGGTACTCGGTATCGCGCTTCGCAGCCTTGCCTGTCTTGCTGGCGGTCTCCGGCAGGATCGTGATGACCTGCTCGCCTTCGACACGCTCGATCGAGGTGACCACGCCCGAGACGCGGGCGATCGAGGCGGACGCCTTCGGCGTGCGGCACTCGAAGATCTCCTCGACGCGCGGGAGGCCGGCGGTGATGTCGCCGCCTGCTGCCGCCACGCCGCCGGTGTGGAAGGTGCGCATGGTGAGCTGGGTGCCCGGCTCGCCGATGGCCTGCGCCGCGACGACGCCGACCGCCTCGCCGAGATCCACGAGCTCGCCCGTCGAGAGATCGTTGCCGTAGCACAGCTGGCAGACGCCGCGCAGCGTCCGGCACGTCATCGGGGAGCGGATCACTGCCGAGGAGATGTGCGCCGCTTCGATCGCTTGCGCGTCGTCATGGCTCACGAGGTGGCCTTTCTTGAAGGCCGTCTCCCCCGCCGTGAGCTCCTCGACGAGCGTGCGGCCGGCGATCTGGTCGGCCGCGAGTCCTGCGCCCGCCTCGCGCTCGGCGATGCTGACGCCCTCCTTCGTGCCGCAGTCGTGCTCGAGGATGATGACATCCTGCGCCACATCGAAGAGGCGGCGCGTGAGGTAGCCGGCCTTCGCCGTGTTGAGCGCGGTGTCGGCCATGCCCTTGCGGGCGCCGTGGGTCGAGATGAAGTACTCGATCGGCGTCATGCCCTCCTTCATCGAAGCGATGATCGGGAAATCGATCGTCTCGCCGCGCGGGTTCGCGATCATGCCCTTCATGCCGGCCATCTGGTTCAGCTGGCCGAGCGAGCCGCGGGCGCCGGAGACGATCATGTTATGCACGGAGCTCGTCGGGACCATCTGCGAAGCCAGCTTCTCCTGGATCTTGGCCTTCACGCCTTCCCAGATCTCGATCGTGAGGCGCTTGCGCTCATCCTCCGTGAGGAGGCCCTCCTCATACTGCTCCCAGAGATGCTTCACCGCTTCCTGGCCCTCGGCCACGAGCGTCTGCTTCTCAGCAGGGACGACCACGTCCGAGAAGCTCCAGGTGATGCCGGCGACAGTCGAGTACTTGAAGCCGAACGCCTTGATCTTATCGAGGATCGCCGGGATGCCCGAGAGGCCGTAGCGCTTCACGAGCTCGTTGATGAGGCGGCCCATGCGCTTCTTGGTCATCTCGTCGTTGATGTACGGGAAGTCGTTCGGCAGGACCGTGTTGAAGAGGAGCCGGCCGACCGTCGTCTCGAACGGCTTGCCCTCGTACTGCGCGTACTTCGGGTTGTCCGACGGCAGGAGAAGGATCTTCGCGCGCAGGTCCACGTCGCCGAAGTCGTGCGCGGTGATCGCGATGTTCGTGGACGGGAATGCCTTGCCCTCGCCCTTCGCGCCCTCGATGACTTGCGTCATCCAGTAGCAGCCGAGGATGATGTCCTGGCTGGGGCCGGTGACGACCTCGCCCGAACCGGGCTTGAGCACGTTCTTGTTGGCCGACATGATCTCGCGCGCCTCCATCTGCGCCTGCTCGGAGAGCGGCACGTGGACCGAGACGGTGTCGCCGTCGAAGTCGGCGTTGTAGGCGGCACAGACCAAGGGGTGCATCTGGATCGCCGAGCCCTCGATGAGGGTCGGGCGGAAGGCCTGGAAGCTGAGGCGATGCAGCGTCGGGGCGCGGTTGAGGAGCACGTACTTGCCCTCGATCACCTCCTCGAGGATCGCCCACACCTCCGGGACGCCGTCCTCGATGAGGCGGCCGGCGCCGCGGATGTTGAACGCAAGCTCGCGCTCAAGGAGCCCATGGATGACGAACGGGCGGAAGAGCTCGAGCGCCATGTGCTTCGGGAGCCCGCACTCGTCGAGCGCGAGATCCGGACCGACGACAATGACCGAGCGGCCCGAGTAGTCCACGCGCTTGCCGAGGAGGTTCTGGCGGAAGTAGCCCTGCTTGCCCTTGAGGTAGTCGGCGAGCGACTTCAGCGGGCGGCGGCGTCCGCCGAGGATGCCCGAGGTGCCGCCTCCGCGGCGCATCGAGTTGTCGAGGAGCGCGTCCACTGCTTCCTGCAGGATGCGCTTCTCGTTGCGCAGGATCACTTCCGGCGCATGGATCGCCATGAGCTTCTTCAGGCGGTTATTGCGGTTGATGACGCGGCGATAGAGGTCGTTGAGATCCGAGCTCGCGTGACGGCCGCCTTCGAGGGCGACCATGGGCCGCAGCGCCGGCGGGACGACCGGCAGCACGGTCATGAACATCCACTCCGGACGCACGTCCGCCTTCAGCATGCTCTGCGCGAGCGCGATGCGCTTGCGGAGCTTCTCGCGGTCGACGGCGTTCGCGTCCTCGTACTGCTTCTGGAGCGCCTCGATGAAGGCCGCGAGGTCGAGATTCTTGAGGATGTCATAGAGTGCTTCCGCGCCGATCGCCGCCTCGAACATGGCGCCGTAGCGCACGGCGAACGTGTGGTACGCCGCTTCATCGAGGACGACGCCTTCCTTGATGGACTCGATGTCGCGCTTGGCTGCGGTCGCGAGCTCCTTGAGCCGCGTCTTCTCCTTAGCGTCGATGGCGGCCTTCACCTTCATCTGGAGCTCGTTCTCGAGCTCCCGGAGGAGGCGCTGCTTCTCGCTATCGTCCACCTTCGTGACGATGTAGCTCGCGAAGTAGACGACCTTCTCGACGTCCGTCGCCGAGAGCCCCATGAGGAGCGCGATCCTGCTCGGGATGCCGCGCAGGAACCAGATGTGCGAGACCGGCGTCGCCAGCTCGATGTGGCCCATGCGCTCGCGGCGCACGATGGCGCGCGTCACTTCGACGCCGCACTTCTCGCACTCGATGCCCTTGAAGCGGATGCCGCGGTACTTGCCGCAGTAGCACTCGTAGTCCTTCTCCGGACCGAAGATCTTCTCGTCGAAGAGGCCGTTCTTCTCCGGGCGCTGCGTGCGGTAGTTGATGGTCTCAGGCTTCGTGACCTCGCCGTGGCTCCACTCGAGGATGCGCTCCGGGGACGCGAGGCTGACCAGCAGCTTGTCGAACGTCTGCGGGATGATGTCTGCGTGTTTCTTCATATTAGTAGAGGGAGTTAGCTGCCGACTCGTCGCCCTGGGCGCCGTCGAAGTGGATATCGATCCCGAGGCCGCGCAGGTGCCGGACCACGACGTTGAACGTCGCCGGCGTGTTGCTCTCGGTGATGCGCTTGCCGGAGACGATCGCATCGAACGCGGCAGAGCGGCCGAGGATGTCGTCGGACTTGATGGTGAGGATCTCGCGGAGCGTGTGCGCCGCGCCGTAGCCGAGGAAGGCCCAGACCTCCATCTCGCCGACGCGCTGGCCGCCCGACTGCGCCTTGCCGCCCAGCGGCTGCTGCGTGGTGAGCGAGTACGGGCCGATCGAGCGCATGTGGATCTTATCCTCGACCATGTGGTGGAGCTTCAGCATGTACATCATGCCGACGGCGATCGGCTGGCCGAAGCTCTCGCCGGTGCGGCCGTCGAAGAGCTCCTGCTTGCCGCTCTCGGCGAAGCCGGCCTTCACGAGCTCCTCGCGGATCTCCTCCTCGGAGGCGCCGGCGAAGCTCGGGACCACCGCCTGGTAGCCCAGGGCGTCTGCCGCGAGCCCGAGGTGGAACTCGAGGATCTGGCCGAGGTTCATGCGGGACGGCACGCCGAGAGGCGTCAGGATCATGTCGATCGGGTTGCCGTCCTTATCGAACGGCATGTCCTCCTCCGGCAGGATGCGGGAGATGACGCCCTTGTTGCCGTGGCGGCCGGCGAGCTTGTCGCCCACCGAGATGGTGCGCAGCTCGGCGACTTCCACGTGCACGCGCTTGATGACGCCGCTCTCGAGCTGGTCGCCGTTCTCGCGGCTGAACACCTTCACGCCGACCACGCGGCCGCGCTTGCCGGCGTCCATGCGCAGGCTGGTGTCCTTCACGTCCTTCGCCTTCTCGCCGAAGATCGAGTGCAGGAGGCGCTCTTCCGGCGTCAGCTGCGTCTCGCCCTTCGGGGTCACCTTGCCGACGAGGATATCGCCGGGGCGGACCTCCGCGCCGATGCGGACGATGCCGTCCTCATCGAGGTTGCGGAGCTTGAACTCCGAGACGTTCGGGATGTCGTGGGTGGTGAGCTCTGGCCCGAGCTTGGTGTCGCGCACGACGCACTCGAACTCCTCCATGTAGATGGAGGTGAAGCGCGCCTCCTTCGCGAGCCGCTCGGAGATGATGATGGCGTCCTCGTAGTTGTTGCCGGCCCAGGACATGAACGCGATGCGCACGTTCTGGCCGATCGCGAGCTGGCCGTTCTCGGACGTCGAGCAGTCCGCCAGCACGTCGCCGCGGGAGACCTTCTCCCCCATCGAGACAGCCGGGCGCTGGTGCAGGACCGTCGAGTCGTTGCTGCGGGCGAAGTTCACGAGCGGGTACTCGATCGCCGTGCCCTTGGCGTTGGTGACGATGACCTTCTTCGCGTCCACGGCCGTCACGGTGCCTGCCTCCTTTGCAAGCACGAGGCGGCCCGAGTCGCGGGCGGTCGCCTCCTCGACGCCGGTCGCGACGAGCGGGGCCGACGGCAGCACGCACGGCACTGCCTGCTTCTGCATGTTCGAGCCCATGAGGGCGCGGTTGGCGTCATCGTGCTCGATGAACGGGATGAGCGCGGTCGCCACGGAGAACGGCTGGTTGGTCGCCACCTCCATGAAGTCCACCTCCTCGCGCGATACGAGGATCGGCTCGCCTTCCTTGCGCACCTCCACCTGCTCGACCGTGATGCGGCCGGCGGCGTCGCGCGGGGTGCCGGCGTGCGCGATCGCGTAGCGCTCCTCGTCGAGCGCGTTCATGTAGGCGATCTCGCTCGTGATGACGCCGTTCTTGACCTTCGCGTACGGCGTCTCGATGATGCCGAACTCGTTCGGGCGCGCGTAGAGCGCCATGCGCAGCACGAGGCCGATGTTCTTTCCTTCCGGCGTGTGGATCGGGCACGCGCGGCCGTAGTGGCTCGAGTGCACGTCGCGTACCTCGAGCCCGGCGCGCTCGCTCGAGAGGCCGCCCTGGCCGAGCGTCGAGAGCGTGCGCAGGTTCTCGATCTCGCCCAGCGTGTTGTGCTGCTCCATGAGCTGCGAGAGCTGATTGCTCGTGAAGAACTCCTTGACCGCGGCCTGGAACGGGCGCGGGTTGATGCAGGAGACCGGGAGCACCGTCTCGATGTCCATCGTGGACATGCGATCCTGCGTGTTGCGCTTCATGCGGCTCATGCCGATGCGCATGCGCGCGGCGATGAGCTCGCCGACGAAGCGGACGCGGCGGTAGCCCAGGTGGTCGATGTCATCCGGCTCTGCGTCCGGCTTCGCGTTCTGCGCGATGATGTGCGCGACGATCGCCATCATGTCATCCACGGTGAGCGTCCCCTTGCCCGTGATGCCCGCCTCGCTGGTGTCCCAGCCGAAGCGGCGGTTGATCGTGTAGCGGCCGACCTTCGAGAGGTCGTAGCGCTCGGACGAGAGCATGCCCTCGACGTATGCGCGCGCCGTCTCCGGCGTGGTGACGTCGCCGTCGCGCAGCCGGCGGTAGATCTCGAGCGCGCTCTCCTGCGCGTTCGTCGCGGTGTCGTGCGCGAGGCTCGCCTTGAGCGCATCCTCGCCGCCTTCGATCGCCTTGAAGCGCTTCTCGATCTCCTTCTCGTCGGTGAGTCCCATGACGCGCAGGAGGTCCGTGACCGGGAACTTGCGCTTACGGTCGATCTTCACGGAGATGCCGCCGTCCGGGTCGGACTCCACCTCGATCCACACGCCGCGCTGCGGGATCACCTTCGCCGCGAAGTATCCGACGCCCTTGTAGGGCACGGCGTCGAAGAAGACGCCGTAGCTCCTCGTGAGCTGCGGGACGATGACGCGCTCGACGCCGTTGATGATGAACGTGCCGTGGTCGGTCATCCACGGGAAATTCGCGAGGAAGATCTCCTGCTCCTTCTCTTCGCCGGTGATCTTGTTCTTGAGCTTCGCCACCATCGTGAGCGGCGCCTCGAAGGTGAGCATCTTCTTCTTCGCGTAGTGCTCGTCGTACGCGGGCTTGCCGTACGTGAACTTGCTGAGCGTGAGCTCGAACTTCTTATTCGAATAGTCGGTGATCGGGGTGAACTCCTTGAACACCTCAGCCGAACCTTCCTCGATGAGCCAGCGGAAGGATTCGAGCTGCGGCTCCACGAGGTTCGGGAGCTCGACCAGCGGCTGCTGGTATTTGCCGAAGAATTTCTGTTCCCGGCGCGCGGTCTTCTTTGCCATAGCGTGCTACGGACTAATGCCGAGCATCCCGGACGGACGGATGCTCGTCGCGTATAAATAGTCGCCCGGAACGAACCTGAGCGAGGATTTACTTTTACGGGAAATGCGCAACCGGGACTCAATCAGGCACGCAAAAGTATGCGAGTACTGTACCGCGCGCAAAGGGGTGCGTCAAGCTAACCAGTACAGTATCCGGATCGCTGGTGAAGAGAAGATGAAGCGTACAAATAGTCAGCGGGACCCGATCGAATCGGGTCCCGCCTTTTCGCCGCATTTTGCCCCCCAGAAGGATGGAAAATGGCAAATATGCAGATTGGGTCGTTACTCAGTCGCCGGAGACAGCCATGTTCGCTGCGATGCACCTGAGATCGACGATGCTCGGGTTGAGTCTGCGCTCACCGCACCGCCGGTCCATCGCCTGCATGACCGTAATCATGCCCGCCCGTTCCAGGGCGCCCTCGCTGTGCAACCGCCCCAGTTCGTATTCGTACTGGCTGCTGCGCTGCGGCACTGATGACGATTTCTTCCCCAATCTTTCCTCCTATGAGACTCCGCACGAGCGGAGTGAGAAAAACAGATCAATCCTGCATGCCTTTGGCCTTCATGGCATGCACCTGACCCGTTTTCGACGATACACCCTCCAGTGCTGTAGCGTCAAATGAATTATGCACCGTCCTGCGGACGGGATGTACGCTTCACGGATGCGCGCTTCGAGGCATTCTTCTTCGCGGTCTCGAGCCTGCCGCCGCGCCATTCCTCGAGGAGCGCATGGTGCCCGGAGAGGAGCACGGGCGGCACGCGATGCCGCTTCCCCTTCCACGTGAGGATCTCAGGCCGCGTGTAGACGTCCGGCGAAGCGGTCCGTTCGTCTTCCCTGCTCTCGTTCTTGCCGAGGACGCCATTCACGTAGCGTGCAGCGGCATCGATGACGATGCCTGCGGCAAGCTCGCCGCCGGTCAGGACGTACGGGCCGACGGATACCGCCTTCGCCTTGAGGATCTTCGGGACGCGCGCGTCGATCCCCTCATAGCGCCCGCACAAGAGCACCACGTGCTTCGCGCGGGCGAGCTCCTTCGCCATGCCGGCATCGAACTGCGCGCCTGAGGGCGAGAAGAAGAGCACGGTGACATCCTTCTTGCGGCCGATCGCCTTCTCTGCCGCCTTCAGCACCGGCTCGGGAGCGAGCACCATGCCCGGACCGCCGCCGTACGGCCGGCGATCCACGCGCTCCCAGTGCTTCCCGCGCGTCGCGCCCTTCGCCGTGTCCGCGACGAAATCGCGCGGGTTGTAGTATGAGACCGCGATCTTCTTGTCGTCCTGAGCGCGCCCGAGGATGGACGACTCGAAGTACGCCGCGATCGCCTCGGGGAAGAGCGTGATGATATGGAAATGGGTCATGATCGGGAGGCGATGCGCATATCCATTTTAATTGCAATTTTAATTGCAATTAAAATGGATAGTGCTTTTTCCGGCGAGCTGCCGTGCGGCATTGCTGGCACCCCGCCAGGGTCGGCCTCAGGCTGCCGTGGCTATGCGTCGAGATCCGCGAGGACATCGTCGACCGTGCGGTCGCGCGCAGGCTCGCTCGCCCGCATGCCGCCTTCCGGCTCGTTGATCTTGAGGTTCACGCGCGCGTCGTTCTTCATGCCGACGACGCGCAGGAGGGTGCGGATCGCCTTGGCGGTCGCGCCGGAACGCCCGATGATCTTGCCCATGTCGTCGGCATTGACGGTGAGGGTGAGGAGCACGCCCATCTCGTCGATCGTGCGCGTGATCGCGACGTCGTCCGGATGATCCACCAGGGATTTGACTACGTATTCAAGGAAGGTCTGATCTCGTTCCATGGCTGTCGTTGCTATCGGTATCAGTAGTAAGGCGCACGCTGCTTCCTCATGCTAGCGTGCGCTCGCTGCGGGCGCAAATGAGAGCAGCGGATTACGCGGCGGTCTCGTCGGTCGCCGGAGCCTCTTCGGCTGCGGGAGCCTCTTCGGCAGCTGGCGCTTCCTCGGCTTCAGGCGCGGGAGCCTCGGCTGCCGGCTCTGCCGGAGCGGCTTCCTCGGCCGGAGCCTCCTTCGCGATCGGCGTCTTCTTGGGGAGGACGTTGATCTTCTCGCCCTTCACGATGCCGGCGGACACGAGCATGTTATGCACGGTGTCGGACGTCTTCGCACCCTTGCTCATCCAGTACGTGATGCGCTCCGCATCGAGCTGGCGCTCCTTCGTCTTCGGGTTGTACGAGCCCACGCGCTCGAGGAAGTTGCCCGTCTTCGGGCTCCTGGTGTGCTCGGCGACGACCACGCGGAAGGCGGGGTCGTTCTTGCGGCCGGTGCGCTGCATGCGGATCTTCAACATATGTGGCGGTACTCTACCAGAAGCGCGCCGCGGGGTCAACGAGGGGCGATCCGCCCGCGGCGGCGGCGGCATCCAGCCGGCAGTCCCGTTTCGACTTCGCTGCCGTTGTGTTGTATAGTCGCTGTGTGAACAACCGAGACGGGCGCCAGCACGAACAGCGCCGCAACCATCAGCACCATCAGTATCGCGACCGCTCAAGCGCGCCCTCGCGCGGCCCTGCCCCCGCTGCCGGCACCGAGTACGAAGGCGTCATCGCGGTCACCAGGAAAGGCGTCGGCTACTTCTCGCACGAGACGCTCCCGGAGGATCTCGAGATCGATCCCGGGAAGCTCAACTGCGCGCTGAACGGCGACACGGTGATCGTGAAGGTCGCCGGCTACTCGCCGCGCGGCCGCCTGCAGGGCGAGGTCGCGAAGGTCGTCGCGCGCGCGACGACGCAGTTCGTCGGCACGCTCGTCGAGGAGAACGGGTTCCTGATCCTCCATCCCGACAACCAGCGCGTCTATATCCATATCCGCATCCCCGAGAGCGGGCGCACGCCCGAGGCGAAGGAGGGCTACAAGGCGCTGGTCGCGCTCGATGCATGGACTGATCCCCTCTCGCCGCCCATGGGCCGCGTCATCCGCGTGCTGGGGCCGGCGGGCCTCCACGAGACGGAGATGCAGGCCACGCTCGCGGCCCACGGCTTCGTGCCGGCATTCCCGCCCGCCGTCGAGCGCGAGGCCGAGGCGATCGCTGCCAGAGGCGCGGTATCCGCAGCGGACTATGCCGAGCGCCGCGATTTCCGCGATATCCTCACCTTCACGATCGACCCGACCGACGCGAAGGACTTCGACGACGCGCTCTCGTTCCAGGCGCTCGGCGACGGCGCGTGCGAGGTCGGCATCCACATCGCCGACGTGACCAACTACGTCCGCCCGGGCACGGCGCTCGATGCCGAAGCGCGCCATCGCGCGACGTCCGTCTACCTCGTGGACCGCACCATCCCGATGCTGCCGGAGGCGCTCAGCAACAACCTCTGCTCGCTCGTGCCGCACGAGGAGCGCCTCGCCTTCTCCGCCGTCTTCACCGTCGCGCATGACGGGCAGGTGACGGAGCGCTGGTTCGGCAAGTCGGTCATCCGCTCCGCGCACCGCTTCACGTATGAGAGCGCGCAGGAATCGCTCGATGGGAAGAGCGACGTGCATCGCGAAGCGCTCGCCGAGCTCGACCGCCTGGCGCAGATCCTGCGCCAGGAGCGCACCGCGAACGGCGCCATCTCCTTCGAGACGGATGAGGTGCGCTTCGAGCTCGACGCGGACGGCAAGCCGATCCGCGTGTACGTGAAGGAGCGCCTCGAGACGATGCGGATGATCGAGGATTGGATGCTGCTGGCGAACAAGGAGGTCGCCGAATTCATCAGCAGGAAAGCGCACGAGGACCGCGCGAGCGGCAAGGCGACCGATGAGACCTTCATCTATCGCATCCACGACGAGCCGGACACCGACCGCATCGAGGACCTCAAGATCTTCCTCCATGCGATCGGCCACGACCTCGGGCATAAGGATGCCGCGAGCATCACAGGGCGCGACGTCAACAGGCTCCTCGCCGAAGTGCGGGGCACGCCGGAAGAGGCCGTCGTCCAGATGGCGACCCTGCGCTCGATGGCAAAGGCCGTATACAGCCATAAGAATGTCGGGCACTTCAGCCTCGGCTTCAAGCATTACACCCACTTCACCTCCCCCATCCGCCGCTACCCTGACATGATGGTGCACCGCATCCTCGAGAGCCACCTGCACGGCGAGCCGCTCTCAGCGCATGAGCTCGAGAGCTACCGCACGGCAGCGATCCACTCGAGCGAACGCGAGGTGGAAGCCGTAGCAGCCGAGCGCGACTCGGTGAAGTACAAGCAGGTCGAGTTCATGCTGGGCAAGATCGGCCAGGAGTTCGATGGCGTCATCACCGGCGTCGGCGAGCACGGCGTCTTCGTCGCGGAGAAAGAGAGCCGCGCCGAGGGCATGGCGCACGTCTCCACGCTCGGCAACGACTACTTCGAGCTCGATCGGAAGCACTACTCGATGGTGGGCCGCTCGAGCGGCAAGAAATTCCGCCTCGGCGACGCGGTCAGGATCAAGCTCCTCGCCGCCGACCTTGAGAGCCGCCAGCTTGATTGGGGCATCGTCTCCTAGCGGTCACTTCGCCACGGCCTGCGCCTCCTCGAGCTTCACCGAGAGGAGCTTCGAGACGCCATCGGCGCCCATGGTGACTCCGTAGAGCTCGCCTGCCGCCGCCATCGTCGCGCGGTTATGCGTGATCACGATGAGCTGGCTGCGCTTCGCGAGCGTCTCCATGATCTGCGCATAGCGGCGCGAGTTCGCTTCGTCGAGCGCCGCGTCGGTCTCGTCGAGGATCAGGAAGGGCGGCGGGTTCACCTGGCTCATCGCGAAGATGAGCGCGATCGAGGTAAGCGCGCGCTCGCCGCCGGAGAGGGTCTCGAGCCCGCGCGCCTGCTTCTTCGGGAGCTGAACGGAGACGGCGAGCCCGGCGGGCTGCGCCTCCGCATCCCCGTCGGCCTGCGGCTTCGCCGCCTCGAGCGTGAGCGATGCAGTGCCGCCGCCGAAGAGCTGCGCGAAGTAGGCGCTGAATTCCTTCTGGATGAGCGCGAGCCCGTTACGGAAGCGCTCGTCGATGGATGACTCGAGCTCCGCGATGATCTCTCGCAGCTGCTCGGCCGAGCGCGAGAGGTCCTCGGTCTCGCGCGCCAGGAACTCGTCGCGCTCTTTCGTCTCGCGGTACTCCTTCATCACTTCGTCCGCGTTGCCGCCGCGGTACTCCTCGATGCGCACCTTCAGCCGCTCGATCTCGCGCCGGCGATCCTCCTGCAGGCGGCGATCCTCCGAGGCGGCTTCCGGCGGGACCGGCTCGCTCTGGTAGCTCATCGTGCGGCCGCCGATCAGGGCGACGCCTTCGCGCACCTCTTCCTCGAAGCGCTCGCGCGAGCGCGCGAGGTCCGCGAGCGCGGCATCGGCACGCGCGAGGGCCGCTTCCGTCTCGCGCAGCTCGCCCGTCTTCGCGATGAGATCCCGCTGCGCCGCATGGAACGCCTCGCGGCCTTCGTCGGCCTTCGCCTGAAGCGCTGCGAGCGCCTGCTCGCGCTCGCGCTCGTCCACCTGCGCGTTCTCGAATTCCATCATCAGCGCCTGCACCGTGTTCGCTGCATCATGCGCGGCATCCGCCATGGGCGAGCGCGCGTCCGTGCGATCGCCGATCTCGCGGCGGAATGCCGCGACGCGATCTGCCACCTTCGCGAGCGCGTCGTGCGCGGCGGGCAGGCTCTCGGCCGCGCGCGCAGCGTCGATCCCGCGCTCGATATCATCCGCGAACGCCCGCGCTGCCTCTGCAGCGATCGCTTCGGCGGGCGAGCTCGGGCGCGCGACAGCGGCGCGCAGCGCAGAGAGCTCCCCTTCGGCGCGGCCGAGCGCGCGGGATGCTTCTTCGCGCGCGGCGCGCGCGGCGCTGAGCGCCTCCTTCGCCGCCTGCACGGCCGGGTCTTCCTCGGCGCCCGCGCCGGGTTCGTGCGCCGCCACGGTCGCCTGCGCCTGCGCGAGTGCGCGCGTGAGGCCGGCGAGCCGGTCGGCGAGCGCATGCCGCTCGCTGGTCGCGCGCGCGTTCTCACGAGTGAGGTAGCCGTGCTCGCGCGCTAGGTAGGTCGCGAGCTTCCCCGAGAGCGAATCCGCGAGCTCCTTTGCCGCTTCGATGCGCTCCATCTGCTTGCCGAGGTAGCGCAGGTGCGGCGCGAGCTCGCGGCGCAGCGAGCCGACTTCGTGCAGGTTGCGGTCGGTCTCCTCGAGCTTCTTCTCGCTCTCTATCTTCTTGCTCTGGAAGAGCTTGAGGCCGAGCGCTTCCTCGACCATCTCGCGCCGCTCGCGCGGCGATGCCGCGAGCACGCGGTCCGCTTCGCCTTGGGAGATGATGTGGTAGCCGGATGCGCCGACGTTCGCCTGCGCGAGGAGCTGCGCGACATCCCGCAGGCGCACCGGGCTGCCGTTGATCGAGTACTCGTTTGCGCCGTCGCGGAAGACGGCGCGCTCGATCACGACCTCGGGGAAATCGAGCGGGAGCGCGTGGCTCTCGTTATCGAAGACGACCTTCACCGATGCGCGGTTCGCGCGCGGCGCCTGCGAGCTCCCCGCCCAGATGAGGTCCTCCCCCTTCTTGCTGCGCATCGATTTCATCGACTGCTCGCCGAGCACGAAGCGGAACGCCTCGGCGACGTTGCTCTTGCCCGAGCCGTTCGGCCCCACGACCGCGACGATCGGCGAGCTGAACGAGAGCTCGCTCTTGCGGCCGAAGGATTTGAATCCCGAGAGCTCGATGGATTTCAGCATGCGTCACCATTGTATCAAACGAAAGGAAGGACGGGCGCATGCATGATGCGTCCGTCCTAGCGCCGGGGGCGGGAGCGGCGAAGCTGGTGTATGATCCCGGAATCTACCAGCATGCCTCGCCTGCCGTTGACGATAAGCCCCAATGAGCGGAGCAGCTGATCGTGCCGCATCATCGATCCTTTCACCCGTATCCTGCCGATCCGACGGCGGGATTTCTTCTTCATCGTGCCCGTTGCCTCCTTGGTGAGGGCCGCTTCGTACGGTATACCACGCGTGCGGCTTGGCCGCCATGCATGAAAGAGCGGGCGCCGTGGGCGCCCGCCAGTGTCAGAGCCGGATGACCGGATCCTTCTCATCCTTCTCGAGATAGCTCTCCTCTAGCTTTGCATCGTGCGAGACGGCGTACATGCCATCCCGCATGACGACACGGCCGTTCGCGCGCATGAGCTTGCCTTGCATCGCGAGCTCGAACACGCCTTTGGACGTCAGTCGCAGCCAGAGCACTCGGGATTTCTGAGTCTGCTCCATCGCATCGGAACCTCCTTCGGTACGGTCCCCTACTGGCACCATCATAGCCCCGAAGGCGCCTTGACGGCTATCTGATTGCGTCGCGCTACCAGCCCTTCGCTGCGAGCGCAGCTTCCGCAGCGGCTTGTTCCGCCTCCTGCTTCGAATTCCCTTCGCCTTGAGCGATGAGTTCTTCATTGAGAAAGACGCCGGAGACGAAGACCTTGTCGTGATCCGGGCCGCGCTCCTCGAGGAGCTCGTAGGAAGGCGTCACGCTCTCCTTCTCCTGCGAGAGCTCCTGGAAGCGGCTCTTCGGATCCTGCCAGAGGCGCTTCGCGACCATCTCATCGGTCTTATAGAAGAGATTGTCCGCGATGAACTGCTTCGCCCCGTCGTACCCCTGATCGAGGTAGAGCGCCCCGATGAACGCCTCGAAGGTGTTCGCGAGGATGTACTGGCGCGCGCGGCCCGTGTCCTTCGCCTCGCCTTTCGAGAGGCGGAGGTACTCGTTCATGCCGAGCTTGTCCGCCGCGTCCGAGATCGAGATCGTGTTCACCAGCGCCGCGCGGTAGGCGGTGAGCTCGCCTTCGGTCGCCTCGGGATACTTGTGGAAGAGGAAATCGGTCATCACGAGCTCGAGGACCGCGTCGCCGAGGAACTCCAGGCGCTCGTTATGCTCGATCTGCTCCTCGCGATGCTCATTGACGTACGAGCGGTGCGTGAAGGCCTGCCGGATCAGCGTCTCGTCGGCGAACGACGCGACGCCGATCTTGCGTAAGAAGGGCTCGAATTCCATGCGGCGGCAGATTACTCCTTTTCGCCCTTGCGCGCAATAAGGAGGGTGATCGCGTTCGTCACGATCGGAAGGATATCATCATAGAAATTAAGGTCGCCCACGCGCGCGAGCGGGAACCACTGCGCGTCGTCGAGGCCGCCTTCGCGCTTGAGCGTAAGGTCATCGAAGGGAGACCGCACCAGGAAGTACTGCGCGTGGCGGCGCTTCTTGCCGTGCTCAGGGTCATTCGCGATGTACTCGTTCTCTCCCAGCCGGTCCTCCACCGTGCCGGGCAGGCCGATCTCCTCCTTCACCTTGCGCAGGACGCCGTCCTCCGGCTTCTCATCCGGCAGGAGCTTGCCCTTGCTGAGGGTCCAATGGCCGAAGATGTCATGCACGAGCGCGAGATAGATGTCGGTCCCCTCGACGGCATAGACGATCGCGCCTACGAGCTGCTCGAGATGCATCTGCTCGTACGGGATCTGCTTCTTCTTCGAGACCTCGTCCTTGCCCGGCTCGCCGAGCTCGACGTAGACCGCGCCGAGGACGCCGTTCACGAAGCGGCTGCTGGTCTCGCTGCCGAATGTCTTGGCAAGCTCGATCGCCTCGTTGATGGCGACCTTCGCCGGCACCTGCGTGCGATCGGCATAGAGGAGCTCCGCGAGCCCGAGGCGCAGGATATTGCGATCGATGACCGAGATCTTCTCGATCGGCCATTCGGGTGCGGCCTTCTCGATGACAGCATCCAGCTCCGAGCGCTTCGCGGTCACGGTAGAGAGGAGCTCCTGCATGAACGGCTCGTCGGCGACGCCCTGGCCGAACTCCTCCGTATTCGCCGCTAGCCGCTCCATGAGCGCGTCCTGGGCCATGGTGCATCCGGCGGAATCCCATTCGAAGAGGGTCTGGAGAACGATGGATCGCGACCGGTGCCGATTCGCCATATGTCTTGCTGCCAGTGTGCCTGCTTGGCGGCCGATGCGCAAGTGTGCACAACAGCGAGGCCCGCTCTCGCGGGCCGTGTCGTTACTTCTGCTCGTCGTGCGAGTGGTCGTGCTCGTCGGCGCCCCCCTCGGAGGCGGACGTCATGCCGAGCTCGGCAAGGAGCTGCTCGCGGCGCTTCGTGCGGCGCTGCGTGCGCTCCGTGCGGGCGACGACATCGATCACCTGCTTGCCGCGGTACATCCCGCAGGCCTGGCAGGCGGTGTGGCGCACATGCATCGCCCCGCACGCGCACTGCGTGAGGCGCGGCTCGGGAAGCGCGTGGTGCGACCGGCGGTTGCCGGTATGCCCCTTGGTGCTACGCATGCGATTGACCATAGTGCTGCGCAGTATACCGGTTTTCCTGCCGATGGCAAGGCCCCCAAAAGGAAGCCGCCGCGCTGATGCGCGGCGGCGTTCGGGGCTACGCTGCTCATGCCGCCGCCCCGGGGAGCGGGGTCCGACGGTTATGCTCCTCGACGGTCGCCTGGAGCGCCTGCTCGATGCGCCGGTCCCCTTCGGGGCCTGAAAGGTCGATCAGCGGTATCCCGCTCGCATGGCAGCCGGCACGCTGGACGCCGTAGCGGCCGCACCGGCCGCGGTCCTCCCGGAGCGTGCAGACGGCGCAGAGCCGCAGCGCGTCGGGCGGGTAGGAGCCGCTCGCGCTCACGACCTGCATCAGCTGTTCGTCAGTCATTCAAGGCACCTCTGCCGCTTCGTTCCAGAACAATGCCGCGCGATGCGCGGACCGCATACGAGGCTACACCTCTTCCGCTTTCGCGGTCAAGCCGGTTATGAACGTGAGCCGGTGGACGCGCGGGATCGGGCCATGCGCGCGCAAGCGCTCCTGGTGGAGCTTCGTGCCATACCCTTTATGGCGCTCGAAGCCGTAGAGCGGGTGCTCCTGCGCGAGGCGCACCATATAGCGGTCGCGCGTGACCTTCGCCATGATGCTCGCGAGCGCGATCGCCGGGAACCGCTCGTCCCCTTTCGTATGCTGTTCCTGCCGCCAGGCGGCGGGCAGGCTGATCCCGCGGTCGAGCAGCACCTCGGCGTCTGCCGTGCGGATCGAAAGCGACGCGATCGCCCGCTGCGCCGCATCGAGGATCGCGGGGACGATGCCATCCGCATCGATCGTGGCGGCGTCCGAGAGCGCAACGGCGCTCCGCACGTGCGGATCGCCCGCAAGGGCGCCATACCAGGTCTCGCGCTGCTTCTCCGTCAGCTGCTTGCTGTCCTTCAATCCCGCCCAGCACGACCACGCGGCACGCGCTGCAGGCAGCGCGACCGCGCCGACCGCGACCGGGCCCGCCAAAGGGCCGCGGCCCGCTTTGTCGATGCCGATGATCCATTCCGGTTCCATCCCGGCATCATAGCAAACGGCCGCCCTCCGGGGCGGCCGTATCATGCCTGGCAGCGAGAGTGAGCTCACGTGCCGTTCGGGTCATCGAACGCGCGGATGCCTTCGAGCTTCTCGCGGATCTCCGTGCTCGAGGCAGTACCGAGCAATCGCTGCATGGTTCTCTCGCGATGCTCTTCCTCCGGGCTCGGCGGAAGCCGCCTCACGACATCCCACAGGTCGGGATAGTCCGCATCATAGGGGCCGATGCCGCGCGAACGCGCCGCTTCGCGCTGGCGCACGAGCTCGCGCGACGCGTAGCGCGCCCGGTAGTCCGCGTCATGCACGAGCAGGTACGCTTTCGCCCGTTCGCATCGCCATGCCCGGTACCGGCACTGCAGCTGCCGGAATAATCGTGCACCATCCATTGAGGGACCTCCCTGTTCACTGCCGTGCACTCTACTCCATTTGCTATACTTCCACCATCCTGCGTGCGCATGGCAGACATCCCGTTCACACACCTCCACACCCACAGCCACTACTCGCTCCTCCAGGCGCTGCCGCAGATCGGCCCTCTGGTGAAAGCGGCGAAGGCGGATGGCCAGACGGCGCTCGCTCTGACGGACGCCGGGGCGCTCTATGGCGCGATCGAGTTCTACCAGAAATGCCAGAAGGAGGACATCAAGCCGATCATCGGCGTGGACGCGTACATGGCGCCGCGCACGCGGCACGATAAGGAGCACCGCATCGACAACCGCACGTCGCGCCTCGTCCTGCTCGCCAAGGACCGCACCGGCTACCAGAACCTGATCCGCCTCGTGACGGCGTCCTACCTCGAAGGCTTCTACTACAACCCGCGCATGGATCGCGAGCTCCTCGAAGCCTCGCATGAGGGGCTGATCGCGCTCGTGCCCTCGTTCGCCGGCGAGACTGCCAAGGCGCTGAAGGACGGCGATACGGATCGCGCGCACGAGGCGCTCGCATGGTATCGCGATCTCTTCGGCGATGACTGCTACCAGGAGATCACCATGCACCCCGAGATCGAAGGGCACCAGGAGCTCCAGGAGCAGCTGATCGCGCTCGCCCGCGAGATGCGCGTCCCCATCGCCGCGGCGCACGATACCTATTACCTGAAGCCCGAGGATGCGCTCGCCCGCGAGCTCGTCATGAAGATCAGGACCGGCGAGCGCCTCGACCGCGACGGGGGCATCCGGCAGGAGGACTTCTCGTTCATCACGCAGAAGCGCGCGAACGAGCTCTTCAAGGAGCTGCCGGAAGCGCTCGAGCATACGCAGCGAATCGCCGAGGCCTGCACCCTCGAACTCGGGCTCGGCAAATGGGTCTTTCCCGACTTCCCCATCCCCGCGGGCTCCTCATACGATGCGGAGCTGCGCGCGAAGGCATACGACGGCCTCGAGAAGCTCGGCATCGAGCGGACGCCTGCAGTCCTCGAGCGCATCGAATACGAGCTCGGCGTCATCGCGACAAAGGGCTACTCCGTGTACTTCCTTGTCGTCTCCGACCTCCTCACCCACGCGGCCGAGGACGGCATCCTCACCAACACCCGCGGCTCGGCGGCCGGATCGCTCGTCTCCTACCTCGCCGGCATCACGACCGTGAACCCGCTCGAGTACGGCCTCCCGTTCGAGCGCTTCCTCAATCCTGAGCGGCCGAGCCCGCCGGATATCGACATGGATATCGCCGATAACCGTCGCGACGACCTCATCGCGTACGCCCGGCAGAAGTACGGGACCGACCATGTCGCGCAGATCGGCACCTTCGGGACCATGCTCGCGCGCGCGGCCGTGCGCGATGTCGCCCGCGCGCTCGGCCACTCCTATTCCACCGGCGACATGATCGCCAAGATCATCCCGCCGCCGAAGCAGGGCTTCCCCGTCACGATCGCCTCGGCGCTGCGCGACGTCCCGGAGCTCAAGGAGATCTACGACTCTGATCCGGATGCGCGCGAGATCATGGATCTCGCGCAGAAGATCGAAGGTAATGCGCGCCATATGGGCATCCACGCGGCAGGCGTGGTCATCTCCCCCACCGTCGCGACCGATTTCGTCCCGCTGCAGTACGATCCGAAGGGCGGCAAGATCATCACGCAGTACGAGATGCACGCGGTCGAGGACGCCGGGCTCCTCAAGTACGACTTCCTCGGCCTCACCAACCTCTCCGTCCTTGCTGACGCCATCGCGCGCGTGAAAGCGCGCCTCGGCGTGGACGTGAATATCCGCACGATCCCGATCGATGACGCGAAGACCTACGCCATGCTCTCCCGCGGCGAGACCCTAGGCGTCTTCCAGTTCGCCTCAAGCGGCATGACGAGCTACCTCGTCGAGCTGAAGCCCTCGGTGATCGACGATCTCAACGCCATGGTCGCCCTCTATCGTCCCGGGCCGATGGCGTTCATCCCGGAATACATCGAGCGCAAGCGGAATCCCGCGCGCGTGACATACCTCGACCCGCGCATGGAACCGATCCTCAAGCGCAGCTATGGGATCATCACCTACCAGGACGACGTCCTGATGATCGCGATCGAGCTCTCGGGCTACACCTGGCTCGAGGCGGATAAATTCCGCAAGGCGATCGGCAAGAAGATCCCCGAGGAGATGGCCGCGCAGAAGGAGCGCTTCATCGCAGGATGCATCGAGCGCGGCATGGCGCCTGCGGTCGTGCAGGCGCTCTGGGACCAGATCGAGACCTTCGCCGCGTACGGCTTCAACAAGGCGCACGCCGCCTCCTACGGGAACCTCGCGTACAAGACCGCCTACATGAAGGCGAACTACACGGTGGACTACATGGCCGCCCTCCTCACGGGCGAAGGCGGCGACGTGGAGAAGATCGCGCTCGTGGTCGCGGAGTGCGAGCGGCTCGGCATCACGGTGCTGCCGCCGTCCATCAACGAGAGCCGCGGCGACTTCACCGTCTCGGACGAGACCACCATCCGCTTCGGGCTCTACTCGATCAAGAACTTCGGCCAAGGCATCAGCGACGCGATCATCGCGGAGCGCGACGCGAACGGCCCGTACGCTGATCTCGGCGACTTCCTCGCCCGCGTGCGCGACAAGAACCTCAACCGGAAGTCGCTCGAGGCCCTGATCCAGTGCGGGGCCCTCGATGCCTTCGCCGAGCGCGGGCGCATGCTCGCGGCGATCGAGCTTCTGCTCGCCTATCACAAGGAGCATATGAGCCTGGATCAGTCGCAGGATTCGCTCTTCGGCGCGCTCCCGGCCGCCGCAGCGGGGATCCAGCTCCCGGATGCGCCCCCCATGCCCGCGCGCGAACGCCTCCGGCTCGAGAAGGAGCTCCTCGGGCTCTACGTCTCAGGCCATCCGCTCGATCCGTATATCGAGACCCTCAAGCGCCAGAAGTTCGATATCGCGGGGACGAAAGAGCGCATGCAGGAAGGCGTCACGACCGTGATCGGCGGGCTCCTCGAGAACGTCTCGACGATCCTCACCAAGAACGGCGAGAAGATGGCCTTCGGCACCTTGGCCGATCACTCAGGCGCGGTCGAGGTGGTCGCCTTCCCCCGGACGCTCGCGGAATACGCGCATCTCTTCCGCCCCGAGCAGCTCATCCTCATCAAAGGCAAGATGTCGTCCCGCAACGGCGACAAGAGCTTCGTCGCCGAAGCGATGAAGGAGCTCACCTAGCGCTTGCCCCGCGCATCCGCGCGGGGCGCCGTCTATCCGCTTGCGCGGATGCACGGGGCAGCTTAGAGTGTCGGCGGCACCACGTTCTATCAACAGGAGAAATCATGCTTTCAGAACGGCTTTCGAGCCGCTCGCCGCGTACCCCCGAACAGCTCCGGGGGACATTCATCTACGAACGGTTCGTGAGCGCCTCGCTGCTAGCGGCAGCAGGCACCCTCGAGCACGGGCGGCGCGAGCCGGATCTCGGCGTGCAGGAGCGCAAGCACGTCCAGCGCGCGATCGGGATCCTGGAGAAATCCGGATTCGCGACCCGCGCTGCATTCCTGCGCGATGCACCCGGGCAGGCGTACATCATCGAATTCATGGTGGCGTTCTTCTCGGCCGCATCGCCTGAGGAGGCCGCCGCCGCGTGCGTCGAGGCGTATGCGAACATCCTCGCCGTCTGCTATCGCGGCACGGGGAACCGCGCCGGCGCAGCGGACTTCCTCCGCGCGCTCCACCAAGTCGCCCAATCGCTCCAGCCGGCGACGGTGCAGATCCGCCGCAGATGATCACTCCGAAGCCCCGCGCACGCGCGGGGCTTTTTCATGCGCCGTTGCCCCTTTTGCGCTCGCCGCACGATAGCGCTACTATGACCCTACGGAGATTGCTTCGGAGTACCGCCCGAGGATGCGCGAGAGCGCATGCGCCGTGAGGCGCCTAATCCGCCCAATGAGAGCCTAGGGACCCTAGGAAGCTCGGTGGAACCGCGATTCGCTGAATCGTCCGAGCAAGGATGCGAGCCGCCCCTCGCATCCTTGCTCGGGCGATTTTTTAATAAGGATCACTCAGCATGAGGCACGATCCATTGAGGCCCCTCCTCGCGCACGCGAAGAGGCGCCGAGACGGAAGCGCCGATCGATCCCCATCACTACCAGCCGCTATCATGAATCTCGAACACAATCGTCACACCCTCGCCCACCTGCTTGCGCAAGCGGTGCTCGAACGCTACCCCGACGCGAAGCTCACCTTGGGCCCGGCGGTCGACAATGGCTTCTACTACGATATCGATTTCGGCGAGACGAAGCTCTCCGATGCCGACCTCCCCGCGCTCGAGGCGCTCATGAAGGAGCATCTGCCCGCTTGGACCGCGTTCACGCATGAGGAAGTCTCGCCCGAGGAGGCGCGGGAGCGCTTCGCGGGGAACCCGTACAAGCTCGAGCTCATCGATGAGATCGCTGCGCGAGGCGAACCGATCACGCTCTATGCCGCGGGCGGCTTCACGGACCTGTGCCGCGGCGGGCACGCCGAGCACCCGGCGCACGAGATTCCGGCGGATTCCTTCGCGCTTGACCGCGTCGCCGGCGCCTACTGGCGCGGCGATGAGCGCAATACGATGCTCACCCGCATCTACGGGCTCGCCTTCGGCGACGGCGCGGCGCTTGCGGCCTTCCGCGCCGCGCGCGAGGAAGCCCGCGCACGCGACCACCGCAAGATCGGGCAGGAGCTCGACCTCTTCACCTTCTCCGAGCTCGTCGGCCCCGGGCTGCCGCTCTGGACGCCGCGCGGCACCCTCCTGCGCTCGCAGCTCGACGCATTCGTCTGGGAGCTGCGCTCCCGGCACGGCTACCAGCGCGTGACCATCCCGCATATCACGAAGCGCGCGCTGTATGAGACGTCAGGCCATTGGCAGAAATTCGCCGATGAGCTCTTCCATGTGGCCACGCGCGAGGGCAAGGAGTACGCCCTGAAGCCGATGAACTGCCCGCACCACACGCAGATCTTCGCCCGCAAGCCGCACAGCTACCGCGAGATGCCGCAGCGCTACGCCGAGACCACCATGGTGTACCGCGATGAGCAGTCGGGCGAGCTCGGCGGCCTCACGCGCGTGCTCTCGATCACGCAGGACGACAGCCACGTCTTCTGCCGCCACTCGCAGGTGAAGGAGGAGTTCTTCGCCATCTGGGACATCATCGATACCTTCTACAAGACGTTCGGCTTCTCGCTGCGCGTACGCCTCTCCTTCCATGACCCGGCCGAGATGGAGAAATACCTCGGCACGCCTGAGATCTGGGAGAACGCCGAGAACGCGCTGCGCGAGATCGCCAAGGAGCGCCATGCCGATTACTTCGAGGCGCCTGGGGAAGCGGCGATGTACGGCCCGAAGCTCGACTTCATGGCGACCGATTCGATGGGCCGGCAGCACCAGGTCGCGACGATCCAGCTCGACATGAACCTGCCCGAGCGCTTCGACCTCTCCTGCACCAACGAGGAAGGCCAGAAGGAGCGGATCGTGATGATCCACTGCGCCGTGATGGGCTCGATCGAGCGTTTCAGCGCCGTCCTTCTCGAACACACGGCCGGCGCGCTGCCGAGCTGGCTCGCGCCGACGCAGGCGATCATCCTGCCGATCGCGGACGCGCACGCCGAGTACGCGCACCAGGTCGCCGATGGCCTCCTCGAGGCCGGCATCCGCGCGATGATCGACGCCAGCTCAGAATCGCTCGGCAAGCGCATCCGCACGGCGAAGACGGGCAAGGTGCCCTACGTGCTCGTCGTGGGCAGCCAGGAAGCGGAGCACGGCACCGTTTCCGTGGAGAGCCGCGAGAAGGGAAAGCTCGACGGCATGAGCCAGGAGCAATTCCGCGAGATGCTCCTGACCGAGATCCGCGAGCGGGCCTAGGCGCGCCGCCGCGCGGCAGCGATGCAAAAGAACCGCCCCGGCATATGCCGGGGCGGTTCTCCCTTTGGAGTCTCTCAGGCAGCTGCCTGAGCGCACCCGTCCTTAGTTCTGGCCAGGCAGGCCGGTGCCGGGGCGCTTCGAGCGCGTGATCACGAGGCGCGGCATGCCGCTGCTCGTATCTAGCGTCATCGCGTCGCCGTTGCCGCCCTCCTCGCCATCCGATTCGTCGTCAATGACTGCCTCGACGCTCTCGGGGAGCTCAGCCTCGCCATCCTCGTCCGTCTCGTCCTCGGAGGCGACGATGTGATTGCTGCGAGCGCCGAGCGCCGAGAGGGCGAAGTTCACTGCGCCGCCGCGGTACATCGTGAGGAAGTACGCAGCCGCAAGCGCACCGCCCGCGAGCACGAACCAGTAGATCGTGTCGCCGACAGGCCCGAAGTCGAAGCCGGTGTACGGGACCTGGGTGAGCGAGACGTACGTGCCGTTCACATAGGTGTCCGTAGAGCAGGTCTGCGTGTGGCCGTAGCCGTCAGAGACCGTGAGCACGTAGTGCGTGGTGCCCGACGGGTGCACGATGAGCGAGCCGTTAGTCGCTACCGAGCCGATGCCGTCAGAGAGCCATGCGCTGGTCGCGCCCGTCGAGGTCCACGAGAGATAGCTCGCGCCGCCGCTCGTCACGTAGTTCTGGCTCGACGTGATCGAACAATAGAGATTGCTGGTCGGCGGGTAGTAATTGTTCTGCTGCACGTTCGCGTAGCCGGTGCAGGTCGCACTCTGGCCGTTGTAGCCGTAGACCGTCATCGTGTACGTGCGGCTCGTGCCCGGGTAGATGGTGCGGGAACCGCTGCCGACGTTCACGCTGCCGAGCCCCTGGTCGATATACGCGGAGCTCGCGTTGGTCGTCGTCCAGGTGATGGTGGCGCTGTTGCCATTGTAGATCGGGTTCGGGTTGACCGAGAGCGAACAGTACGGCTGCTGGTACTGCTGCTGATTGACGGAGACCGTCGTCTGGCAGGTGTTCGTCTGGCCGTTGTAGCCGTAGACCGTGAGGGTGTACGTCTTCGAGCCGGTCAGATTGCTGAACGAGTAGCTGCCGTTCGTCGAGACCGTGCCCGCGTCGGTGAGCGAAGCCGAGAGGGCATTCGCCGACGTCCAGTGCAGGGTCGAGCTGCCGCCGTAGCTGATCGAAGTCTGGTCAGCGTAGAGCGAGCAGGTCGGCTGCTGATACTGCTGCTGGTTGACATAGATCGTGGTCTGGCAGGAATTGCTGCCGCCGTTGCCGTAGACCGTAAGGGTGTACGTGCGGGTGCCGGTGAGATTGTTGAGCGTGTAGGAGCCGTTCGTCGAGACGTTCCCGGCATCCGTGAGGGTGGCAGAGGTCGCGTAGTTGCTATTCCAGGTCAGGGTCGCGGAGCCGCCATAGGTCGCGGAGTTCGGGTTCGCGCTGATCGAACAGGTCGGCTGGTACGTGACCGGGTTGCCGTTCTGCACCGTATGCTGCGGCGGCGTGTACGTGTACGTATACGTCGGAGTGGTCGTGTACGCGTAGGTCGGGGTCGTCGTGTACGTGTACGTCGGGGTGGTCGTGTACGTGTAGGACGGCGTCTCGTAGTCGGAGTACGTGTACGAAGGGGTCTCGTAGTCGCTCGTCGTGTTGTCCGTATACGTGTACGACGGAGTCGTGTAGTCCGTGTACGAGTAGGACGGCGTCGAGTAATCAGTCGTGTCGTAGCTCGGCGTCGTGTAGTCCGTATACGAGTAGGACGGCGTGGTGTAGTCCGTGTACGAATAGGACGGCGTCGAGTAATCAGTCGTGTCGTAGCTCGGCGTCGTGTAATCGCTGTAGGAGTACGAAGGCGTCGTGTAATCGCTGTACGAATAGGACGGCGTCGTGTACGACGTGTCGTAATACGACGGCGTCGAGTAGTCGGTGCAGCACGAGACCGGATCGCTGTACGTCACGGCCTCCGTGCTCGCCGGCATGATCACCGCGACAGCCGAGAAGCTGAGGAACGAGGCAAGGATCGCCACGAGAGCGACGCGAGCCTGATTGGTAATGGTATTCATATATTCCTACGGATACGGTTAACCCGAAAAACCCTTATAACAAGCAAATTTTACCACATACATGACATTTGTCAAGTATGAAGAAGCCACGGGAAACATACGTTCCCCGTGGCGGTATACCATCAATCGGGCACCTTTTTCAATGCAAGGCGGCGATCGCACGCAGCCCCGTCCATGAGGCAGACGGTCGTGCGCAGCGTTTGCGGCGCATCCCCTGCCTCATAGTACCCGCGCAGCTCGGCGCCTTCGATGCGATGGCTGGTCCAGTGATGATTGCACAGGATGATCCAGCCGCCGTCCGCGAGGACATCGGCCACGTAGTGGCTGCCGATGCAGTACGAATCCGACGTGCCCTTCACCTTGTGGTGATCGGGATTGCCCTCATCGAGAAGCTTCCCCGTCCCGCTATAGACGAACAGAGGCGTTGCCTCCCGGGCGTCCTGCTCGATATAGAAGCAGGTGCGCGGATGCGGATACGGGATCTTCCCCTTCGGGGTTGCCGCATGCATGGCGATGCAGCGGTCGGATACGCACGGCTGGTCAGCACGAGCCGTCACCGGAGCGACCGTCAGCATGCTGACGAGCGCCGTGATTGAAAGGAACAAAGCGCGCATCAGGTCTCTCCTTGGTTGCGCGGCCTCTCACGAAGGCCATGACATGCATCCCGCAGGATGCACGATAGGCATTCACGAAAGAGAAAGAGCTGGAGGCGGGAACGGTCCCGCCTCCCTCAGCGGCCTGCTCACTGCTCGGCAAGGTGGAAGTGCCACTTGCAGTCGGTACCATCCCAACGCACGTCGTAGGCGCCCGGCGGGACGAACTGGTGCAGGCGGTGCTTGTCGCACACGAGCCGCGTCTTCTGCTTGCACAGCGCGACGCCGTTCAGGGTGACGAGCGTGCCCGTATCGCAGTGCGGCGTGCCGAGAGCGCTATCGCCGGCCTGCATGTCGGGAACCGCCGCACCGTCATCCGGCATCGTGCCGGATACGCTGGACTGGTCCGTAGCGTTCGCCGACGTATCGGCGGTGACGCCGGGGATCTGCTCTACCGTGCCGGCGGCGCACATCTCCTTGCCATCATGCAGGACGAGGACCTGCTGGCCGGTGCAGTGCGCACCGGTCGCGCTCTGGAGCACCTCGCACTGCACGCGACCGTCGATCATGATCGGGGTCGTGCTGTCCGCTGGGCAGTTGGCGGCTGCTGCCGCGCCAGATGACGCGCTGCTCATGGCAGACGGCGTCATTTGGTCGCTGGTGCTTTCGCCCTGCGCGAACGAGTACCCCACGGCCGCTATGGTGGCGGCGACCGCAGCGGCGAGAATCGCATTCGCAAGTTTCATTCCGAAACCCTCCGATAAGCGACCATACGCGGTCGCGAGTTGAAGAACAATGGTTCATCATCCGGGCTTTCGCGCGGATGCATAAAGGCACGGCGAGCGCGCCTTCCTGCATTCGAACGAACAGAACATGAGTCGGTGCGTGCGGGGCGAGCCCCGCACGCACGAGAGCTAACGAGGATTCCTCATCGAGTAGCGGAATGCGCACCGCGCCGCATCCGGACGGATATTGAATGCGCCGGCCGGTATTGCTGCGCGAGCAGCTTGCCAGTTGCAGCGGTTGCTTCCCGCCTGCGGGATCGGCACCCCGCCCTGGACAGGCTCTCCGATAGCCACCGGACCAGCCTGAATCGGATCGGCATGCGCTGCCGAACCGAATACCCAGAGCGGCGGCGGATACTCCGTGCCGCCATACCAGTACCTGATGCCCAGGATGAGCCACAGGAGCACCAAGGCACCGAAAATCGCCTTCATCCACTCAGCTGCCGTCTTAGGCATTATGCTCTCCTTCTTTTCTCCGACAGCCGCCGTTGCCTGCTTCGCCCCGGTTATGACTGTTTCCTTGGCTTTGCTCAGGTCGACGGTGACCTTCCCTTGGGGTTCGACGAGAAGATCGGTCGTGGCTACGCGAGTCTGGCCGATCGTTCCTAGATTCTGCACGTCGGCCATCAGGCCCTCCTGCTTCAGGATTGGTTCTATTCGCCGCCTGCGTCGCTTCCCGTGTCGTGCCTGCTCGAGGAGACGGCACGCTTATGTCCATGGAAGGATTCAGCAATCGACTCGACGAGGCTCGGCGGCGGCTCGGTCTTGATCACCTCGCCGCCGTATGGGCGAAGGTTAAGAAAGACTCTCACCTCCAGGTACACATCGTAATACCCGATCGCATCCGGCTTATCTGGATGCGGGATCTGGCGAGGTTTTTCCTCTGCCATGTGGGACTCCTTTCAAGTTCCTGCTGCTCTCAAAGCATCCTCGTGGATAGCTCTGAAATCTGACAACATTATATCACGAGCAGTATCTTTGTCAATAGCAAAATACGGCCCTACTGGGCCGTATTCGAGGCGCCGATAAAGGTCGCATGAACGACCCATCGCGCCGTCTTCGCCGAGAGCGTATCGCACGTGGAGAGCGTGAGCTTTGCCGTGCCGTCATTGCTGAGGTCGATGTAGGTATCCGTCGCGTCCACATGCTCTACATCCTCGACCTGGTAGTCGTACGAGGTCCCGTCTGCGGAGATGAGCGAGATGATGGCTCCCTGCTTCAGGTCCGGCAGGCCGTTGAATGCCTGATAGAAATGATTATGGACGATCGGAAGGTGCGAGCTATGCCCGAAGACGAGCACGTTGCCATCCTGCCCCGCGAGCGCAGAGCTCGGATAGCGCACGACTTCGCTCTCGAGCAGCGCATCGAGCGCATCCACGTCGGTCGTGGTCGGATTGCCGACAGGCAGGTCGAGCCCGATCGACGAGGCAACGATGCGCACCGGCGCTGCCGGCGCGGTCGTGGCGCCGCCGAGGACCGGGAGGGTCGAGAGCGAGACGCCCGGCTCGATAGAGCCGATCGCATACGCCAGCCCGCCGCTTGCGGTACGGGCGGCGGCCGGCTGCGTCCCATCGACGTAGTACGGCACCGCCCCGACCGAATCGGCCGCCGAAAGGCTGAGCAGGAAGACCATGCCGAAGGTCACCAGGAAGGTTCCTGGCGTCTTTGCGAGCGGATTCTTGAGCTGGAACGGCTTCATACCGGCTTTTGTATGCCCGGATATTACCATGATTATGGGAGTAATGTCAACAGGCACTGGACTGCGCCGTTCTTTGACATAGGGTAATCTTCATGGTAATATCCTTACATTAACCGCTCATACGGCACTCGCCTTTCACGGCTTTATGGCAGATGCACCTGAAACGAAACCGAGCCTGGTCTCGAATATCATCGCCCTCATCGGTTTCATCTTCATCCTCATCATCATCGTCTGGGGGCTGCTCAATATCGGCAGCTGGGTGCCGGGCATCGGCAGCTGGTTCTCCGGCCTGTTCGGTCCTGGCAAGACCCTGACGATCGAGCTGCAATCCTCGAGCGTCCCCTCCGGGACGCCGACCACGATCGGCTGGACGCATAAGGCGTCGGACGGGACGTACGCGTTCGAGTACGAGTGCACGAAGAATGCCTCATTCTCGGTGCCGACTGCCGCGACGAGCACGTACGCGACGCTGCCGTGCGCGACGCCGTACATCATCGCCGCGGCAGGCCCGCACGCGATCAAGGTCGTCCCGACCTCGTCCGCGGCTTCGGTTACGATCCCGTTCACGATCACCTATCGCGACACGAAGGGCGTCGCCGGCGCCTCGGGCACGAGCGCGCTCACGATCACGAACGCGCAGAAGGATGATGGCGGTACGGGCAGCACCGGCGGCAGCACCAGCACGACGACTCCGCCGGCCGCCGGCAAGCCGGATCTCACGGTCTCGGTCCTCGGGCTCGGCGTCATCGTGAACGGCGTCTACCAGACGGCGAACCAGATCAATCCTGGCGACACGGCCGCGATCCGCTTCGAGATCCGGAACGCGGGCACGAAGGCGACGGGCGCCTGGCGCTTCCGCGCGAGCCTCCCCACCGCCGATGGCTATATCTACAACTCAGCGCTGCAGGACTCGCTCGCGCCCGGGTCATACGTCATCTACACCCTTCGCTTCACGAATCTCGCGGCAGGCGGCGGCATCGTGACCATCGAGGCCGACCCGCAGCATGCGGTCGCGGAATCGAACGAATCGAATAACGGCGTCTCGTACCGCATCACGGTGCAGCCTGCATACAGCTACTAGCCGTTGCAGGATAGTGCGGACGGCGGGCCACTGGCCCGCCGTCTGCTTTCTCGGGGAACAGCTCTTCTATGGGCTGCCCTCCGTTAGATATCGAGCGTCGCTTCCTTCGCGTGCGACTGGATGAACGACTTGCGCGACGACACGTCCGTACCCATCAGGATATCGAAGATCTTGTCCGCGTCGCGGGCGTCCTCCACGGTGACCTGCTTCAGTACGCGGCGCGCCGGGTCCATCGTCGTCTCCCAGAGCTCTTCGGCATTCATCTCGCCGAGGCCCTTGTAGCGCTGGACGGAGAATTTCTTCGGCTTCCCCTTCCCCTTCGCGGCACTTTCCTCGGCTTCCTCTTCAGTCTCCTCGCCCTCAGGTGCCTCGCTCTCTTCCTCGATCGGCGTTTCTTCGCCCGCGATCGCGATCTTCTGCTCGTCCGTGAAGGCGTAGTAGATCTCCTTCCCTGCCTTGATCTTATAGAGCGGCGGCTGGGCGATGTAGACGTACCCGCCGTCGATGATCGGGCGGAAATGGCGATAGAAGAGGGTCAGCAGAAGCGTGCGGATGTGCGCCCCGTCAACGTCGGCATCGGTCGCGATGATGAGCTTATGGTAGCGCAGCTTCTCGATATCGAACGTGTCGCCGATCGCCGCGCCGAGCGCCACGACGAGGTTGCGGATCTGCTCGGAGTCCAGCATGCGGTCGAGGCGGGCGCGCTCGACATTGAGGATCTTGCCGCGTAAGGGCAGGATGGCCTGCGTACGGCGATCGCGGCCCATCTTGGCCGTGCCGCCTGCCGAGTCGCCCTCCACGATGAAGAGCTCGGCCTCTTCCGCATTCTTGACCTGGCAGTCGGCAAGCTTGCCCGGGAGCGTCATGCCCTCCAAGGCGCCCTTGCGCAGGATCGAATCCTTCGCGGCCTTCGCGGCCTTGCGCGCCTTCATGGCCATCGTCGCCTTGTGCATGATGGCCTTCGCGTCGTCCGGGTTCTCCTCGAGGAACGTACTGAAGGCGTCGGCGAAGACCGTGTCTACCGCGCCGCGCGCCTCGACCGAGCCGAGCTTCGCCTTGGTCTGGCCCTCGAACTGGATCTCCGGGAGCTTCACCGAGATGACGGCCGTGAGGCCTTCGAGGACGTCATCGCCGCTGAATGCTTCCACGTCCTTGCCGTTGTTCGCCTTCTTGAGATAGGTGTTGAGCGTGCGCGTGAGCGCGGTCTTGAAGCCGGTGATGTGCGTGCCGCCTTCCGGCGTATGGATATTGTTCGCGAACGCTTCGACGCGCGTACCGAAGTCGTCCACGTACTGCAGCGCGATCTCCACCTGCACGGCGTCGAGCTCGCGGTCCACGTAGAAGACGCTCTTGTGGAGCTTCTCGAGATGGCGGTTCTCGAACTTCACGAGCGAGCGAAGTCCGCCCTCGAAATAGAAGCTCATGGACGGGCACTCGAGCGTGCTGCCCTGCTTTTCGAAGAGCTCGCGGAGATAGAAGACGTCCGTATCATCCACGTCCTGCAGCTCGCGCATGTCGTAGATAGCGATGCGCATGTCCGGGACGAGGTATGCCTGCTGGCGCAGGTGGTTCACGATCGTGTCCCAATTGAACGTCGTATCCGGGAAGATGGAACCGTCCGGGATGAAGGTGGTGATCGTGCCGCGCAGGTCCGAGGCGCCGGTCTTCTTCACCTTGGCGACTGCCTTGCCGCCATCCTTGTACTCCTGGACGAAGCGGCCGCCATCGCGGTGTACCTCGACGCGGCAGTAGGTGGAGAGCGCGTTCACCACGGAAGCGCCTACGCCGTGCAGGCCGCCTGAGACCTTGTAGCCCTCGCCGCCGAACTTGCCGCCGGCATGGAGCGTCGTCATGATCGTCTCGAGCACCGAGACCTTGGTCTTCGGATGCACGTCGACCGGCATGCCGCGGCCGTTATCCGCGACGCGCACGCCTCCTCCTGGCAGGAGCGCGACTTCGATGTCGTTCGCGTGCCCGTTCATGGCCTCGTCGCGCGAGTTGTCGAAGATCTCCCAGATCAGGTGATGGAGGCCGTCGGTGCCAGTCGTGCCGATGTACATGCCCGGACGGCGGCGCACCGCTTCGAGCCCCTCGAGGACGCTGATATCCTTCGCGGTATACGAGGACGCGGCCGCTTTTGCGGCCGTTTTCTTGGCGGTCTCCTTTGCTGCCATATGGCTCTAGTATACCAGAAATCAGGCACCGTTTCAGCACATCTTCAAGCCCGATTCACCATGAGCGGCAGTTGAACGCTTCACGTTTCCGTGCTTCTATACGCAGCAGATTCCACGCACAAGGAGGTGAAGGTGGAACAGAAGGCCTATGCGGCACTCACTGCGTCAGCGGCACTCGTGCCGTTTCCCGATCGGTATCGGGCCTTGATCGGCATGGAGCCGATCGCACCCGAAGCCTGGGAGACACACAAGCGCGCCCAGCTGGCGAAATACGGCGGTACGCTGCTCGGGCGGATGCTCTGGCAGATGCATATCCGGGATCAGGACACCTATGCCGTCCTGCTGCGCCTGCTCACCTATGGCGTGGCTGTCCTTGCGGCGGTGATGATCACCAGCGCCCTGATGCCCTTCACGATCGCCGGAGTGACTCCGGCACTCGTGACGCTTACGACCGGACTGTTCCTCGTCTGGGCCGTATCCGCCATCATCCGCTACTGCGGGTTCGTGCGGTGGCCTGCGCAGTGGCGGGAGGTTGCGCTCGATCGCGCGATCCCGCCGCCATATGACGTGTACGAGCTGATCGCACGCATCGCGCAGCTCATGCCCGATGTCCGGTTCACCGTCCACGAGCTCTGGCAGGAAGAGATCGTCGACCCGGCGCTCGAAGTGCATGACGACGCGACCGGCGAATCCCTCATCGCAGCGATCTGGGATGCGCCGGTGCGGATGGCACACTGGGGCGCCCCGCAGCCCTGAACCATTGCCGGCAGGCCATAACGGCCTGCCGGCAATCTCTTTGCATGCTACGCCGCGCGCGCGATGAAGATCGCGAGCTTCCGGAACCGGCGCGCGAATTCCTTCGTGCTCATCACGAGGTCCTTCCCCTCACGTTCGGATCGCTTCGCCGGATCGTTATACCGCCAGCCTTCTCGCCCGAAGCCGGTCAGCGTGACGAGGTGCGTATCCTCGGTGCTTGTCGTAAGGGAGACGATCGGCACGATACCGCGCTTCAGCGCATGCCGCAGCGCAGAGAGCGCGAATGGCATCGCGAACGGCCTCGCGAGACCGTTCCATTTGTACTCGCGCCGCCATGCCCGCGCGCCGTGCCGGAGCGCGAGTTCGGCGAGCCCGGCATGCTGCCATCCCCTGCCCGCGCGGTAGGCGCCAGCAGCGACGCCTTCGTCGATGAGCGCCGGCACGGGAGCGTCCGCTCCCGCATATGCGAGCGCCATCGAGAGCGCCGCCACGCCGCACGCGCGCGAATGCCACTCTTCCGGGATATCGCCGGCCTGCTGTGAGAAGAACGGGACAGGGAGCTGCATACGTATCAGCGCGTCTCGAACCCCGCTTCCCTCATGGCGGCGTAGAGGCGGTCCATGAGCGGATCCATATCCTGATCGGAGAGCGTGCGCTCTTGCGACTGGAAGACGAGATGGAACGCGAAGCTGGTCCGGCCGTCTTTCGAGAACTGATCGAACAGCTCGAGGCGCACCAGGAGGTCGCCTGCCGTCTCCCGGATCATCGTCTCGAGCGCATCAGCGCTCGTGCCTCCCGGCGTCCACGCCGCGATATCCCGCAGCACGAAGGGATACGGCGAGAACGGCTTGTAGAGCGCTCCCGGCGCGATGCGCGCGCCGCGGACGTATGCCTCGGGTACGGCGAGCTCTGGGATGATCATCGAGAGGTTCCATTCGAGCGTCTCCTCGCCTGCTGCTGCGGGCGCAGCCTCGGTCCCGAGCGCGGCAGAAACGACGGCGCGCGCCTGCTCGAGCGCCTCGCGCGTCTGCTGCGCACGCTTCTTCCCCGCCGGGAAGCGCACCGCGATCCCGAGGCGGAGCTCTTCAGCTTCGCTCGGGAAGACGTTGCCGATCTCGAAAAGCCGCACCGCATCGAGTCCCAAGAGCGGCAGGTTCCCTTCGTTGAGCGGGAGCGACGCTGCGAGCCCGGACGCGAGATCCTCGCGCAGGTGGCTCTTATCGCTCGCGAGCGCGTTGGCGAGCGCGGTCGCGCCCGTCTCGCGCAGGGAGTACGTATAGGTCTCGATGAATCCTGCCTCGCCAAGGGCGGCGCGCAGCTTCTCGGCGTACGCGAAGCGCGGATTGATGAGCGGGGCCGCCGGCGCGGCGGGCAGCATCTGCTCCGCGATATTCGCATAGCCGAAGACGCGGCCGAGCTCCTCGATGAGGTCGGTGCTCGTGCGGAGATCCAGCCGCTCGATAGGCGCAGTCACGATGAAGCGCGGCACGGGTGATGCGAGCGGGCGGCGGTAGGCCACGATGCGCTGGAACATCGGGCTCGACGCCATGGGCTCGATCGTCACATGCCCCGGATTTCGCGATGCGTGGATGACCATTCCTTCGCCGAGGTACATGCCGACGTGGTCCACGCCGGACGGTACGGGCGTCCCTGGAAGGTACTGCACCGTCTCGGTGCGGATGCGGCCTTCGCCCGTGTTCTCGAAGACGAGGTCGCCCGGCGCGAGGCCGTCCGCCTCGATTGGCGTCGTCGCCGCGTACTGGTCGATCGAGATCGAGGGCAGCGCGAGGCCCGCGCCATGCACGTAGACGTAGTTGGTGAAGGACGAGCAGCTGAACGCGCGCGGCGCATCGAAGCGCATCGCGCTGTCCTCCGCGTACGCGGCGCCCTCAAGCGAGCGGGCGAGCGCGATCACGCGCGCGAGCGGGTCGTCTGCCTTCTCGTACGCGAAGCCGAGCCTGCCGAGCAGGGCCGCGAGCGCCGCATCATCGAGCGCGGTGCCGAGGCGCCGGTTCGCTTCCTGTGCCGAGACGCCGAGCACGAACGGCGCCGGCTGCGGAGCATCCGCATGCGCGAAGCCCGCGAGCTCGCCGCCCGCGATCTTCGCGATGAGCGCGACGACGGCGTCGAGCCCGTAGCGCGGCAGCATGTCCGCGATGCCGTGCTCGAAGCGGGTCGAAGCATCGGTGCGCAGCTTGAGCGCCTGAGAGGTGCGGCGCGTGCGCGCGGGGTCGAAGGAAGCCGCTTCGAGCACGATGCGCGTCGTCGCCTCCGTCACCTCCGCGCGCGTGCCGCCCTTGATGCCCGCGATCGCGAGCGCGGCATCCGCATGCGCGTCCGCAATGACCGTCATCTCGCTCGTGAGCGCGTACTCGGCTCCGCCGAGCGCCGTGACCGTCTCGCCGTCCCTCGCCGCGCGCACGCGGATGCCGATCGTGCCGCCGCTCGCGGAAAGCTTGTCCGCATCGAACGCGTGCAAGGGCGTGCCGAGTGAGAGCATGACGTAGTTCGTCGCGTCAACGACATTATTGATAGAGCGCTGGCCGAGGCGCGCGAGGCGCGCCGCAAGCCACGCGGGCGAAGGGCCGACCGAGACCCCTTCGAGCAGCGCCGCCGCGTAGGAAGGGCAGCGTGCAGGGTCGTCCACCGCGACCGCGAGCCCAGGAGCCGCGGGCAGGAGCTCCGGCAGCGCATGCGAGAGCGGGTCATCCGCAAGCGGCAGCCCGAGCAGGACCGAGAGCTCCTTGGCGATGCCACGGTGGCAGAGCATGTAGCAGGCGCGGTCCGGCAGGACCTTCACGTCGATGATGCTGTCGTCATCGGCCTCCTCGATGCTTTCGATCTCCGCTACGCCGAACGTGAGCGCATCCGCGAGCGCGGCCGCATCCGGCAGCGGCTCCGCGAAGAAATCCTGCAGCCATTCCCTGCTAACCTTCATACGCGGGGAATTGGGTAGGGAGCCGCAGATCGCCTGCATGGAAGAGGCGGACATCATCGATGCCCCACTTCAGCATCGCGAGGCGCTCGATGCCGCCGCCGAACGCGAATCCTTGGTATGTCGCAGGGTCGATGCCGGCAGCGTTCAGCACCTTCGGGTGCACCATGCCGGCGCCCATGACCTCGATCCATTTGCCTTTGAGCTTCGCCGGCGCATCCTCGCCGGAGAGCCGCATATCCACCTCGACCGATGGCTCGGTGAACGCGAAGAAGCTCGGGCGCAGGCGCACTTCGACTGCGCCGCCGAAGAATTCGCCGAAGAAGCGCGCGAGCGTGCCCTTCAGGTGCGCGAGGCTGGTTGTCTCATCCACCACGAGCCCTTCCACCTGATAGAACTGCGCCTCGTGCGTCATGTCTGTCGCCTCGTTCCGGTAGGCCTTGCCCGGCACCACGATCCGGATCGGCGGCTCGTGCGTCTCCATCCAGCGCACCTGCACGGGCGAGGTATGGGTGCGCATCACGCGCGCCTGGCTCTCGCCCTCGCGAAGCGGCAGCCAGAACGTATCCTGCATGTCGCGCGCGGGGTGATCCTTGGGGATATTGAGGGCGTCGAAGTTGTGCCAGGCGTCCTCGAGCTCAGGCCCGTCCGCGACAGCGAAGCCCATCTCGCCGAAGATGCGCGCGATCTCGCGGATAGCTGCCGAGAGCGGGTGCACGTACTGCGTCATGAATCGCAGTATACCGCACGGGTACCCGCCCCCCAATGGCGCAGCGCAGCCGCGCATCCCCTTGACGCTTCATGGAAAATATAGGAAAAGTCAGCTATACTCGAGGCGTCCTATGGCACTCTCGAGCATCCTCCCCTACCTCACTGACGGGCTGTTCTTCGTGTCCCTCTACTTCGAGGTGTTCATGCTGATTGCCCTTCTCCAGAAGCGTTCGCTCCGCGACCGGCATGAGCAGGAGCCGATCCTGCCCGCCGTCCTGCCATCGGTCGCTATCGTCGTGCCATGCTTCAACGAGGAGCATACCGTCGGACCCACGATCGAATCCTTGCTCGCGCTCGAGTACCCCGCGGATCTGCTCGAGGTGATCGTCGTCGATGACGGCTCGACCGACGCCACGCTGGCAGCGGCGAAACGCTACGAAGGCGAGCGCGTGCGCGTGCTCAGCAAGGAGAATGGCGGCAAGCACTCCGCGCTCAACCTCGCGCTCTCGCAGACGGACGCCGACCTCATCGGCTGCCTCGACGCGGATTCGGTCGTAGCCGCAGACGCGCTCAAGCGCACGGTCGCCGCGTTCACCGATGAGAACGTCGCGGCGGTGACGCCTGGCATCCATATCCAGAAGCCGCAGACCCTGATCCAGCACCTGCAGGAAGCCGAGTACCGGCTCGCGATCTTCACCCGCGCGGCGTTCGCGGATATCGGCGCGACCTACATCACGCCGGGGCCGTTCTCCATCTTCCGCACGCACATCGTGCGCGAAGCCGGCGGCTGGCGCCATGCCCATGCCACCGAAGACCTCGAGCTCGGCCTCCGGCTCCAGGAACGCGGCGCGATCATCCGCAACGAGCCATATGCCGCGGTCTACACCAAGACGCCGTCCACCGTCCGCGCACTCGTGAAGCAGCGCGTGCGCTGGACGTACGGCTTCCTGCGCAATGCGTTCGACTACCGCCACATGATCGGGAACTGGCGCTACGGCAACCTCGGGCTCCTCGCGCTGCCGTTCGGGATCATCTCGATCGGCGTCGTGTTCTATTTCGTCGCGCTCATCACGTACGATTGGGCGCAATCGCTCGCGAACTGGATGACGTACGTCTCGGTCACGCACACCGTCTTCGCAGCGCCATCATTCGATCCGTTCTTCATCGATACCACCGTGATGAGCTTCATCGTCTATCTCTCGACCGCGCTCGTCCTCGTCCTCCTCTTCGTGGGATCGCGCCTCTCATCGCGCCCGGAGCGGAAATTCCGCGCGCTCGGCACGTCATTGTTCCTGCTGTTCTACGGATTCCTGACGCCTATCTGGCTCGGCATCGCGGTCGCGCGCGCGAGCTTCCGGACCGGCGTCGATTGGAAGGGCGTCCGCAACCGCTAGCCTTCCTGCGCATTGTGCGGTAGATTCGACTCCATGCCATTGCCTGCTTCCGATCCGCACCGACGCGTCCGCTGGGGGACCTACCTCATCGCGTTCATCATAACCGCCGCGCTCTTCGGCACGGCTATCGGCGCATCCGCCTATTTCGATGCGCGCCGGGCAGACGAGGTGCGCTCGACGACGGACAGCATCTCCGTAGACATCCTCTCGCTCGAGACGCAGTTCGACCTCCTCGCGCAGAACTCCTGCAAGAACATCGCCGATAATTCCGTGCTCTCGACCGAGCTCTGGCCGCTGGGCGAGCGCCTCGCCTACCTCGAATCGCAAGGCGGCGACCAGGCGCAGATAACCGAGCTCAAGCGGTACTATTCGCTCCTCGAGATCAAGGATCTCCTGCTCGAGCAGCAGGTCGCAGATAAGTGCGACATCAAGCCGGTCGTGATCATGTACTTCTACAGCAACGCCGGCGATTGCGCCGACTGCACGCAGCAAGGCTACGTCCTGACCTCTCTCGCGGACCGCTACCCCGACGTGCGGATCTACTCCTTCGACTACAACCTCGACCTCGGGGCGCTGCAGACCCTGATCTCGATCGACAAGATTCCCGACACGCTCCCCGCGCTCGTGATCAACGGCAAGGTCTACACGGGCTTCAAGGACATGGACGCGATCCATGCGATCCTGCCCGGGCTCGCGGCAATGTCGAGCACGACGGCGACGAGCACGCGCAAGTAGCGCTCGCTCGCCTTCACCTCCACGAACTGGCTTGCTTGGAGCCGCCTCTCGGGCTTGAACCGAGTATTCGGATGACAAAACGTGAACGCTGCGCTCGCTCGCCTTCACCTCCACGAACTGGCTTGCTTGGAGCCGCCTCTCGGGCTTGAACCGAGGACCTACGGTTTACAAAACCGTTGCTCTACCAACTGAGCTAAGGCGGCTTCTAGGACGTTGCGACTATACCATATTCCGAGGGAATTCGAGCGCAACGGTTTTGTGCCAAAACGTCCGGCAGTGCCCCGCACTGCCGGACCTCTACCAACTGAGCTAAGGCGGCTTCTAGGACGTTGCGACTATACCATATTCCGAGGGAATTCGAGCGCAACGGTTTTGTGCCAAAACGTCCGGCAGTGCCCCGCACTGCCGGACCGCTTCCAGCTGCGCACGGCCTGGGCGGGCGCTATTCGGCAACCGCGTCTGCGGGGATCACGAGCGTCTCCTTGTGCTTGCGGACCTGCTTGAGGAAATCGGACTTCGTCTCGCGACGGGAAAACGTGCGCTTGTGCGAGACGAACTCGGCTACGCGGTGCGCCTGCCGTTCGATCCCGCGCGCGGAGCGCGCCACGAGGAATGCGCAGACGTGCACCAGATAGAGCGCGAACGCGATCGTGAATGAGGGCAGATGCTCGACCGCGTATGCGGCCTTCTCGCCCATGCGCTCGACGACGAGCGCCTTCTCATCGAGCATGGCCCGCGTATTCGGAGCAAGCGTCCGGCCTGATACGGCCTCGACAAGCTTGAGGATGAAGAGCGCGAGGATAAGCGCGAAGGCGCCGCCGAAGATGATCATCGATATGGGCACTTCCATAGGATAGTACGTAGTGTAGCGCGGCAGCTGCCGCAGGCAAGTGGCTGTGCGCCGCTAGACCGTGAAGCGCTCACAGCGCACCACAGCGATCTTCTCGCCGAACTTCTGGGTCGCCTGCTCGACCATCTGGCCGATGGTCATGGTCGGATCCTTCACGAACGGCTGGTCGAGCAGCACTTTCTCCGCGAGATAGCTCTCGAGCTTGCCCGCGAGGATCTTCTCCTGCATCTCGGCGGGCTTGTCGGCGACCTCTGCCGCGAACACCTCGCGCGCTGCCTTCGTATCCTCCGGCGTCACATCATCCTTGCTGATGAACGAAGGCGCCATCGCTGCGGCATGCAGCGCGATCTCATACGCGAGCTTCACGAACTCCTCGTTCTTGGAGACGAAATCTGTCTCGCACGCGAGTACGACCATCGCGCCCACCTGGTTGCCCGCGTGGATGTACGCCTGCACGGCGCCGGCGCCGAGCTCGCGATCGGACTTCTTCGCAGCTGTCGTCGCGCTGATCTTGCGCAGCACGACCTTCGCCTTCTCGATATCGCCGCCCGCTTCCTCGAGCGCCTTCTTGCACTGCATGATAGAGACGCCGGTCTCGTCGCGAAGCTGCTTGATCTCGTCGATGGTAGCCATAACGTATGGGAAAAGGAGCTAGCGCCCCGAAGCGGGGCCTGATAGATGCGCTTACGCCTGCGGCGCTGCCGCCGGGGCCTCCGGCGCAGCCGTCGCCTGACGGAAGCTGTCGCGGTATGCGTTCGCGAACGCGTCCACGAAGTACTGGACCGACTTCACGGCGCTGTCATTCGCCGGGATCGGGTACTGGAGCATGTTGAAATCGCAGTCGGTATTCGCGAGCGCGATCACCGGGATCCCGAGCTGGTTCGCCTCGCGGACCGCCTTGTCCTCGAAGCGCGGATCGACGACGAAGAGCGCCGCCGGGAGCTTCTCCATGCTCGTCAGGCCGCCGAAGCGGCTCTCGAGCTCCTCGATCTCGCGATCCTGCATCATGCGCTCGCGCTTGGTGTACTTCTTCTCGCGCTCGCCGGTCTCGCGGGCGCGGGTGAGCTCGAGCAGGCGCGCGATGCGGCCGCGGACCTCGGAGAAGTTCGTGAGCGTGCCGCCGATCCAGCGGCTCGCGACGAACGGCAGGTTCGTCTTGCCGGCTGCGGCCTTCACGAGCGCTGCCGCCTCGGGCTTGCCGCCGACGATGAGGATCTGCTTCCCCTCGCCGGCGAGCTTCTCGACGAACGCGATCGCGCGCTCGAGATCGGCTGCTGTCTGCTCGAGATCGAAGATATCGTTGCGATCCTTGGTACCGAAAATGCGCTTCGCCGCGCTCGGGTGGCGGCGGCTGCGCGTATAGCCGAAGTGCGCCCCTACGGAGAAGAGCGCGTCGAGATCCTTCTGCTGCGTCGTAGCCATTGTCGTGATTGAAAAATGCGAGACTCGGGAAACCGAGCCAGCGAGGGGATTCTAGCAGATACCCTGCCTGCGCGCAATGCGGCACCTCAGGCCTCGGGGCCCGCCTGCTCGAGCGCATCCTGCGCCGCCCCGAGCGCGTCGAGGATCGGCTGGATGCGCCCGGCCATGATCGCCTCGATATTCGACCAGGACTCCTTGATCCGGTGGTCCGTCACGCGATCCTGCGGGAAGTTATACGTGCGGATCTTCTCCGAGCGATCGCCCGTGCCGACCTGGCTTTTCCGCTCGCCCGCGCGCTTGGCCGCCTCCTGCTCGTCCTTGAGCACCTGGAGCCGGGAGAGCAGGAGCTGCATCGCCTTCTCGCGGTTCGCCTGCTGGCTGCGCTCGCTCGTGACCCGCACATCGATTCCGGTCGGGGTGTGCACGAGGCGTACGGCAGTCTCTACCTTGTTCACGTTCTGGCCGCCCTTGCCGCCAGCTCGGCTGAACTCCATCTCGATATCCGCCGGGCTCACCTCGACCTTCACCTTCTTATAGACCGGCATGATCGCGATGGAAGCGGTCGAGGTGTGGATGCGCCCTTGCTTCTCGGTCGCCGGGATGCGCTGCACGCGGTGCACGCCCGTCTCGAAGCGCAGCGTCTTGTAGCAGTCCTTGCCTTTCACTTCGTACGATGCCTCCTTGAAGCCGCCGAGCGCCGCCCGCGAATCATCGAGAGCGCGCCACTGCCAGCCGCACGCTTCGCAATACCGCTCGTACATGAGCGCGAGCTCTTCCGCGAAGAGCGCCGCTTCCTCGCCGCCCACGCCCGCGCGCACCTCGAGCACGAGCTCGTTCGGGAACTCCTGCGTGTCGTCCTCCTTCACGATGCTGGCGATCTGCTGCATCAGCTGCTCCTTCTGCTGGCCGATCTCGGCAAGCTCCTGCTCCGCGAGCTCGCGCATGGACGGATCGGCTTCCACGAGCGCGGTCGCGTCGGCCTCCGCCTGCGAGAGGCGCTGCCACTCGGCGACCATGAAGGATACGCGCGGATCATCCGCGTATTCCGAGGGGTCGATGCTGGTCGTGTCGTCTGCCATACCGTGATGATAGCAAACGGGCGCCCCGCATGCGGGGCGCCCGTTTGCGAGGGCGTTACTTGCCCGCCTTCTTCTTCGCGGCCTCCTGGCGCGCGCGGAACTTCTCGAGACGGCCGGTGGTGTCCACCGTGCGCGCCTGGCCCGTGTAGAACGGGTGCGAGGCGCTCGAGATCTCCACCTTGACCAGCGGGTACTCCTTGCCGTCGTCCCACTTCCCCGTCTCCTCGGCACGGACCGTCGAGCCGACCAGGAAGCGTGCGCCGGAGGACGTGTCCTCGAAGATCACGTCGCGGTAGTCTGCCGGATGGATGTCTGCCTTCATACGCGCCGTACTATACCCGAATCCCCCTGCTGCCGCAAGGCACGGCAGCGCGGCTTCAGGACGAGGAGAACGACGGCGCGGTGCGGACAAGGCATCGCCGCTCGATCCGCTCGTGCTACGCCCCGTTCAGGATATCGATCTGCTTCTGCAGCCGCGCCATGATATCCATCACGTCATCGCCGTAGAAGGCGTACGCCGGCTTGTTCGCGTTGCCCCACCCGGCGAAGTAGCGCAGCGCCGCCAGGCGCTCGGCCGAGTACGTCCCGGCGCCGGCGCCGTTATCCATCATGAGGATGGCCGCAGCGAAGATGGCCGTGCGCGCATCCCACGGGTTGGCCGGCGAGACGCCAGTCATCGCGGAGATGCGGTCCTCGTAGAGCACCCACGTGGACGGGATGAACTGCGCCGGGCCCATCGCGCCGCCGTACCCGTATCCTGGCGGGCATGAGACGACCATGCTATACGGGTCGAGCCCGAGCGACGCGGTGATATCCATGAACGGATCCACGTCGCGGCTCCCCTTCATCACCTGCGAGAAATGCGTACCGGTGTTCTTGCCGATCCCATCGCCCTTGTTCGGCGTGTTGGTGAGGAGGCACTGGCCGACGTTCTCGCCGAGGTTCGTCTCCTGCGTGAGGATCGCGAGCGTGAGCGCGGCCGGGACGCCCGTCTTCGCCTCGGCTTGCTTGGCGTACTGATAGGCATCACCGAACTGGATCGCGGCCGAATCGCGGATCGCGAAGAGCGCGGAGCGGATCTGCGATGCTGTCTGCTGCTGGTTCGCGATGATGTTCTGGTATGCGGCTTCCTGGCCCTTGGTCTCGTCGAGCAGCTGCTGCTTCTTATTCTCCTGGCTCTTGATGGTCTGTTGCTGCAGTAACGAGACCTGCCGCAGCTGCTCCTGCTCTTCCTGCTGGCTCTCGAGTGCGGCCTTGCTCTGCGTCAGGTCGTCCTTGAGCGCTGCCATTTGGTCGAAGGAGGTTCCGAGGGCGCTCTGGAGCGCCTCGTACGAGTCGAGGTCCTGGAAGAAATCCGAGAAGGTCCCGGAGAGCGCGAGCTCAATGAGGGATGTGTCATCGCTCTCGTTGGTGAGCCGGATCAGCTGCGCCAGGCTCGCCTGCCCTGCGGCGACCTTGTCATCGAGGACGCCGATCGAGTCCTCCTTCTGGCCGATCTGGCCCTCGATCTGCTGGATCGTGAGGTTGCGCGCCTGGATATCGAGCTGGTTCTTCTTGATCTGCGCATCGAGGATGTCGATATCGTTCTGGAGCGACTCTCCTTCGGCCTCTTTCTGCGTGAGCAGCTTCTGCTGCTGCGCGATCTGGGCTTCGATCTGATCGAGCTGCTGCTGAAGCGCCGCTCGCTGCGCCTCGGTCGTCGGCGCCGTGACAGCGAGCGCGAGCGTCGGAGCGCATGCGAGCAAGGCGATGGCGGCCCCAGAGGCCGCTTTGATGATCGAGACGCGCATGCCACGCACCGCTTCAGGCATGCGTGACAGTATACCATTGCCATCGGCGGCTCCGTCGCGCATCGTCATGCTTCCATGCAGACGCGGGACGAGCCGATCCGTTACGCATCCCATGCAAAAGGCCCGGCGCAAGCCGGGCCTCCTTTCTGCATCAGAAATGCTACTGCGCAGCCGTATCGCCCGCTGCCGGTGCGGCAGCTGCCTCGCCCTCTGCCGGAGCTGCCTCTTCCGCCGGCTCCTCCTCCTGCTCGGCGATCGTCACGACCGTCTCGTCCGGGTCGATCATGAGCTCTGCGGACGCCGGGAGCGCGATGTGGCTGACGGCGATATGATCGCCGATCTGCTCGAGCGTGCCGAGATCCACTGCGAAGTGCTGCGGCAGCTCCGCGGCGGAGACCTTGATCGGGAGCTCGTGGAGCACCTTCACGACGACGCCGCCCAGCTTCTCGGCCGGAGCCGTGCCGGTGAATTCGATCGGAATCGCCACTTCGAGCTTGCGCGTCACGTCGATCGCATAGAAATCGATATGGAGGACCTTCCCGGAGACGGGGTGCGTCGCCACATCATGGATGAGCACCTCCTTGTTCTTCTCGGCGCCGGTCAGGGTGACGATAGTCGTCTCGCCGGCATCCTTCCATACCTTCGCGAACTCGGCGGCGTCCACCGCGATCGGCGTGGACTCCTCCTTGGGACCGTAGAAGACAGCAGGGACCGAGCCGGCCGCGCGCATCGCGTCCGGATCCTGCTTCGTATCTCGTGCTGTCACTGCAAGCGTCAACATGGCGGGAAGTATACCCGAGAAGGGCCGTTTTGCAACCTGATCCTCCGCGCTTCGCTATGCGGCGACCGCGTTCGGCGCCTCAGCGCCCGAGAGGACGGCGAGCACGTTCTTCGCCGCGATATCCGCCATCGCGCTCCTCGTCCCTTCCGAGGCGGAGCATAGGTGCGGCGTCAGCACCGCGTTCTCGCAGGCCGCGAGGCCAGGGGCGAGCGCAGGCTCGTGCTCGTAGACGTCGAGCGCCGCTCCCTTGATCGTGCCATCCGTGAGCGCGGTGACGAGCGCCGCCTCGTCCACCACCGGGCCGCGCGACGCATTGATGAGGAAGGCCGATGGCTTCATCATATGCAGGCGCTCGGCATTCATGAGGTGATGCGTGGAGTCGAGGAGCGGCACGTGGAGCGTCACCGCATCGCACTGCGGCAGCAGCGCCTCGATCGAGTCATCGAATACGGCGCCGGTCGCCGCTTCGAAGTCCTCATTCCGCTTGATATCGGTATAGCGGATCTTCATGCCGAGCCCCTTCGCCGCGATCTCGCCCACGCGGGCGCCGATGCGTCCTGCGCCTGCGATCCCGAGCGTCGCGCCCTTCATATCCGTGCCGAGGAGCAGCATCGGCGCCCAGCCGTCGTACTTGCCGGCACGGACGAAGCGATCGCCCTCCGCGATGCGCGAGGTGAGGGAGAGCAGGAGCGCGACCACGTGCTCAGCGACGGTATCGGTGAGGACGCCCGGCGTGTTGGTGACGATGACGCCGGCAGCCTTCGCGGCTGCGACGTCTATGTTGTTGTAGCCCACGGCATAGTTCGCACAGATCTTGAGCGACGGAGCCGCCGCGAAGACGCTCGCGTCGATCGTGTCGGTGAGCTGGCTGATGATCGCTTCGGGCGCATGCTCCGCGAGCGCAGCAAGGAGCTCCTCATGCGTGAGGACGCGATCATCAGGATTCGTAATGACGGCGTGTCCGGCTGCCGTGAGCTCCTGCTCGGCCGGCTCGGGGATTCGACGGGTGACGTAGATGGTTGCCATGACGTGTGTGGTGTATGGATCTGTTATGCCGCTTTCCCGGCGAAGAGCGCGAGGCGCTTGCGCACGACCTCCTTCATCTGGTCGCGACCATGATCGAGATAGCGGTACGGAGCGATCTCATCAGCATCCGCTGCGAGCCCCGCCTCGATACCCTTGCGGTACGCGACGCGGATCTCAGTATTGATGTGCACGAGGTTCATGCCGGCCTTGATCGCCCCGGTGAAGTCCTCGTCCTCGATGCCCGAGCCGCCGTGCAGGACGAGCGGCGTATGCGGCAGGGCCGCACGGATCTCGGCGATGAGGTCGATATGCAGGCGCGGGTTTGGCTGGTTCTTCAGCATGCCGTGTACGTTGCCGACGGCCGGCGCGAGTGCCGTAACGCCCGTCTCCTCCACGAAGCGCTGAGCATCGTCGGCGCTCGGGAGCGCCGCGGCAAGCACATCCTCCGGGATGGAATCGAGCAGCTTGCTCGAGGTGCCGATATAGCCGAGCTCGCCTTCTATCATCACATCGCGGCCGGATGCATTCGCGTATGCGACCACTTCGCGCGTCTGCGCGATGCGCTCATCCTCGGTAAGCTTCGTGCAATCGATGATTACCGAATCGAAGCCGGCATCGATCGCCTCCTTGCAGCCCTCGACCGAATGCGTGTGGTCGGCATTGAGGTAGACTGCTTTCCCCTGCGCCCGCTCAGAGGCGACGAGCGCGGCGACTTCAGGGACGCCGAGGAACGTGCGTTCCCCTTCCGAGACGCCGAGCACCACCGGGAGCTCGAGCTCCTGCGCCACGTCCACAATCGCGTGGAGCTGGGTCGAATCGGAGATATTGAAATGGCCGAGCGCGATCTTCTGCTCGGCTGCCGCTGCTAATGCCTCTCGAAGCGTGTGCATAGCCATATACGAGCATGCTAGCGCGCACGCAGGCCAGTGCCTGTGGATAACGCAAGCTGCGTGCGGTGCTACGCTACTCCCATATGGCTCATTATGATTTCGTCTCAATCGGAGACATTACCACGGACGCGTTCATCGAGCTCGAGGATGTACGCGTGGATTGCGATAGCAATAACGAGAATTGCCGGCTTTCGATGAATTTCGGCGATAAGATCCCCTACAAGTCGGTCACTGAGGTCCGCGCCGTCGGCAACAGCCCGAATGCGGCCGTCGCAGCGCACCGGCTCGGGCTCGCGACCGCTCTCATCAGCGATATCGGCGATGATCGCGGCGGACAGGACTGCCTCGATCAGCTGCGGACCGAAGGCCTCTCGACCGAATTCGTGAAAGTGCACCAGGGCAAGATCACTAATTACCACTACGTCCTGCGCTACCAGGCCGAGCGCACGATCCTCATCAAGCACGAGGAGTACCCGTACGCCCTGCCGTCATTCTCGGAGGCGCCCGGATGGCTCTATCTCTCCTCGATGGGCCCATCATCGCTTCCGTTCCATGACGAGATCGCGGCGTTCCTCGACGTGAATCCGGACACGAAGCTCGCCTTCCAGCCTGGCACGTTCCAGATGGAGATGGGCAAGGAGCGGATGGCGAAGATGTATGCGCACGCGGAGCTCACGATCTGCAACAAGGAGGAATCGCAACGGATCCTCGGGAGCGCATCGGACGATATCACGGAGCTCCTGGTCGGCATGCATGCGCTCGGGTCGCGCCAGGTCGTGATCACCGATGGCCCGAACGGCGGCTACGCCTCGGATGGCACGCATGCGTGGGCCATCCCCATGTACCCGGATCCAGCGCCGCCGGTGGATCGCACAGGCGCCGGCGACGCGACGGCAAGCACCACCGCAGCGTATCTTGCACACGGGCTCTCGCTCCCGGAAGCGCTCAAGCGCGGCATGGTCAATTCCATGTCGGTCGTGCAGCACATCGGCGCGCAGGAAGGATTGCTCTCGGCCGAGCAGATCGACGACTATCTCGCCAAGGCGCCGGCTGATTTCGCCGCGACGCCGCTCGCGTAAGCCGCACTGCGGCAAACGGAAAGCCGGGCGTATTCGCCCGGCTTCTGGTGTGCGGTCTCTTTCTCTTGCTCAGCTCTCTGGGCAGCCGAAGTCATGGCCGCCCACGCGATGCACGCGGCGCATGTACCGTTGCCTGCTCGTCGCGAAATACTGGATGCAGGAAGCCCACCCTGGGACATCGAGCCGATGCTCGTACGCGGCTTCTGCAACCCGCCAGATCTGCGGTGCGATGAGGTGCGTCGGCACGCCATGGAAGCCAGTGAACTGGTCGGGCTGATACACCACGCCGCAAGGCGTTTCCGGCCAGTCGCCATCCTCCGAACGGTTCACGATGACTTTCGCGACCAGCCGCTGTCCCATCAGCGGTTCGCCGCGCGCCTCATGGTAGATAGCCTGCGCGATGCAGGATATTTGCGCTTGCGCGCTATGATTTGCCGAGCTCGCATTTGCTGTCGTTGCCGGAAGCAACATCGTGGCAGCACATGCGAATAGACAAAGAAGAGATTTCACTCAAGAACTCCTGGATCGTTGCGATAGGTATGCCGCGCGTACGCGGCACGAGTTTCCTCGTCGAGCCTCCGATTTGGAATATACAACACGGATCAGATTCGTGCAAGGGTCTCCATGAAGCCTTTAGCTACCCCATGAGACCGCTCTCCTCGATGGCCGATTCGGTCGGATCCTGGATGCCGGCCGCTCGCACGATCAGCGTGGCAGCGAAGTAACCAAGGGCTGCGACCAGCACGAGGGAGAGCACTGCGTTCACATGGCTCTTCAAGAGCCCGGAAAGGAGGTACTTCTCAATGCGCATGCCCACAATCGTAGCATGCTGCTTCGCCTCGGACTCTGAGGAGGAGCGCCGCGACTTTAGAGAGCGGCATCTCGCTGCGCGAGCGCGAAGCGCGGGACCGTGATACCGCTGCCTTTCGGCCACTCCACCATCTCCTCGAACATCGAAAGCGGCCTGATCCAGACGCGCGATTCAGGGTTCTCGTACTGCGCCTCGTAGACGACCATCGGCTCCAGGGTCTCGGAGTGCTTCCCGAGCGCGATGATGCGGTACAGGTTGCCCGTCTTGTAGTGCCGATACCGCTGCCCTGCCTCGACCATACCTATTTCCGCACGATGACCTTCCGCGCGGCCGTGACGATGTGCGGCGTATCCATACCGTAGTGCGCGATGAGCTCGTCCGGCTTGCCCGACTGCCCGAAGACGTCATGCACGCCGACGAACTCGACGGGGACTGGGTGCTCGCGCGCGAGGAGCTCGGCGACCGCACTGCCCATGCCCCCCATGATCTGGTGCTCCTCCACCGTGACGACCGCGCCTGCTTTCTTCGCCGCCGCAAGCACGGCTGCCTCATCCATAGGCTTGATCGTGTGATTATTCAGCACGAGCGAGCGGATGCCGCTCTCCTCGAGCTCGGATGCAGCACGGAGCGCGTGGTGCGCCAAGGCACCCGTCGTGATGATCGCGACCTGCGGGGCCGCGTCATCCCAGAGCGTGATCGCCTTCCCGATTTCGAAGGGCGTCTCGGGCGTGGTGAAGACCGGAGTCTTCTCGCGGCCGAAGCGCAGGTAGATGGGCTTCCCGAACGCTGCCGCGGCCAGCGTGGCCTTGCGCGCCTCTTCCGCATCGGCAGGGGCGACGACCGTCATGTTCGGCAGCATCCGCATGAGCCCGATATCCTCGAGCATCTGGTGCGTCGCGCCGTCTGGCCCCACCGAGACGCCGGCGTGGCATCCCGCGATGATGACCGGCTGCTGGTTGAGCGCGATCGTCGTGCGCACCTGCTCGTAATTGCGCCCGGGATTGAATGCCGCATAGCTCGCGATGAACGGGACCTTGCCGGCAGCAGCCAGGCCGCTGCCGAGGCCTGCCATGTGCTGCTCGGTGATGCCTGCCTCGATGAAGCGGTCGGGGTAGGCTTCCTTGAACTTGTCCGTGCGCGTGGATTCGGTGAGATCGGCGCAGACCACCATCACGCGCTCATCGTCCTTCCCCGCGTCGAGCACGCCCGTCCCGAAGCCGTCGCGCGTGGCGGCTTCTTCCGCGGGCTGCTCCCAATCTTCTCTCAAATGCGCGTCAGGGTTGATCATAGGCTCATGAGCGAGAGGCCGGTCTCGTCATCGAAGCGGCGCTCGACCGGTTCGGCATCCGGCACGAGGCTCACCTCGAGCGTGACGGCGACCGTCGCCTCCTTGAGATGGCCGCCCGCGCACGCGAGCGTCTCGTCGCCTGCCGAGAGGACCGTATGGATATGGAGGGTGGGTGCGCCCTCGGCAACCGCGATCGTGCCGTTCATGGAGGCGACTTCGCGGGTGCCCGCGATCGGGAAGAAGAAGTACTGGCGCTTCGCAAGGTCGTAGTAGCCGAGCTCGGCGTCCATGATCGCGCCGATTGCGCAGAGCGTTCCGCTGCCGATCCCGCGCTCCGCGCAGAAGCGCGTGAGCGTCTCGATCACCTTCTCGCCGCGCGCAAGGCGGATGAGAAAGCCGTTGCTCGTCTCTCGTGATTGCATGGCTGCTTATTGATGTTCGCTGGTAATCTTCCCGTTGAGCGTCCGCAATTCCGCAAGGAATCGCTTCCCCTCCTCTTCCGTCGGCGGCTTGCCGTGCCATTCGTACTTGCGCTCGATCTCGGGGATCCCCTTGCCAGGGATCGTGTGAGCGATGATCACGCTCGGCTTCTCGTAGACGGCCTGCGCCTCGCCGATCGCCTCCACGAACTGCCGCACGTCGTGCCCGTCCACTTCCTGCACATGCCAGTTGAAAGCCTCGTATTTCGCACGGAGCGATTCGAGCGGCATGACATTCTCGGTGAAGCCGTCGATCTGGATGTTATTGCGATCGATGACGACGATCAGGTTCGCGAGACGGCTCCCCTGCTTGCCTGCCCAGAGGAACGATTCCCAGACGATCCCTTCGTCCTGCTCGCCATCGCCCATGACGCAGTAGACGAACGAGCGCTTCGCATCGAGATTGAGCGCGTACGCGATGCCGGCGGCTTGCGAGAGCCCCTCGCCCAAGGGGCCCGAGGTCGTCTCGAGGCCGGGGAGCTTCAGCCGCTCAGGGTGCCCCTGCAAACGGCTGCCGAGGTGACGCAGCGTCATGCATTCGGCGACCGGAAAGTAGCCTGCGTGCGCCATCGCCGCGTAGCGCACCGGGACGATGTGGCCGTTGCTGAGGATCAGGCGATCGCGCTCGGGCCAATCGGGATCCTTCGGGTCATGGCGCAGGATATGGAAATAGAACGCGGCGAAGATATCCGCCATCCCCATGGGGCCGGCCGTGTGCCCGGATCCGGCCGCGACGAGCATCTCGATGATGGTCTCGCGGATCGCTTCCGCCTTCCCGGCGATAGCGGCGATACGCTCATCAGTCAGCGGCTGCATGATCCGATTCTAGCACACGCGGGCTAGAGCGATTCGCAGCTCGGCCAGTCGTAGCTCTGGATCGCGGAGTTCTCCACCGCGCTCGCTATGCCCGAGAGGTAGATGCAGTAGGTCGCTGCTTCCTCGTCGTACATCGCGAGGAAATAGCCGGCATGGACGTCCTTCGTGCCGTAGAGGTAGGGGTTGGCCGTGGCCGGCGTGGGATCCTCTGGGAGCGTCGTGGCGTACTTCGGCGTCATTTCCGACATGCCCGAGACGAGGTACGATCCCGGCTGCGGCGGGTAGGCGTTGTGGTCGGTCGCATAGAGCTCGAGCGCCTTCTGGAAATCGCGCATCGAGGCGAACCGGCTCGCGTCGCGCGCTTTCATGCGCGCGCTATCGAGCGATGCAAGCACGACGGCCGAAAGGATGCCGATGATCGCGATGACGACGAGAAGCTCGATGAGCGTGAAGCCCCGCACCCTTCCTTGAGCCTGCAGCGGACCACGGTGAGAAGTATGAGTGATGTGCATAGCAGCGCTGCCTATACAGGCAGTGTACGGTGCGCCGTGCTGGCCGACAACGTGGTTATCCACCGCGCGGCATGTTCGCAGCGCGCTTGAGCTGACGGTACGCGAGCGGAAGATTGTCCGTGCGGAAGAGAGCCGAGCCGATGATGAATCGGGTCGCCTCCGTCAGCGCGAGGAGCTCGAGCGAGGTGAGGTTCACGCCGCCATCCACTGAGATCGGCAGGCCCGGGTATGCAGCATGCACTTCCGCGATGCGTTCGATCGCCCGGCGATCGAACGCTTCCCCTTGGCGGCCGATCGTCGTGATTCCCATTATCTGGATGACGCTGAGCTCCGCAGCGTATGGCTCGATTACCGAGACCGGCGTATCGGGCATGAGCGAGATGCCGATCTCCGCAGCGCCCGCCTCGCGCCAGCGCGCGAAGATGCCGGGCGTCTCTGCCGGCTTGAGCGTGAGCGCGTGCGGGATGAGGCGTTTGACGCCCGCCTTCGCGAGTAATGCCCCGACCCGCTCCGGTTCGGCGACCATCAGGTGCGCCTCATAGGAGACGCTGTCGCCGTACGGCAGCTCCCACGAAAGCGGTCCGTGAGCCGCGAGCTTCTCGAGCTCGGCCCACTGCCCATCCTCGTACGGCCAGCCCGTGCTGCCCACGAAGCGGCCATCCATCACGTCGAGCTGCACCCATGGCGCGATGTCGTGCACGAGGTCGACCAGCCCTTCGATATCGCTGAACCGCTCGCCCATGATGGACGGGATGATCAGCTTCTCTCCGTTCGTGAGGTCCGTGTCACTCATCGCTGTGCTTCTCGAGCATGGACGCATCCTTCGCGATCTCATCGAGCTTGCCGATGCGGTACGCGTGCCGCTCCTCGCCTGAGAACGGCGTCTCGAGCCACGTCCGCACGGCGTCCTTCGCCTCGTCCTCGGAGAGGAATCCGCCCGCGAGCGAGAGGATGTTCGCATCGTTATGCTCGCGCGAGAGCGTGAGGATCGAGGGCTCATGGCCGTAGTAGACGGCAGCGCGCACGTGCGGGAAGCGATTCGCCGCCATCGCTTCGCCCTGTCCGGATTTGCCGAGGATGATGCCGCGGCATTCCGTGCCGTTCGCCGCATCAGCAGAGACGCGCGATGCCGCGCCGGCGATCAGCTCAGGGTAATCATCCGCCGAATCGAGCTCGAAGGCGCCGCAATCCTCTACCTCATGCCCGAGCTCCTTGAGGAATGGCACGAGCGCCTCCTTGAGTGCGAATCCTGCGTGATCCGTCGCGACGTAGATCTTCATGCTATGCCGTCTTCCCTGCCGCGATGACGTGCTTCACGAGCGTGTGCACGTACCCGGCTTCGTTGTCGTACCAGCCGAGGACCTTCACCAGCGTGCCGTCCACGACGCGGGTCATGGCGAGATCAGCGATGGAGCCGTACGGCTGCCCGACGACGTCCATCGAGGTGAGCTCGTCTTCCGTCACGGTGAAGACGCCATCCCAGCGCGGATCCGCGGCGGCCTTCTTCAGGGCGTCGTTCACCTCCTCGACGGAGGTCGGCCTCGAGGCGACGAAGGTCACATCCGCGATCGAGCCGGCCGGCGTCGGGACGCGCAGCGAGATGCCGTCGAACTTGCCAGCGAGCGAGGTGTGCGCGAGCGTGGTCGCTTTCGCGGCGCCGGTGGAGGTCGGGACGATGTTGAGCGCGGCTGCGCGCCCTTCGCGCACATCCTTCTTCGACGGCGCATCCACGATCGCCTGGCTCGCCGTATAGCTGTGCACGGTGTTGAGGATGGCGCGCTCGATCCCGATCGCCTCATTGAGGATGCCGATCAGGGGCGAGACCGCGTTGGTCGTGCAGGAGGCATTGCTGGTGATGGGGCAGGTCACGAACTGGTCCTCGTTCACGCCCATGAGGATAGTGGCCGCGCCTTCGCCCTTCGCCGGCGCGGAGATGACTACACGCTTCGCGCCCGCGTCGATGTGCCCCTGCGCCTTGGCCGGGTCGGTGAAGACGCCGGTCGATTCCACGACGACATCCACGTCGTACTGCCCCCACGGGAGCTTCGCGAGATCTGGCTCATGCACGAATGCGACCTCCTTCCCGTCCACGATAAGCGCATCGTCCTTCGATTCCACGGAGAACGGCGCGCGACGATAGACGGAGTCATACTTGAGGAGGTATGCCAGCGTCTCTGTCGGCGCGAGATCATTGATGGCGACGATCTCGATGTCGGGATTGCCCCATGCGGCGCGGAAGAAGACGCGCCCGATCCTCCCGAACCCATTGATTGCTACTCGTGTTGCCATATCATTTTCCTGATTATGCGCACGCCTGCCACCCGGCCGTGCCGCTACTATGCCAGAAGTGTACCACCACCCCGGCTGCCAGATATCCACCATTTGCGGAGGTTAAACCTCCGCAGATCTGTCCTCTATTTTAGATTATTTATGGAGATGTGCGGAGGTTTAACCTCCGCAATTTCCGCGAACCCTGCCCTCATTCCACCCACTCTGGTTGCTTGAGCCATGCATCGAGTTCGCGTTCCATCCCGATTCCTCCGGAGAAATAATCCGGGAATGCAGCAGGATTGATGATTGACTGCTGTATGCGCTTGCGCCCGACATAATCAGCATAGCTGGAATACTCATAATCACGCAGGCCATGAGCATCCACGATCTCCCGCGGATTGAGGTGGATATATGCGAAGAGGTACTTGAGGTGAGTATCTTCGGTCACGTGGCGAGCCTTGAATGAGGAACCGAACAGGGCGCCAGTGCGCTCATTCTTCTTATTGAAATACATGGTGTAAGAAGTCATCAGCCTCTGCATGAACTTGCTCACACCCTTCCCTTCACTGTCATTCTCGCGAACGAGGATATGAAAATGATTCGGCATCAAGCAATATGCGCCAATGTCCACCAGCGGCCTTCCTCGATCGAATGAGAAAACGGATGAGGAATCCGCGGAGGTTAAACCTCCGCGAGATCGCTTGATCTCGCGGATTTCAGTTCCCTTCTGGACCGCATTGAACAGATACATGCCTTCGAGGAATCGCTGATACTCTGCTCCATCCCGATAGACTGGCATCTTCTCGACGCCGCGCGCATAGAGATGGTAGTACTCACCCGGAGCGAATACGTAGTTGCGTGCCATGACAAAAGCATAGCACAGCTTGCGGAGGTTAAACCTCCGGAACTTCGTACAAGGTTCGCAGAGATTGCGGAGGTTTAACCTCCGCAAGAAGAGATGATTAGATTAATTAGATGAACTGCCAGGTCTGCATGATTCCCGCGAGCCACGCATCATCATCCTTATAAGTGGTCACCTCATAGAGGAAGCCGCCATGGATGAACCACACCTCGCGCGTATCCCCCATTACCGGGTTGTTCCCGAAGAACATCGTCCCCGTCACGCCATCTATGACCACGCTCGTGGGCTGCGTGCGCACGCCGGAGGGCTCGTCGAGCAGGAACCGCGCATCGCTTATGGTCGAGCTCGCGTACGACACGATATACACCTGGAACGCATGCGTATCATCCGCATCTTCGAAGGTGATCGTGTGCCCGCCGCCCGCTTCATCGTACTCGGCGCCGGTGAGCGTATCGGGATAGAGCAGGGAGAAATGATAGACGGCATTGTGGTACTCGCGTTCGCCCTCCGGCACCGCGCGCGGGTGCGTGAGAGGCGCACGCGGCGCGGCGAATGCTGCAAGCGCGCGCGCCGGATCAGCGGCAAACGCAGCAGGCGCAGCCGCATGGCGAAGCCATGCGGCTGCGCCGATCACGATCAGAAGCACCGCCGCCGCGCACCCGGCGAGTATCAGCTTCCGGTTCCCGAGCTGCCGCATCAATGGAACCATATCAATCCATGGAACTTGATCCTGCCGTGCAGACGGATGACGCGGCCGTCCGATGTGCCGCTGCCGCCCGTACCCTCATCCTCTTCTTCGCCGCCGCTCGTCGGCGCATACGTGATCACGATGAGCCCCTGACCGCCGGTGCCACCCGCGCCATTGTACGTGCCGGAAGAGCCTGAAGAGCCGCCGCCACCTCCGCCGCCTCCGTAAATGCCACCCGCGCCACCCACTCCATACGTGCTCACGGTCGTCTGGCCGTAATACGCATTTCCTCCCCCGCCGCCTCCGCCTGCGCCATGCGTCGCATCCCATTCGGTGCCTGCACCGCCTGCACCGCCCGTTTGCGTGCCGCTCGCGGCATTGTTCTGGCCGGCGCCGCCGCCGCCCGCGCCATCCGTACCATCCGTCGCTGGAGTAGTATTCGTGCCCGCCGTGCCTCCGTCCACTCCGTTTCGATTATTCCCGCCGCTCCCGCCTGCGTGGTAAGACGGCGCAACCGGCGAATCACCCACCGTACCGCCATCCGCACCACCTCCGCCTGAGCCACCGACGTAGCCAGTCGCCGTCTCATTACTCCCGCCGTCCGCACCGTCGGCATTCGGCCCGGCCGCACCGCCTCCGCCTCCGGCGCCATAGTTGCCCGCGCCGCTATTGCCGCCATTGCCACCGTCGTAAGTAACCGTCCCGATGCTTCCAGATACCGCGCCGCCCGCACCGCCGTTCGTGGACGAGCCGTTGGCGCCGGCCGCCGCCCGCACCGTTGAAATGCTACCGAACCACGTATCCGCTCCCGAGCCGCCGGCTCCGATGGAATACGAGACGGAACCGGAGAGCCCTTCGAGATCCGATACCTCGGCATATGCGCCACCGCCTCCTCCGCCGCCGCCTTTCGAGTTTGCGCCCTTCGCTCCGTTGCCGCCTGCGCCGATCACCTCGATTGTATTCGTGTCCGACCAGTCGCTCGGGACCGTCCAGTTTGTCGCAGCAGTATCGGTGAGATACCCGCGACACTCACCGCCGCCGATATCTGACCCGAAATCGCACGTAGTCGCCTGCGCGATCGGAACCGCTGATACGAACGGCGCGAATGCGAGCGCCGCCGCCAGAGCCGATGCGCATGCGCGGCGCAGCATCCGTTCCAGCATCCCCTTCCTCATATCCTGATTCTAGCATCGAGCGAACGCGACGCGCTCATACCGATCACTATCGCTCTATCCAGCGGCTACTGCGGATCCGCTGCATGATCCGTGCTGCTCGCGAAGCGGAACGTCTGCATGATGCTCGCGAGCCAGCTGTCAGCGCTGAATGGCGCCGTCACCTCGAAGAGGAATCCATCGTGAATGAACCACACCTCGCGCGTCTGCTCATGCGTCAGAGGATCCGAGCTCTGGAAGATCGCCGCGTGGATTGCCTGTCCTATCCCGATCACCGCTTCCTGCATGTCGCGGATGTCACCGTTCGGGATGTCTTCCGCGAGCCGCGCCTGGGTGATCGTCGCCTGCGCATACGGCGTGATGAAGAGCTGGAAGCGCTCGTCGCTCGTCGAGCTCGCATCGCGCGGCGCGAAGACGTCTATCTCGGATGCGTTCCCTTCCTTATCGCGCGTCACGCCGAGCGAATCAGGAAAGTCGAGGCTGAAAGCGTAGCGCGGGTGCGTGAAGCGCGCCATGCCTGGCGCGAGCGCGTTGCCGACCTTCTCCACTTTCGGCACCAGGCCGGCCGCTCCGACAGCAGCAGGCTTCATAGCGTACCGCACGAAGAACCAGCTGCCCAGTCCAAGCGCAATGAGCATGACAATCACGGCAGGGACCAGCAGAGATATCTTGGAGAATGGCATATGCAAGATGATATCAATAGAGTCGCACGCCTGTCAGCCGCACGTTGCCGAGCAGCCGGATGATCTTCCGTACCGCCGTTTCCGTCGTCGTCACGCTCGCAGTCGGGCTCCAGTCAGAGATGGTGCCGCCCGTGTCCTTCGCTTCCGCTCGGAAGGTGTACTCAGTCCCATGAGTAAGCCCGGTGACGGTCGTCCCATCCCATGCGGCATCCGTCTGCCAGACGGCAGTGGCCGATGGATCGCCGGAGGCGTCCACGTACTTCCCGTCCCAGCTCGAGTCGGTCGGAAGCGTAGTGGAGACCTGGATCGCGTAAGTCACAGAGGATTCGTTCCCATTCGCATCGTTGCTGAGCGTGACAGATGAATCGGTCTGGTCAGCGAGCGCAGGAGCACCAGGAGCGGTGAGTACGCTAGGGAGAGTACCGGTCCAGATGTCGCCTTGGTTGCTATCTGCTACCACAATCTTTCCATCTGAAGAAATGGCGATGCCGCCCCATGAACGAGCACCTGCCGCAGTTTGATCGGTCCAGGTGACCCCACCATCAGAAGATGTATAGATATCACCGCTTAGGGTTGCAAGCTTCATACCGTCTGAGGACATGACGATACTTCCCCACATACGAGCACCTGCCGCAGTTTGATCGGTCCAGGTGACCCCACCATCAGAAGATGTATAGATATCACCACCGGAATAACTCGCTCCAAAATAATCTACGGCAGCAAGCTTCATACCATCCGAGGACATGGCGATGCCGTTCCAATAACGAGCACCTGCCGCAGTTTGATCGGTCCAGGTGACCCCACCATCAGAAGATGTATAGATATCACCACCGCCCAAATCTACGGCAGCAAGCTTCATACCATCCGAGGACATGGCGATGCCGTTCCAATAACGAGCACCTGCCGCAGTTTGATCGGTCCAGGTGACCCCACCATCAGAAGATGTGAATATGTCACCACCGGCACCACCTCCATTATCAATTGCTGCGAGATGCGTCCCATCTGCCGATAAGGCAATGAACGACCAGTCGCGCGATCCGGCGGCAGTCCGATCGATCCAGGTGACCCCACCATCAGAAGATGTGAATATGTCACCCCCATTGGTATTATTCCCATCATGCCCAGACACTGTCACAGCAAGATTCATACCATCCGAGGACATGGCGATACCAGCCCAGTAACGAGCACCTGCCGCAGTTTGATCGGTCCAAGTAACGCCGCCATCAGAAGATGTATAGATATCGCCGCCGGAAAGATTTGCCCCATAACCATCTGTCGCCACAAGATGTACGCCATCAGCACTTGAGGCGACAAACGACCAAGAGCGCGTTCCAGAGCCAGTCTGATCGGTCCATGTATATGTCTCCGAAGGAGCTGCTGCGGCTGTCGAGAAGCTCAAGATCGAACCGTACCCAGAGTCATTCCCGCCGCCGCTCTGCTGGGAATAAGCTCTGAAATAATATGTAGTATCGGCGGCGAGACCGCTCAATGCCACCAGGAAGGTTCCCGTCCCGACTGATATCGAGGGACAGGATGCGGTAGTGGTTGCCGTATCGCCACCGGAGAGCGTCGGCACAGTACCCCATGCGAAGTCACAGGCCAGTAGCGTCAGCCCACCCTGAGGGAGGGTAACAGAACCATTGAGCGTCGCCGCATCGCTTCCGACCGCGCTCGCAGCCGTCGTAGTGACCGTCGGCGGTAAAGAACCGCCTGGTGCTGCAGCAGCCGTTTGCGGATACGAGAAGAACAGAGCGGCAGCGAGTATATACACACCCGCAAGGACGGGCAGCAGCAAGACTGATTCAGCTATTTTCGCACGCAGTATCCTCACACCCTCATTATATAGCAGCTAATACAACCTGCCCGATTGATTGCAGATCCGAGCGCAGACCGAACAATCAGCTGTGCTCTGCGCACACAGAGTACAGCGTAATGAGTGGTAACGCGTACTATCGTCCCATTTTCCGCTCTTCACATCTTAGAAAAGCGCCATGCCGAAGAGGGTCGTACCGCCGAAGAGGATGACCGATTTCGCGATGTGCTCCGTCGTCGTCACGCCCCCGCTGCCGCTCCAGTCAGTCGTGATGCCGTCGCCGTTCTCTGCCTGCGATTCGATCGTGTACTGCGTGCCGCTCTGAAGGCCGGTCATCGTGGTCGCATCCCACGCTGCATCCGTCTGCCAGACAGGCGTCGCCGATGGATCGCCGGACGCATCCACATACATGCCGTCCCACGCGGAATCCGTAGGCGAAGACGCCGTCACCTTGATCGCGAAGAGCGTGTTGCTCGGATTGCCGTTCGCATCGTTCGCGATGTTCGCAGTGCTCTCGGTCTGACCGGAGAGCGAGGGCGTGCCGGGAGTATTGGCGAACGTGTACGCTTCCGCGACGCTGCTCGTCGCGGTGTAGTTCGGCGTCGGCGCAGAGTCGCGCGTCGTGATCGCGTAGCCGTAGCACTTGTTCACGTCGAGCCCGGTATCGGTGTAGGTCGCGCTCGTCTGCCAGCCGGAATCAGCGCCGCCCGTGCCTGCGTCACTTCCGCAGGCCTTGTAGGTGAAATCATATTCGACGGGCGTGGATGATGCATCGGTTGCTGTGGTTGCGGTCATGGTGATCGCAGAACTTGAAGTTGCAGCCGGCACGGAATCGAACGTCGCCGGATTCGGCGTGGGTGCAGTGGTGTCGGGAGGCGCCGATTGCGGCGTATAGATGATCACGATGATGCCCTGGCCGCCGGTACCGCCGGTACCGGCGGCACTGCCAGCCGCGCCAGCACCGCCGCCAGCACCGCCATACGTACCACCAGCGCCGCCATTTCCTGCATTATTGCCGAATCCCATTCCCGACCCGCCGCCGCCGCCGCCTGCGCCATGTGTGGCATCCCATTCAGTACCCGCGCCGCCTGCGCCGCCATTGCCTGAACTACCAGACTCCCAGCCATACCCAGAACCGGCGCCGCCACTTCCGTTGCTTCCGTTTCCGCCGGCGCTGCTGCTTCCCGAGGTTGACCCGTCCGATCCGATACCGCCAGCCGTGCCGGTCGTCCCTGCGCCGCCATTGCCACCCTTCGATGATGATCCGGCAGATCCGGCCGTGGAAGACCCTCCATCCGCTCCGCCGCCGCCGCCGGCGGTATTGGGCGTAGAGGCATATGGCTTTCCGCCGCCTTTGCCAGCGCCGAACGGGCCCGCGGCCCCGCCACCTCCGCCCCCACCGTATGGCGAGCTGCCAGACACGGCCGCGCCAGCTCCGCCTGCGTACAGCGTTGTCCCTACCGAATTGCTCGTGCTACCGCCCGCACCAGCAGTCTTCCCTGATGCGTTCGCTCCGTTCGCTGCTGCAACCGTGCTGCTCGTATCGAACCATGTCGTGCCGGAGCCAACGCCACCCGCACCGATCGAATACGCAACGGAGCTGCCTGGAGTGAGCGAGAGATTCGCGATTTTTGCGTACGCACCGCCGCCACCGCCTGCGCCAGCGTACGACTCAGCAACACTGTTTGCACCATTCCCTCCTGCACCGATCGCCTCGATCGTATTGTTCGTGCTATCCCAGTCATCCGGCACGGTCCAGCTCGTGCCTGAGGTGAGGAAGATGATGCACTCGGTTCCGTTATACACGGCGCCAGCGTCGCAGGTCACCGGTTCATCCTCTTCCTCTTCGTCCCCACCACCGAGCGATGTTTCCGCGCCGACCTCATAGAATGTGCTCGGGCTCGTTTCGGTGTCGTATGCGGCCGCGAGCCAATCGGCACTGCGCGCTACCGAGGAGATGCGGAATTCATCGATATCTCCCGTGAAATACGCGCTCCCCGATGAGCCGGATGAGACGTCCGAACCGATGTTCAGGCCGCTCGTATCGCCTGCGTCGATACTCGAGCCCAAGCCGTTCGTCGTGCCTTTGAGCGTGCCGTCCGTATAACCCTTCAGCGTCCCTGCGGAGCCGTCGAAGACACCGGCGACCTGATGCCATGCGGAAGTCGAGAGCGTGCCGACGTTCGCGACCTCGTTCGCGCCGTCGATCTTCACCAGAGGCCCCTGGTCCCCGGCACCGCTGAAGGAAAGCAGGAAGAGCTGATTGCTCAGCTCCATGGAGCGCTCGCCGCTGTATGAGCTCGATTTCACGAACATCGAGAAGGTCGCGGCGTTCCCTATCGCGGCACGCTGAGCCGTCGTCGTGTTGATATGCGCGTTCGTGCTGCCGGAGAAACTGGTCGCTTCGCCTGCGATACCCGAGACGAGCGTCCCGCCGTCCTCCGTAGAGTCAGAGAAAGTGCCCGTCGAATCGACCAGAGTCGAGCCATCCATGTGCCAGACGCCAAGGAACCCGTTCGACCACACTGCCGGCGCATCCGACTGGTCCGTGGTAATGGAGGAATCGCCGTAGCAGAGATAGAAGGCGGTGTCGGACGTATGCGAGAGAGTCGGCAGTTTCACCCAGTACGTGACGGCCCCGGTCGAGGCATCATAGCTCTCCGTCTCCCAATCGAGCTTCGTGCTGCAGGAGGAATCGCTGTAGAAGCCGATGTCATAGCCGCTCGTATTCTGCGCATCGCCACCGTTCGCAGTCGTCGCGAGATAGCTGTACGTGCCGGAGACAAGTACCGGGAAATCGGTAAGATCCGATCCTACCGTACCGGAGGGGATGGTAATGGAGCGGGTATACGAGAAGCCGTCCGCATTGGCGAGCGCGGGCGAAAGCGCGTATGCGGTGGCGAAGATTGCCAAGCAAAGCAGCGCGACTCGCGCGGATGCGGTCGCGGGTGTGATGCGTCGTACGTGCGGTTGCGTATCAGGTTTTCTCATATCGATATCATTCTTCAATCATTCTTCCCGCGCGTTAGAGGCTAAACCTCTAACGGGTGCGTCATGCATGTCCCCTTCCTCAAGCCAGTCATCTATATGCGCATCGAGGCTCCGCCGTGTCGAGAAGTATTCGGGGAACCTTGCCGGGTCAGTAATCACATGCCGCTTGCGATTATATTCGCCGAAGCTCGAGTACGGATATGTCTGCACGTATTCCCGCACCTTTTTGAAATCGCGAGAGCCGAATTCTTTCCAGTGCGGATCGACGAGTTTCGCCGGATTGAGATGAATATAGGAAAACAGGTACCGTGCATACCGATCATCGAGCACATGCCTTGCCTTGAACGTGCCCTGGAAGAGCGCGCCGCTTCGCGCATGCCGCTCATTGAAATACATCGTGTAGGCGGTCTGCAGGCGCTGCATGAATTTCGATATTCCATTTTCGACGAGCGGCGTCACATACAGGTGAAAGTGATTCGGCATGAGGCAATAGGCGCCGATCGCCACCAATGGCGCACCTTGTGTTAGTTTTAGAGGTTTAGCCTCTAACACATAATCGCGACGGATCTCGTGTGTCAGCCGAGGCGCAGCGGCATCATTCAGAACACAGAGGTAAGCCAGGAACCGCTGGTATTCATCGGCGTTTGAGAAGATCTCGCGCTTATCCACCCCCCTATTATAGAGGTGGTAGTATTCTCCTTCGCTGAAAATGATACGTCTCATACTGTATGGAAGATATTTAGAGGCTTAGCCTTATTTAGAGGTATTTTAGAGGTTTAGCCTCTAAAAGAGGTGGCTGAGGTCGGGGTCGAGGTCGAAGCCGGAGTTTCTGTCGTGGGCACGGTTGCAGTTGCAGTTGTCGTTGTCGTTGCGGTCGAGCTTGCCGGGTCGAACATATCTTCAGGCGAGGGTGACGAACTGCCATCCGGGGTCGAGCTCGCATCCCCTGCCTTCGGCGTCGCGGGCGCCGTGCGTGCGGTATCGCTCTCTGGCGTGCTCGTGGCGTTCCCGCCGATACCACCGCTCGTCGCGCTCGTCGAAGTCGCGGCGCTGCCCTCCCCTGCCCCCTGCTCATCCTCCTCGGTGCTCGTCGCTGCGGTCGAGCTCGCGTCCCCCACGATCACGGTGCGCGTCGCGGTCGTCGTGTTGCCGTCCTGGTCGGTCGCGCTGTAGAGGATCGTGTGCGTGCCCGGCGCCGAGGTGTCGAGCGAGATCAAGCCCGGCGTCGTGGTCGCGCCTCCGTCAACAGACGCGCTGATGCCGAGATTCATGTTCGTGCCGTCGACGACCGTCTCGCCCACGTCGTTGTACGCCGCACCCACCGCGATGTGCGCCGGATTCGCGCCGAGGATGGTGATGACCGGCACCGTAGAGCTCGCGGTCTCCGCGGCCGGTGCGGCTGCCGCCTGGCTCGCCAAGACCGCGGCGAGCTGATCGCCCGTCACGCACACGTCCGTGCCATCGCTCTTCGTCACGCAGAGCTCCTTCGTGTGCACGCGGTTCGCGAAGAAGTCGCCGATGCCGTTGCCTGCCGACGCGAACCATTGCGCGAGCGCGAGCTTCATATCACCCGAGATCTGCACCATCTGCTGTACTTGCGCATTCAGCTCCTGCAGCGCCTGCAGCATGAGCCACTGCACATCGCCGTACTTCACTTCGTACATGCTGCTGCTCGCGTCGACCGTCACCAATTCCGGTGCGACCGTGAGTACCTGCTGCGCGATCAGGCCGTGATAGGTGGTGGAGGTTGCCGTCTTGTAGGCGAAGGAATTGACCTGCAGCCCTGCGATCTGCGCAAGGGCGGTCGTCGAGCCTTGGTCGAAGGAGAGCGGCGTGATGTCGGTCTTCAGGCGCTCGTCGGAGGCGCAGGTGCCCAAGGTACCCGAGTTGTAGTAGATGCAGCCCCAGTTCAGGCCGGAGGCGCCGAGGTTGTAGCTCGACGCCGCACTCGGCGTGATGGAGCCGGCGATTTGAAGCTTCGATGCAGGTGATGTGACACCGATGCCGACGTTGCCGCCCTGCGACCCGTTCAGGAGAAGCGAGCCCGAACCCTGTACCGCTACCTGATTCGCTGAGATCTGCAATGCGGATCCCGACGCACCGAAGCTCGCAGCCCACCCCGATGATTGTGCCACGTGCAGTGGCGTTATCGGATCGGTCGTCCCGATCCCGACGAAGCCGTTGCTCAAGAGCCGCATGTTCTCGATGAACGAGGTGCCATTGTACGAATCGAATGCGAGGCCGCGATTCGTGCCGTCATTGATCGCGTTGATGCCGCCCGTCGAATTGGTGACGCCCGGATTGTTCGAGGTCGCACCGGAGAAGCGCAAGAGCGGCGTGGTGCGCTCGACCGAGAGATCGGTGTTATCGACGATCACTGCTGCAGGCTTCGTGTCGTCCGCGCTATTGAGCATCGTGTAATCGGTATCGCCCGAGGGGTTCAATGCAGGGCCCGTCATGATGCCTGCGCCGAAGCTGACCCGGTTGCTCCCGCCGATCGAGACCGCGGAATTGGTCACGGAGAAGATCGACGTGCCGTATTGGTCATAGACGCCGAGCAAGGTGCCGCCTGCACCGCCATTCGCTTGCGAGATGACGAGACCATTGCCTTGGTCGTTGCCGCCGATGCGCGCCTGCGCGGTCTCCGGTTTGTTGCCCGTCGTCCAGTTGTATGCCTGATCGCTACTTTCGATTGTGGTCGTCCCGGCGACGGTGAGAAGTGAGGAAGGTGTGGAGGTTCCGATGCCGACGTTGCCATTCGTCAGCATCTCAAGGATGGTGCCGACAGAGTTATCTATGCGCAGCGCTTCATGATAGTCATTGCTGTTAAGGAAACCGTAGAGACCGTTGCCGGATGAGTTGTTCTGATCGAAGCGCATCGCGTAGCCACTTGAAGCATTATTGCTGCTCACGTAGAGCGTCGCGCCAGTCGGGGCGGTGCCGATGCCGACGTTACCGGTCGATGCGAGGTAGAGCGTGCTGTTCGGCGTATTCGGCTCCAAGTAGAACGGATTCTTATCATGCGTCGCGTCGTAAAAGGTGAGGCCACCCGAGGTATCGTTCGAGAACGACCATGCTTGCGTATTATTACCATTCACCAGCTGGAAATTCGCCGATTGGCTGGGCAGCCCTTGGATCTTGAATTCAGCCCCTGCAGGGATGCTGTTCGTATTGATGCCGACGCCTCGCGTGGCCGTATTCACGAACAATGCCGGGATGGAGGATGTCCCCACATTGACATTCCCCCACACATCAAGTGCGGCGATGGGCGAAGTCGTACCGATGCCGACGTTGCCGGAAGAAGTGACGGTCAGGAACTGCGAGCTCGAGAGGCTGGTGCCGTTCGAGAGGGCGAAGTTCCCCGTGCTCGACTGCGATCCCATCGTCCACTGTCCGCCCGCCGATGCGAGGGAGTAATAGACGGTGATGGAGATCGAGTCGACATAGACGCCGTACGTACCGTCTTGCGCTGCATACGCTGCACCGAAATCGCTGCTATTGATATCTGCAGGCGTCCATGTGTCGCCCCAGAGGTCGGATGAGCTGCCGAACGCCTGGAGAGTCATGACTTGCGGCATTACGGCTGCCGTCGCTCGGTTCGTCGCGCCGATCGTGCCGCCCTTCACGAGGAGTACCTGGTCATCCGCTTCCGATCCTGGCGCACCGCCCACCCCTTCGCGATCCACGCTTACGACGATGCCCGTGATCGTCGCGCCAGCAGGGATGGAGAAGCCGAAGCCGGTCGCCTTCAGATATTCGGAAGTGACGCCGCCGTTTACACCGCTGAACGAGGCAGAGGAGCCGTCGTCAGCCTCGGCATTGGAGAGATTCGTCCATGCGATTTGTCCGTAGCTTGCATCATTCACGACCGTGGTCGGATACGACGGCCCGACCGAGACGGGCGCCGAGCCCGAGCTGTCATACAGGACCGCCGCATCCGCCGATGAAGCGCCCACCGTCAGCATCTGTGCCGATGCCGACGTCGAGTTGCCGACCGCCAGATGGCCCGAGAAGTTCGCGGCCGCCGCCGTCATCGTGCCGGTCAAGGTCGGGCTCGCGGAGAATACGAGGCTGCCTGAGCCTGTCTCATCGCTGAGCGCACTCGCGAGATCCGCCGACGTGGTGATGCCGGTGACGGCGCTCGTGCCGTTGCCGAGGAGGAGGCCGGTCAAGGTCGAGGCGCCCGTGCCGCCGTTCGCGACTGAGAGATCAGTGCCTGACCAGTTGCTGTTGCTGATGCTGCTGAGGGTTGCAAGCGAACCGAGGCCGAGGTTGGTACGAGCAGCGGTTGCTGTGGAAGCACCGGTGCCGCCGTTCGCGATGGCAAGGTCGGTGCCCGACCAGTTGGCGTTGTTAATAGATGAGAGCGTCGCGAGCGAGCCGAGCCCCAAGTTGGTGCGCGCGGCTGCGGCGGTGGTCGCACCCGTGCCGCCGTTCGTAAGCGCGACGGTGCCCGTCACATTCGCAGCAGTCCCGGTGATGCTGCCCGTGATCGCATTCGTGAAGGTATCATTCCCGCTGAAGGTATTGTCATCGGCGAGGAGCGTGGTAGTCGCGCCCGTGCCGCCGATTCCCAGCGTCGAGGTCGCCATCCACTCCGTGCTCGTGCCGGTGGAGAGCAGGACGTCGCCATAATTGCCCTTCGTGCCGTATGCGCTGTAGATGCCGCCCGTGAGCGAGAGATCGGTCGGGGTCGTCGCGTCGCCGATGTTCACGGTCCCGCCGCGCTTGCCGATCGTGACGACGCCCGCGTCGCTGGTCGTGTCGATCCGGAAGAGCGGCTGCCCTGTCGTAGATGTCGCGATCGTCCACGCGTACGGCTGATTATCCGGGACGGTGGTCGTGGAGACGACCGAGATCGCCGTGTGGCCGCTCGAGAACGAGTAGCCCGGGACGGAGAAGGTCGAGCCGTCAAAGGTGAAGCCTGCGTTGTCTGTCACTCCCGATGCGCTCTCATAGAGGATGCGGTTCGCATTGTATGCGGACGGCGTGTCCGAAAGGCCGAGGAATGTCGAGGAACCGCCGCCGCCCGAGATCCCGAGCGTGCTGGTGGCAACCCACTGGAAACCGGTGCCGGTTGATTTGAGGATCATGCCGTTGGTGCCTGCTGAATTTGTAGAATCGTAGAGTGCGCCGGTAAGGCGAAGATTGCCGGCGACGGTAAGTTTTTGTGTTGGGGTGGTCGTGCCGATACCGAGGTTACCCGAACCATCCAAAATCATTTCTTGAGTCCCGTAGTTACTGAATTTTATGATGCCCGAATCAATTGTAAAATGATCATTACCATGCATCTCAAGAGCCCCACCATTAATTGTGAGCAGACTGGTATCAGAATTTATGTTCATCGGGACATTTGAACTGATATTCAGACCGGTGCCGTCATAGTAGATCTGTCCATTTGTAGTGTCTCCAAACAAAAGACCATTGTCTTCCCCGGAGCTGAGGTACACGCCGCCATCGACATTCAATGCTACTCCTAGAGTCGAATTTGTAGTGGTGCCAATGGATACCTGCCCACTCCCTGTATTCGCAAGAAGCAAGGGTGTCGAGGATGTGCCTACGCGCAAGTTACCCCAGACGTCGAGCTTGCTTGACGGAGTTGTAGTGCCGATGCCGAGGTTGCCGTAATAGTCATAGCGCATTTTGGTGTCATTGCCGTCTTGCGATGTAAAGGTGACGCCGTCGAAGTCGAACTGTGCAATGGTTCCATCAGGCACTTCGATATTTACCCCTTTCCCCGGGTCGCCTTGTCCTGGTATCAGATTCAACCCATTACCTCCATTAGAGCTTGTTATATTCAAAGTAACACCATTCAGCCATGCAGTCGTCCCGTCCCTATAGAAATAGTTCTCTCCGCCAAGATATACGCCCGCGTCACCAATATCATAAAGGGGATCAACGTTTGGTCCTACAACGAGAGAGGGACCGCTGACGTGCATATCGCCTGTGGTGGTTGCATCCCCACTCACTGTAAGTCCCGTTGTCGCCGTTCCACCGCCGATTGTCGACGACGCAGTCGCCCGCAAACTTGGAATTTTGAGAATAGAGGATGCAAACGTAAGTGAAGATGAATCAGTCACAGCACTTCCCGACTCATAAAGTAAGCGTCCAGAGTTATATGTCGATGGGGTATCTGAAAGTCCGAGGAATGTCGATGAACCGCCGCCCCCCGAGATCCCGAGCGTGCTGGTGGCAACCCACTCTGTGCCCGTGCCGGTCGATTGCAGCACCATGCCGCTCGTACCGGCGCTCGCGGTGCTGTCGAAGAGGGCGCCGGTGACATATGCATCCCCCGCGACGGTGAGGGTCTTGCTTGGGGTGGTAGTGCCGATGCCGACATTACCCGAGCCGGAAGGCTTGAGGATGATATTGTACGCGGTCGAGCCATTGATGCCGGAGGTGATGTAGGTATCGTTCCAGCCGCTCAGCGCATCGTGGCTCACGTTGGAATCCCATGCGAGCTGAGCGAGGCCGCTGTCTGCGAAGAAGTCGTGGCCGCTTACGTCGCCTGACGAGCTGACCGTGAACTGGTTGTCATTGCCGACCGTCAGCATAGCGCTCGGCGAAGTCGTCCCGATGCCGACATTGCCGCCGAACTGCTGCAGGACGAGGTTGGTGGATTGGGTCTCATCGGCATTGGTCGCCTGCACGGAACCGTACGCGCCTTGGTTGGCGGTCATGTAGATGCCGGAGTTATTCGCCGGGCTGTTCGCGAACAGCTGTCGGTAGGAAGCAGTGAGTGAGTACGCGAGTGGCGTCGTCGTGCCGAGGCCGACGGCACCGCTCTGGAAAGTTGTCGTGCTCGTGAACGTGTTCGTGCCGGAGAACGTGTTGTTGTCAGAAAGGAGGGTGGAGGATGCAGCGGCGAGTCCTGAGGGCGTCGAGGTCCATAGGTACGTGCCGTCCCCGTTCGGAACGAGCACCTGACCCGGACCGCCAGTGCTGGCTCCAGAATCGGTGAGTGTAACACTGTTGAGATTGATATTGCCGTCATAGAGCGACCCCGCGTTCAGGTCGATACCGGATCCGGATAACGACACACCGCCAGCGAAGGTATTCGTGCCGGTGAAGTTATTATTGTTCGCAAGAAGCGTTGAGGATGCTGCAGTAATCATCCCAGATCCTCCGAGCGCAATGTTCGTGCCGTTCACCGTGATCGAGGAGTTCGTGAGCTTCGCGTTCGCAATCGATCCTGCGAGCATCGCATTCGTCACGGTGCCCGTGTCAGTGGTGTAGACGCCGTTGGTGACATGACCGGCGGTGAGAGAGGCGGCGGTGCCGCTGATGTTCGTGCCCACGAGCGTAGACGGCGTGCCGAGGTTCGGGGTCGTGAGCGTCGGGCTCGTGGAGAAGACTGCGCTGCCTGAGCCCGTCTCGTTCGTGAGCGCGGCCGCGAGATTCGCGCTCGTGAATGAGCCAAGGGAGGTCGCGTTGCCGCTTGAGGTGACGGCGCCTGTGAGGTTCGCGTTCGTGGTGACATGGCCGGCGGTGAGAGAGGCGGCGGTGCCAGTCAAGCCAGTACCCGCGCCGGTGAATGACGTGCCGGTGATCGCAGCGGCAGCGAGGTTGCCGGAGATGAGTGCATTGCCCGCGACGGAGAGGGCCTGACTGGGCGAGGTGGTCCCGATGCCGAGGTTCACCGCAACATTGATGATATCGCCCGTCCCGCCGAGAGTGAGCGTGCGGCCGCCTGAGGCGCCTTCGATCGTCGAGTTCTCCTGGAAGACGAGGTTCGCCGGTTCGCCGACATCGCCGATGTAGACATCGCCGCCTGCCTGGCCGAGCGCGATCGACGGGCTCGCGGTCGTGTCGATCCGGAAGAGCGGCTGGCCTGTCGTCGATGTCGCGATCGTCCACGCGTACGGCTGATTATCCGGAACGGTGGTGGTCGAGACGCCGGAGACGGCAGTCACGCCATTGCTGAACGTATAGCCCGGCGTCGTGAAGGTCGTGCCGTCGAAGGTGAAGCCGCTGTTGCTCGTGATCGCGCTCGTGCCGTTGCCGAGGAGGATCTGGTGCGCGGTGAAGGATGAGGCGCCGGTGCCGCCGTTGGCAACGCTCAAGCCAGTACCGGACCAGTTCGCGTTGTTGATGTTGCTGAGAGTTGCGAGAGAGCCCAGCCCTAAGTTGGTGCGTGCTGTCGCGGCGTTGCTGAGGTCACTGAGGTTATTCGCGCGGTAGAGATAGGTCGTGTCGGCGCCGGTTGCCGTGACGCCGAGGTTCGTTCGTGCAGCGGCTGCCGTGGTCGCACCGGTGCCGCCATTGGCGATTGAAAGCGCGGTACCTGACCAATTGGCATTGTTCACGCTCGTGAGATAGCCTGCATCGTTCGCGAAGATCGAAATATTCTGGCCAGTGAGGGCGGAGACGGCACGAGCGTTGGTGAAATATTTGTTGGCGATGCCTTCGGCGAGTGCGTCAGTGGTAGTCGCTGCGAGATTGTTCGCGAAGTTCTGCGTTGCTCGGGCGTTGGTGAAGTACAGGTTCGTGGTGCCCTCCGCGAGGTCGTCGGTGTTTGCCAGCCCACTGCTGATCCCGAGCGTGCTGGTGGCGACCCACTCAAAGCCGGAACCGGTGGACTGGAGCACAGAGCCGCTCGTGCCTGCAGAAGCGTTGTTGTCATACAAGCCACCCGTCACTGAAAGATCGCCCGCGACAGAGAGCGTCTTCCAGGGGGTGGTGGTGCCGACGCCGATCTTGCCGCCGGAGACCGGGGAGCTTGATACGGAGCTGCCGTTGTATATGCCCGAACCGTACAAGACGTTGCCGATATTGAGCTGCTGGCTGCCGGTAGCACTCGGGAGATTCACGTTCTGGCCGATGGCGATATTGGAGGAGCCGGAAGTAAGGCTGTATCCGGCTTGGTAGCCGAGCGCGGTGTTGCTGCCGCTGGTAGCGCCATGAAGCGCGTAATAGCCGATGGCCACGTTGTTATTACCGCCGGTGTTGGAGTACAACGCATCGTTGCCGAGCGCGGTGTTGCTGCCGCCGCTGGTGTTGTGCTGAAGCGTGGCGTTGCCGACAGCCGTATTAGTGTTCCCGTTCGTGTTGCTGTTCAACGCGTAGTCGCCGACGGCGGTATTCCCGACGCCAGTCGAGTTCGTGACAAACGCGTGCGCGCCGGCAGCGACGTTACTGGCTACCCCGCCATTTCCTCTACCGACCGTTATGCCGCCGATAACCGCATTATTCGCCGTCGTAAGCGTCGTTCCGTCGAACGTGAGACCCGCGGAATTGGTAATGGTGGAGCCGTCGTAATACTCGACGCCATTCGTCACGCCGCCGGTGGTCGTGCCCGTGCCACCATTGGTAACGGTAATAGCGCCTGAAAGCTGGCTCGTCGGAAGCGAGAGGTTCGGGAGACTCGTGAGGGAGGCGACGCTTGTCGTGGCGGCGAGATTGTTGATGAAGTTGCTCGTCGCATCGGCATTCGTAATGTAGCCGGCGTCATTCGTGAACTGCGACACATTCCGGCTTGCGAGTTTGCTCGTGACGATGCCGCCTGCAAGCATCGCGTTCGTGACGGTGCCGGTGTCAGTGGTGTACACGCCGTTGGTGACGTGACCTGCGGTGAGAGAGGCTGCGGTGCCGGAGAGGCCCGTGCCGGCACCGGTAAAGGAGGAGGCAGTCACTGCACCAGCGTTCACGCTGCCGGAGATGAGGGCGTTCCCGGCGACGGAGAGCGCCTGGCTCGGGCTGCTGGTCCCGATCCCCACTGCCCCGCTCCCCTCGGTCGAGAGGCTGAGGATCGGCGAGGCCGAGCTCGAGGTCGCGAATGCGAAGGCGTTGCTCGTCGCATCAGGGATGAGGGATGCGGATGCAGCGTTATACGTGAGGGTGAACGGGGAGCCGACATCGCCGAACTGGATCGCGGTCGTGCCGGATGAGCCGAGCGAGACGGTGGACGCGCCGGCCGTGGTGTCGATCGCGAAGAGCGGCGAAGCAGAGGTGGAAGTGGCGATCGTCCACGCGGTCGCGGAACCTGCAGGGACGATGTTCTTGGTATCAGAGGAGTACGTCACTGTGCCATCAGAAAACGCGAAGCCCGGCGTCGTGAAGGTCGTACCGTCGAAAGCGAAGCCGCTGTTGCTCGTGATCGCGCTCGTGCCATTGCCGATGAGGATCTGGTTCGCGGCGAAGGATGAGGCGCCGGTTCCGCCGTTCGCGACGCCCAAAGTGCCGCCCAAGGTGAGCGTGCCGCTCGTCGTGATCGGGCTGCCTGAGACCGTGAGGCCGGTCGTGCCGCCGGAGAGCGCGACCGAGGTGACGGTACCGGTGTTGGTGGTGTAGCCGGCGCCGTTGGTGATCGCATTGTTGTTGAGGGAGATGTTGGCAGAGCCGTCGAACGCGACACCGGCGATGGTGCGGGCAGTGGCGAGCGTGGTGGCCTTCCCTGTCGTGAGGTTCGCTGCCGTGCCGGTGATATTAGTACCGACCAAGGCTGATGGCGTACCGAGGTTCGGCGTGACGAGCGTCGGGCTCGAAGAGAAGACCGCGCTGCCCGAGCCGGTCTCGTTCGTGAGCGCGGACGCGAGGTCCGCGCTCGTGAAGGAACCGAGCGATGTCGTATTCCCCACTGATGTGACAGCGCCGGTGAGATTCGCGTTCGTGGTGACATGGCCGGCCGTGAGGTTCGCGGCCGTGCCACTCAAGCCGGTGCCGGCGCCGCTGATCGTACCTGCGGAGAGGGTGCCCACGCTCACGGAGCCTGCGCCTGCAGTCGAGATGCTGAGGATCGGCGCAGCCGAGCTCGAGGTCGCGAAGGCGAAGGCGTTGCTCGTCGCATCAGGGATGA
>DASSSZ010000002.1:0-41105 GCA_035708165.1 Minisyncoccota bacterium
GGCGGCGAGGTTGGTGATGAAGCTGTTCGTCGCACGGGCAGGAGTGAAGTAGAGGTTCGATCCTTCAGCGAGGTTGGTCGTGGACTTCGTGCCGAGCCAGAAGTCCGCGGAGGTGGTCGAGAAGCCGGAGACGTTCTGCTGCGTGAGCCAGTAATCGGCAGAGGTCGTGCTGTAGAAATATCCCTTGTCGAGCGAATTGAGATACGTCTGCACGCGCGCGTCCGTGAAGTACTTATTGGCAGCGCCTTCGGCGAGGGCGTCGGTAGTAGTGGCATACCAGGATGCAAGCGGCAGGTACGCCGCAAGCGACGTCGTCGCAAGGTAATCCGTGCCAGCGATCGCGGGGACCACGACCCCATCGGCGTCAGTCTTGAGGATCGCAGAGGGTGCGCTCGTGATCGCGAGGCGCGAGGTCGTGGCACTCGAGGCTACGAGCCCCGTAATATCAGCGACAGACGCCGAGAGCGATCCTATGACGCCTCGCGTGAACGTGCCCACCGATGCGAAGAGATTGGTCGAAGTCGCGTTCGTGGTCGAGGCATCGACCGCGAAGAATGTAGTCGTAGTCGCATGCGTGCTCGACGCATTCGTGACCGAGAGCACCTGCGTGCTCGTGCTGAACGTGAATGCAGGCGACCCGCCGAAGCTGCCGCCATCATTGAACTGGATCTGCGTCGCTGCGCCGCCCGGGTTCGCTCCGATGCCGCCTCCTGTCCCGTCGCCGAGAATGCCGAGCGTGGATGTGGCGACCCAGCGCGTCGATGTCCCGGTGGATAGCAGGACATACCCCGCTGTTCCTGCCGAATCAGCGCTATCAAGGAGCGCTCCGCCGAGCCCGAGATTGCCCGTGAGCATCCCGCCGGAAAGCGCCAGGTATTGGCTCGCAGTGATATCGTCCGGGATATCCGCATCCGTAAGGCCCGAGATCGCGCCGGTGAAAGTCACGCCCGAGAGCGTCACACCGCTCAGGTTGTCTATCCGCTGCGAAAGCGCGAGCGCATTGCCGAATCCGCCGCTCGCCGGAAGGCTGCCGTTTGCGCTCAAGCCATCCAGCGATTGGCGCAGGCTGCCGATCTGCGACTCGAGATACGCCAGGTCCTGCGCGCTGGCGCCAGAAGAGGTCGCGGCGACGGTATAGCTATTGTTGTAGGTTTTGTACTCGTTCTTGGTGGTGTTGTTGTACGTGTTGTACACGTTGGTCACCGATGTGGTCGCGGCGGCAGGGGCGCTGGCAGGCACATTGGCCGCAAGGATTCCCGAAGCGGCAGGAACGACAGCGCGAGAAGCGGCAGGCTCCTGCTCCGCGAGCGCCGGCAAGCCGCGCATGACACGCAGCTCCTCGCCAAGGACAGGCACATGATCGAATGCGCCGCCGAACGCGAGCGCCGTGCCGCTCCCGACTGTCAGGATCGCGCAGAGCGCCACGAGCGCAGGTGCGAGCCAGGGAGTAGTGCGCGCATGCTCGTGATATTCCTGCTGCCGTGCCAGCGAGAGCGCCATCGCTGTCTCTACCTGCTGCTGGTGCTGCCGCTCGAAGAACGCTTCGAGCACGGGCACTCCCACGTACCAGGTGCGCCCGACCTGCTTGCCGGCGATCTTTCCTTCGCGACACAGGCGCGAGATGTAATCGTTCGTCACGCCGAAGCGCTGTGCTGCCTGCTGCGCAGAGAGCATGGACTGGCTTGCGAGATACTCCTCGCGCCGCATCTTCGCGAGCTCTTGGGCGCGTCGCTCCTGCTCATCATGCACGGAGGAGAGATACGATGCGAGCGATTGCTCATTCACGCACCATGTGCGGCCGTCGAGCACGCCGTCGACTTTGCCTTCGCGACACAGGCGCGCGATGTAATCGTTCGTGATGCCGAAGCGCCTTCCCGCTTCGGTCGAGGCGATGAGCGTGCTCGTCGCAGGCGGAATCTCTTCTGGCGAATTGCCTAGAGTTTCATTAGGTAGTTCGCCATTCATCGTGATTCAATTTTATCGCTCAACTGCGCTCAAAATGGCCCCATGCAAATGAGAATGGGGATAAGAAGAATATGCATGGAAACGCATGCGATCCGATCAGCAAAAGGGGATCGATACCCTCGCGAGCGTCATCCGTCGCTCACGTCCAGCCATCCTCCGGCCACTGATTTGAAGCACTGCAGGGGAGAGCCTATGGGGCATTCTCCGCCCAGGCGTATCCGGGAATACGGCGCAGCAAGCCGCGGTCGCAGGCGACACGGCGTCTCGGTCACTTCGACCATCATCATTTCCATCCCGCTTAGGCGAGATGCCGAGATTCCTTGTTTTTCAATCCGAGATTCCGAGATTATCGCTGTATATAAGTCATCTCGGAATCTCGGATTATGAAAAACCCCGGGGTGTACCGGGGATTTTCTGATGAGGGTGAATCGCTACTCGACGATCCGCCAGCCTTGCGCGAGCATCAGCTCCGCCTTCTTGTACTTCACCGTCTGGGACTCTGAGCCGTTGGTGATGGTGACGCGATCGTTGCGATCATGCTTCTTGGCGTGTGCGGCCGCCTGGCTCCCCTGCCCCTCCTTGGTGAGCTCGAGCGCGGCTGCGTGCACCTCTGAGAGCTGGGCCTGCTCGACTGGGGCCTGCTGGGCAGCCGGCTGGACTGAAGCCAGCTGCGTGATGAGGCGTACCACATCCTCGGCATAGGAAGCCTCGAGCTCCTGGAAGAGGCGGAGACCCTCCTTCTTGTACTCCACCAAAGGGTCGCGCTGCCCGTATGCGCGCAGGGAAACGCTGTTGCGGAGATAATCCATGGTCTCGAGCTGGTCCACCCAGAGCATGTCGATCGTCTGGAGCATCAGGCGGCGGACGATTGCATAGTACGCGACCTCGCCGAGCTCCTGCTTCTTCTTCGCGAAGGCGGCGTGCGCTTCCTCATCGCCGTCGGCGATGCGCAGGAGCTCCTGGTCGATCGCCTCATTGCTCCCGAGCAGGAGCTCGCGTCGCCGCGCGTAGATGGTCTGGCGCTGCACGTTCAGCACGTCGTCGTACGCGAGGACCTGCTTGCGGCCATCGAAGTGGAATTCCTCGATCTTGGTCTGCGCCTTCTCGAGCGAGCGGGTGATGATACGATTCTGGATCGGCTCATCCTCCGGGATGCGGAAGGTCCCCATCAGGCTCTTGATCGTGTCCGCGGCGAAGACGCGCATGAGCGGGTCCTCGAGCGAGACGAAGAACTGGGTCTCCCCCGGGTCGCCCTGGCGGCCGGCACGGCCGCGGAGCTGATTGTCGATGCGTCGCGCCTCATGCCGCTCGGTGCCAAGCACGAAAAGGCCGCCGTTCTCCCGCACTTCCCGCTCGGCCTCGGGCGAGCCGGGATTGCCGCCGAGCTTGATGTCCACTCCGCGCCCGGCCATGTTGGTCGCGATCGTGACAGCGCCCGGGGCGCCGGCTTGGGCCACGATCTCCCCTTCCCGCTCGTGATTCTTCGCATTGAGGATCTCGTGCGGGATGCCTGCCTGCCGGAAGTGCGCGGAAAGGAGCTCGTTCTTCTCCACCGAGACGGTGCCGACGAGGACCGGCTGCCCTTTCTCATGGAGCTGCTTCACCTTCGCGCTGATCGCCTGGAACTTCCCCTTCTCCGTCTGGAAGATGAGGTCGTCGTGGTCGATGCGCGCGATCGGCTTGTTCGTGGGGATGGCGACGGTCGTGAGGCCATAGACCTTGTAGAACTCCTCGTTCGAGGTCACGGCGGTTCCGGTCATGCCGGCGAGCTTGTCGTAGAGGCGGAAGAAGTTCTGGAACGTGATGGATGCCATCGTGCGGCTCTCGCGCTGGATGGGTACGCCCTCCTTCGCCTCGATCGCCTGGTGCAGCCCCTCGCTCCAGCGGCGGCCCGGCTGGAGGCGGCCCGTGAACTCGTCCACGATCACCACTTCCCCATCGCGCACTACGTAGTCGCGATCGCGCTCGTAGAGCGCCTCGGCCTGGACCGCCTTCTCGAGATGATGGACGTACTTGATGCCCTTATCCGTATAGATATTTTCGAGGTTGAGCGCGCGCTCCGCCTTCTCGATGCCTGAATCCGAGATCTCGATCTGCTTGCGCTTCTCATCCACCTCGTAGTCCTCGCCGCGCGTGAGCGACTTGGCGATCGGGACGAACTGCTGATAGAGCGCTTCCGCCTCGGCGACCGGTGCCGAGATGATAAGCGGCGTACGAGCCTCGTCGATGAGGATCGAGTCGATCTCGTCCACGATGGCATAGGCATGCGCGCGCTGGCGGAGCATGGCCGGGTCGTACTCGAGGCTGTCGCGCAGATAGTCGAAGCCGTACTCGTTATTCGTGCCGTATGTGATATCGGCCGCATACGCTTCGCGGCGCTCGCAGGTGCGCAGGAAATCGTGCTCCACCTTGAAGGAACCGAGCTCATCGCGCTCCTGGTCATCTTCCGGCGTCGCCGTCTCGGCATCATAGAGGAACGAGACCTCGTGGTTGAGGACGCCGACCGTAAGCCCCAGGGCGTCATAGACCTGGCCCATCCATGCCGCATCGCGGCGGGAGAGGTAATCGTTCACCGTGACTACGTGCACGCCCTTGCCCGCAAGCGCATTCAGATAGACCGGCAGCGTGGCCACCAGGGTCTTGCCCTCGCCCGTGCGCATCTCGGCGATGTTGCCCCAGTGCATGATGATGCCGCCCACGAGCTGGACATCGAAATGGCGCAGGCCGAGCGTGCGCTGGGCAGCCTCCCGGACGGCCGCGAACGCCTCGGGCAGGAGGTCGTCGAGCGTCTCGCCTGCCGCGAGGCGCTCCCGGAACCGGGCGCTGATGCCTGCGAGGTCGGCGTCCGTAAAGGCCCGGAACTCCTCCTCCCGGGCGTTGATCGCGGCGACGAGCGGCTCCGTCTTGCGCAGGAGCGCTGCCTGCTCATCGGTACCCATCAGGCGTGAAAATAAGGCCATGTCAGGCCATTCTAGCAAAGGAAACGCCCCGCTGCGAGAGCGGGGCGTTTCCGAGAAAGACACGACTATTTGCGGCGACTGCTCTTCTTCGCAGTCTTGCGGTGCGTGGTCTTCTTCGCAGCCTTGCGATGAGTCTTCTTCGCGGCCTTCTTAGCGACCTTGCGATGGGTCGTCTTCTTCGCGGCTTTGCGATGAGTGGTCTTCTTGGCTGCCTTCTTGGCGTGAGTCTTCTTTGCTGCCATACGTGATGTATTGATACGATGCTGGTAATCGACCACGTTCCTCGCATTGTTCGCCGGAACGTTTTCTCAATTATCAAGCACGCGATGCATACGTACAATGCATTCGCGCGAAAACTGTGGAAAACTCTTGCGCAAAGATATGCATGCATATTCATATTTCTTTCAGAGAGCGCGGGGTACGCATCCTCAGCGCAACGCGACGCGCCGCCCGAAGGCGGCGCGTCTTGCTTTCGGAGCACGCCGTGGAGGACGGGTGCGAGCTCCAAAGGTGAAGATCGTTTTTGTGAGTGCCGCCGTCCTCCACGCCATGCTCCGGCGGCATATTCAGGATAGCACACCGAGAGACCAAGCCACCCATTTCCGCCACCCCTCACCCCGCCACCATCTCGTACCCGCCTCGTACCCGCTCCGTACCTATACTCCTATCCCACACTGCCATCCATCTATCCCCACATCTGCGCGGCCGCGCAGATGTGGGGATAGGCAGATAGGACGCTACCAGCAAGAAGCAAGCTTATTGCGGATCAGATGCCGAAATGTTCCCGCAACGGCTTGTCGCGCTCGATCGACTCTACGATCAAGTACAGGATACTGCCGCTCGTACCAATGTCCGTCTTCAGCAGGCTTACGAATTCTTCGCAATCATACGGATATACCCACGCACTATCCTGCAGGCGATAGAAGCCGAAAGCTGCCAATCGGCGACGGAATGCATCGCGCAGCCGGTGCCGATTCTCTGGAATATCGAACATAACCATCCGCCACCGGCGATCCCACCGTCGCGGCTTCTTCGTTCCAGCCTCATGCCGTTGCAATTCTCGGCGGCCAGCTTCAGTTATCTCGATGTGCGTCCTCCCCGCAATAGTTACGAATCTGACCATGCCCTTTTCTGCAAGTCGGCTGGCAACGGACTTAAGGCGGTAAGAGAATTTGCTCTTGCTCCCCGTAATGCCGCCGAGCAACTGAATGACGTTCGGTGCCGCGGCGGCCAATACGACCAGGCCAGGGACTGCCACTGCCGCAAGCAACGCGCGCTGCACGTCTCCCCTCCTGCGAGCTGCACGCGCTTGATCTTCCTGCGCACCCATAGAGGAAATCATACATCCCCACATCTGCGCGGCCGCGCAGATATGGGGATAGGTTCGGGGTGCGGGAGGCGGGAGGTGATGCGAGGAGTGGGCGGAGGTGCGAGGAGTGGGCGGCGATGCATAGGGCGGAAAGAGGTGGGTGGAATTGGTGGATGCATCTGCCGATGCTGCGCATCGGGGAAGGGTGGCAACGTAAACCCACACGTCGCATCGGGCTGGAAAGGCCCGATGCGCTCGCGGGCCTGCCTCAGCAGCCTGGCTGCATGCGCTTCGCGCATAGTCAGGAACTCCGGCCTCCGGCAGTCCTATGTTTTTGTCCTCCTGCTGATGCTGCGCATCGGGGAAGGGTGGCAATGTAAACCCACACGTCGGCTCGCTACGCTCGCCGCGTCTGGGCGCGCCTCGCCGCCCGAATCGCAGCCGGGCCATAGGCCCGCGCGATTCGGGGCCCGGCTCCGGCGGTTTTGCATTGCCGCCTCCGGCCCGAAGCTACGCTTCGGGTGAGGAGCGGCAACGTAAAACCCCGCCGGGGCGGGGTGTTACGTTGATCTTCCTTTGGAGAGCGCGCACATCGCACTCACAGGGATAGCATAACGCCTCCCCTACTCTCCCGCAAGGCACTACTGCACCTTGAGCGTGCCGTTCCTGATCTGCGTGATCAGCGACTGCGCCTCAGACTTCACCGAAGCGTCCTGCGTGCTTGCCGCGATGGATTCGAGCTGGCTGATTGCCTTGCTCGTCTGGCCATCCTGGTAGTAGGCGGCTGCGAGCCCGAACTGCGCCTGGAGATTCTCCGGATGCGCCGCAAGGTAGCCCTGCCAGATCGAGATGAGCTTGCCGTACTGCTTGGTAGCCGCGTATGCCGCGACCACGCGCTGGTCCGCGATGATCCCCTTGCCGGCAAGATCGCTCACGAGCTGGTCCGCCTCGTCCGTCTTGCCATCGTAGATGGCTGCCATGGCGTAGAAGGCTTCGGCATCCGTATCGCTCGTATCGAGCTCGTACGTCTGCTTGAGGAGCTGGTAGGCCTGATCGTTCTGGCCGAGGGCGATCTGCGCGAGCGCGAGCTGGAAGCTGATCGTCTGCTTCGCCGGCGAGAGGTCGTGCGCCTTCTCGAGGCTCGGGAGCGCGCTCGTGGCATCGCCCGAGGAGGCAACGAGTGCGCCGAGGAAGAGCGGGAATCGCGCATCGAGCGGCGCTTCCTGCATCTGCTTCTGCATCTCGCTGGTGGCGAGCTGGTAGAAGCTGGTGCGCGTCGAGGTGGCGATGCTGGTCTGCCCGATCACATTCATCGCGATCTGCACGAGCTGCTCGCGGGTCTCCTGCTCGCCGAGGCTGTTATACGAGAGTGCCTTCTCGAAATCGTCGAGGCTGGCCTCCGGCGTCGACTGCGAGACAGCGGAAAGGAGCGCGCGATTCTGCTGGTAGGCGTTCCAGTTCACGAGGTAGACGGTCCCGAGGCCAAGCACGATGCCGGCAGCGGCAAGGTACGGCAGCGCGACCGCGGGGACGAACCCTCGCGCCGGAAAAGCAGGCGACCCGCCTTCGCGCGTCGCGCGTACCGCGATATAGCCCAGCACGAAGACGAACATGAGATAACTCGTGATGTTATCGAACACCACCATGTTATTGACCACATAGCCCGCAAGGAGGCCGGTGAGGAGCGCGCGTTCGAGCGGCGTGAAGGCGGCGCTCCGCCAGAGCATCCAGAGCGCGGCGACGAAGATGCCGCAGTACGCGAGGAAGCCGAGGAGGCCGCCCGCGATCAGCCAATCGAAGACGATGTTGTGCACGCGGTCGAACCACTGCTCCTGCGCCCACATGGCCGGGTTGTAGTACTTATCGAAGACGACGTTGTACTGCGACTGCCCCCACCCGAGGAGCATGCGCTGCGGGCTCTCCGTGAAGCCCTGCCATGCCATGCCCCAGTTCATGAATCGAGCGATCGTCGTATCGTCCGTGAGCGAGATGGATGCAAGCCGGTGCAGCGGGCCCACTTTCTGCACGATCGGCGTATTGATGAGGAGGAAGAAGAGCCCGACCAGCACCACGAAGCCCCCGAGGATGCCGACACTCGCCTTCCACAGCACCTTCGATTCGCGGCCGATGAAGAGCATCAGGAACGCGGAGAACAGGACGCCAGCGAAGAGGCCGAGGATGGCCCCGCGCGTCTCGGTGAAGAAGAGGGAGAAGAACTGGAGCGCCATGATGGGCCCGAGCGCCCAGCCCCATCCGCGCCTGCCCTCGCGCCAGAGCTGCATCCAGAGCATCGCTGTGATGAAGAGCAGGAAGAGCATGTAGACGGCAAGGTAGGTGGAGTTGCCGAGGGTGGCATCGAGCCGCGTCGAGCCCTGGTCGATCGGAATCATCCCGATGAACTGCAGGATGCTATAGAAGCCCACGATGACCGAGATCCCGATATTGGTGGCGAAGAACCAGCGCCAGAGCCGCTCCACATGCAGCATCGAGCTCATGACCACGAAGAGGACGAAGAGGTGCGCGAGCGTCACCCAGCCCTCCATCCGCTCGAAGTTGCTCCAGAAGCTCTTGAAGGGATCCGTGCCCTGCAGATCCGCCACTGCGATGATCGCGATGAAGATCGCGAACGCACCGAGGAGCCAGGAGCGCTTCGGCCGGTACGTCGGCGAGACGAGCGCCAGCATGAGCCAGAGCGCTGCGATGAGCTCGACGACGACGCGGAAGAAGAAGTTCTTCCCCGTGATGAAGGGGAAGAACATGCTCTGAGTAATGATGAGCGGCACGATCGGCAGCACGAAGATGCCGCCGAGGATCGTCCACTTGAGGGCTTTCTCGATGAAGGTGTTCATATGGCTCGCAGTATACCGCCCGCTCCCGAGTGGACCAACTCGGATTTCTGTGGCATTGCGGACGCTGCCAGGCTACTATGGAGCCCATGGATTCCCTCAAAAGCGGCGTCGTCCGCCTCCTGCGCTGGAGCGAGAAGTACACCAAGACGGATATGGTCTATCTCGCCAAGGGGGGATTCTGGCTCGTACTTGCCCAGGTAGGTTCTGTCCTGCTCTCCTTCGCGCTCGCGGTCGCATTCGGCCACCTCGCCGGCCAGGACACCTACGGGAACTACAAATACGTAATCTCACTCGCCGGCCTCTTCACGGCTTTTTCGCTCACCGGCATCGGAACGGCAGTGACCCAAGCCACAGCACGTGGCTATGAAGGATCGCTCCGTCAAGGCGCCCGGCTCTCGCTGAAATGGGGCTGGGGCGTTTCTGTACTCGCGCTCGCTGTTGCCGGATACTACTTTTTCTTCGAGCACGATGCCTTCCTAGCCGTCGCACTCGTCATTGTTGCCGTGTGCATGCCGCTGATGAATGCATACTCGCTATTCGGCTCATTCCTGAATGGGAAGAAGGATTTCACTCGGAGCAGCATCTACGGGGTGCTGAATGCCGCCCTCCCCACTCTCATACTCATCGCAGCGCTCTTCTGGACGGATCGCGCCATCGTCTTCATCATCACGTACTTCGTCGCGAATACGATTGCGGATATCATTGCCCACATTACCACCCTGCGACATGCAAAAAACGAGGAGCAGGACCCGGACATCTTCTTGTACGGCACGCACCTCTCCGTGATGGGCATCGTCAATACCATTGCCAGTAAGATCGATAGCGTGAGCGTATTCATCCTGCTCGGCCCTGTGCAGCTAGCCATCTATGCGTATGCAGCCGCCATCCCGGAGCAGATCAAGGGCGGCATCAAGATCATCGGTGCGCTCGCGATGCCAAAATTCTCCCAGCGCACAGTCAGCGAGATCAAGGCAACGATCTGGGGCCGAATCTTTCTTCTGACTGCGGCACTCGCGTGCGCAGTGCTTGTTTATGTCGGGCTCGCGCACTGGATTTTCGCATTGTTCTTCCCCGTCTACATGGACTCTATCTGGTACTCCCAGTTGTATGCAGCATCAATCGTATTCACCGGCTTCGTCACTCCGCTTACAGCCATCCTGCAAGCTCAACGAAAGACTCGTGAATTGTATTTCGCTACCTCAGTCGGCTCGGTCACGCTGATCATTCTCCTCCCCGTTCTCACCTTCTTCTGGGGGATCCTCGGTGCCGTAATCAGTCAGATTCTCTATCGCGCCGTGAATGCCGGAACAGCGATTATTTTGACACTGAGACTGCAAGATGATCAGCTCCTTTCTTGAGAGATAGTGCCGAGCGCCCTGGCAGGCACTCCGGCAACGATTGTTTCCGCCTCCACGTCACGAGTAACCACTGCACCGGCTCCAATAACCGCGTGCTCGCCTATTCGCACCCCGGGATTGATAATCGCCCCGGCGCCTATCCATACTCCATTGTCGATGTGCACGCGCCCTTTTAGATGACCACGTGCGGCTCCGGTTTTCCGGTAGTCCAGTCCTGCCGAGCTGATAATCGTGCCAGAAGATATATGTACGTCATCGCCGATCAAAACGGTATCCTTGGCGTTGATTGTTACGAACGGATTGATTACTACCCTATTGCCGACCGTAACCCACGCCGCACCCTGCACTGCAATTTTTCCCGTAATACGCAGATCTACGCCCGCTTGTTCAAATTGCGTCCTCCAATACGCCGTCCGTAACCATGTAGTTACACGGCGAAGATGTGTGTGTATGTGACACGCCAGCTTCTTGCCCATATTATTTTATTTGCGCGCGAAAACGTAATAACCGGATGTCATGATGGATGGTACTGGCACGGTACCCATGCCACTGCGACGACCATACTCTTTCTTGATTAAGAGCTTAAGTAGGCCTGCTGTTCTTGCCAACGCTAGAAGGAGCGTTTTTGTTAAGATGCCGCCCCGCAGATCTGTTTGATATGCAATCCTTTGCATCAAAATCCCAAATGTCTCAGAGGTCGATGACTCAGCTTGAATTTTGACATCGGTCCAATCACGAAAAAGGTGTGCCAGCCCGTATTCGGTGTAACGATAATAATCTCCTGGGGCATCGTGAATCGGAAATACGAAACGTGTCGTCAGAATAATTCTTCCATTCTCCTTGAGCACGCGGCGCATCTCAGACAAAGCGCGCTCAGGAGTGTGAAGATGCTCCAAGACTTCCGTGCAAACGATACATTCGAATGTGGCATCTTCAAAAGGTAGGTCATGGGCATCGCCTACGATATCGACCCCTGGCGCCTGATATACATCCAAACCAACCCGGTTCGGGAAGAATTGCGAATATGGGGAATGCGCACAACCAAGATCAAGCGTGTAGGCATCGGATGCATGCGACTCAATGAACACATCGAGTCGTTCGCGCGTCATTTTCGACAATAAAAATTTCTTAAGCATGAGCCATGAAGTCTATGATTGCGCGTGCACGTGCATCCCAAGTGTAGCTGCTAACTTTCCGACGCGCCAAGCGCGCTCGCGACCCATCCATACCATCGAGCGCCTGCAAGATTCCTAGTACAAGAGAACCCGGATTGCCCGGCTCGCAAAATACTGCCTCATCATCCGATAGCACTTCACGCACTGATGGTAAGTCAGACGCTACAATAGGAACACCGCTTGCCATGTACTCGAATAGTTTGAGCGGGGAGGTATATCGTTCTGATATAGGATTTCCAGACTTATTCGGGAGTACAAGAACATCGCATGCGGATTGCATCGCAGGAATCAGGGTCGGATCGGCCCTCCCTTCGAATCGAATCATCGGGTAGAGCTTGCGCAGCGACTCAACCTCTTCCGTGTTTCCTCCGATAATCCAAAAGAGCCAGTCCGATGGAGCTTTGTCTGACGCAGCGAGTAATACATCTACACCCTTCCAACTATGAACCCCGATACTTCCTGTGTATCCGATCACCTTCCTGTCGTACGGTAGTCTGAATCGTTCACGTGCTTCATGCTTACTTGGAAGGTTCTCGTAACGCGACAAATCCACTCCATCAGGCGCAACCAATATATGGTCACGTTCTATGCCCAATTCAACAAGCTCATCTGCGATTGCCTGTGTAATTGCAATGCACCCCGCAGTATGGCGTACCGCCCACTTGAAAAAGAAGTCTTTTTTAATCCAGTGCACCCCAAAAAAGCATTCAACATGGATGCGCATAACGGCTGTCCAGATCAGAAAGAAAAACAGGAGTCTTTCTTCACGGCAGAAGACGTGAGTAACACCGAGACGCTTTGCTTGACGGGCAAAACGGAAGGCGAGAAACGGACTGCGAAGCCATCCGCGAATTGGCACGATTGTGAAATCAACCGAAAGTTTGGAACGTTCCGGCAGGCCTAGCATGAACATTCCTCCCAACTGTGTATGGAACGCACGCGACATGCTGAGAATTTGCAATCGGTTCGCAAGCTCTGATGGATAGAGCGCAGATGATATATAGAAGTATTTCTTACTGATCGTCATATCAATCTTGCTTCATCTCCTTCATAAGTCGTCGCGCCAGTGACTCCAGCGAATGCATGTTGATGATTGTCTGGAGAGGCCCTGTTGCCTTTGCAGCCGCCGCTCCATCGAGCTCGAGCAGTGGCACCAAGGCCTTCTGCAGTGAGTCGGCAGTATCCCCTGCTGCGAATTCAGCAGGTGCAATAGCTGTCCAATCCGCGCTACTCGCGAGCGTCAGGCAGCCGCATGCTGCCGCCTCGAAAATCGTCTTGTCGAACATCCCGGACGGCGAGACATTCACGAAGACCTGATGCGCCTGATAGAGCTGCGGCGCCTCCGCGTGTGAGACCGCGCCGTGGAATTGCACTCGCTCTGCGATGCCGAGTTCCTTCGCCTTCGCTTTGAGCGATTCGTAATACTGCTCATCGGCCGGCAATGGCGAACCGACTATATCTGCTGTGAATGCGATGCCATCATTCCAAAGCGCGCCGAGCGCATCGAGCAGCATGTCCGGGCGCTTCGACGGCGCGATGCGCGCAAGAAAGAGTATGGAGCGCGGAAGCCGTGCCACCGCCGGGTCGGGATGGAATCGGTCGGTATCGACGCCGACCGGCATGAAGACCGTCTTGCCGAACTTCGCAGTATACGAGCGTTTCGATGTACAGAAGACTTTCGTACAGAACGCAGCAGCCAGATCAGTCAGCCAGGAGCCAGCGTAGTGATTGCGCCACATGTAGATGCGCTTGTTCATCAGCTTCCAGAACCAGCCGGCAAGGAGAATGTACTCCTGATTCATATGAACGAAGACGGCATCGTAGCTCCCGCGTTCGCGCCATGCGTATCGGAACAAGCGAGATACGTACTTGATGCGGGAACGTCCTTCCTCTTTCCCGAGCGAGAGGACCTTCACGTTTTCCGGCAACTCCCCATGCCCACCCTCCTTGAGGCAGATGACTGTAACCTGCTCGCAATGCTTCGCGAGCTCTGCGATCCAGCGCACGAAGAAACCCAGCGCCTGGTCGCGCCCATCCATCGCCTGAGTCACAACAAGAAGCTTCATGCGGTATGCGGCCTCACGCGAAGCGTAAAGAAGCGATGATATGTATCAAGCACGGGCGTCTGTTCGGCTACGATATCGAAATGCTCACTGAGAGCAGCGCGGAACTGCGCAAGTGTCGTCGTATGCCCGTCGATTTCCCAATGATGCTGTGTCGAGATGGCAAACCCGGGGAATCGTACAGGCCAGCGGAATGCAAGATCAATCATGCTTCTCTTCAGGAGTGATCGCATTCCCGGGAACTTGAGCACGAACTCGAATCCCGTACGACGATGCGGGACTGAAAGCAGTACTGTTCGCTTGCTCACCCGTGCAAGTTCAGCAAGTGCCTTCTTCATCTCGTCGAACGGGAGGTGTTCGAGAACTTCATAAATACAGACGGCATCAAAGGATCTGTCGGGGAGTTCGATTGATCTGACATCGCCAACGACATCGGGCCTCAGCGATACATCGAAATCAAATGTGGTCATCGAAATACTCTTCCTCACGAGACTCGGCACAACCCCATCCCCCACGCCTATGAAAAGGAGTGACTCGGGCGCGGCCTGACGTATACCTTTAATCTGGTAGAAATACGAGATAAAACGCTCGAGCGATGCATATTTCTCCGTCAAGTAATACCCTTCCGGAACCTGGACATCCATGTCGAGCATCATACCAGCTTGGCATGTGCCGACGCTAGACACCGAAATCAGGACCGTACACGCCTTCGAGCAAGTCGAGGTCCTTTTCGCTCTCGGTCAGGAGCTCGATATTCTTGCACTCCATGGCACGCAGCATCGCAAGCGCGCGAGCATCCTGGGGCAACGCCTTTTCATACGCCTCACGAAGTGCCGCAAAATCCTTGATGAAGCAGTGGCCGCCTGCGCCGCGACCGGGCGTGGCACCAGGGTGGCCACTCATATCCACCACGCGCAGATGCGAACCGCCGATGCGCGGGTCGGCAGCCATCGCTTCCCGGATCGGGTCCCAGGACGCGCCGTTCGCTTCTGCGAGGTCGTGCAGGAGGTTCGCGAAGAGCACTTTCGTGAACAGGAAGCCGTTGCCGGCGTACTTTATGAGCTCGGCCTCGCGCGCATTGCACACGAGGAAGAAGGGCGCTTCCGGCAGGACGGCGAGTACCGCGTCGGCTGCAGCACGATATTCCTCCGTATCCTCCGGGATGCCGATGATGTTCCGATCCGGGTGCGCGGCATCGTACGCCGCGCTCGCCTCGCGCAGGAATTCCGGCGAGTGGACGACGAGGAGTGATGGATACTGCTGCGCGAGCGATTCCGTCGTCCCGAGCGTGATCGTGGATTTCACGACCGCGATCTTCCCCTCCCCTACGAGCGCGAGGGATGTGCGGACGATCGAATCATCGAAGCCTTCGGGCGTGGTCGGCGTCGGCACTGCGATGAAGACGATGTCGCACTCGCGGATCCGATCCTTGTTGGATACGTACGGCTCCTCAAGCGCGTAGCGCACGACCAAAAAGCCCCTCTGCTCGAAATCATCGGCATAATTCTTGCCGATGAAGCCCTGCCCGATGAAGCCGATCAATGGCTTGGATCCTGCCATACCCGGCCATTGTAACTGAGATCAGGCCCTCGGGCGACTTCCCGCGGCCGCGGCGATATCGGCAGCCCAGGCGGCTACATACTCCTCCTCGCTGGCATAGGGGTACGCGAGCAAGCGGCCTTTCGGCAGGTCGCCTTTGGCGATGAGGTGCGCGAGCGCACCGGCGAAGTCGTCGCTCGGGAAGGGAGCAATGAGGGCGCCCGCTTCCGCGGCGATGCCGACATCAGTCGCGAGGACCGGAACCCCGGCAGCGAGCGCCTCGACGATGACGAGGCCGTACCCTTCGTACGCAGACGGCACGAGCACGATATCCGCCTTTGCCAGCAGCGGAGCCGGATCGGTGCGGCCGAGGAAGGCTACGCGCTCAGCGACCCCGAGCTCGCGGGTGAACGCTTCGAGCCGCGCCCGCAGGCTCCCCTCGCCCGCTATCGTGAGCCCGGCATGCCGGATGCCGAGGCTCTGCAGGCGCGCAAGCGAGCGGATCGCGATATCCGCGCGCTTTTCCGGCTCGAGCCGGCCGATGAAGAGGAGCGCCGGGTCGAAATGCGGATGCTTCGTGTGCGGGAGCATATGGAAGCGTTCCACATCCACGAAGATCGGCAGGATGCTGATCGGCGCCTTGGGCCGATACGCCTGCACGATGCGCTCCTTGATGCGCGGAGAGACGGCGCGGATACCCGCGGCACGCCGCAGCACGAAGCCGGCAAGCAACCGGCGGATGCGGTTGAGTCTCGAGTGCGCGGCGTAGCCGGGCGCGAGGAAATCCGTGTGCACCTGCACGTGGAGGGGCACCTTCCTGCGCCGCGCGGCGAAGAGCGCGGCAAGGCCCGTCTCGAACGGATCCTGCGCCGTGATCGCCTCCGGCGCGGGGAGCGTACGCGCGATCCTGAGCGCATCCCATCCGTAGCGGAGCTTGCTCTTGGAATTCGTGGGGTAGATATGGAGCGGGCCGTCGTGCTGCGGCTCGCCGCTAGCCCCGAGCGAGAAGATGATGGCGTGCAGCTCGCCGAGCGCAGCGGCGTATCGCCGCTGGCGTTCGCGCGCCGGCGAGTCCGGGTCGAGGATCGTGCGATCGGTGCCGAATGCTATGACGCGCATACATCCTTGATGGTACCAGCGACCTGCCGCATCGTTTCCTCGACCGAGAACGCGTGCACGCGCTCCTTCCCCGCTGTCGCGAGCCGTGCAGCTAACCCCGGATCGCTCAGGATGCGCGCGATCGCTGCATGCACTGCCGTATCATCGCCTGGCGGGACCAGCAGGCCGGATTCGCCGTCCGCGATCACTTCCGCATTGCCCGGGATAGCGGAAGCGATGACAGGCGTTCCGAGAGAGAGCACTTCGAGCAGCGTGTGCGAGAGTCCTTCATACGATGAATTGAGGACGAACGCATCCGCGACAGCAGCCCACCCGAGGAGCTGCTCGCGCGGAAGCGCGCCGAGGAAGCGCACACGATCCGCGCAGCCTGCCGCTCGCGCGATGCCGCCGAGCCGTTCGCGATCAGGGCCATCGCCGATGAGCGCGAGGTGCCATGACGGTTCCGGTGCGATCGCGCGGATGAGGCCATCGAACCCTTTCCACGGCACGAGGCGGCCGCCCGAGACGATCAAGGGGCGCGGGAGCGTATCGCTCGGCGCTTCGGCAGGCGCGGGCAGCTCGACGCCGTTATAGATGACATGCGCTTCCCTGCCCTCCGGCAGCCAGCCTCCGATGATGCCTGCAAGGTAGCGCGATGGCGCGATGACGGCTTTCGCCTTGCGCGCGACGAGAGCCTGGATGCGGCGCAGGAGCTCGATCCGCCAGCCGTAGCGCGTCGTTTGGAATGCCTCGATCGTATCTGTCACGCCGAAGCGCTGCACCCCCTGCTCCCAGGCGTAATCGCCGCCGAGCCGCAGGAGAAGGGGCTTCCGTGCGAACATGCTTGCGAGCCATGCCGGCAACCCGCTGCTGACGGCATCCTGCGCGAGAAGCGCGTCTGCGCTTTGCAGCGCGCGCCAGAGCTCCCAGGCATAGGCGAAGTGCCTGATGACGGGCGGGAGGCTGCGCACCGAGCGGAACGGGACCGGCTCGACCGTGATCCCGAGTGCCGGCAGAAAGCGCTCCAGGGCGACGGCATACGTGGCAGGACCGCCGGTATCCGGCGGGTAGATTCCCGCGACGATGAGCTTCATGGGCGTATGATAGCGCAGAACCTAGGCTACCGCTGCATAGCCTCGACCCACGCGATCTCGTGCGCAAGGCCCTCCCTGAGACCCGTCCGCGGATCGTAGCCAAGGAGCCGGCGTGCCTTGCTGATATCGGCTGCGGTCTCTTTCTGATCGCCCGGGCGCGGCGGCTGCATATCGAAACGCGCTTCTTTCCCCATAAGTTCCTGCACGAGATCGATGCCCTCGCCGGTCGTATGCGTCACATCAGTGCCGATATTGATGACCTCCCCTAAGACGGCATCGCGCCGTGCGAGCACGGCGAGGAATCCATCCACGATATCGCCGACATAGGTATAGCTGCGCACATGCTCACGGCTCCCCTCATAGAGCGGGAACAGCTCGCCCGCAAGGATCGCACGGATGAGCTTGTGATAGAGCTTATCCGGCCGCTCGCGCTCGCCATAGACGGAGAAGAGGCGCAGCGAGGTCGCCGGGAAACCGATATCGCGATGGAGCGCCATCGCGAGCTGCTCTGCTGCGAGCTTGGTCACGCCGTAGTGCGAGGCAGGCTTAGGCTCGCTCGTCTCGGGACCGTTCGCTTCTTTCCCGTAGATAGACGAGGTCGCGATATTAATGAAATGGCCGAGGGCATCGGAGCTCCGCGCCGCCTCAAGCAGACGTTCGGTTGCGCGGATGTTGTTGCGCTCATACGTATCGAACGGGACGGATGCGGAGATTCCAGGCTGCGCGGCGCAGTGGAAGATTGCCTCGACGCCGCGCATGTGCGGGGCAAGATCATCCTCGGCGAGATCGATTCGAGCCACGGTCACGCCTGCCGTCGCAAGCGCATCCGCATTCGCCTCCTTCTGAGCAACGTCGTAGTACTCAGTGAAGCAATCGAGTGCGGTCACCTCGTGCCCCTCGCGTACGAGCCGTTCCGCTAGAGTCGAGCCGATCGCGCCAGCAGCGCCAGTAACGAGGACCTTCATACGTGGTGATTCTACCGAGCGGGAGAGCTCCTGGCCAGGACGGGCTCGAAGGCCTGCTCCTGCATGGCAAGGGCGATCTCGTCCCAGTCGTACTTCTCGGCGGCCATGGCGCGCGCAGTCGCAGCGATCGCTTGCGCGGCTTCCGGATCGGCCATGACGGCTCGTACCGCTTCTGCGATCTCTTCCGGCGAGTCCTTCCCTACCGCGAAGCCGGTCGTCGGCTTCTCGGGATCGCGTGCGCGGTCGAAGAGGAAGTCGGCGATGCCGCCTTCCTGCGTGGCGATGACCGGGAGCCCTGCCGCCATCGCCTCGATGAACGAGTTGCCCATGCCTTCCGAGCGCGATGGTCGGATGAAGATATCGCACGCAGCGAGATAGCGCGGCAGATCCGCATGGCCCTTGTGCCCGAGGAACTGCACGCGATCCGCCACCCCCCGCTTCTTCGCGAGCGCGCGGAGCATCTGCTCATCCGGCCCGGTGCCGACCACGATGAAATGGACGTTCGCGGGCAGGAGCGCGAGCGCTTCGATCACGGTATCGGCGGCGTTCTTCGTGACGAGGCGCGACGTGGTGACCAGGAATACGTCGCCCATGCCCTTGCCGAGCTCGCGCTTCGTGGCGATCGCTTCCGACTCGGGGACCGGCGCGCTGAAGCGCGCGACATCCACGCCGTTCGGGATGAGGACTGCCTCGCCCCGATAGCCGTAGCGCTTCGCGAGCTCGCCGAGGTACGTGCTGATCGCCGTGAGGCGCGCGGTGCGCGCGAGCATCCATCGCCAGCCCATGGCGACGAGCCCGAGCTTGCGTCCTGCGATCGTATCTCCCTCCTGGAGCGTCAGCACGACCGGGACATCCCTGCCGGGGAGCAGGTTCGCCGCGTACGCGGCCATGCTGCCCCATGCGGCCATCATCCCCCAGTAGCACGCATACGGATGCTGCCGGCCGAGCGAGCGCGCCATCCGTGCGCCGAGGAACGGCAGCAGGAGCTTATCGAGCAGCGGCACGCCGAACCCGACGCGGTAGACCTCGATCGCGCCGATCCGCTCATGGCGCGGGAGCTCCCGGCGCATGCGCGCGCAGATGAGGTCGAAGGTGTATTCGCCCAACAGCCGATCGGTGATTTCCTTGATGGCGATCTCCGCCCCGCCCACCATAGGCAGGTACGCGGTAGAGAAAACAAGGATGCGCGGCATAGGGAGAGCAGAGGGCATCACGCGAGGCACTCGCGGATGTACTCCGGCAGGCGATGCGCGGGAGTCCATCCGAGCGCGCGTGCCTTGCTCGTATCAAGCGCGGACGAACGGCGGTTGCCAGGACGGTCGGGCACCATCTCGATGGGACCACCGAAGAGCTCCGCGACGGCGCGGATCGAGTACGACTCATCGGCGCCGAGGCCGTAGCCATCGCCCTCGCCCTTCTCGCCCACGAGGATGAGCCCTTCGACGATGTCGTCGATATGCGTGAAGTTGCGCTCCTGCGTGCCCGGGCTGCGCACCAAGAGCGGCTCGCCTGCGAGTCGGCGCTCCCGGAAGATCTCGATGACCGTGCCGTAGCGGCCGGCGCGCTCGCCCGGGCCGTACACGTTATAGAAATAGGTGGTCGCGGACGAGAGGCCGAACCATGCTGCGTAATTGCGGACGAGCTCGGTATTGCTCGCCTTGGCCCATGCGTACGGGCTCTCGGAAGGCCCCAAGCCGTCGTCGGCGAACTTGGTGGATGAGCCTGCGTAGACGAGCTTGCAGCGCTTCTCGCGCCAGAACTCGAGGACGCCGAACGTGCCGGCGATATTGAGGTCCCAGACGAGCGCCGGCTCCTCGAAGCTCTGCTCGACGCGCGAGTACTCGCCGAGGTGATAGATGAGGTCCGGCGTCTCGGGGATATGCCGGGCGATGTCCTTGGTATGGCCCTCGCGGTACTCGACGCCCTCGACGTGATTCTCGCGGCTGCCGGTGAAGTACGTATCGAGCGAGATGACGCGGTGCCCCTCTGCCGCGAGCCGCACGCAGAGCGCAGAGCCGATGAAGCCGGCGCCGCCGGTCACCAGGATGAGCTTCTGCGAGTCGGCCATGGTGATCCAATCCTACATGTCGCCGGGTATTTCCTCAATGATATCCCACGCCTTGCTGCCGCGTCGCCGCGCAGTAATGGCCGAGACGGAGCCGAGGCCTGCGAGGGCGCCTGCGCCGAGCACCCACGGCCACAGGGGCGAATCCTGCGCGGGGTCGTGCCCGCCTGTGCCGAGCGCGGCGGCAGCGAACCCGGCTGCCTCGGGCGAGGCGGTACTGCTCGCAGCGACCGCCCGAGACGGCTGCGGCTGCACAGCGGGTGCGGATCGCTCCGGGGCGTCCTGAACGGATGCGGCGCTCGCGATCCGCGTGCCGATGAGCGAGCTCGCGCTGCTGGTACGCGCGATCGGCTGCGGGGCGCGGGCCGGGACAGGCGCGGACTGAGGCGCGACCGGCACAGGAGCGACCGGCGCCATGGCGGCTGCCGGCGCCTCCCCTTCCGCGATAGCGGCATCGCCATCAGGGTACTCGAGCATGACCGGATGCGTAATGAGCGTAAGGCCGGTGGTGCCGGGGGCGAACGGCACGGTCGCGCCGGGAAGGAGGCGCGTGTGCTCCGGCAGGGCGAATGCCTTCCCGCCCGAGGCAAGGATCCAGCCGGACAAGTCGAGCTCGCGGCTGCTCCTGTTGGTGATCGCGATCGAGCCGTCCGAGAGCACGCTGAGGGACAGCTGCGCCGGCTCGGCATCCACCGTGATCTCGTCCATCGCGGCGAACTTGTGCTCAGCGAGCGTGAGCGTCACCGCATAGCGGCCGGGGTGGGCCCAATGGTGCAGGACCGCTTCGCCCTCCTTCGTGGCGCCGTCGCCGAAGTTCCAGATGAACCGTACCGCGGAAGGGTCGAGCTCGGTTCCGTCCTTCGCGAAGGCGCGGCCATCGAATTCCGCATCCGCGCCGACGGAGACCACACGGTCGCCGCCCGCGTACGCATAGAGCTGCGGCGTGACCGGGAATACGGAGGCCGGGGTGCTGCTTGCCGCAGCATCCTGCTGCGGATCCGTGCTTCCCGCATCCTGCGCAGCGCCGGCATCCTGATCCTGTGCTGTGCCATCTGCGCCTGCAGTGCCCGGATCCGCCGGCGACAGCGATCCGGTACCCGGCGTCGGCGCGGCAGCGGCGAAAGCGGTCCCGGCTGCGCTCGTGCGCGAGAGGCTCTCCCCGTCCGTACCTTCGGCTGCGTCGTACGTGATCGCGTCGGCAGTCACATCCTGCGCGTCGTGAAGCGCGAGCGGCTCGCCGCTGTTGCTGAGACTGAAGGCGCTGTCGAAGAGCTGCCCGGCGAAACCAGGATGGTCAGTAAGGAATAGGGCCGGATTATCAGCGATGACCGCATACGCCCCCGGCGCGAGCACGGAGCCGCCTTGGACCGCGCTGATGCGATGGTCCGTCTCGTTCTCATAGAAATGCCACTCGGTGAGCGGGACCGCCGATGCGCCGGCATTGAAGACTTCCACCCACTCGTGCCCCGCATCGGTGCCGTCCGGGTCGTACATGATCTCACTGATGACAGCCTGCGCGCTCACGACGAGCGGCGCGCCGCATGCGACGCATGCGACAAGCGCGCCCGCTGCTGCCGCCTTCGCGCTCATTGGTCCGAAAGGACCCGGCGCAGGACCTCGGGCGGGATCTCGCTCGATCCCTGGCGCGCAGGAGCCTCGGGGGCTGCGGGAGCCGCAGGAGCGGGAGCATCCGCTGCTCGGGATGCGCGCAGCTGCGAGGGGGTGACCGGCTGCGGCTCGCCCGGCTCGCGTTCGTGCACGCGCGGCTGCGCTGGCGCGGCAGGCTCAACATGCGCTGCTGCATTCCGCTGCATGGCAGCGGCTATCGCATCCTTGAGCGCATTGCGCTCGCGTTTCTCATCTGGACGCGTGTGTGCATTCATAGCGGGCGCAGCATCCTCGGCGCTTGTCGGCTGCGGCTCCGGGCGCATGGCGGCAGGCTTCTCGGCGGCGGCCTGCGCGCGCAGGATCTCGGCGGGCGCCGTGGCCGGCCGCGGCATGCGCGGTGCGCCCTGATTGCGAGCGCCGGAAGGCGCATGCTCGGAGCGGCTGCCTGAAGCGCCATTCATGCCGCTCAGCGAGCCGTTCTGGCTGCCGCCCTGCGCACCGCCATGCCCGCTGCTGGAAGAGCCGTTGCCGCGCGAACCGTTGCCGCTCGTCCGCTTCGTCGGCGGGGTGATCGGGAATGCCGCGAAGCGCTGCTGGATGAACTCCTCCACCTTCGCGCGCGGGGTGCCGTAGTGCTCGCGCGTGTACTGCGTCACCTGCCGCCTGAAGGAGACCGGCGGCTGCTCGATCGGCGGAAGCGTCTGCGCCGAGAACGGCGGCGAGGTGATGCCGTCGATCGAGAGCGTGAGATAGATCTGCCCCACTCCGAGGCCGACCATGTCTTCTACGGTGAAGGTCGGCTCGAAGAGCGGTTCGAGCTCCTGCGCGTCCAAGGGGCCCACCTTGAAGACGACCGTCGTTCCGACATTGCCGAAGACGGCGTCCTTCACGGCAGTGGAGTCCTTCTCGTTCAATTGCGCGATGAACTGGTTGGCGATGATGAGGCCCAGGCCGTACTTGCGCGACTCGGAGAGGATGTTGGCGAAGGCTTTGTTCACGACGTTCTGGAACTCATCCACGTAGAAGTAGCACGGCGGCAGCTGGCGCTGGCGCGAGAGGCTCTCCTTCGCGCGCGACATGGAGGCGAGATACGTGCGGATCACGAGCACGGCGCCGATCATGGTCGAGTTCGCGTCGCCCATCTTCCCCTTCGCCAGGTTGCAGATGATGATCTTGCGCTCATCCATCGCGCGACGCAGATCGAAGCTCGAGCGCGGCTGGCCGATGATATTGCGTACGAGCGGATTGCTGACGAGCTGGCCCACCTTGTTCTGGATGGCCGGCGTCGCCTCCTGCGTATAGCGGTCGCCATAGTTGGCGAACTCTTCCGTCCAGAAGGATTTCACGATCTGGTCGGTCACATGCGCGACCACGTCGTTGCGGAATTCCTTATTGATGAGCATGCGGTTCACGTCGATCAGGGTCGAATCCGGATACTCGAGGAGCGCAAGGAGCGTGTTCTGCAGGATGTACTGCATGCGCGCGCTCCACGCGTCCGCCCAGAGGCGCTCGAAGACACCCATGAGGCCCGAGACTACGTTGTGGCGCTGGTCGAAGCCGACATCCTCCATGATGTTGAACGCGAGCGGGAAATCGGTATCGGACGGATCGAAATAGATGACATCCTTCACCCGCTCCTCGGGGATGAAATCGAGCAGCTTCTCCGCCGTGGACCCGTGCGGGTCGATGAAGATGAGCCCTTCCCCGTTCTGGATATCCTGGATCGCCATGTTCTCGAGCATGGTGGATTTGCCCACGCCCGTCTTGCCGATGACGTACATGTGCTTCAGGCGATCGATGGCGCGGATACCGAATGCCCGCGCCTTACCGCGCGTGTGCGTCGCCGCGAAATAGGTGACGCGCGAGGGGTCGAGGAACTCATCAGCCATGGCCTCAGTATACCCTAGGAGCGCCGGGAAATGATGAAGGCGGGCGCCTCAGCGCCTGCCCATTCCATGCCGCGCACGCGCCAGGCTTTCCCGGCGGCGCCATGAACGCCTCATCCCTATGCCGTCTCCGCGTCTGCCACCGCCGGCGCCGCATCGGCCTGCTCCGGCATATGCTCGACGAAGGTCTCGGCATGGTGCACGGCCTGGTGCTGCTGGCGATCGCGGCGGATGAGCATGCCGAGCCCGACGATGCAGATGCCGAGGATCACGAACGTGACCTCGTCCCATTTGAGTGGGAAGCCGAGGAAGGACTGCGCGGCGACCCAGGCGCCGAGGAACATCACGAGCGTCTCCTTTCCCATTGCCGGCAGTATAGCACGAGGCGCGGCGCCGCTAGCTCCGGCGCTTCTCCACAGGAGCGATGATGACCACGAACTCTCCTTTGGCGTGCTCGGGGGCCGCCTCGATCGCGGCATGCACGCTGGCGGCATCGCCACGCAGCACTTCCTCGAAGCGCTTAGTGATCTCGCGCACGACGGCGACCTCCCGCTCCCTGATCGCATCCGCCAGCTCCCCCATGAGCTTCCCGATGCGGTGCGTGGATTCATAGAGGACGATGGCGCGCGGCTCCTGCGCGATTTCCGAGAGCATCGTCTGCCTGCCCTTCTTGTGCGGCAGGAAGCCGAGGAAGACGAACGGATCCGCGGAGATGCCCGCGATCGAGAGTGCGGCCGTGAGCGCCGAGGGGCCGGGGACGGCTTCGATCCTCACCTCCTCCCCGAAGCGCTCGCGCACTGCCGCGACGAGCCGCGAGCCGGGGTCCGAGATGCCCGGGGTGCCCGCGTCCGTGACATACGCGACATGCTCGCCGGCTTCGAGCCTGTCCCCGACCTCGCCGGCTTTCAGCGCCTCGACGTTCGCGTCGAGGCGCTTGAGCGGCGTCGCGATCGCATGGCGCGCGAGGAGCTTCGCCGTCACCCGCGTATCCTCGCAATAGATGACATCCGCCTCCGTGAGCGTCCGGAGCGCGCGCAGCGTGATGTCCTCCAGGTTCCCGATCGGCGTCCCCACAATCGACAGCGTGCCCATTGCCAGCATCATACCTGCGGGAGTAGGATACACAATGGTCAGACTAGGAGGACAAAGTGGACCCAATGCGGCTTAAGACCCGGAAAGAGAAGGACCTCGAGGACGCCCGCGTCAATGACGCTGCCATCGCCCGCATCGAAGGCAGGCCATGGCACCAGCAATGCGCAACGCAGCATGTCCCCGATCCATCCGGTCAGGCAACGTACGATCCCGATGATCAGGGCGGCCCGATCACGGTCACGTCGCGCTAGCCGAATCCATTCGCCACGCCCTTTCCGAGGGCGTGGCTCATTTTTTGACATGGGCACGTATTCTGCTACCCTGCAAGCGGCACCTTGATCTCTCACACTACTAGGAGGAAGTTCTGATGAACATCCACTCGGGACGCGTTCTCCCGCTTGTCGATCAGATGATCGGCACCCGGTCGCTGCCGGTCCGCATTGCCATCTTCGGAAGCCGGCACGACAACTGGTCGCTCAAGAACCTGCAGCGTCCGGAGGATGCGGAGACGTACCCCGAATTCGTCGCTCGCATCCGGGCAGCGATCAGCGGGATCGGCGGCGGCCGGATCTTCGCGCCCAACCCTGTCGCGCCGAGCACCGGCGCGATCTGCCAGCAGGAAGACCTGATCCGGCATATCGACCTGGGCGGCCGCATGGAAATGCACCGCAACCAGGACCTTCATGCCGACGGCTCGTTCCTGCGGCAGATGGGCGATACCGGCATCTTCAGCGCCGGCGGCTGCGGCATGCTTATCGCGATCCGCGGCACGTCCGTGGTATTCGCGCACGTGAGCCGCGAGAGCGTCTTCGATCGTATCGCGGTCATGAGCCGCGGCGAGCGGCAGGATGAAAGCCGCCCATACTTCGGCGTCGCCGAAGCGGCGATCGCCGCGCTCGATGCCAAGGAGCATCCGGACGAGGTCTTCGCATGGCCGCTCTTCGGCCTGCCCCCCGACTCGTTCGAGCACAGCTTCGAGCACTCGCAATACGGGGCGTTCAATATCGCGCTCGGCGAGTACCTGGAGGCGCACCACAGCCGCACGGCCGCGCCGATCACCGACGATGCCGTCTACCCCGACCTCTCGCAGCTCGTCCGCGAGCGGCTCGAGCTCGCCGGCGTCCCGCACGGGCAGATCTGCATGGATCATGCGTACGTCCCGGAGACCGTCCCGACCACCCGCAACGGCGGCGGCTCTGCCCGCTACCTCGTCGCGGCGGTCCGCGAGGGCTAGTTCATGGAAATCCTCTCCTGGGGTGACGCCGGCATACCTGCCGGCGTTTTCTTTTTGCCTTGCGTGCGTGCTACGATGGCCCGATGCGGTACCGGCGGGCGCACTTCATCGGCATCGGAGGCGTCGGGATGAGCGCGACGGCGCTGATCCTCCGGGATGCGGGCGTTGCGGTCTCTGGATCCGATGAGGCGGTCTACCCGCCTATGAGCACGCTCCTTTCGCGCGAAGGGCTCTCCTGGCAGCCGTACGATCCTGTCAACATCCCGCTCGATGCCGACCTCATCGTCATCGGCAAGAATGCCAAGCTCGTCCCGGAGACGAATGCGGAGGTCGCCGCGGCGTACGCCTCGGGCATCCCGACGCGCTCCTTCCCCGAGGTCCTCGCCGAGCTCTCGCACGAGCTCGGCAAGACTCCGGTCGTCGTCGCCGGCAGCTACGGCAAGTCCACCTCGACGGCGCTGCTCGCGCACTGCCTGATCGAGCTCGGCGCCGACCCTTCGTACGTGATCGGCGCCGTCCCGCTCACCCCTGCGCGCAGCGCGCATCTCGGGCAAGGCGATCTGCTCATTCTCGAAGGCGACGAATACCCCTCTTCCAATACCGACCCGCGCTCGAAGTTCCTGCACCTCGACCCCGCGCACCTGCTGCTCACGCCTGTGACGCACGATCACGTGAACGTCTTCCCCACGCCTGCCTCCTACCTCGCGCCGTTCCGCGAGCTCCTTTCCATGATCCCGGAAGCGGGAACCATCGTGGCCTGCACCGAAGGCGACCTCTCGGCCGAGATCCTGGCAGGCTGCGGCAGGACGATCGTCACGTACGGGCTTGCCGAAGGCGACTACCGGGCCGCCGATATCGCCTGGGGCGAGACGACGACCTTCGCCATCATGCGCGGCGGCAAGCGCCTCGGGACGTTCTCGACGACGCTCCTCGGCGCGCACAATATCCAGAATATCGTCGGTGTCGCCGCCTTCCTGCTCGAGCAGCGGCTTGGCGATGAGCGCGCGATCGGCAATGCCATCGCCTCCTTCCGCGGGCTCGTGCGCCGGCTCGACCGCAAATCCGAGAAGACCCGCATCCCTATCTTCGAGGGCTTCGGCTCATCATACGAGAAGGCACGCAGCGCGATCGACGCGATGCGTCAGCACTTCCCCGAGAAGCGCCTGCTCGTCGTCTTCGAGCCGCATACCTTCTCGTGGCGCAACCGTGATGCAATCGGCTGGTACGACGACGTCTTCGCGGGAGCCGCGAAGGCCTTCATCTACGAGCCGGCAACCCAGGGCGCGCAGACGCACCAGCAGCTCGCTCAGGAGGAGATCGTCGCGCGCGTTGCCGCGTCGGGGATGGATGCGGCAGCGATCCACGACGCGACCGCGCTGCCCGCCGTGATGGATGCGGTGCGAGACGGCGATGCGATCCTCCTCCTCTCTTCAGGACCCCTGGCCGGGCTCCCCGAGACGCTTCCCCGCGCGCTCGAAGAGGCGTTCCCGGCGTAGCATCGGGAAAAGACGGAGCGCATGGCTTCGCCATGCGCTCCTCGTTTTGTGCCGCGGAGAAGACTTGAACTTCCACCCCCTTGCGAGGACTACGACCTGAACGTAGCGCGTCTACCAATTTCGCCACCGCGGCAACGGTGAGGCGCAGTATAGCAATTATCCTTCCGCGGCGGAAGCTACTCCCCTTCCACTGCCTCGATGCCGGCCCCGAGCGCGGCCAGGCGTTCATGCAGCCGCTCGTAGCCGCGGTTGATCGGATAGACATCCAGGAGCTCGGAGTCGCCGTCTGCCGCGAGCATCCCGATAAGGAGGATGGTCGCCGGCCGGAGCGCCGGCGGCGCCTTGATGCGAGCGCCCGAGAGCGGCGCGGGCCCCTCGATGAATACCCGGTGCGGATCGGCGAGCAGCATGTCGGCGCCGAGCTTGGTCATCTCCATGTAGTGGAGCGCGCGTGCCTCATAGACCCAATCGTGGATGAGCGTGCGGCCGGCGGCTTGCGTGGCGACGGGCACGAAGAACGGCAGGTTATCGATATTGATCCCGGGATACGGCCGAGGCGCGATCTTCTCCTCCGGCGCCACCAGGGCGCCCCCGGCATGGATCGTGATATCGAGAAGCCGCGTGTGGCCGTTGGCTGCGAGGTACTGCTCGCTGCGATCGTAGCGCACGCCCATCTGCTCGAGCGTCATGAGCTCGAGCTCGAGGAAATCGATCGGGCAGCGCTCCACGGTCAAGGGCGAGCCGGTCGTCGCCGCGAGCGAGCAGAAGAACATGCTCTCGATCGGGTCCTCGCTCGGGAACCCCTCGATATCGGCATCGATATCCGCGACGCCGTGCACGATGAGAGTCGACGTGCCGATGCCCTCGATCGCCACGCCGCACGCAGCGAGGAAGACGCAGAGGTCTTGCACCATGTAGTTCGCGGAGGCGAAGCGGATCGTCGTAGTGCCCGGGATCTTCGCCGCTGCCATGAGGACATTCTCGACGCCGGTGTCGGATGCCTCGTACATCACGACATCCGCCGGCGCGAGCTCCCCCGTCTCCACGCGGTAGTTGCCGTCCGCATCAGCCGAGAGCCGGATCCCGAGCTTCGCGAGCGCGAGCTCATGCGCGCTCATGGAGCGATTGCCCAGCTTGCAGCCTCCCGGCACGGGAAGCGTGAAGCTCCCCAGGAGATGCGCGAGCGGCGCCGCGAACATGGCGATCGAGCGGGTCTTCTCGGCAGCCGCCTGGTCGAGCGAGGCGAGATCGATCCGCTCAGGCGGCATGATGACCATATCGCCATCCGCGCCCCATTCGATCGAGACGCCGATCGAGGTCATGACCTCGACCAGACGCTTGATCTCCTCGATCCGCGGCATCCGCCTGAGCGTCGTCTTTCCCCGGTTGAGGAGGGATGCGCAGAGCATCGCGACGGCGGCATTCTTGGAGATATTCGTCGTGACGCTCCCTGAAAGCTCGCGCCGTCCCTCGATCCGGTAGTGCATGAAGTGAGCATAGCACGGCAAAAAAGAGGGCGCCTCCGAAGAGGCGCCTGGTGGTCAGATCCGGATCGCGATCGCCCGCGGGCGGGGCTTCGCATCGCTGAGCCGCACTTTCACATGCTGATTCCGTGCAAGTACAGGGATATTCGCGGCATCGAGCACGCTTTTGTGCACGTATACCTTCCCGATTTCGGCGCAGGAGATGAAACCATACCCGCGTCGCGCATAGTAGCGTTCGACCGTGCCTGTCACGTATTCCGTCTGGACGGCCTTGATCGAGGTCACGGTAGGACCCTTCTCGCCGAAGGCATACGAGACCTCGTACACTTCATCGAAACGCAGCTGGATGCGGCTCCGGCGGATGATTGCTGCATGGACGAACAGGTCCTGCGCGATCTCGGTCGAGGACATGAATCCGAATCCGCGGTCATCCTTGAACCATTTCAGCATCGCGCGGACGGTCCGCGGCGGCGCGTCATGAGACATCGCATATCTCCTCTACTAGAATGCCAGGCGATACTTTCGCATGAATGGAAGGCGGGGTCAACCGCTGAACCATGGGAGCGATCCGCGGAATGACGCAATTCCGAGAGGACCCCCGCGCCACGAAAGTGCCTGGGCACTTTCGTGATGATTCGCTTCGGAAGCCATACCGCACTCCGTGCGCGCTCTAGGGATCGAACCTAGGACCTTTCGAGTATCAGTCGAATGCTCTACCAACTGAGCTAAGCGCGCACGCAATGCGTTATGGAATGAACTGCCTGCGCGGAGCTTCCGAAGCGAATCATCCGAAAGATGTACAGCTTCTGTAAGAAGTCAGTCGAATGCTCTGCCAACTGAGCTAAGCGCGCAGTGGAAAGATAGTAGCAAAAAAGGGGCTGCCATGCTACTCTCGATAGGCCGTAAGGCACTGTTCATCAAAAACCCACTGAGGAGGGATAGGTGAAAGGTAAGAATAAGCCAGGACGCGAAAAGGGCATCTGCCTCAAGCGCAAGCGCGAGCGGCGCAGGGCCGAGGAAGATGCGCGGAAGGAGGCACATATGCTCCTGAGCGCAAGCCGCCGCGAGGACCTGCTTCTGAGCGCCGAGATCGCAGCCGACCGGCAGCGCCGCAATACGCGGCTGAAGCTCAGCAGCCTGATCCGCGCCGGCGGCGTGGATGAATCGCATTACCCGGCTTTTGCCTGATCACAACCCGGAAGACGCATATGCGTCTTCCGGGAATCTTTTTGCACCGAAAACGAACCGCCGCCGTATCTGAGATTTCATAATCAGAGGGGTGGATAACTGAAAACGAACCGCCGCCAGCGGATGCTGGCGGCGGTTCGTTTTGGGTCCATTCAATCCGACACGCGATCTGCAAACTCTTTCGTTCTGTCCGAAGCTATGCCAGTCTTTCCCGGCTGTCTGGATGGGGTTAGGGACATACCATCATTGTCCGTTCCGTGCTCAGCTGAGACACAGAACATCGACGATTCAATCGTGCATCCCGTAGGATGCGCGACGGGTTCCATTTTGGAATGAATCCACGAGCAGCTTCCGCTACCCGTGCCTTGTTACGACTTACTCCCTGTCACCGAATTCACCTTAGGCCCCGATAAACGGGAACGTCGGGTGCTCCCGGCTTCCTTGAGTTGACGGGCGGTGAGTACAAGGCTCGAGAACGTATTCACCGCGGCATGCTGATCCGCGATTACTAGCGATTCCACCTTCACGGAGTCGAGTTGCAGACTCCGATCCGAACTGAGGTGGCATTTAGGGATTTGCTCCGCCTTGCGGCATTGCGCCCCGTTGTTTCCACCATTGTAGCGCGTGTGCAGCCCGAGACATCAAGGGACATGCTGACTTGGCGTCATCCTCACCTTCCTCCCCCGTGAGGGGGCAGTATCGCCTGACACTTGTAACAGGCAACAAGGGTTGCGTTCGTTACCCCACTTAAGGGAACAATTCAAACCACGAACTGACGACAGCCATGCATCACCTGCCTAGGACCCTCGAAGGCTTCCCTGCTTTCACAGGGCGTGCACCTAGGTTTCTAGTCTCGGTAAGGTTTTCCGTTTAGCGACGAATTAAGCCACACGCTCCACCGCTTGTGCGAGCCCCCGTCTATTCCTTTGAGTTTTAGCCTTGCGGCCGTACTACCCAGGCGGATCGTTTAACGCGTTAGCTACGCCTCCCAGAGGGTCGATACTCCGGAAAGCCAACGATCATCGTTTAGGGCCAGGACTACTGGGGTATCTAATCCCATTCGCTACCCTGGCTTTCGTGTCTCAGCGTCAGGAACGCGCCAGCAAGCTGCCTTCGCATTCGGTGTTCCCCATGATATCAACGGATTTCACCCCTACACCATGAGTTCCGCTTGCCTCTCGCGCCCTCGAGTCATGCCGTTTCACCCGCGATTCCGAGGTTGAGCCCCGGGCTTTAACAAGTGACTAACATGACCGCCTACACACCCTTTACGCCCAATAATTCCGGGTAACGCTTGGGGCCTCTGTATTACCGCTCCTGCTGGCACAGAGTTAGGAGCCCCTTATTCGTAGAGTAACGTCAAAAATTCCTCCTCTACAAAAGATGTTTACGTACCGAAGCACTTCATCCACCACGCGACATCGCTCCGTCAGGCTTGCGCCCATTGCGGAAGATTCTCGACTGCAGCCTCCCGTAGGAGTATGGGCCGTGTCTCAGTCCCATCGGTGGGGGCCGGGCTCTCACCCCCCCTAAGCGTCATAGCCTTGGTGAGCCATTACCTCACCAACAAGCTGATACTGCGCAGGCCGCTCCAGAAGCGAAAAAACTTTACTCTTGCGAGACTATCGGGAATTATTCCGGATTTCTCCGGGGTATGCCCGACTTCTGGGTACGTTCCTACGTGTTACTACCTCGTCTGCCATGGGTCTAAACCCATTCGACTTGCATGCCTTATCCATGTCGCCAGCGTTCACCCTGAGCTAGGATCAAACTCTAAGTAAAAGATCCCGAAGGATCCTTTTTCAATAGATCGGACAGAACGAAAGAATCAACAGACTCTCTCGCTCACAAACTGGTTATTTGCGTACGTGTCGGATTGTCAACGAACCATCTCTGGCCCGAGAGCCAAATGAAAACCGCTCGTATGCGGTGCGGACAGTATACGGGTTCAAGGCGCCAAGTCAAGCGCAGAGGAAAAAGCGGCCCTGCCAAGGCAGGGCCGCCGCGTTCACGCATGGAATGACGCGAGGAATGCGATCAAGATCGCGCACACGATGATTGCCCGCCATGGGATCCGCATCGTGATGACCTCCTGCCCTTCAGGCACCGCCGGGATATCCGGCTCCTGCGCCACACGCTGTGCAGCATGCACGCCTGCAATGAGCGCCTGCACGGTCGTGCCGTTGGGGAATTCGATCTCCGACGGGTCGGTGCCAAGGCAGGTGCAGAGGAATCCGAGCGCTTCAGCGCATCGGAAGAAGATCGCTGAATTCGGATCATACCGGGGGATGATCTCCATCAGGAGCTTCAGATACTCGCCGGGATATTCCAGGATATCCTGGCAGAATGGGTCCCGTGCGCGATCCTGCAGCCGCGGGCCGCGAGGACAGAGCGCATGCACGCGCTCGACGGCCTCAAGGGCGCCGAGATCGTCCCTGTATGACAGCTCCATTGGTCTCTCCTAACTGACTACTCCTGCCTTAGAGGTACCACCGGGACGGTCGCCGCGCAATACGGGCCGCCGCACCCTTTTCCAAAAAAGAACAAGCTCGAGGTACCTCGAGCTTGCTGGGTTCAGTATCACTGCGCCAGCGCCCACAAGGCGGCAGCGACCGGGAACGCGCACAGGAGCGCGATCATGAGACTCGATACGAACCAGTGAGTGATCCATTCGCCGACTGTCTCCTCGATCTCGTAATGCATGAGGTCGGGATAGTAGTCGCCAGTAATGGAGTCGTCGCGGCGAGCAAGATTCTTGTAGTCATGGAGCCCGAGGAGCAGCGGAGTGAACGCGGCGGGGAAGATCAGGATGCACGCCACCCCCGTTCCCGCCATGGCGCACTCACCCGTGGCGAGGATGGCGCCCGCGACCAGGCACGCCAGGATGCACGAACGCCGCGCGAGAGTTTCTGGAGAAATCGTACGATTGCCGGACAGGCTCATCTGAGGCGCCTTTCTTGCTGGAATGCTGGTTGTATTTTGACAGAAAAATCTATTCTGTCAAGTACCTGGCGGTACTTACTTCTTCCTGTCGAGGTACCCGGCGACCGTCACGAGGAGCGGCGTCGCGAGCGCGATCGAGGAGTAGGTGCCGGCGATGATGCCGATCAGGAGCGTCAGGGCGAAATCCTGCGTGGAGACCGGGCCGAGGAAGAAGAGCGCAAGGAGCGAGACGGCCACCGTGAGCGAGGTATTCACCGAGCGCGTGAAGGTCTGGTTGAGCGAGGTACCAGCGATCATCTCGAAACGCTCGCGCGCCTGCTTCGGCTCCGCCTTGCGCAGGTTCTCGCGCACGCGGTCGAAGACCACGATGGTGTCGTGCACCGAGAAGCCGAGGATGGTGAGGATAGCGGTCACGAAGAGCGCGTCCGCCTGGATCCCGAAGAAGTGGCTCATGGCGGCGAAGAAGCCTACCGGCACGACGACATCGTGCGCGAGCGCGATGAGCGCGATCAGGCCATACACCCAGGAGGACACCGGCCGGGAGACCGAGCGGAACGCGAACGTGATGAAGCAGACGATGGCGAGGAGCACGAGCACGAGCGCGAGCCACGCCTTCTGCGCGAGCTCATTGCCGATGGTCGGGCCGACCTGGTCGAGCGCCACGATGGTCGTCGGGTACTTCCCGTTCACCGAGAAGGCGGCGGGGAGCGCCTTACGCGCCTGGTCCGAGACGGTCTGCGTCTCAAGGAAGTACTCGTTCTCGCCGGAGGGGCGCAGCGAGTAGTTCGCGATGCCGATGTTCGTCAGCGGGCCATCGAGCTCGCTCGCGGCCGGCCGGGTGCTCGAGGCGTAGCTCACCTCGACCGAGGTGCCGCCGGTGAAATCGATCCCCGGGTTGATGCCCCATGCGATCGTCGCGGCAAGCGCGCAGACGACGATGACCGCCGAGATCGCATAGAACACCTTCCTGTACGTGACGATAAGCATAGTATTAGATGCGGAACTTCGTGCCGCTGCTATAGAGAAACCGCGCCAGCCGCTTGCGGCGATCGAGGCCGAGGGCGACGAGGAGCGTGCGGGAGGCCGAGATGGCAGTCAGCATGGAGACGAGGACGCCGATGCCGAAGACGAGCGCGAAGCCCTTCACCAGCGCGGTGCCGAACCAGTAAAGGATGATCGCCGTGATCATGCTCGAGAAGTTGCTGTCGCGGATGGACGGCCATGCGCGGGCGAAGCCTTCCTTCACCGCCTCGCGGGTGTCCTTCCCTGCCGCGAGCTCTTCGCGGGTACGCTCGAAGATGAGGATGTTCGCATCCACCGCCATGCCGATCGAGAGGATGAAGCCGGCGATGCCCGCGGCGGTGAGGGTGACCGGGATCAGCTTGAAGACCGCGAGCATCGCGACGATGTAGAGGATGAGCGCGACCGAGGCGACCACACCGGGCAGGCGGTACCACAGGAGCATGAAGATCCCGACGAGGAGGACGCCCCAAATGCCCGCCATGATGCCATCGGCGACCGCCTGGCTGCCGAGCGTGCTGCCGATCGTCTGCGTGGAGAGGAGCGTGATCGGCACCGGCAAGGCGCCGAAGTTGAGATCCTGCGCAAGGGTCTTCGCCTGCTCCGGCGTGAAGCTCCCCTGGATGATCGCCTGGCCGTCCGTGATCGGCTCCTGCACCGTCGGCGTCGAGATCGGCTGACCGTCGAGGAAGATGCCGATCACATGCCCCACGTTATTCGTCGTGAGCGTCGCGAAGAGCTGCTTGCCCTTGCTGTTGAACGTGAGCGCGACCACCGGCTGGTTCGCGAGCGAGCCCGTCGTGTTCATGAACTGGAGCTGCGCGTTCGAGAGGTACTCGCCGGTGAGGCCGGTCGCGATGAAGGACGGTGTCGTAGTGCCCGGAGTCGTGGTCTCGAGGCGGAAGTCGAGGACCGGCGTCTTGCCGATGAGGTCGATCGCCTCCTGCGTGTCGGTCACGCCCGGCAGCTCGACGACGAGGCGCTGGCCGCCCTGGCCGGTCACGCCACCCTGCTCCGTGTAGACGGACGGCTCGGCGACGCCGAACGCGTCAATGCGGCGCTCGATCGTGCTGCGCAGGGCGTCCATGGCGCCGCCCACATCGCTCCCTTCAGCGAGCTTGCTCGTGTCGGCGCTGTAGACGAGGCGGGTGCCGCCTGAGAGATCGAGCCCGAGCTCGAACGGGCGCCATCCGCCCGTCTGCGAGGCATAGACGAACCATCCGATGGCGCAGCCCACGATCAGGACCGCGAGCGCTGCCAGCCGTTTCTGCAACATAGGCAGTAGTATACGCACCCGCGGGCAACGCGCAATAGAGCCCTTAGAGAGCCCTCCGGGCGAGGTCGGCGAGGTTTGCGAAGAGCATCGCGACCGCCACCGGCCCCACGCCGCCCGGGACCGGCGTGAAGACGCTTGCGACATCCGCGCAGCGCGGGTCCGCATCGCCTACGACCTTGCCGCCGGATTCCGAGGTCCCCGCATCGATCAAGACGCAGCCGGGCATGAGCATCGCCGGCGTGATGAGGCCGGGGCTGCCGGCGCCAGCGACGACGATGTCCGCGCTCGCAAGGGACGCAAGGCTCCCCTGCTCGAGCGTGACGACCTCGACCGCGGCGCCGGCTGCGCGGAGCGCGGCGCTGCACGGCGCGCCGACGAGCCTCCCGTCGCCGATGACGACGGCACGCTTCCCGCCCGGGACGACGCCGGCATCGTCGAGGATGGCGAGCACGGCGCGCGCGACAGGGGCCATCGCGACCCGCTCCCTTTCCGGCACCTGCGGGTTGAGCGCATCCGCATCGCGTTCGCGCGGGATGGCGGCAAGCACGGCGTCCGTATCGAGCGCCTGCGGGAGCGGGAGCTGCACCACGACGCCCATGCAGCGCCTGGCAAGCGCCGCGACCGCGGCGATTGCTTCCTCAGTCGTGGCACGCTCCGGGAGATCGATCCGCTCGAGCGGGATGAAGAGCCGCTGCGCGGCGCGCGTCTTGATCCGCACGAACGATTCGGTCGCCGCATCCCCTGCCGCAAGCAGGATCCCGAGTGCAGGACGCTCCTCGGCGAAGCGCGCTTCGAGATCCTGGTAGATGCGCTCGGCGAGCGCGCGGCCATCTATGATCATGCCTTGCCTTGGGCTCCCACGAGGAGCTTCACCGTCTGGAAGATGATATGGATATCGAGCAGGATCGAACGGTGCTTCATGTAGTAGAGGTCGTACGCGAGCTTCTGCTTCGTCTCGGCGATGTCGGTGCCGTGGTGCGGGTCGCCGCGATGGCGCAGGCGCGCCCAGCCGGTGAGCCCCGGCGCGATCAGGTGGCGCGCATTGTAGAACGGGATCTTCGCTGCATACTGCGCAGCCAAGGCCGGCAGCTCAGGCCGCGGGCCGACGAAGGAGATGTCGCCGCCCAACAGGCTGATGAACTGTGGGAACTCATCGAGGTGCGTCTTGCGCAGGATGCGGCCGACCTTCGTGACGACGAGATTGGACTTGCCGCCCTCGTACTTGCCGTCGTCGTTGCCGGTCATGCTGCGGAACTTGAGGATGCGGATCGTCTTCCCGTACCGGCCGATGCGCTCCTGCGCGATGAACGCACTGCCACCGTCCTCGAGCTTGATCGCGAGTGCGATGAAGGGATAGAGCACGGAGAGCACGAGGCAGCCGATGATCCCGAGGATGATGTCGAGCGCGCGCTTCAGCGCGTCGTACGTGGTGGACCGGCCGACATTCGAGAGCACCCAGTCGTACCGCAGGTGCGCGAGCGGCACTTTCTCGAAGACGTCCTCGTAGAGCAAGGCGAGGTCAATGAACGCGAACTGCGGCGCGCTGAACGCGACGTCGTACACGATCGGCAGGATGGCACTCATCAGGGGCGAGGTCGTGTCAGCCACGATTATCGATGCCTCGCGCTTCTCCTCGATGATGCGGCACAGCTGCTGGACGACTTCTGCCATCGGCGCGGCATCGGTATCGATCACCTGCGTGAAGATGAACGGGTAGTGCGGATTATCGTTCACCTCGGCGACCAGTTCCTCGACAGCGCTCCCGGAGCCGAGCAGGACCGCCGGCTGGCGCGCGTGCGCGAAGTACCACCGGAAGAGGTACACCCGCCAGAGGAAGATGAGGCCGGAGGAGACGACGAGATAGATGGCGAGCACGGTCTTCGGCGCGATGCCGAAGCCCGGCACGAAGAAGAAGAACAGGGCGGCGAGCGCGATATTGATCGTCTGCGCGTAGAGGATCGTCTCCGGAAGCCGCGCGCGCAGGAGCCGCGTGGTGCGATCGTAGAGCCCGGCCAGGAGGAAGACGAACGCCCAGCCCACGAAGAGGATGGCGAACGGCTCGAGGTGCTCGAGGAAGAGATCGAACGAGGGGAACGCGAGCGCGCGGATCGTGAGCGTCAGCCAGAGCGCCACAACGAACGTGACGATATCGCCCGCGAGGAGGACGAAGGGGTCGCGCTTTGGTACTATGGACATGTCAGGCTCATCCTACACCGAAGCCATCCCGGAGCAAGCAGCCTCCCTGTCCGTCCTATGCCTAGAAAGAGAATCCTGTACGTGATCACGAAATCGAATTTCGGGGGTGCGCAGCGCTACGTGTACGACCTCGCGACCTCGCTCCCGAAGGACAGCTTCGAGGTCGCCGTCGCGTTCGGCGGATCCGGCGCGGCCGGCGAGGGTGAGGGCGTCCTCGCCGGGCTCCTCGCGAATGCCGGCGTCAGGACCATCCACGTGCCCGAGCTCGCGCGCGATATCGATCTCGCAACCGACCTCGCTGCCTACCGCGCGCTGACCGCGCTCTTTCTCGCCGAGGAGCCCGATGCGGTGCACCTCAACAGCTCGAAGGCAGGCGGCCTGGGGGCGCTCGCCGCGCGGCGCGCCGGCATCCCCCGCATCATCTATACCGCGCATGGCTGGCCGTTCACTGAGCGCGTCTCGCCTATCGCGAAGGCCGTGCGCTTCCTGCTCTCGTACGCGACCGCGCTCCTCTCTACCGCGATCATCTGCGTCTCGAAGAGCGATCGGCGCGCCGCGCGGCGCATGCCGTTCATCGGCCGCAAGCTCATCGTGATCCATAACGGCGCCCGGCCGATTGCAGGCACGCTCGACCGAGAGGCTGCCCGCGCTGCGCTCAGCACGAGCCCCGAGGAGCAGGCGCAGCACGCGCACGACCTCTGGGTCCTCTCGATCGCGGAGCTCGTTCCGAACAAGAACCTCTTCCGCGCGGCGCGAGCCGTCGCGCTTGCGAATGAGGGCGGCGCCGTCCCGCGCATCTTCCTCACCATCTTCGGCGAGGGGCAGGAGCGCAAGCGGCTCGAGGATTTCCTCGATGCGCAGGATCTCGCTGGCACGGTGCGCCTTGCCGGGTTCGTGCCGGAAAGCCGCCGCTACCTCGCAGCTTTCGACGCGCTGCTCTTGCCGTCGCTCAAGGAGGGGTTCCCCTACGCGATCCTCGAGGCGGCGGCCGCAGGCCTCCCTGTCGCCGCAAGCGCGGCGGGCGGCATCCCTGAGATCATCGTGCACGGCCAGACCGGCCTCCTGATCGAGCACCCGGCCGATGCGCAGGATATCGCGCGCGAGCTCAACAGCCTCCGCGATCCGGCATACCGCGAGCTGCTGGCCAATGGCCTGCATGATCGCGCTGAGCAGGAATTCTCGTTCGAGGCGATGCGCGCCGCGACGATCGCGCTCTACCAGTAGCCCGGCTCAGGCTAGAGCACCGGCGCAGGAACGAACTCCTCCTTTATGGATTCGGGCCGCGTCACGCGCGCATAGCGCCGCATCCCCATCAGCATCCCGAGCCCGAGGTACTCCATCACGAGGTGCGAGCCGCCGTAGCTCATGAACGGCACCGTGGTGCCGGTGACCGGCAGCAGGCCGAGGTTGATGCCGACATGCACGATGAAATGGCTCGTGAAGAGGCAGGCGAGCCCCACGGCGAAGAGCGTCTCGAAATTGCTGCCGCCGCGGTACGCGAGCGCGAGCACGCGCCAGATGATGATGCCGTAGAGCGCGAACATCAGCAGCACTCCGATCAGGCCCCACTCCTCCGCGAACGCCGCGAAGATGAAGTCGGTCTGGTACTCGGGCAGGAACTTCAGCTTGCTCTGCGTGCCGTACCCGATCCCCTTGCCCGTGAGGCCGCCTGAGCCGATCGCGATCACGGCCTGGTAGGCGTTGTAGCCGGACCCCTGGATATCGGAGAGCGGATGCAGGAACGTGAGCACGCGCTGCTTCTGGTAATCATGGAGCCCGTACTGCCACATGCCGAGGGCCGCGACGAGGCCGATCGCGAGCACGATGAAAAGGTGCTTCTTCGAGATGCCGGAAACGAGCACCATGCCGAGCCAGATGGATGCGAGGATGATGCCGCTCCCGAGGTCCGGCTGCAGCACGATCAAGGCGAACGGTATGAAGGCATAGAGCCCGGAGATGAGCACATGCCGGAATTGCGCGATATCGATATGCCGTCTCGCGAAATACTTCGCGAGTACGATGACGAGCACGAGCATGGTGAAGTCGGCCGGCTGGATCGCGACCGTGCCGAGCCGGAACCAGCTCTGCGCGCCGTTGCTGACGTGCCCGATCACGAGGACGACGAGGAGCGCCGCGACGACTGCGCCGTAGAGCGCGACGACGGGCACGGTCTGCCGCAGGAAGCGGTAATCGGCCATGCTCGCCCCGAGAAAGATGACGAGGGAGATCGCGAGCCAGAGCAGCTGATGATCGAAATAGGCGTTCGCGTCCGAGAAGGAGTACATCGTCACCAGCCCGAATGCGGAGAGGAGGACGGCAGCGCCGAGGAGCGGCCAGTCGATGACTCTCCAAAAAGCGACGCGGGTGGCGCCGCGCCGTGCGCGCAGCAGGGACAGCATACCTAGCGGGCGGCCATGACCGCCGGCGCGATCACGGGCAGGACGTCGATGCGCGCCGGCGCGACCGGGAACGGATCAGGCCATGTGAAGACGAGGCGCTTCGTGGCGCCCCCGGCGAGCTGGCCGACGTAGGTCTTCGAGGTCGCGATGGCGTTGCCGGCCGGATCGAATGCCGTCGCCACGTACGTGATCGCGTCGCGGTCGGTCACGTCGGTATTCGTGACGTCGGTGGTGATCGTCGGGGCGGCGTTCGTGTTCGCCGCGCGCGTGTTCGCGACGATGAGCTGCGCGCCCGGGTTCGTCGCCGCGACCCAGGAGAGCGGCGCGGTAAACTTGAAGAAGGTATGCGCGATATCCCGGCTGCCGGTGCTGATACCGCCCACGTAGACAGGCGTCGTCGCCCCCGCCATGATAGTCGTCGTGCCCGAGCGCTCGCCGACAAGGACGTTGTTCGCGTCGTAGAAGCTGAACGTGTACGGCACCGCGAGGACTGCTGCGCCGTGATTAGGATTGAGGAGGTACGCGATGGCGCCATACTCGCCCTGGCGCACCTCGAACGCGCGCGCCCATTCGACGGAGACCGACTGGAGCGTCGCGGGATCGAGCGCGACGCACGGGCCGCCGAGGTCCGGGGCCGTCTCGCCTTCGTTCTGGATGCCGTCAGAGCAGGTGGGGGCGTGGTAGAGCGCCCGGGCGACCGGGACCGCTGCTGCGACGACGATGACGAACAGGACGCCGAGGAAGTAGAGCAGGCGGCGACGTGAAGCCCAAGACATATGGAGGCAGTATAGCGCAGCAGGCTCCGAGCCAAAAGCGAAGCCCCGCGTGAGGAGGAACCGCAAG
>DASSSZ010000003.1:0-99472 GCA_035708165.1 Minisyncoccota bacterium
GCAGCGAAGCTGCCGAGGCGCTCGCCCTGCGCTCCCGCGCGCTTTCACGTACGAATCATGCCGCCTTTGCATGATAAGGATGCAGGCGATGATTTCCTTTACATGCCACGAGACCCATGGTACGGTGCCCGCGACTTCGCAGCGGTGCCGCATGCATCGCTGCGCCATTACCAGGCTTACGCACTCCGAGCATGCAGATCTCGACACCGACATTCCCCATCTCGCTGCCGCGCGCAGTGCCGCGGCTCACCCCGCGCCAGCTCGTGGCCGCGGGCCTCGGCTTCGTGCTCATCGGCACCGCCGTCTTCGCCGTCGCGCAGATCCCGCGGCAGGATGCGGCAGCCGGCGTCCGGAGCACGGTCGAGGGCTTCGGCTACAGCCTCTCATCGGTCCCGCTCCTGACTTCCGACAAGGAGCTCGCGCGCTCCATGCAGGAAGCCTATGGCATCTACGTGGCGCCTGAGCTCATCGCGGCCTGGCAGCAGGATCCAGCCGAAGCTCCCGGGCGCCTGACGAGCAGCCCGTGGCCCGACCACATCGCGATCGGGAGCATCTCGCCGAACGGGGACGGCACGTACTCCGTGAGCGCAGCGGTCATCGAGAAATCGGAGGCAACCAAAGGCAGCAGCATCTACGCGAGCTACCCCGTGGAGCTCACCGTGAGCGATACGGATGCCGGCTGGCGCATCAGCGCCTTCACCGGCTACCCGGCGGCGCCGGCGCCGCGCCCGGGCAGCGTCGTCGTTTCCGGCACGTTCGGCTGCCTCTCGGCAGCCGCGACGGCGACGGGCACCGGCTCGTCCGGCACCTGCACGTATGGCATCACGGATGCCGCGGGCCGCTCGTACGCGCTCGCCGACACGGATGCCCCGCGCGACCGCTTCGCGCAGATCCCGCGGGGGACGGCCGTCACCGTGACGGGCACCTTCGCCCCGCGCAGCATCGCGACCGATGCCGACATGGGGATGATCGACATCGCTTCGATCGCACTCGGCACGAGCACGGCCGCGCGGTAGGCATGGAGGAGGAAGAGATGCAGCCTCGGGTCGAGGAGCGGATCGAAGAGATCCACGATGCCGTCGTCACGCCGTGGTATGTCACGCTCATGCGCGGCCTCTGGCAGGGGATCGGGATCGTCATCGGCACGGTGCTCGCGATCGCGCTCCTCGGCTGGATCCTCTCGCTCTTCGGGGTCATCCCCGGATTCAGCGAGATCGCGGAGCAGCTGAAATCCATCCTGCACGCCCGGTACTGACGTATACTGATGCCATGTCGCTCGCGCTCCAAGCATACATCATCGTCAATCTCATCCTCGCGAGCTGGGTGGTCTTCCTGCTTGTCTGGATCTTCGCCGCGTTCGGCAACAAGCAGCCGCGCGAGCTGGAGCCGCTCGGGCAGCGGCTGTCGTACACGATCCTGATCTGGATCGGCGCCATCCTCCTGTTCGCCCCGCTCGATACGCGCATCTATCCGCTCAACGTGCCGGTCATCCCGCACGATCCCGTGCTCGGCTGGCTCGCCGCCGCGCTCGTGCTCCTCGGGCTCGCGCTCGCGTTCTGGGCTCGCGCGACGCTCGGGCGCAACTGGAGCGGCTCGGTGCAGGTGAAGGAGGGCCACGAGCTCGTGACGAAGGGGCCGTACGCGATCGTGCGGCATCCCATCTACACCGCGCTCCTCATCATGGTCATTGGCACGATCCTCGTCGTCGCGAACCTCGGCGCCGTGCTCGCGCTTCCCATCACGGCGGCGGGCTTCATCATCAAGCTCCTCGCCGAGGAGCGGACCATGCGGCGCCAGTTCCCGGACGCGTACGCGGCGTATGCCACGCGGGTGAAGCGCCTCGTGCCGTTCGTGTGGTAAGCGTGTAAGGAAGGGCGGCGCTCAGCCGTCTGCTGATACACTGAAGCCATCATATGCGCGCCCCTGCCGTCGTTTTCATGCTCGCAGTCATCCTCGTGCTCGCCGGTGCGGCGATCGTGGGGCTGAACGATATCACCGGCCAGGGGCCGGGGAAGGGCCGCACGGTCGCCTGCACGGATGAGGCGCTCCTGTGCCCGGATGGGAAGGCGGTCGGGCGCGAAGGCGCCGAGTGCCGCTTCTCGGCATGCTCCGACGAAGGCCCGATCGACGGAATGCTCGTGAAGAACGCCGCCGGCTACCGACTCAGCACCGCGTCGCCGGTCCCAGGCATGGGAGGCGCGTACGAGCTTCCGCTTGCGATCGCGAGCAGCACGGCGGAGCCGCTCCTCGGGCAGCAGGTGACGGTCTCGGGGACCTTCACAGAAGGCAATACGCTCTCGGTCGCGAGCATCACGCCGGCTGCCAAGGAGGGCGCGCAGGAAGGCATCCTCGCGGTGGGGCAGACGAAGCGGATCGGCGGTGTCACCATCACCCTCAACAGCGTGGTGCAGGACAGCCGCTGCCCCGTGGACGTAGAGTGCATCGAGGCGGGCGCGATCACGACGAACGTGACCTTCGCTACCGCGACGGATACCGAGACCTTCAACATGCCATCCGATGAGGTCCCGCGCCCCTTCGGCGCCTTCCAGGTCTCGATCGTGAAGATCGCGCCCGAGCGCGTCTCGCGCAGCGAGACCCCGCAGGATGCGTTCCGCATCACCTTCCGGGTCGAGCCGCGCGCCTCGTAAGCTGCAAGGCGCCTTCCCTCATGCGGCGGGCCTCGGGAAAAGAGAGAACGTAATACCCATTTTAATTGCAATTAAAATGGGTATTACCGTACGGGATGGTATGGTAGGGATATGACACGAAGGAAATTGGCTGATCGCGACGTGCGGAAGGTAAGCGTGCGCGGCGCGAGCTACTCCGTGACGCTCCCGATCGAGGAGATCCGGAAGCTCCGCTGGCGCGCCGGCCAGAAGGTCACCATCACCCGCCGCGGCTCCGAGCTCATCATCAAGGATTGGAAGAAATGATATGAAGCGGATTCCCCAAATGCCGATGGATTTCTCGCGCCAGCTTATCAGATGCTCTGCAGGACACATAACCACATAAAGGGGAATCGGTGATAGTCATCGGAATGATTAAGCTGCCCACTAGTACCGTAGGGGCTTTTGTTACTGCACATGCGTTGCAATGGAAATGAATGCTACGATATGGGCATTACCAGCGGGTGGGTTGAGCTTTTGACTAGCATGGCGAAAGGAATGGATCGCAAGAAGGAAGCGAAGAAGCCGAAGAAGGGCGCAAAGAAGAAGTAGCAGCACCCCGCTCGGCCCGAATCAAAAAGAAACGCCATCAGCAATGATGGCGTTTCTATGCTAAGGTACGCGCCATGGCGCGAGGAGAGAGCGGCGGAAGCCGAGGGGCGACGATCGTCCGGTTCGAGGAGGTCTCGTTCGGATACGGCGTGAAGAAACCGATACTGCAATCGGCCGATTTCACCGTGCGCCGCGGCTCGAAGATCACGATCATGGGCCAGAACGGGGCGGGGAAGAGCACGATCTTCGCGCTCCTCACCGGGGCGCTCAAGCCCGACGATGGCGAGATCGAGATCGCGCACGGGCTCTCGGTGGCGCTTTCCCGGCAGGTGATCCCGCGCGAGCAGCTGGGGTTCACGGTCCGCGAGTTCTTCAAGCAGGTGCTCCCGGGCCCGGCATACGATATCGATCACAAGATCGACAAGGTGCTCGGGGTGGTGAATCTCGCGGTCGCGGGCGTGCATGAGCGCGCGCTCGACACCTTCTCCGGCGGACAGCAGGCGCGCATCCTCCTGGTGCAGGCCTTGATCCAGGATCCCGATCTGCTTCTGCTCGATGAGCCGACGAACAATCTCGACGCGGCCGGGATCGCGCACCTCACGCAATTCCTCAAGGAGTACGGCAAGACGGTGCTCGTGATCTCGCACGATGCGGAATTCCTCAATGCGTTCAGCGATGGCGTCCTCTACCTCGACGTGCGCACGAAGAAGGTACAGCAGTTCGTGGGCAATTACGATGACGTGCAGAAGGAGGTGGCCGCTGCGATGGCGCGCGACAACCGGGCGAATGCGCTGCGCGAGAAGGAGATCCAGGCGAACAAGGACAAGGCGAACTTCTTCGCGAACAAGGGCGGCCAGATGCGTCTCGTGGCCAAGCGCATGCGCGAGAAGGCGGATGAGCTCGAGAGCGAGATGGTGGACGTGCGGCACGAGGACAAGGCGATCCGCCCGTTCCGGATCCCGTTCCAGGAAGGCGTGGGCGGCGAGATGGTGCGGATCGAGTCGCTCTCGATCATGAACGAGGGCGAACCGCGGGAGATCCCTGTCGAGGTCTCGCTCCGGCGGGGCGAGCATCTGCTCCTCAAGGGCCCGAACGGCATCGGGAAGTCCACGCTCCTCGCGGGGATCGCGGAGCGGAAGGCGAAGGGCGTGACGGTCGCGCCCGGGATCGTGATCGGCTACTACCGCCAGGACTTCTCGAACCTCGATTTCGAGAAAAGCGTGCGCGACGAGCTCGCGGCCGTGCTCGAGCGGCCGGACGAGCAGGAGCTGCGCAGGATCGCGGCGGCCTTCCAGCTCACGGGCGACATCTTCCATACGAGGATCGGCGTTCTCTCCGAAGGGCAGAAGGCGCTCACGGCGTTCGCGCGGCTGGTCCTCTTGAAGCCCGGGCTCCTCATCCTCGATGAGCCCACGAACCACGTGAACTTCCGGCACCTGCCGGTGATCGCCGAGGCGCTCTCCGAGTACGAAGGCCCGATGATCCTCGTCTCGCACGTGCCGGATTTCGTCGAGAAGATACGGATCGACCAGCAGCTCGATCTCGAGCAGCAGGCGGCGAAGAAGCAGAAGAAGGGGAAGAAGTAGCACGCGAGAAGCCGCCGCTTCGAAGAAGCGGCGGCTTTCCCTTTCTGCCGGTCGCGGGAAGGATTACTCCTCCTGCGCCGAGACGGCGGTGATCTGCCAGTGGCCGTCCACGGCCTTCACGGTGAGCGTCACCGGGCGGGCCATGGCTGCGTTCTCCGTGATCTCCGCGCTCGTGACGTCGAGGATGTCGCCCGTCACGGTGTAGGTATCATCAGCGGTCTTCTGCATGCCGGTCACCACGATGCCTTCCGGCCACGGGCTCGAGGTGAGCCTGCCGAAGGCGTGCTCCGGATCAGCCTTCCAGGATGCGAGGAGATCCGGGGAGACATAGGCCGCATAGCGCGTCTCCATGTCCGTGCCGGCGGTCGGTGAAAGGAGCGAGACGAACTTGAGCTCCTGGCCGAAGTTCTCAACCAGCGCGCGGATGCCCGCCGCCTCGTCTGCGCCTTTCGTGCCGACGCCTGAGAGCTGGTAGACGGGGAGGTCCGCATCATTGACGGCGATGATCACCTTCTGCCCGTCCGCATCGGTGAACTGCAGGAACTGGGCGCCGGCGAGGTCCTGGCTCGCGAGGCGGGCGGCGAAGGCTGCGCGCTCGTCATCCGTGAGCTGGTCCATCCACGTACTCGGGTAGAGAAGCCCGGTCACCTGCTCGGGCGAGAGGACGGTGAGGTCCTTCGCACCGTTCGCCTCGGCGAGGAGCGATTCCGCCTGCGTCTGCAGGTGCATGTCGAGAGCGTGCTTCGCCGTCTCCGGCAGCTGCAGGACCGCATGCATGCTCTTATCCGCCAGCGCTGAGGCATAGGTGGGCTGCGTGCCGAGCGAGTACGCCGCGCCGATCGCGATCACGACGGCAAGGGCGAAGGCGCCGGCCGGGATGAAGATCCTGGTAGGGAATGGAGTCATAGTCGTTCGATTGCTAGGGTGCGCATCGAGGAGCGCCGCTTTGAGCTGCTCGCGGTGGCGTGCGGGATCCGCCTCGGGGAGGTCGAGGCGATCCAGCATGCGCTCGAATGCGTCTTCGTTCTCGGGGTTCATAAGGGTATTCAATTGGGCTGCCCTTCCGCGCGGACTGGGTGCTCGCTATCCATAATGCGCTCCTCGGCAGAAGGTTGCGCGTCGCGCAAGAGGGCGATGCCGCGGTGGAGGAGGGATTTGACGGTCCCTTCCGGCTTGCCGAGGATCTCGGCGATCTCCGAGAGCTTCTTGTGCTCGAAGAAGCGCAGCGAAAGCACGTCCTGGTAGCGGCTGTCGAGCGACTTCATCGCCGCGACGCAGGCGCGGTAGGCCTCATGGCGCGCGAGCTCATCCTCGATCGCCATGAGCTCGTCCTCGGGCGTGCTTCCCTCAGAAGGCTCGAAGCCGCTCGACGCGAGCTCCTCGAGCGAGGCGACGGGGCGCTTCCTGCGGTAGTGGCGGTTCACCTCGTTCGTGGCGATCCGGTAGAGCCAGGCGGAGAAGGGGAGCCCCTGCCAGCGGAACTGCCAGAGCTTGTCGAGCGCCTTGAAGAAGGTGTCGGCGGTCACGTCCGCGGCCGCTTCCGGGTCGGCGGTGCGCCGCAGGATGTAGTTGTAGATCGTGGGGTAGTACGCGTCGTACAGGCGCGCGAAGGCCGCCGGGTCTTCCTTGGCGTCATGCACGAATGCTCGCTCCTGATCCAGATCCATATGCGGGCGTACCATCATAATGCGCCTATTGTGGAAAGGTTGCATTGCGCCGGCGGCTCCATGCTAGAGTAGGCGCATGAGCATACGAAAAGCAATCGGCGGTGTCATACTCCTTATCATCCTAATCGCGGGCGCGTGGGCGCTCTCTTCGCTGCAATCCAAGCAGCGCATGGAACAGCAGCGGCCGCTCGGGAACACGGTCACCTACGCCTGCGACGCGCGCAGGACGATCGTGGCGACCTTCATAGAGGGTGCGGCAGCGCCCTCGGTGCAGCCCGGCCAGCCGCCGGTGCCGACCGGCAGCGTCATGGTCTCGATCGGCGGCGAGCCTACGACCACGCTCGCCCGGACGCTCTCGGCCGATGGTGCGCGCTACGCGAACGGGGACGAGTCGCTCGTCTTCTGGAGCAAGGGCGACACGGCGCTCGTGATGCGCGATAACAGCATGGACACGGATTACACGAACTGCACGGCCCCTGCGGCCGCCGCAGCAGATGCGCCGATGCCCGGCCCGATCACCGTTTCCGGCACCTTCGTGTGCCTGCCGCATAAGGATACGAGTGGCCCGCAGACGGATGAGTGCGCGTTCGGCATCAAGGATGCCCAGGGCCGCTACTTCGCGCTCATGAGCACCGACCCGGCCTCGATCGGGACGCTCGCAGGCGGCGCGCACATCACGGTGGACGGGACGTTCGCGCCGCGGTCCGATCCGAAGTACCAGGATCTCGGCGTGATCACGGTCACGGACGTGAGCACGCAGTAGGCTCCCGCATCACGCAAGAAAAAGCCCCGGCGCGTACGCCGGGGCTTTCGTATTCATCGGCGCTTGGCCGGTGGGGTGAGCGCTTCACGGGTTGCCGCGAGGTCATGCGCCGCCATAGCGAGGAGCTCTGCGAACTCTTTGAGCTCCTGCTGCGGGATGTATTTCTCCCGGAACCCTGCGGCTCTCTCCTGCATGAAGCAGATGCGCTTACGCAGCGACTCGCACTGCTTGCGGAAGGCGTAGCGGGAGCGCCGAGCGTTCGAGCGGCCCATGCCGGCCGGTACCACCGGACGAGGATGCACCTCAGGGGCGGTATCGGGGAGCATGACCGCGCTCTCCTCCTTGATGATGCGGATCGCCTCATCAAGGCATGCAAGCACCTCTTTCTCGATCGGCCACTTCGCGGAGACGAACTTCGCTGCCACGAGCCCGGCCGCCCGCGCGTGCACCTCATTCGCATGGCTCACTACCTTCCGGAGGCGGCCGCGGTGCGCTTTGCCTGCAAGGCCTACGGACGTGCGCCGCATCAGCATCTCTTTCTGGTAATCCGCCGCTACACGCCGGATGCCGTTCTCGTCGATCGTGCCGTCGCGGAGCCGCTGCGCGAGCGCCGCTTGGGTGCTCGGCGGCAGGTCCGTCAGCATCGCGGCGAGCTGCGGCGTGAGCGGCGTCTCGGGCGTGATGCTGGGGTCGAGCTGCTCGAGCAAGCCTGGATCGAGCGAGAGCAGTGCGCACAGTTTCCGTGCGGCATACTCCGATCCGAGGCCGAGCTCGCATGCGATGGCGAAGTAGCCCTCGGTGTTCGGCTTTTCCCTGTGCTCGATGCGGTCGGCGATCTCGCGCGCGAACGCGAGCGCTTCCTCGCGCGAGAGATCGCTGAGGCGCCGGACGGCATGATCCAGGGCCGGTAGCGGGAAAGCTGGCCGCTCGAGGCTTGCGAAGGCCTTCGCGACGGATGGCAATCCGTCATCCTCAACCGGTATGATGCCGTGCGCCCGGAACGGGCTCTTGCAGTCGCCGCAGCGGAATGCGCGCAGAGGGGCGCTCGATATCTGCCTGCAGAGCTTGGCCGACATGCCGAACGGGTTGAAGGCGCATGGCGAGTAGGCCTGCTTCTCCTCGAGATGCGTGAGCGGCGCGTCGCGCTGCTTCCGCTCGATAGTGTCGTCTTGAGTGGTCGTGTACAAGGAACCCTCCTTTGTGGAATCTGTCGTGAGGGTAGTACCAGAGCGGGCGCGGTGCAAGCGGATTGACACCCGTACGGAAGGGTTGCCCACCCTGTCCTTGCAGACCCGGTTCATGCATCTCGCAGGAGCGCTCCGTATAATGGCCTGCATGAGGAAGCGGCAGAGCAAGGACGGAGGGGCGCGGAAGCCGCGCGGAGGGAAGACGCCGGCTGCCGTCCCGGCGTACGTGCTGAAGCGCTTCCGCCGCTCGCGGCACGTGCGGATCCTCGTGCACGCGGACGCCTCGGTGGTGGTGACGGCGCCGCCGCGCATCCCCGCATCGGTCATCGAGCGATTCGTAGCGGAGCAGGCCGCATGGGTGACGCAGCGGCAGCGGCAGGTGCGCGCATTCGCGCAGACGCCCCTCGGGACCACGGATCCCGCAGCGTACCGCGCGCACAAGGAGAAGGCGCGCAAGCTCGCGGCATGGCGCCTGGCCGTCTTCAATGAGCGGTACGGCTTCCGCTACGGACGCATCTCGATCAGGAATCAGAAGAGCCGCTGGGGGAGCTGCACGCATGCCGGGAATCTCAGCTTCAATTACAAGATCGCCCTCCTCCCGCAGCGGCTCGCGGATTACGTGATCGTGCACGAGCTGTGCCATGTGCGAGAGCTCAATCACGGGCCGCGCTTCTGGGCCCTGGTCGCGCGCACCATCCCGGATTACGAGGAACGCCGGGACGCGCTCGCGCGGCTCGCCGCAGGCGAGCAGGCAGCGTAGCTACTCGCGCTCCTCATCGAGCGCGTCTTCCTCGGCGATCTCGCGCTCGGCATCCCGGCGCGCCCGGGCAGCGGCTTCGCGCATCTCCTGCCATCGGCCCTTGAAGCGCTCCGCCGCCCGCGCAGCGCGCTCGCTGCCGACTTCCTTCATGCGCCCGTAGCGCTCGGTGATCTCGTCCACGAGCGCGCCGTACTGCTGCTCTGTCATGTCCGCAGCGTCTTCCATGCGCTCGAGGATCTCGGCGCGGGCGCGCGTGAGCCAGCGGTCCACCTGCCGGCGGTGGCGTCGTCCGTTCGGGCCGTAGAGATAGTAGCCGCTTAGGGCGAATGCCGCAGCGGCGCCTGCGATCATGCCGAGCAGGACTGCGCCAGCTCCGCCATGCTCGTGATAGTGGTCGTGATGCATAGGATAGAGATGATGAGATGGTGCGCGCCCGCTGCTTAGCGGCGCAATCCGCGCCGCACGATCCGCGGCAGCTTCGTTGCGAAGCGGGCGTAGTACCGCACGCGCCGGCGCATCGCCGCGAAGCTCTCCACTTCCGCGCGGACGCTCCGGATGAGCGCGCGTGCATCCCGGATCGCCATGAACGCGTAGGCGAGCACGATGATAAGCGCGATGGTGAGGACGACGACGCTTGCGCTCGATATGAAGAAGAAGATGTCTGCCTTGAAAAGCGATGTCATATCCGGCGGGCGCGTGCCCTTTGCTACTATCGCGCGCGCCCGGTGAGCGCGGTATGAACATACCCGCATGCTACGATGCGGGTATGAAGATGCGCGTCATCGAAGCGCTCGGGTGGTACGGCGTCGCCGCGACGATCGTCGCGTATGCGCTCGTCTCCTTCGCGCTGCTCGCGCCCACGAGCCTCCTCTACCAGGCCCTCAACCTTACGGGCGCCCTCGGCGTCACGATCGAGACCTGGTACAAGCGCGACTACCAGCCGTTCTGGCTGAATCTCATCTGGGCGCTGATCGCGCTCATCGCGATCGGGAGCATCGTCGCCGCGTACCGCTAGCCTAGGCGCCGTCCGCGATCGCGCTGCGCCCGGCGGCCCACACGGAGAGGACCGTGATCATCGCGCCTGTCGCGATCGGGATCCAGAGCGCGGCGCTGCCGGTGAGATTAAGGAGCGGGAGGATGATGACCCAGAGCCCCAGAACTGCGTTGACCCATTGCTGCCACATAGCATGCGTGCGAGCTGGCTCGTAATGTCGACCATTCGAATTGCTTCCATCATCACGCCTCGCGCCTAAAGCAGGCATGAAGCGCGAACGCAGGGTGTGGATAACTCGATCCCGCCGGCATTGCGCCTCTCATGGGCCGGGTCTAGCATGAGTGGCATATGGACTTCTATTACGGCTATTTCGGCGTGTTCGTCCCGATTATCATCCTCTGGTCCCTCTTCTGGCAGATCCTCGGTTTCTGGCATGCATCCCGCAAGGGGCATGTCGTATGGTTCCTGGTATTCCTGATCATCCATACGATCGGCATCCTCGAGATCATCTACATCTTCGCGATCGAGAAGACCTCCATCCCGGCGATCTTCGACGACATGAAGAAGGCGTACCGCGAGGCGCACCCGGCGCACGATAAGAAGGATTCCGGGAACGATTCCTCATTCGACCGGGATGCGGCAGCCGGCATGATGCCGGACGATCATGAGCCGCGCGACGGGCACGACGGCAGCGCGATGCAGGACCCGGCCGACGCGGCAGCAGATGTATCTGATGCGGCGGGCGATTTCGCTGACGCATCCGCAGATGCTTCCGATGGCGGCGATTTCGACGGCGGCAGCTTCGACTAAGCCCTACGCCAGCTCGCACACGCGCCCCGCACTGCTGCGGGGCGCGTCCGTTTATGGGCGCTTCACCCTGCATACACCTGCTGCTCCGTACAGTGAGAACCATTATCAGTAGCAGCTAGCAGCGCATACGCAGGCGACGCACGCGATATGACACCGCAATCAACCGTCTCGCTCCAGAGCGGCAACGTGATGCCGATCATCGGGCTCGGCACATGGGAGCTCATCGATGATACGGCTGGAGCCGTGCAATCGGCACTCGAGCTTGGGTATGCCATGATCGATACCTCCGGCGATTACGGCACGCAGCCAGGCATCGGCGAAGCGCTGCGCGCGGTAGATATACCGCGCGAGCAGCTCTTCATCGTGACGAAGGTCGAGGAGACAGGAGACGCGTACGAGGCGGCCGCGAAGAATCTCCAGGAGCTCGGCTTGCCGTACGCGAACCTGATCCTGATCCATCGGCCGCCGAAGGAAGGGGTCGGCGTCGAGCTCTGGCAGGGCTTGATACGCGCGAAGAAGGACGGCCTCGCCGACGATATCGGGGTCTCGAATTATTCCATCGCGCAGATGCGCGAGCTTGCCGACGCGACGGGCGAGATGCCTGCCGTCAATCAGATCGAGTGGAGCCCGTTCGGGCACAGCCAGGAGCTGCTCGCGTATGCGAAGGGCAACGGCCTGGTGCTCCAGGCGTATAGCCCGCTTGCGCGCGGGATGCGGCTGCGGGATCCGCGGCTCGTGGAAGTCGCCGCGAAGTACGGGAAGACGCCGGCGCAGGTCACGCTGCGGTGGGATATCCAGCACGGCGTGGTCCCTATCCCGAAGGCGAACAAGCGCCAGCATCAGGAGGAGAACCTCGGCATCTTCGACTTCGAGCTCGCGAGCGATGACATGGCAGCGCTCGATGCGCTGAACGAGCGGTACTCATCGCTCGGGCAGCTGCCGTACTAGCAGGTAATGCATATCCATATGGCACGGAAATACGGGAAGAAAGCACAACGGAAGATCGGGCGGGTGATGGAGGAATACAAGCGAGGATCACTGAAGACGCACGGCCGCAGGGTGAAGAGCCGCAAGCAGGCCGTCGCGATCGGCATCTCGGAAGCGCGGCAGGAGGGCGACAAGGTCCCCGCGAAGCGCCGCAGCGCGTCCAAGAAGACATCCAAGAAGGCGAGCAGGAAGACCGCCGGCGCGAAGCGCACGGCATCGAAGAAGACGGCGAGGAAGACGCGCGCCGCGGGGAGGAAGTCCGCACCGAAGAAGAGCACGCGCAGGAAGCGCACCGTGAAGAAGTCCTGATGCATCCACAGGCAGGCCGGCAGCGCCTCGCGTATAATGGCGGGCATGCCTGTGCGACGCATCGTGCTCGCCTTTCTCCTCATCGCGGCAGCGGCGCTCGGCCTTGGCGGCTGGTACGCCGCATCAGGGAATCTACAGGCCGCTGCCGCAGCGGAGAGCTACCAGACGCCCGCGGAAGCGGATGACGTCTACGCGCGCTTCCTCATGGAGGCATTCGACTCCATCAAGCAGCACTACTGGGAGGGGCTTTCGGATGCGCAGCTCGCGCACCTCTACCAGCTCTCGCTCTCGAAAGCGGCCGGGAGGGACGAGCCGCTCGCCACGACCACGCGCGCCGCGACCGCGGCCATGCTCGGGAATGCGTTCGACGCGGCGACCTCGACGGATGCGCGGGCGCAGCTCGCGCTGATGACGCTCCAGGTCGTGCTCTATAACCTAGAGCCCAACGGGCGCGACCAGCTCCTCTCGCAGAAGCAGGAGACGGCCCTGCGGCAGCAGGTGAGCAATATCAACCCGCAGACGGACCTCTATGGCACGCTCGGGCTCGCCGACGGCGCGAGCGTCTCGGCAGTCGATGCGGCCTATGAGAAGAAGGCAGCGTCGCTCGCTGCGGCGACATCGAGCGACGCGAAGCAGGAGCTCGCTGAGGCGCAGTACGCGCACGCGGTGCTCACGAACGGGACCAGCAAGACGCTCTATGACACGCAGAAGGTCGAGCCTTCGCTCTACAGCAAGCGGATCGGGGATACGCTCTATTTCAATCTCACCAAGATCACGCCGACGACGCTCTATGAGTTCGCGCATGCGATCGACGATGCTTCGACCACGCCGGGCCTCACTGGGCTCATCCTCGACGAGCGCGGCAATATCGGCGGCACGCTCGATTTCCTCCAGGCCTTCCTCGGGCTTTTCATCGGGAAGAACCAGTACGCGTTCGACCTCTACGCGGACAATGCCTACGACGCGCAGCGCACGACCGAGCCGCAGTTCACGGAGCTTTCGCGCTTCACGCATGTCGCGATCCTCACCGACGGCATGACGCAGTCCACCGCCGAGCTCACCGCGGCCGCCTTCAAGCGCTACCATCTCGCGACCATCGTCGGCACCACCACGCGCGGCTGGGGCACCGTCGAGAATACGTACCCGCTCACGACATCCATCGCGACGGATACGGCCTACGTGCTCGAGCTCGTGAACCACATCACGCTCGGCGATGAGAACCAGCCGATCGAAGGGCGCGGCGTCGTCCCGGACGTGGACACATCGCGCGCCGGCTGGCAGTCGGCGCTCGGGACGTACATCAGCTCGCCCGGCCTCATCCACGCGCTCGAGGTCGTCGCTGCCGAGCCGCCCTTGACCTATGAGGACGCGAAGCCGCAGTAGCATCACGCGGAGGGCGTGCTCGTAGCGAGCGGTCGCACCGAGAACGAATCGAACCGCACGTCCATGAAGTCTGTGCGGATGCCGCCCCGGCCGCCGGTAAGCGGCGGGGTGCCATCGTACTGCCCGTGATCGGTCGCGCGCGCGAGCACGCGCCAGGCGGGCGTGCTCGTCGCGCCCGGTTCCGCGAAGAAGAGCGTGATCGTCACGCTGCCGTCGCCGTTCGTGACGGCATCGCTCCTCAGCGCGAGCCAGCGGTCGTGCGGCAGGAGGTCCGTATCCTGCTGCCACCCCTCGTACGTGCCGGGGAAGGCTTTCTCCTGTGCCATGGTGTAGTACGTGCCGCGGTACTTCTTCTTGATGACTGCCGTCCCGTCCACGCGGATGCCGGCGTAGTAGAGGGTCTGGCTGTCCGCATACCGGCTCATGAGAAGGACGCCGTTGCTCGTATTGCGATTCCAGCTCGGCGAGAAGTGGTCCGCGAGGATGCGGAAGGTCAGCTCCTCGCTCGCATCTTCCCATGTGCCGTGCGTGACCAGGCGGAAGAGATTCTGCGGATGGAGCCCGCCGTCCGTATCCTGCGGATTGCTCGACGCGTACTCCTGCCGCCACTCATTGCCCGCCGGCGCATCGCCGATCATGGTGCTGCCGACGCCGTTCGCGATGAGGAGCTCGCCGCCGGACGAGAGCCACCAGTACGGGCTCGAGCTCTCGGCGGGCGAATCGGCCTCCTCGAGCACGCCGGGAGAGTTGAACGAGTAGATGAAGCCCTCTGACATGTCGGGGATCGCCGGGACTGCGCTCGGCGGCGGCGCGTTCGCCTTGTTCGCGGCGAGCGCGATGCCCGCCACGGCAGCGGCCATGAGCGCGAGCGCGGCGAACATGAACGGCACGCGCCAGCGAGGGATCGGGCTAGAGCGCGGAGACAGCGACATGCGTGACAGTCAGGCCGGCGGTGCCCGGCTGCGGGTTCCAGGCCTGTACGCCGATCCCGCCCTGGCGGCTCGCGAGCCCTTCGTAGGTGAGCACCACGTTCCCGTCATACAGGCAGCTGATCGTGTCGCCGGAGACGCGGATCCCGAGCGGGATGTCATCGCCGCTCTTGATCGAGGAGTCGAAGCGCTTCTTCAGCGTCGTGATGCTCGCGTTGGTCGTGTCCTGGATCTCCACCACGCCATCGGCGAAGGTGCAGTCGCGGTACGTGCGCGCGTTGGTCGCGTCGGCGAGGAGGAAGGCGTAGCCGGTATGCCAGCTCACGGTCGCATCGAACTCGTAATCCTTCCAGAGCCGCGAGCCATCGAGGATGGATGAGGCCGAGGTCTGCGATGAGGTGGCGCTCAAGGCGAGCACGCCGCCGGCCTGCACGGTGCCCCACGAGTCCATCCAGCCGCGGTTCTCCTGCATCGAATCAGTGTACGGGAGGACCTTCGGCAAGCCGTTCTCGAGCTCCGCGAGGAGCCGCTGCCCGTCCCAGTCGTGATCCACGTGGATGCGGTACTGGAGGAAGCCGGCATAGGCAGGGTAGTTGTAGGTGAAATCCTTGCGCGCCGTCTGCAGCCAGCCGATATCGTAGATCTGCGATGCGATCTGCTCGGAGGTGGATTCGCCTTGCGGGAAGTTGCCGGCGGCATTGATGCCCGATTCGCCACCGAAGGGGAAGGCGAACGTATTGACCGTGACGCCGTAGGTGGATTCGAGGTCCTGCTTCGCCTCGGTAAGGTCGCGGGTGACGCGCTGCGCGAATTCATCGGATGTCTCGAGGCGGTCCTGGTCCGGCAGCCAGAGCTTGTCGGCGAAGAAGACGCCGGTCTCGCCGTTCGGGCCTGTCGGGTACTCGCGGTGGCCGTCGTAGGAATGCGAGCCGATCTCCCAGCGCCCGCTCGCGAGCATGTGCGCGATCTGCGCCTGCGAGAGGTAGTAGGTGCTGCCCTGCTCCTCGGATGCCGCGACGATGATGTACTCGACTGCCGTGAAGCCGAGCGTCTTGAGGATGGGATCCACCGGGTAGACGCTCTGCTGCGCGCCATCATCGAACGTGAGCAGGAAGGACTTCGCAGGGAGCGCGATCTTCCCCTTCATGAATGCCTCGTACTGCTCGAGCGTGATCGTGTGCCAGCCGTTCGCGGAGAGCGTCTCCATCTGATCCATGAAATTCTGCAGGCTCACGTTCTGGTTGTCGCTCCCGAAGACCCCGAGGCGGTGATAGGTGAGGACGGGGATCGCTTGCGCGAGGCTCGCCGTGGGGACGGACGCCGCGGCCGTATCGGGGCCTCCCACCGATGCCGCGGCGGCAGCGAGCTGATGATCGTAGTGGCGGATGGCGAAGATGCCGTACACCGCGGTCTCCTCCGCGAAGAGCCGCACCGCGCGGAAGAAGGGCGTCGAGCCGAACGCGTCCGCCTTCCAGGCGAAGGTCGTGACGATCGCTGCCGAGAGGACGATCATGAAGAGCGAGAGCGGCAGCACTTTCTTGAATGAGAAATCGGTATAGGCCATATGCGTATCGGCTAGCGGGTGCCCCAGCGGGAATCGCGCAGCGTCACCATCGCCCACGGCAGCTGCCACATGAGGAGCACGGTCACGATCCAGAAGTCCGCGATCGCGAGGAGCCATGAGCGGCGCCCGACGGTGAGGCGGTAGTAGAGGCCGTGCATGAAGAGCATGAGGAACAGCCCGGCGAGGTAGACGACCGGGATGATGCCGGTCGCGATCGGGTACCAGAACATGGCGCGCATGAAGACGATCGGCGAGGCGAACGCGAGGAAGATGTACATGTAGAACGAGACGGCCGCGAGCGGGTTCTTCTTCCACATGAAGCTCGCGGCGATGAAGGTCTCGCGGATCCAGGACTTCTTCCAGCGCTGCTGCTGGCGCACGTACTTCAGGAAGGAATCGGGGACCACGGTGTACGCCTTCGCTTCTGCGGAGTAGACGGCATCGTACTGCCGGATCGTGAAGTTCGTGAGCGAGCGATCGTCGCCGAAGGTGCACTTGCCGCCGAGGAACTGCTGGTTCAGCCACTCATCTATGATGGGCACGAGGTACGCGCGCCGGTACGCGCTGCAGCAGCCAGGGCAGCAGGTGACGAGCCCGAAGACCGACTCGGCCGCCTTGTAGACCCGGAAGGCGATGTAGTAACGGATCGCCTGCATCTGAGTGAGCAGGTTCGTATCGCGATTGTAGACATCGGTGTGCCCGGAGACCGCGCCGACGCGCGGGTTCGAGAAGTACTTCACCAGGTGGCGCACCGCAGTGGGCTCGATGAAGCTGTCCGAGTCGATGAAGATGATGATGTCGTTATGCGCGCGCTTCACGCCTTCGGCCATGCCGTCGCGTTTGCCGCGGTTCACCTCCCAGTGCACGACCTCGACGCGCCCGACCTTAGGGCGGATCTCCTCGGCGACATCGAGCATCGCCTGGTAGGTACCATCGTCCGAGCCGTCGTCGATGGTGATCACCTCGATCTTCTCGGGAGGGTAGTCCACCTGCGCGAAGCGGCGCACTGTCTCGGCGATATTGTCCTCCTCGTTCTTGGCAGGGACGACGAAGCTGATGGACGGCTCGTATGTGGGATCCGCCTCCGGCGCCACATGGAAGTAGGAGAGCAGGAATCGCGAGAGGATGTAGGACGTGACGAGCAGGCTGTAGAATCCGAAGAACCACTCGTTGCTGATCGAGGAGATGGTCGCCGTCTTGAGGACAAGGATCGCGTAGACGGCGGCTGCGAACAGGAACCATGGCCACGCATCAGCCAAGAGGTAGGGCCACGGCTTGCGGCGAGTGCGGTTCGGCATGCGTACGGTGCGTGAGGCTGGTAAGAAGCGCACAGGAAGCTAGCGGCCGATGCCGCGATAGGCGAGCCCGGCCGCGAGGTATGCCTCCTTCGGGAGGCAGTTGCGGCCGTCGATCACCACGCCGATGCCGCGGCTCGCGAACGTGCGCGGCGGCAGCTTCGCGAAGTCCGCATGCGCGGTCGCGATGATCGCGGCGTGCGCGCCGTCGAGGGCGTCGGCGAGCGACTGGACGCTCGAGCGCTCGAGCGCATACGGGTCGAACGTGCGGACCGAGGCGCCTCGCCCTTCGAGCTCTTCGACGATCTCGAACGACGGGCTCTCCCGCAGGTCGCTGATATTGGCCTTGTAGGAGAGGCCGAGCACGGCGACGGTCGCCCCTTCGATGGGGATCCCGTTCGTCCGCAATGCTTCGGTAGCGAGATTGACGGTGAATGCAGGCATGCGTTCGTTGACTGAGCGGGCCAGCGCGAGGAGCTCATGATCGAAGCCGTGCTCCTTGGCGTACCGGATAAGGTAGTACGGGTCCACCGGGATGCAGTGGCCGCCCACGCCGCAGCCAGGGAAGTGCGGCATGAAGCCGAACGGCTTGGTGGACGCGCCTTCGATCACATGGACGACATCGATTCCCAGCGTGGAGAACGACATCGCGAGCTCGTTGACGAACGCGATATTGATATCGCGGAAGCTGTTCTCGACCATCTTCACGGCTTCCGCTTCGCGGATGCTCGCCATCTCATACACGAGCGCGTCGAGCACGCTCCGGTAGAAGGCCGCGGCGCGGCGCAGGGAGCGGCGATTGAGCCCGCCGACCACGCGCGGGATATCCTGGACCGTCCAGAACGCGTCGCCCGGATTGATGCGCTCGGGGCAGTGTGCGACGTCGAAATCGGTCCCGGCGATGAGCCCGGAGCGCTTCTCGAGGATCGGGATGACGATCTCCTCGCACGTGCTCGGATGCACGGTGGATTCGAGGATCACGAGCTGGCCTTTGCGCAGGTACGTGCCGACCGATTCGGCGGCGCCGATCACCGGGCCGAGGTCCGGCTGCCGATCGTGATCGACCGGCGTCGGCACGCAGATGACGACGATATCCGCATCGGCGACCTTCTCGAACGTGCCGGCGGCGTCGAGCGGCTGCTTCTTGAGCGCCTCGACGAAGGACGGCTCGAGATCCGGGACGGCGGCGCTTGCGATCGTGGCGCGGCGGCGATCGTCGATGTCGATCCCGTAGACGGTGTGGCCGCGGCGGCGCGCGATCACCGCGAGCGGGAGTCCGACGTAGCCGAGCCCGACGATCGCGACGGTCCGCGGCTGCGTGCGGTGACGCTGCGACGATCCGGGCAGCGTATCGGTAGTAAGAGCGGGAGCGCTTTCCGGCGAGCCGGAAGCGCGAGCATGCTGATCATTCATAGGGTAGGGGTGAGTGCAATGGATTCAGTGCGGATGCCGAGGAGAGGCGGACGGGCAGGCTGGCATACCATCGGGGGCTCTGCACCGCGCGGCGCGCATGCAGAGCCCCCGAATCACATCCGCGCCTGCTTCATAGATGTTCCGTCCTCTCGTGTGCGCTGGTAAAGGTCGGCAGCTGATGCTGCTGCGCCGCGTGTGCATGGCGCATCGTCCCGCCGCGCATGCGCGCGTTGACGACTGCAGGCAGGGTATCAGCGCTGCAGTGAAGGGCAGATGAAACGGTTCCCGGGCAGGATCAGGATTCCTTCTTCGGTGATTCGTCGAAGTACGGCGTCTGGGGGCGGCTCGTGCGCGAGAAGTCGAGCGCGATCTCGTTCTCGCCCCGCACCGTCTCGGCAGCGTCCTTATCGGCATCCTGCGCGGGCGTGCCGGGCACCGACGGGATCGAGACGTACGTGGTCGTCCCATGGCCGGGCGCGCTCTGCATGCGGATCTTGCCGCGGTGCAGGCGCACGATCTCGTTGACGATGGCGAGCCCCAGGCCGCTGCCGCGGTTCTGGACCTGCACCTGCCGGGCGCGCGAGGAGTCCGCGCGATAGAACGGCTCGAAGATATGGAGAAGGTCGTCGCGCGCGATACCGATGCCGTTATCCGCGACCGTAAGGACCATGGAGCCCTGGCCGTCCGATTCCACGGAGACGTCGATCGCGCCGCGGCGGTCCCGGTCCATGTAGCTGATCGAGTTGCGGATGATGTTGGTCGCGACCTGCTCGAGCGCCGAAGCGTTGCCCCAGACCACGCAGGTGCCGCTCCTGTACTCGACGGTGAGCGTGATGCCGCGCGCCTGCGCGAGCCCCATGAGGTGCTCCGTCGAGCTCTCGACGATCGCGCAGAAGTCCACGCTCCCGAACTCGATGCGCTCGGGCCGCAGCACCTGGTTAAGGGAGAGGAGGTTCGTGACGATCTCGGTCGCGCGGTCCGTCTCCGCGATGATCTCGACGAACGAATCGCGCGTGTCTGCAGCGAGATCGGCGAAGAGCGCCACTTCGCCGGTGGTCTTGATGATGGAAAGCGGCGTGCGCAGCTCGTGGGCGACGTTGCTGATGAACTTCTTCTGCTGCACCAGCGCCTCGCGCGCAGGATGCAGCGTAATGTAGGCGACTGCGAAGCCGGTGATCGTGGCGAGCGCGAGGATGCCGCCGAAGACGATGATGGTCACGCTCGTATGGATCGCATCCACCGAGTGCATGAGCTCGATCGGCGTCGTCGTCGCATTGCTCTGCAGCATCTTCACGACGTTGATGACCGTCGCTGCGATGACCTGCCGGCTGGTGTAGCGAAGGGCGACCGCGAAGATAAGCCCGAGCGCGATGACGAGACCGACTTGCAGCGCGACCACGTGCACGGTCGTGCGGAAGAAGAGATCGCTCCCGTACCTATGCCGTAAATCGGTAACCCACGCCGCGAATGGTCTCAAAGAAATCCTTGGTTTCGCCATGATTCAGCTTCTTGCGGAGGTTCTTCATATGCACGTCGAGCACGTTGCTCCATGCGAGCGTGTTGAAATCCCAGACGTGATCGAAGAGCTTCTCGCGCGAGAGGACGACGCCCGGCTCGCGCAGGAAGCACTCGAGGAGCGCGAACTCCTTGAGCGTGAGAGGGATCTCCTCCCCGCGCTTGCGGACGACGCGCGTCGCCGTGTCCATCTCGATCGGACCAGCTGAGAGTACCACATGCGCGGTCTCGGCGGGCCGCCGAAGCACCGAATTGATGCGTGCCAGGAGCTCAGCGAACGAGAACGGCTTCACGACGTAATCGTCGGCGCCCTTGTTCAGGAGATCAACCTTATGCTCTGTCTCATTGCGTGCCGTGAGTACGATGATGGGGATCGTCACGCCCTCCTTGCGGACATTCTCCGTGATCGTGGCGCCGTCGATGCCGGGAAGCATGAGGTCGAGAAGGATCAAGTCGTACTCATCGCGATACATGAGTATGCGCGTCAGCGCCTTCTCGCTATCGCCAAGCCAGTCCACCGCGAATCCGCGGCTTTCGAGCCCCTTCTTGAGGGCCTTGGCGAGCTTCTCTTCATCTTCGACAATGAGCAATCGCATAACGATAGTGATATAGACCTAGTCGCTGGTAAAGAAGCGCCTGCTTCGTTCCTGCTGACGACCTCATGGTGCCATCCTTACATGAAGTTTTCCTGAATTGCCTTCATGTTCATTCTTCCTTCCTATTCCTGATGCAAGCCTCGACCGCTGCGCGGCAGCATTCCATCGCGCATCAGAGCCTTTTTCTGAGTGTTCGCCTTTCTGCCATGCCAGACGCCCCTGTGTAGCATGGCACCATAAGTGAAGCTTTCCGTGAAGAGGGATCCATGATAGGATAACCGCTCATGGTCGGTTCTTATCAATCGTAACCAAGAAGAAATAAGAACATGGACGAAGAGCAGACGATGAACGCAGAGGAGCAGACGGAAGAGCAGACTGAGGAGCAGACTCAGGAGCAGGCCCAGGAGGGCACCGATGCTGAGTAAGCTTCCCGACTCGCAGGACGCCGCGCATTGCGCGGCGTTCTGTTTTGGCGCCGTTTGTGGCATGATGGCCCCATGCTGATAGACGACGTGACCATCCACCTCGAAGCGGGAGACGGCGGCAAGGGGGCCGTCGCCTTCAATAATGTGCCCATGATGCTGGGGCCCACGGGAGCCGATGGCGGCACGGGCGGGAGCATCTACTTCGAGGGCGTGACGCGCCTCGAGGCCCTGCAGCAGTTCCGGTACAAGAAATCGGTCGAGGCGAAGCGCGGCGAGGACGGCAAGAAGCAGTTCCGGGACGGCGCTGCGGCGCCCGACGTGATCCTCAAGATCCCGGTGGGGACGGTCATCGAGAATCTCGAGACCCACGAGACCGCGGAGATCACGGAGGCAGGGCAGCGCGTCTTGGCCGTCCGCGGCGGGCAGGGCGGCCGAGGCAACTTCAAGTTCCGATCTTCGCGCAACACGACGCCTAAGGAATCCGAGCCGGGGAAGCCGGGCGAGCGGGCCGACTTCCATCTCACGCTGAAGCTCATCGCGGACATCGGGATCATCGGGCTGCCGAACGCAGGGAAGTCGAGCCTCCTCAATGCGCTCACGGGCGCGAGCAGCAAGGTGGGGAATTACCCGTTCACCACGCTCGAGCCGGCACTCGGCGTCTGGCACGGCCTCATCCTCGCGGATATCCCGGGCCTTATCGCCGGCGCGGCTTCCGGCAAGGGGCTCGGCGATACGTTCCTGCGGCATATCGAGCGCACGCGGGTCCTCTTCCACCTGATCTCCGCGGAATCCGGCGATATCGCGGCCGATTACCGCACGGTCCGCGCCGAGCTCGAGGCCTACGATCCGGCGCTCGGTAAGAAAGAGGCCCTCGTCTTCGTCAGCAAGGCAGATGAGGCATCGCCCGAGCAGCTCCGGGGCGCCCTCGCAGCGCTCAATGCCGCGGGGATCCCGGCCAAGCCGCTCTCTGTGCTCGATGAGCACGGTCTCGATGCCGTCATTTCCGCCTTGGAGCGCATCGCGGATGGCAGGGGGATCGATCCTGCTGTCCACACCCGCCCTTCATGAAACGGGGGTAGCATCAGGGCATCTTACTATTCATTTCATTTAGCACTCATGGCGGGCTTCGCCTCGCCGCAGCACGACGCATATGCAGAAAGCAATCTGGGCGATCATCATCCTGATCCTCATCATCGGAGGAGGGTACTATTACTGGCACCGCACGAGCGCGCAGCAGCCGGCGGCAAACGGCACGACCGTGACCTTCGCCTGCGCGGCAGGCAAGTCCATCACCGCGACGTTCTATCCGTCGGATGACTCCCACGTGGACCTCGTCCTCTCGGACGGCCGCTCGCTCTCCGTGCCGCACGCGATGTCCGCATCCGGCGCGCGCTACGCGACCGCGGACGAATCCTTCGTCTTCTGGAACGAGGGCAACACGGCCTTCATCACGGAAGGCGGCTCGCAGACCTTCGAGGGCTGCGTGAAGCAGGCGACGGACGCATCCGGCACCCTGCCGAACACCTACACGAACGCGACGACGACCGGCGGCTGGTCCATCCGCTATCCGAGCGGCTGGACGCCCGACCCGTCCTACGCCTATACCGGCATGGGTCCGAGCACGGCGATCCCTGGCGTGAAGTTCACCATCCCGGCCTCGATGGCGACGGGCACGAATCTCGGGAGTGATACGTACCTTTCCGTCGAGCAGCGCCCGGATATCGCCGTCGCGGATTGCGATGCGAGCGCGTTCCTCGACCAAGGCGCGATCATGGGCACGAGCACGAAGGAGGTGAACGGCACGACCTACTCGGTCGCGAGCTCGACCGGCGCCGGCGCGGGCAATCGCTATCAGGAGACGGTATACGCGCTGCCGGGCACGAACCCGTGCACCGCAGTCCGCTACTTCGTGCACTACGGCGTGATCGAGAACTACCCGGCCGGCGCTGTCACGCAGTACGACGCGCAGGCGCTCGCGAGCCAGTTCGATCAGATCCGCGACTCGCTCGTGATCGGGCGCTAACGGGCATCGATAGGCGAAGCGCATGCGGCCGCCCGGGAGGGCGGCCGCATGCTGTGCATAACGGGCATGCGCCGCATAGCGGGCTGCTAGACTGGATGGCATACCAGTAATCCCATTTCCGTATGCATGTGACGGTACAGGAAATCGTGTTCTACCTGCTCCTGATCGACGCGATCGGAGCGAACCTCGTGACGTGGTTCGACCAGCGGTGGTACACGATGCATTTCCGGCTCTTCAGCCGGGTCTTCCCGCCGGCGCGCGGCTGGGCAGCGTACTATTTCCTGCTGGTCCTCTGGATCGGCTGGCTCCTCTATAGCACGGGCCAGCTGACGCTGATCACGGGATAGGTGAAATACGCGGGCAGGGTCCCGTGTAATAGCCTCGGAGCAGCGGTGTCACTCCCGCTGCGAAAAAGTGTGTAGCAGAAGCGCAGCACGCTCTTACGTGCTGCGCTTCTGCATTTTCCCGCCCGTCCGCCCCCATGCGCCTGCTGCCGCTTGACGCCGCTTCCTTCGCAGTGCCGTTCCTGAAACACTGCCGAGCAGCGGGTTGTACTAGTGGGGCGAGGGAATCGAGCGATTGAGTGGCCCCTCGGATGCTTAGCAGTAATCGATTCCACAGCGTTATGAAATTACCACACGCGATCCCGCGGACCCTCTTTTCGGCCGGCATGGCCGTGGTTGCGGGGACAACGCTCGTCGGCGTCGCCAATGCGGCGACCCAGCTCTCGCCTTCGAGCGTCGCACCGTCGGCATTCCATCAGGGGATGCGGGCGGGCAAGGGCGGATTCGGCACCGGGATCTTCGGGACGGTGCAGTCGGTGAACGGCACGACCATCATCGTCGCAGGGAAGGACGGCACGACGTATACGGTTGATGCCAGCGCGGCGACGGTCACCGCCTTCGATGCTGGCACGAAGCGCATGACCGAGAGCACGCCAGGCTCGATCGCAGCCGGCGATATGGTCGCCGTGATGGGCACCGTCTCCGGTACGAGCGTCACGGCGAGCCGGATCATGGACGGCATGCCGCCCGCCGGCATGGGCATGGCGATGCGCGGCAGCTTCGATCCGGCGATCACCGGCACTGTCTCGGCGATCAGCGGCACGACGATCACGCTGACCGGCAGGAACGGCGGCACGTTCACCGTGAACGCGGCTTCGACGACGATCCGTTCGTTCAGCGCGGGCGGGAACGCTCCAGCCGCCGCCAGCCTCAGCGACATCGCGATCGGGGATACGATCAGCGTGCGCGGCCCGATCACGGAAGCATCGCTCACCGCTGACCGGCTCACGATCGGCACGCCATCGCGCGGCAACGGCGCGACGCCGCCTGCCGGACGCTGATGCCGGCGCGAGCCTCTTCGCGCATGAGCGGCAAGCCTCGCGAGCGCGAGGCTTGCGCGTATCGCGGAGGCGCTGAGAGCGGTATGATGCCAGGGCAGGTATGACTGACGCACGGACGGACGAGGAGATCGCGCAGGCGGTGCAGGCAGGCGAGTCCGAGCTGTTCGGCGTCCTGATCGACCGGTTCGCGCCGAAGCTGCGGCGGTACGGGCAGCGCTTCCTCTCGATGCAGGAGGATGTCGAGGACGTCGTGCAGGACGCGTTCATCAAGGCATATCAGAACATCCGCCGCTATGACCCGAAGCAGCCGTTCTCGCCCTGGATGTACCGCATCGCGCACAATACGTTCGTGAATGCCCTGCGCGCGAAGGCGCGGCGGCCCGTCCTGGTGTTCGATTTCGATACGCTGGTGTCGTTCAGCATGGCGCAGGAGGAAGCCGACGAGGGCGCGAAGCGCCGCGAGATGCGCGAGCTGATCGAGCGGGGATTGGGCGCGCTCAGTCCCAAGTACCGCGAAGTGCTCATCCTGTACTATCTCGAGGAGCAGAGCTATCAGGACATCGCGGACATCCTCCAGGTGCCGGTCGGCACGGTCGGCGTGCGCTTGCGGCGGGCGAAAGAGGCGCTCCTGCGGGCCTATGCGGATTCGGGGATAGATGCGATATAAGGATATGACCATGCAAGAGAACACGGACAGGCACGAGGATGCTGCGCAGCCGGCGGGCTCGACGCGCGAGCGCGTGCTCGCGAAGATCAGGACCGGGAAGGTGAAGGCGCAATCGCGCGCGCATATCGCGCTCTCGATCGCGGCCCTCATCATCACGGCGCTCGCGATCCTCGCCGTCTCGGCGCTCCTCATCAACTACATCGCCTTCGGGCTGCGCGTGACGCAGCGCGATGCCCTGCTCGGCTTCGGGCCGCGCGGGATCAGCGCGTTCCTCCGGCTCTTCCCGTGGCCGCTCGTGATCCTCGACCTCCTCCTCGTCGGGGTGGGCGAGTGGCTGCTCCGCTCGTTCAAGTTCGGCTACCGGATCCCGGTCCTGTACCTCTCGATCGGCATCCTCATCGTCGTCGCTGCGCTCGGCGTCTCGCTCGATCGCGCGACCCCGCTCAACGAGACACTCATGATGCAAGCGGACCGCCATGCGCTGCCGCAGCCGGTCGGCGCCGTGATCGAGCGGCTGCGCGCAGCGGATCGGCCGGCGCAGGGCGTGTGCCGCTGCGTCGCGCTCAGCGTAGGGACGACGACTATCACCGCGTACGATAGCGCCATGGGGACGACGAGCACCTACACGATCGTGCTCCCGCGTGACTCCCGCGCGACCACGAGCGTCCGCGCGGGCGACGTGCTCTTCGTCGCGGGCGACACTGACGATCAGGTATTCCGCGCCTACGGCATCCGCGTGATCCCGCGCGCACAGACGATCATCGAACCCCTGCGCTAGCGCAGCCCTGCGCAGAGCGGCTATACTGATGCCATAGCACTAATTCCCATGCGTACCCGCATATGATGGATTCGCTCACGCGCTTCAGCAGGTTCTGCTACCGGCCGGATCTCGGTCTCCTCCTTATCAGGCTCGTCATCGGCGGCATCTTCATCCACCACGGCTGGATGAAGCTCATGAGCATTCCGGGCACGGAGCACATGATGACCATGCTCGGCATGCCGGGCTTCATGGCGTATGCGATCATGACGGTCGAGCTCGTCGGCGGCATCCTGCTCGTCCTCGGCGTCGTCGCGCGCGCGGCAGGCGTGGCGACTGGCATCGCGATGATCGTCGCGCTCGCGCTCGCCGTGGTGCCGTCGCGCGGGATCGCGGGCGGCGAGCTCGAGCTTACGCTCATGGTGTGCAGCTTCGCGCTCGCGCTGATCGGCGCGGGCAAGTACCGCCTCCTGCATCTCTTCGAGCATGACGCGCACGCGCAGGCGCGCGCCGTCATCATCGCGGCGGAAGCGACCGACGTCGCAGGCGAGATCGCCGGCTAGCGCACCCTCCCGTGATCGGCGCTCTGAGCGCGGCATGCACTCGCATGCCGCGCTCTTCGCATGCGCGCCGCACAGCTGCATGGCGCGCAGCCGCATCCTCGCGGCGGGCAGCAGGAGGTGCTATCGTGGAGGCATGTTCAGGACCAAGGCACAGCAGCGCGCGCACTGCGGCACCTGCCCGGTGGCGCGGGTCGCCGACCTGGTCGGCGATTCGTGGTCCATCCTGATCCTGCGCGACCTTCTCGAAGGGCCGCGGCGCTTCGGGGATCTCGAGGAGTCGCTCCACGGGATCAGTTCCCGCACGCTCGCGAAGAAGCTGAAGTCGCTCGAGGAGCACAAGATGATCACGCGCACCGAGCACCGGGAGAAGCCGCCGCGCGTGGAGTACGAGCTCACGGACGCGGGGCACGCCTTCCATTCGATCATCGACGCGATGCGCGCGTTCGGGAGCCAGTACCTGCCGGCCGCTTAGGCCGTGAGCGCGCGGATGAGCGCGAGCGTCTCGCTCGGGTTCGCCACGGGCTGGCAGCGCGCCTCGGTGCGCGTCGCTGGGAAATCGTTGCCGCCTTCCGCAAGCTCGTCGCCCACGAAGAGCGCGTCGCGCTCGGGGATCCCGAGGTGCTGCGCGAGCTGCGTGATGCCGTAGGCCTTATCGATGCCGTCGGCGACCACGTCGATCGTGGTCGAGCCGCCGAAGGACGCGACGTACCCGGCCGGCAGGAGCTTCTGCATCGCGTCCGCCAGCCGGCGGCGCTTCTCCTTGCTCGGATCCCAGAGGCGCTTCTCGTCCGGCGGCGCGTGCTGGCCGAGCGCGGAGAAGCTGACCTGCGCGCCGCGGAACTCGATGCGCTCGCCGTGTGCGGGCGATGCGAGGTCGATGATGCCGGTCTCCTCGGCGGCGGCGCGCATCGCGGACTCGATTCGAGCGACATCCGCTTCGGGGATCTCGTGCGCATATACCGCGCGCCATGCGCCGTTTCCGTACTCATAGAGCGCGCCGCCCGAGGTCGGCAGGAGCGAGAGGTTGGGCAGGCTGGCATCGGCGGGAAGCGTGCCAACGACCTGCGAGAGGAACTGCGAGAGCGCGCCGCCCGAGATGATGCCGGCGCGCGTCACCGATAGCAGCTGGGCGAACGCCACGGCCATCTCGGCAGAGAGCGGCTGCTTGCTCTCGGCAAGCGTGCCATCGAGATCGAAGATGACGAGCGGCGGGAGGTTCGGCGTTTCCATACTGGGGAGTGTACCACTTTCGCGCGGGGCGCCGTGGTATGCTGCCACTGCTTTACTACGGAACGCTTTTTGGCTATGACAGCAGACGAGAAGACGATGACCCTGCATGCGGCGACGATCGCGCCTGTCGCGGCGATGCTTACCAATCTCGCGGAGATCCTCGCGAAGGCGCAGGCCCACCTCGACGCGCACGGCGGCGCGGAAAGCGCGCTCCTCGGCGAGCGGCTCATCTATGACATGCTCCCGCTCGTGCGGCAGGTGCAGATCGCGTGCGACACCGCCAAGGAGCTCGCGGCGCGCCTTGCCGGGATCGAGAACCCGGCGTACGAGGACACGGAGGCGACGATGGACGAGCTCGCGGCGCGCATCGGGAAGACCGCGGCGTTCCTCGCGGGCGTGACGCCCGAGATGGTGAACGGCCGGGAGGCCGAGGTGATCGAGGTGCCGCATGCGGAGGGCGCGCGTCTCGCCGCGGCTGACTACGCGATGCGCCATGCGCTGCCGAATTTCTACTTCCACGTCGTGACCGCGTACGCGATCCTGCGCGAGAACGGCATCCCGCTCGGCAAGCGCGATTATCTCGCTCACTTGCCGCTCATCGAAAATGCGGCATACTAATCCGACATGGCGGATGATGCGCTCATCATCGAAAGCCTGCGTAAGACGTACGCAGGAGGCACCGAGGCGCTGAAGGGCATCTCGCTGACGGTCCCGAGGGGCGATTTCTTCGCGCTCCTCGGCCCGAACGGCGCGGGCAAGTCCACGCTGATCGGCATCGCGACCGGGCTCGTGACGAAGAGCGGCGGCCGGCTCGTCGTGGACGGCATCGATGCGGACGATGCGCCCGAGCGTGCCAGGCGGCACGTGGGCGTGGTGCCGCAGGGCCTCAATATCGACTGGTTCGGCAAGGTGCTCGATACGGTCGTGAACCAGGCCGGCTACTACGGCATCTCCCGCGCGCAGGCGCTGCCGCGCGCGAAGAAGCTCCTCACCGATCTCGGCCTCGGCGATAAGATGCACGTGACCGCGCGCGAGCTCTCCGGCGGCATGCAGCGGCGGCTCATGATCGCACGCGCGCTCATCCACGAGCCGACCATCCTCTTCCTCGATGAGCCGACCGCAGGCGTGGACGTCGAGCTGCGACGCGGCATGTGGGAGTACCTGCGCACGCTCACCAAGGACGGCGTGACCATCCTCCTCACCACGCACTACCTCGAGGAAGCCGAACAGCTCGCCGGCCACGTGGCGATCATCAACAAGGGGACGATCATCGAGCAGGGCCGCATGGCGGAGGTCCTCGCGAAGCTCTCCACGGAAGACCTCATCCTCGAGGTCGAGGCGCCCGCCGTCGGGGGCGCGATCGCCGCGCTCGCGGGATTCCGCCCGCTCGCCGCAGAAGGCGGCGTGCAGATCACGCTCGACGGCTCGCGCAACGTCACGGATGCCGTGAAGGCGCTCGATGCGAAGGGCATCGCCGTGCGCACGGCGCGCAGCAAGTCGGGCCGGCTCGAGGAGCTCTTCCTGCGGCTCACGCAGGATACGAAGTAACGCTATGGACGCGAAAGGAATACTCATCTCGTGGTACACGGTCGTCCGCAAGGACGTGGTGCGCATGCTGCGCATCTGGCCGCAGACCTTCCTGCCGGCAGCCGTCACCTCGGCGCTCAACTTCGTCATCTTCGGCGCATTCATCGGCAGCAGGGTGGGGGAGATAGAGGGCGTGCCGTACATCATGTTCATCGTCCCGGGCATCGTGATGCTCTCGGTCGTCATGAATGCGTACTCGAACGCGGCGTTCGCGATGTTCTCCTCGAAGTTCTTCAATCGCAACATCGACGAGCTCCTGGTCTCGCCGACGCCGCCATGGGTGATCGTCGCCGGCTTCGTCACGGGCGGCGTGATCCGCGGCGTCCTCACGGGCATCATCGTGCTTCTGGTCGCGCTCTTCTTCACGCATATCCTCATCCACAACCTCTTCGTGATCCTCGCGTTCCTGATCCTCACGAGCATCCTCTTCTCGCTCGCCGGGCTCGCGAACGGCGTGTATGCCAAATCGATCGACGGAATCAACATCGTCCCGACGTTCATCCTCACGCCGCTCGTCTATCTTGGCGGCATCTTCTACAGCACGCAGGCGCTTCCTGGTGTCTGGGCGGCCGTGACCAAGGCCGACCCGATCTTCTACGTCATCAACGGATTCCGCTGGGGCTTCCTCGGCACGGCGGATATCCCGCTCTGGGAATCCTTCCTGGTGCTGGGCGCGCTTGCAGCCGTCTTCTTCGGCCTCACGTGGTACCTGCTCTCCACGGGCCTCGGGCTCAAGCAGTAGGCGCAGGCATGACAGGGCATGCTATCCTGACCCTATACGCTATGAGCTACGGGACGCTCATCCTCATCGGCATCGCGGCGACGGCGGTAACCGCGCTCGGCGGCTGGCTTGCATTGCGGCTGCGCGACCGGCTGCATCTCATCATCGGCTTCTCCGCCGGTGCCGTCCTCGGCGTCGCGTTCTTCGACCTGCTGCCCGAGGCATTCAGCCTCGCGGGCGGGCGGGATCCGGCTGCGACAGGCGCGCTCCTGGGCTGCGGCTTCCTCATCTACCTGCTCGTGGACCGCATGCTCTCGATGCATGCCGGGCACGGGCATGGGGATCCTGATGAGGCGCATGCAGGCGCGCATCGCGGCACGCTCGGCGCTGCGGCGCTCTCGATCCACAGCTTCCTCGACGGCCTCGCCATCGGCTTCTCCTTCCAGGTATCCGCCGCCGTCGGCGCGATCGTCACGATCGCGGTCCTCACGCATGACTTCTCCGACGGGATCAACACCGTGAATCTCTCGCTCATGGGTGGCAGCGAGCGGCGCGCGCGCTGGTGGCTGCTCGCTGATGCGCTCGCGCCGCTCCTCGGCATCGGCGCGACCTTCCTCGTGCGCGTGCAGGAAACCGCGCTCGGCATCCTGATCGCGCTCTTCTGCGGCTTCTTCCTGTATATCGGCGCGGCCGAGCTCGTGCCGGAGAGCCACCATCGGCACCCGCACCTCTGGACGACCGCCATGACCGTCTTGGGAATGGCCGTCCTCTTCGCGGCCATCCGCCTCGCATCCGCCTAGGGGCGATAGCGCGCGGCCATGGCTGCGGTATACTTGCAGCATATGAAACTATCACGCACTGCGATCATCTTGCTCGTCATTATCGGGATCGTGCTCATCGGGGTCGCCATATTCGGCGCCTACCAGGCCTCCAAGGGGTCGATGAACTTGGCCCTCGCGCAGTGCCTGAAGCAGAAGGGCGTGACCTTCTACGGCGCGTTCTGGTGCCCGCACTGCGCGCAGCAGGAAGCCAATTTCGGCCTTACGCGCGACCAGCTCTCCTCGATCGGGCTCTACACGGAGTGTTCGACGCCGGACGGACAGGGCCAGACGCAGGTCTGCAAGGATGCCGGCATCGTGAGCTACCCCACGTGGCAGTTCCCGGACGGCACCCGCGTCGAAGGTGTCCAGGATCTCGCAGCGCTCGCGAGCAAGGCGGGCTGCCCGTTGCCGGCAGGCGCGTCCTCCGGCAGCGCCCCGGGCGAGGGCGGTGCGTCGAGCGTGCCGGCCTCCACGGCGACCTCGTCCTAGCATGAGTCCTGCCGCCGAGACCTTGAGCTTCATCCTCGCGCTCGGCGCGGTTCTCTTGGAGCTCGGCACGCTCGGCATCATCGCGCTTGCGATCATCGAGCGCGGCGGGGCAGGGAAGACGCGCGCAGGCGATGCCATCGCCGCGCTCGCGATGCCCGCCGCCTTCGTGCTCGCGCTCGTCTCGAGCGCCGTCACGCTCGTGTACTCGGAGCATTTCGGCATCGTGCCGTGCGGCCTCTGCTGGCTGCAGCGGGCATTCCTTTACCCGCAGGCGTTCATCGCAGGGGCTGCGCTCGTGCTGAAGGACCGCCGCATGGCACCTTGGTACCTCATCGTGCTCTCCATCCCCGGCGCGCTCATCGCGCTCTATCAGTACTACCTGCAGATGGGCGGCTCTGAGCTCATCAGCTGCCCGGCATCGGCCGGCGACTGCGCGCGCCGCTATATCTTCGAGCTCGGCTACGTCACATTCCCGATGCTCGCGCTCTCCGTCTTCGCATTCATCATCGCGCTCGTCGCGTTCGCGCGCCTGCGCCCCGCCTCCCATGCTGCTTAAGCTCCTCCACTGGGCGCTCTCGACGGCGGCCATCCTGCTCACGGCCTACCTCGTACCGGGGGTGCAGACGACCGTGCTCGGCGCCGTGCTGCTCGCCCTGGTGCTCGGCATCATCAATGTCACCATCAAGCCGGTCATCACCATCATCACGCTCCCGCTGACGATCCTCACGCTGGGACTCTTCTCGATCGTCGTGAACGTGGCGCTCGTCATCATCGCTGCCGCCATCGTGCCGGGATTCGTGCTCGCGAACCTCTGGGTAGCGATCGTCTTCGCGCTCGTCCTGTGGATCATCAATCATCTCTTCCACTTCGGCCTGCCGAAATAGGCGGCCGCGGGCGCCTGCCGATCGCCGTGCGCGCGGGCCGTCCCTCGCGCGGAAGATATGCACTCGCGCCTCAGGGCTCAATCCCTATAATGGGCCGTAATGGATATTTCTAACGAAGCGGGGCTCTCTGAGGCAGACGTCGCGGCAGCGCTCAAGCAATACGGTCCGAATACGTTACCCGAAAAGAAGAAGAACTGGTTCACGCGGCTGTGGGGGTGGGTCGCCTCGCCGATCACGGTCATGCTGCTCCTCGCGGCAGGCCTCTCCTGGTACGCCGGCAAGCATGCCGATGCCTGGATCATCCTCGCGCTCTTCGTGGTCAATATCACGATCAGCATCTGGCACGAATGGAAGACCGACGACTCCATCGCCAAGCTGCAGAAGCGCCTCGAGCTCTCCGTGCGCACCAAGCGCTCGGGGAAATGGGAATGGATCCCCTCGACGCAGCTGGTGCCGGGCGACATCATCACCCTCTCGATCGGCGCCGTCGTGCCGGCCGACGCGACGATCCTCAAGGCAGAGAACCTCTCGATCAATGAGTCGGTGCTGACCGGCGAATCGCTCCCGAAGGAGAAGAAGGTCGACGAGACGGCATACTCCGGCTCGTTCGTCGCGACCGGCTCCGGCGTCGCGCGCGTGACGGCGACCGGCGGCAATACCAACTTCGGCAAGACGGTCGGGCTCGTGGAGCGCACGAAGCGCCGCAGCGCGCTCGAGACCGATATCCTCACCATCTCGACCGGCATCTCGATCGCGAGCATCGTCGTGGTCGTGCTGCTCTCCGGGGCGTTCATGTTCTGGCTGCATGCGCCGTGGATCGACCTCGTCACGCTCGATCTCTCGCTCCTCATCGCGGGCATCCCGGTCGCGCTGCCGACCGTGATGAGCCTCATCGTCTCCGTCGGCGTGGTGCAGCTCGCCAAGAAGCATGTCATCGTGCGGCGGCTCTCCTCGCTCGAGGACCTGGCCAACGTGGACCTGCTGCTCTCCGATAAGACCGGCACGCTCTCGGAGAACAAGCTGCACATCGAGCAGGTGATCCTCTTCAATGCCGCCTCCGATGAAGAGGTGATCCAGGAAGCGCTCGATGCGGCGTTCGATACGGAGCGCGACGACTACGGCGTCGCCGTCGCCGCGAAAGCCAAGGAGCTCGGGATCACGCAGCACGCGCAGATCGAGGTCCTGCCGGGCGACTCCGAGCGCAAGCGCGGCACCGGCATCATCCAGGGCGAGAGCGGCGAATACGTCGTCTCCTACGGCTCGCCGCACACCATCCAGTCGCTGTGCGACATGGATGCGAAGGAGACGGAATCGTTCGGGCAGCATCTCACCGAGGCTGCGCAGCAAGGATTCCGCGTGATGGCGGTCGCCATCAACCGCGCGGGCAGGGATGAGGCGCATATGTCGCTCTCCGGGCTGATGCTCATCTCCGATCGGCTGCATCCGGATGCGCCGGCGGCGATCGCGTTCATGCGCGAGCACGGCATCGGAGTGAAGATGGTCACCGGCGACAACTTCGAGGTGAGCCGCCGCGCAGCATCCGAGCTCGCGCTCGAAGGGACGATCTACCGCCGCGACGTGCTCGACCAGGGGAAGGAAGCGATCGCGTCGGTGCTGCCGGACGCAGCCGGCTTCGCGGAAGTCCTGCCGAAGGACAAGTTCGCTATCGTGCAGGCGGCGCGGCTCGGGCACATCGTGGCCGTGACCGGCGACGGCATCAACGACCTGCCGGCCGTGCACGAGGCGGATGTGGGCTTCGCGGTCGCGAACGCGGTGGACGCCTTGAAGACCACGGCGGACATCGTCCTGCTCGAGAATGGCGTGTCGCGCATCCGGGACGCGATCATCGAGGCGCGCCAGATCTTCTTCCGGCTCGGCAATTATGCGCTCTACCGCATCTCGGAGAGCTTCCGCGTCATCATCACGATCGCGGTGCTCGGCATCCTCTACCGCACGTACCCGCTCGTGCCGGTGCAGCTGATCGTGCTCGCGTTCCTCAACGACGTGCCGATCATCACGCTCGCGTTCGATCGCGTGAAGCAGGCTGCGAAGCCGCAGCACGTGGATATCATCGGGCGCTTCGCCCTGGGCGGCATGTTCGGGCTCGCGGGGATCGGCAACAGTCTCATCATGTTCTTCATCATGTTCAGCATGCTGCACCTGCCATGGGGGCAGATCGAGACGCTGTTCTTCCTCAAGCTCGTCGTTTCCGGGCACATGCTCATCTACGTGGCGCATACGAGCGAGCGATGGTGGAAGTTCCTGCCGAGCTGGCAGGTGATCGCCGCAACGCTCACCACGCAGGCCGTCGCGACCGCCTTCGCGTACTTCGGCATCTTCACCGATCCGGTCCCGCTCTCGCTCATTGCCCTCATCTGGGCGTGGTCGTTCCTCTGGATGCAGATCTCCGAGGGGATGAAGCCGCTCCGGCTCGCGATCATGGGACGCGCACACCCAGCGCATTAGGATCCGTCCGCGCACGGTATACTTGCCGGTATGGATCCCACCCGCGAATCTGAGCTCGAGCTGCGGCTCGCGCGCATGGAAGGCACGATCGACGATCTCTCGAAGGACGTCCGCCGGATGCGCATCTACTCGCAGATCACCTTCTGGGGCGGCTTGCTCCTGTTCCTCGGGCCGATGCTCATCCTGCCGTTCGCGCTCCCGTTCTTCCTCTCGAACTACCTCGGCACGCTGTCGCTCCCGGACGACTCGGGGAGCAGCGGCGCAAGCGGGCAGGTGAGCGCGCAGGACCTCGAGCAGGCCTTGGGACAGCTCGGCTTCTAGTGTGGAGAGCGGCTGGCGCAGCGAGGGCGCCTGCGCTACGATAGACGCATCATGAAACAGGCACTCGGCATCGCCGTAGCGCTGCTGCTCATCGGGCTCGGGTTCGTCATCTATGCGACGGGCCGCGACGTGCCTGCCGCGGACGCCTTGTCCGCGACCGCGACGCCGGAAGCATCGTTCGCGTACGCGAACGCGACTGCGGACGACATCGTCGTGGATGCGCCGCGCCCCGGCGCAGCGAGCGGCCGCACCGTCACGATCACCGGCGTGGCGCGGGGGACGTGGTACTTCGAGGCGAGCTTCCCGGCGAAGCTCGTGGCAGCCGATGGCACGACCACGCTCGCGCAGGCGGCGGCCCAGGCGCAGGGGGATTGGATGACGACCGGCCTCGTCCCGTTCTCCGTGTCGCTCGATGCGGGAAGCTACCAGGGCCCCGCGACCATCGTGCTCTCGCGCGACAACCCGAGCGGGCTGCCGACGTCCGATGCGAGCGTCTCGTTCCCCGTCACGATCGAAGGCGCTGCCACGGGCACCGCGACATCGAGCGCGCTGCGCTAGCTGCCTCCGGCATACGGTATACTAGGCCTATGAGCCTGCTCGCACGCTTCTCCGCAATCGATTCGGAAGACAAGGCGCACGCGATCGAGTCGCTCGTCACGAGCTCAACGCCCGATTTCGATTTCTTCTTCATGATGACGATGGCCGTCCTCATGACGACCCTCGGCCTCCTCGCGGATAGCGAGACGGTCGTCATCGGCAGCATGCTGATCGCTCCCTTGCTCTTCCCGCTGCTCGGCATCTCGCTCGGGCTCTCGATGGCCGACTACCGCCTCATCGCGCGCTCAGGCGTGACGCTCGTCAAGGCGGGCGTGCTCGCAATCGCCGCGGCGGCCATCGCGACCCTGCTCTTCTCCTTCGCGTACACGGCCGACGGCGCGGGCGCGGAGAATGCGGTGGTGCTCGCGCGCACGCACCCCTCGCTTCTCTATCTCGCGGTGGGTATCATCGCGGGGCTCGCAGTCGCCTACGCGCAGGCGCGTCCGCGGCTCTCGGCGGCGCTGCCGGGGGTCGCGATCTCGGTCGCGCTCATCCCGCCCTTGGCCGTGGTCGGCGTGGGGCTCGCGCACCTCGACCTCGCGGTCGCGTTCGGCGCCCTGGTCATGTTCCTCATCAATGTGCTCGGGATCGTGGCTGCCTCGATGATCGTGTTCTCGCTCATGAACGTGCGCGAGGAGCAGCGCGCCGCGCAGAAGGCGATCGTGCGGGAAGACCGGCGCCTGGAGAAGGAAGAGGCGAAAGTCGCGGCCGCCGACGTCGAGCGCGCACTCGCGAGCGTCACCGAGGCGCCGGTGCTGCCGGCAGACGCGCCGCACGGGGAATCCGCGGCATAGCCAGGGATCCCTGCCAGCACCCGCAGCCGCACGCCCGCAGCGTGCGGCTTATGCCATACCGGACGTTGTGAGTCAATCAGCATGCAGGGAGTATGATGGAGGCATGGAACCGCTTGCCGCGCGCATCCGCCCCGACTCGCTCGAGGCATTCGTGGGCCAGGAGCACCTCACGGGCCCGGGCAAGCCGCTGCGCGTCGCGATCGAGAAGAAGGAGCTCTTTTCGTTCATCCTCTGGGGACCGCCGGGCTGCGGCAAGACCACGCTCGCGCGCATCTACGCCAACGCCTTGGGCGCCGAGTTCCACGAGCTCTCGGCCGTGGACGCCGGCAAGGAGGACCTCAAGAAGCTCATCAAGGCCGGGCAGCTCAACTTCAGCGGCACGCCTTTGGTGATCTTCATCGATGAGATCCATCGCTTCAACAAGGCGCAGCAGGATTTCCTCCTGCCGTTCGTGGAGAACGGCACCATCACGCTGATCGGCGCGACGACGGAGAACCCGTCCTTCGAGGTGATCTCGGCGCTCCTCTCGCGGTGCCGCGTGTTCGTGCTGCACGAGCTCACGGATGATGACATGAAGAAAGTGCTCGCGCGGGCGAACGCCCGGCTCTCGAAGGCGGCGGCCGATTGGCTGGTCGGCATGGCGCAGGGCGATGCGCGCGCGGCGCTCACGATCCTCGAGGCCGCGCAGAAGCTCTACGGGAAGGTCACGGTCGGGACGCTCACGGAAGCAGCGCAATCCGCGTACCTGCGCTACGACAAGAAAGGCGAGGAGCACTACAACGTGATCTCCGCGTTCATCAAGAGCATGCGCGCGAGCCAGGCGGATGCGGCCATCTACTACCTCGCGCGCATGGTCGAGGCAGGGGAGGATCCGAAGTTCATCGCGCGGCGGATGGTCATCTTCGCATCCGAGGATATCGGGCTCGCGGTGCCGACCGCGCTCGTGGTCGCGAACGAGGTCTTCCGCGCGGTCGAGACGATCGGCTACCCGGAGTGTGCGATCAATCTCGCGCACGGCGTCGCGTACCTCTCGGAGTGCGCGAAGGACCGCCGCGCATACGATGCGCTGCGCGCCGCGCAAGCGGACGTGAAGAAGCTCGGCGCCTTGCCGGTGCCGCTCAAGATCAGGAACGCGCCGACGAAGCTCATGAAGGAGCTCGAGTACGGGAAGGGATACGAGAAGTACGATGCCGAGTCGTACCTGCCGGAGAAGCTGAAAGGGAAGAAGTACATGCCGTGAGGCGAACGAAGCCCGGCCAATGCCGTGCTTGCGGGCAGGGCGGCGCTCAGCGCCTCCCTGAGGAGGGTGTGCCTGAGAGCCGCGCGGAGCCGTCTGCCGTTCGAGCCAGACGGAGCGTCCCTTGCGCTCCATGCGCGCATTCCTGCGCTGCCGCGTGCGTGATCTGCGAGCCATCAGGTCTCTGTACCGGCGCGCAGTATGCCATGCCTCCCGCTCTGCCGGAAGCCTTCGCCGTGCTACGATGCCGGCATGAAGGACCTCGAAGAGCGAGCGACGCGCGCGAAGCGGATCGTCGCCTACCTCAAGAAGGCATACCCGGAACCGAAGAGCGAGCTTGCCTTCAACGCGCGCTACCCGTTCCAGTTCCTCGTCGCGGTCATGCTTTCCGCCCAGTGCACCGATAAGGCGGTGAACAAGGTGACCGCGACGCTCTTCAAGAAATACAAGACGCCGAAGGATTTCGCGTCTGCCGACCCGGCTGCCTTCGCCGCGGAGATCAGCGCGATCCCGTTCTACAACAACAAGGCGAAGGCAATCATCGGCGCGGCGAAGAAGATCGTGGCCGAGTACGGCGGGAAGGTCCCGGCCGATCGGGCGGCGCTCGAGAGCCTGCCCGGCGTCGCCTACAAGACCGCGAACGTCGTCATGGGCGAGCTCTTCGATATATGGGAGGGCATCCCCACGGATACGCACGTGAAGCGCTTCGCCAAGCGCTTCGACCTCACAGACAACGATGACCTTACGAAGATCTCGAAGGATCTCGAGAGCCTCATCCCCAAGAAGGACTGGAAGTACGTGAATAACGGCCTCGTGCTCTACGGACGCTACGTGTGCCCGGCGCGCCCGCACCCGTGCGAAGCGCATCCCTTGACGAAGCTCTGGCCGCTGGCCGCGACGCGCTGGCCTAAGGCGAAGTAGCCGCAGCTCATTCACGGTTCATCAGGGAAGGGTACCGTAGTGCGTATTACCCGCTCACTACACACGCTATGGCGACGAAGAAGGAGACATACCTCGACTGGCTGCGCGATGCGCATGCCATGGAGGAGACGCTCGTGAAGGTCCTCGAGAAGCAGGTCGAGGAAGTGCCGGCAGATATGGGTGCCGCGAAGCAGAAGATCGAGGAGCACCTCGAGGCGACGCGCGGGCATGCCGAGAAGGTCGCGGCATGCCTCGAGCGCAACGGCGGCTCAGTCTCAGACGCGAAGGACCTGTTCGGGAAGCTCAATGCCGGCATCCAGGGCCTCGGGATGAGCATGATGAGCGACAAGCTCGTGAAGAACGTGCACACCTCGTACGCTGCGGAGCACTTCGAGATCGCGACATATTCGATCATCAAGGCTGCGGCAGAAGAGGTGGGCGATGTCGAAGGCGCGGACATGTGCGATGCGATCATCGCGGATGAGGAAGATATGGCCGACTGGCTCCTCGATCAGCTGCCGGTCGTCTCGAGCGATTACATCGCGTCGCTCGAAAGCTAGGCTGTGCCTGCGGGATCGGAATGGGAACGGCCAGCACGCGCGTGCTGGCCGTAGGGCTGGTGAGCCGTTTCATTGCGTGCCGCGGATGGCGCCTGTTTCGGCGATATCCCGGTCGCGATCGGTGTCGATCGAGCCTTGGGCGGCATCAGTGTCATGCCGTCTCGAGGCAGGCGTATCGTAGGAAAGACCTGCAGGGAACCCGTTGAGTGCCGTATGCGGGTCTTTCGGCATGTACGGCCGGCTTGCGCCCGGGCGGATACCGTCGTCGCTCGAAGTAGCCACATCATCCTCCTTCTTCCTGGATTCACTATAGGGGCTGCCGGGAGAGCCGGCAAGCGGATAGAGACGGCCGCCTGCACGTGCAGGCGGCCGATCTGGCGCAGGGCTAGGCAGTGATGCCGCGCTCCCGCAGGAAGGTGCGCCAGTACTGAGACGAACGCGCATCCTGCGAGCCGAAGGCGGCGAAGCCGATTTCCTTCATCTCGATAGTGATCACGCCGGATCTCTCAGAGAGGCTCGCGAAGGAATAGCGGCGCGGTGCGGCGAGCATCCGCCGGACGCGGCTGATCTCATCGGCATGCTGCGATTGCCAGAGGCGATTCCGGATACGGCGATCGTGGCTGTTCATCGGTACCCCCTTGTACGACTGCACATACGGTACGATGAAACGCATGCCTGGTCAATGATGTGCCGATTCGCCGAGAGGTATCATGAACCCATGGCCAAGCGGCGCGTCGCAGTGTTCGATGTGGACGGCACGATCTTCCGCTCGAGCTTCCTCGTCCAGATCGTCGAGGAGCTCATCGACGAGGGGCACTTCCCGATGGAAGCCGCATTCGAGTACGAGGAGGAGCGGCAGAAGTGGCTCGATCGCGAGGGCGATTACGAAGCCTATATTGGCGCGATGGTGCAGACCTTCCGGACGCACCTCAAGGGCGTGCACTACAGCGCCTTCGCCGATGCGGCGACGCACGTCACGGATGCGCAGTGGAAGCATACGTACCGCTACACGCGCGACCTCATCGCGGACCTGAAGAAGAACGGCTATTACCTGCTCGCGATCAGCCACTCGCCGAAGACGATCCTCGACAAGTTCTGCCCCAGGCTCGGGTTCGATAAGACCTACGGCCTCATCTACGAGATCGGGCCGAACGACCGCTTCACCGGCGCCGTCGCGGATGAGCACCTCATCCTCAATAAGGCGGCCATCCTGCATCGTGCAGTCGAGAAGGAGGACCTCACGCTCGCGCACTCGGTCGGCGTGGGTGACACGGAGAGCGATATCCCGTTCCTCGACGAGGTCGCGAAGCCGATCTGCTTCAACCCCAACGCGAAGCTCTATAAGTACGCGCGCAGGATGAAGTGGAAGGTGGTAGTGGAACGCAAGGACGTGGTCTACGAGCTCTGAGCGAGGGCAGCCGCACGTGTCTCGCTGCGGGCCCGAGCTGCCGCGGCGTTTGGGCTGAAGGGATCTGCGCATGTGGAAGCCCGCGCTCATTTCCCGTATACTTGCTGCCATGAAGCAGCTCCGCCGTTCCCGCGACAATCGCGTCCTCGCCGGCGTCATGGGCGGCATCGGCCGGTATTTCGATATCGATCCTACGCTCGTCCGGCTCGCCTATCTCCTCATCGCGCTCGCGACAGGCCTTCTGCCGGCGATCATCGCATACGTCGTCGCCATCTTCGTCATCCCGGACGATACGCCGACCTACCATGTCATCGACGAGGATCGCGACGACGCGCAGCGCAGCTAGCGCGGCTCGGATCCGCCGCCTGCGCGAGACGGTGCTCGCGTACTACCAGGCGCACGGCCGGCACGACCTGCCCTGGCGGCACACCGCCTCGGCGTACCGCATCATGGTCTCGGAGGTGATGCTCCAGCAGACGCAGGTGCCGCGCGTGATCGAGAAGTACCGTGCATTCACGAAGGCATTCCCGACGGTGCGCGCGCTCGCCGAGGCGCCGCTTGCGGACGTGCTGCGCGCCTGGAGCGGGCTCGGGTATAACCGGCGCGCAAAGTACCTGCACGAGGCGGCGAAGCGGGTCGTCGCCGAGCACGGCGGCAGGATGCCCACGACGGCTGCGGCGCTCGAGGCGCTGCCCGGCATCGGCCCGTATACCGCGCGCGCAATCGCCGCGTTCGCGTACGACGCGCCCGGCACCTTCATCGAGACGAACATCCGCGCCGTCTTCATCCACCACTGCTTCCCGGGACGCGACGCGGTCGCCGACGCCGAGCTCCTGCCCTTGATCGAGCGGGCAGGGCAGGGGCTCTCGCCGCGCCTGTGGTACAGCGCCCTCATGGATTACGGCACGCACCTCAAGCAGACGAGCGGCAACGCCGCCCGCCGCAGCAAGCACCACGTGCGGCAGCAGCGGTTCGAAGGGTCGCTGCGTCAGGCGCGCGGTGCGATCCTGCGCGCGCTCGCGGACGGCCCCGTGCGCGAAGCGGCGCTCCTAGGAGCGCTCGGGCAGCCGCCGGAGCAGCTCGAGCGCGCGCTCGCGGGGCTTGCGAAAGACGGCCTCATCGCGAAGCAGGGTACCCGCTGGCAGCTCGCCTGAGCTGGTGCTCATGAGCATGCTACTGAGCATGCTCATGAGCACCGCGCTTCATCAGCGCGTGTCGTGCAGCGAGAGCGCGGCCGGGATGCCGATCAGCATGACGATGCCGAGCGCGAGGAAGACGTACTGCAGCGGGAGGAAGGCGATGAAGAGCGACCCGAGCGCCGGCGCGAGGATGCTCGCGGCCGGGTAGAGCATGCGGAACGCGCCGATCGCGCTCGTCTCCGAGCCGTCCACCTTCTTGAAGAAGTACGTCTCGCTCATGATGTCGATGAAGGATGCGCCCACGCGCGTCGCGAAGAGCGCGATAGCCCAGAGCACGAGCGAGGCGGAGGTGACGAACGAGAGCGCGCCGGTCGCGAGCGCGACGATCACGAAGCCGAGCACGAGCATCTCCTGCTCCCCGAGCTTCAGATCCGCGATGCGGCCGGCAGGGATCTCGATGAAGATGTACGGGGAGAGCATGATCGTGAAGATGATGCCGGTCTCCTCGAGCGTGAATCCGAGGACCTGGTAGAGGTAGAGCGGCGTATAGACGGCCATGGCGGCGAAGAAGAAGCGCAGCAGGAACTGCGCGATGAAGACGCCGCGCAGGTCGCGATCCCTCGCGATCCGCGCGAGCACTCGCATCCAGCGGATCTCGCTCGGCGCCGGCGTCTCCATCTGCGCGAGCGACCCGAAGCCGATGGCAAGCAGCGGCAGGCAGAGGGCGGCCATCGTGAGGTAGAGCGAATGGAAGCCGCCCGTGGCGAGGATGAGCCCGGCGATGAATGGCGCGATCGCATTCGCGAGGTTGGCCATCGTGAGGAAGATCGAACGCACGCTGCCGGTCTTCTCCCGCTCCGGCGTCGCGTCCTCGAGGAAGAGGTCGAGGCAGTACCCGATGAGGTAGAGGACCGCGTTGCCGATGATGAACGCGAGCACCAGGAGCCAGGGAAGCGCGACATACGCGAGCAGGAGCGACGCGATGCCGGAGACCACGACGCCCGCGATCCACGGGGCGAAGACGCTGCGCTTCATGAGCCGGGGCGCGATGATGAAGATGAGCGCCGCGAGCGCCGCCGCTGCCGAGAACGTGAGGCCGATCTTCGCCTCGACGATGCCGCGCGAAAGCAGGAAATTCGCGTTGAAGTATGCGCCGAGCGCCCAGGAGAGGTTGAATACGAAATTGAGGAGGTAGAGCCCGCGCCGGGCATGGCTGTACGCGCGCGTCGTCATGCGCTCCATCCTAGCACTCGCCGTGCGGGAGGGGAGTGGATAGAGATGCGGGCAGCACCGGTTCCGGTACTGTCCGCATGGTGTCACGCATCGTTCGGGAAGAGGATATTGGAGTCAGAGGTCGTGCTGCCGTCCGGCAGGACGATCAGGTGCTCCTCGACCCAGCGGCGCTTCGCGCCGAGCGCAGCGCGATCCGCGGCGATCCGTTTCGCCACGTAGATGACGAGGTGGTCCGGCGCGCCGGGCGGCGGCTGTGTGTGGAGGAGTGTGAAGATCCCGAGCGCCGTCTTGAACAGCGCGGCGTCCACGTGCGACTCGGCGTCGATATTCTCGGGGCACCGGTCGGTCATGGCATCGCAGTAGCCTTCCGCCGACTGCTCCGTGGCGTGGTGGCGGACATAGAGCCAGCCGCTATCCACGCTGCGGTCGAACCCGCGTATCGGCTCGATGCGCGTGCGGGAGTATCCCGCGGTCGCCGTGCGATCGAGAGTATACAGGACGGGCGACGGGTGCTGGCGCGCGGCCGGCCCCGCATGCTCCGCTTCCCAGGAGAATCCCCGGAGGCGGTAGAGCTGCGGGAATCGCTGGCCGCTCGGCGCGATCACCGGCTCGGTCGGATCCGCCGCATGGATCGGGGCGGGCTCGTAGTCCAGATAGGCAAGAGTGCTCACTCGAATCTCCTTGAGTCCCTAGAACATGCTCTTCTGCGAATATGCGGCATCGCTGCGATTCCGTCAATGCAGAAAGAAGGCTCCCCCAGGGGGAGCCTTCTGCCGAGCGTCTGCGGCGCAGCCTGCTAGACGCTCACGATGACCGGGATGACGATCGGGCGCTTCTGCGTCTTCTGCAGGAGGAAGTGCGAGACGGCCTCGGCGAGGTCCACGCGGGCGTCCTCGAGGTCTGCCGTACGCGGATTCTTCATCGAGTCCTCGACCGCCTTGCGCACGATGAGGCGCGTCTGGTCCATGAGGTCCTTGTTGTCGCGCAGGTACACGAAGCCGCGGGAGATCACGTCCGGGCTCTTGTGGAGCTTGCCGGTGCGCTTATCCACGGTGGCTACGACCACGCAGAAGCCTTCCTGCGCGAGCGCGAGGCGGTCCTTCATCAGGACGTCCTTGAGTTCGCCGATCGACTGGCCTTCGACGACGCGCAGCTCCGCCGGCGCCTTCTCCTTGCGCTTCACGATCTTGGCGCCGTCGATGATCTCGATCACCGAGCTGTTATCCGGCACGATGATGTTGTTGGCGTTGACGCCCATCGACTCGGCGAGATCCGCGTGCACGCGCAGCATGTAGTGGTAGCCGTGCTGCGGGATGAAGAACTTCGGCTTGATCTGGCTGTGGATCCACTTGGCCTCCTCGCGGTTGCCGTGGCCCGAGGCGTGCACGTCGCTCGTCTGGTAGGTGATGATGTGCGCGCCCTGGCGGGAGAGGTTGTCCTTGAGGCGCTGGACCGCGCGCTCGTTGCCCGGGATGACCGAGCTCGAGAGCACGACCGTATCGGTCGGCTGGATGCGCACGAAGCGGTGCGTCTTGGTCGCGATGCGCATGAGGCTCGCGAACTCGTCGCCCTGCGCGCCCGTGGCGAGCAGGATGACCTTCTCCGGCGGGTAGTCGTTCACCTGGTCGACCGGGATGAGCGTGTCGTCCTTGAACTTGAGGATCCCGAGCTCGCGGGCGATCTCGATGTTCGTCTTCATGGAGCGGCCGTCGATCGCGATCTTGCGGTGGTACTTCTCCGCGAAGGAGACGATCCTGATCAGGCGCTCGAGGTGGCTCGCGAACATGCCGATGATGAGGCGTTTGCGCGAGTCCTTGATGATCTTCTCGAGCGTGTCATACACGGTGGACTCGGGGATGGACCATCCCGGGCGCTCGATGTTGGTCGAGTCCATCATGAGCAGGAGCACGTTGCGGTCCTTGAAGATGCCGTACTCGCGCTTCTCCTCCTCGGACGGGTCGCCGTTCTCGTGCGAGAGCTTGATATCGCCCGTGAAGACGACGTCGCCCCACTTCGTCTCGATGATGATGCCCATCGAGTCCGGCACGGTATGCGTCACCGAGAAGAAGCGGACGGTGAGCGCGCCCAGCTCGATGACGGTCTCCTTCTCCACGATGCGCATGTCGATCGCGGGCAGGTAGGGGAATTCCTCCTGGCGCTTCGCGATCATCGCCGCGGTGAGCTTGCGCGTATAGATCGGCGGATTGCCGATGCGGTCGATGATATACGGGATGCCGCCGATGTGGTCGAGGTGGCCATGCGTGATGACGAGGCCGCGGATCTTATCGCGACGCTCCTCGAGGTACTGCGTGTTGGGGAGGATGTAGTCGATGCCCGGGGTGTCGAGCTCGCGGAACTGGAAGCCGGCGTCCACGACGATGATGTCGTCGCCGATCTCGACGGCCGTCATGTTGCGGCCGATCTCCTCCACGCCGCCTAGGGGGATGATGCGGACAGCGTCCGCTGCCGGCTCGGGGATCGGGCGGCTCTTGGTCATCGGCGCGCTCCTAAGCGGCTTCTTGGTGCTCGTGGGGCGTGAGCGGCGCGCCTGGCCGATCTTCGGCCGGCGCTCGCGGTCTCCGTTGCGCGCGCCGCGCGAGCGGCTGCCCGCGCCGCGGCCGCGGCCGCCGCGGCTGCTGCGCGGCTCGTCCCCGCCCATGAGCGAGCGGGAGCTGTTCGGATTCTTTTCCATTGTTGTTCTGAGTGCGGCCGCATGCGGCCGTATGCACATGAGTTAGTAATGCCTGGTAATGGATTCGAAAAGATGATTCTTACGAATGCCGTATGAAAATCGATTGCGGGTGCAAGAGAAGCTGCTGTCGCGCCGAGTATCCTCACGCAGGGTCCGCGATCCGTGCAGGCGGGTCCTAGCTGCTGAAGATATCCCAGACGGACTTGCTCTCGATATACCAGCGGTACACGGTATCGAACCGATCCGCTGCGCTCGTGAGCGCGCCTAGCTGGACGCCCTTGAGATCCTGGGGGATGACGTAGATGAAGTCGGGCGCGTAGAGGAACACTGCAGGATGATCTTCCTTGACCAGGCCCGCGAATTGCTCGTAGTCGGCTTCGCGGAGGGCGCGATCCGTCTGCCCGCGCGCTTCGGAGAGTAGCGTATCAGCTTTCGAGTTCGTATACAAGGCCAGGTTGAGGCCAGGGTCGTTGCGCTGCGCGGAGTCCCAGAAGGCGAACAGGTCGAGCGAACGGCCCACGACTTCGCCGAAGAGGAGCGCATCGTAGTTGCGTGAGCGGATCACGTTCACGTTGATCGAGCCGGCGGAGAAGACCTTCACCGTGACATCCGCGCCCATGGCCTTCCAGGCCGCTGCCACGGCATTCGCCGTCGCGACCAGCTCCGGCGTATCGGCCGTGGAGATCGAGAACGCGAGCGGCTGGCCCTTCTTCGCGTAGACGCTCGTGCTCGCAGTGAGCGTCCAGCCGTCCTTCTCGAGGATCTCCCGCGCTGCCAGGACCCCTGCGGAAAGGGCAGGCGAGCTCGTCGCGGCCGTGCTCGTCGCGCTGCCCATGGCGGCAGGCGAGCTCGTGGCCACGTCCGCGTAGCCGTCCTGCATCACGCCCGGCGGGATCGGGCCGTCGAGCGGCACGCCGTAGCCGGCGAGCGCCGTAGCAATCACCGATTGCTTGTCGAGCGCGACCGAGAGCGCCTCGCGCACCTTCCCGTCGAGGAAGATCGGCTGCTGGTTCTGGTTGAGGAAGACAGCGAAATCGCGCGGCAGGGTCGCCGTGAGGATGTCGTCGGCGGGCGCCTGCAGCACCGGGACCTTGGTCGCGGTGATGCCCGCGACCGCATCCACCGAGCCGGCCTGGTAGGCGCTGATCTGCGCATCCTCGCTCGCATAGAACTTGAGGTCGAGCGCGCGGATGTACGGCGCGCCCAACGCGAACGAGTCGAATGCCGTGAGCACGTACTCGGTCGGCGTGCCGCTCTGATCCGTCCGGATGCGCGAGACCGCGTACGGCCCGGAGCCGACGGGCTTCGTATTGAGCTGGTTGAAGGCGAATTCATCGGCGGTCACGTCGCCCCAGAGGTGCTTCGGAAGGATGCCGATCGTCGTATTCTCGAGGAAGGGCGCATACGCGGCCGGCAAGGTGAACTGGACGGTATGCTCATCGAGCGCCGTCACCGTGACGCCGTCCCAATTCGCGCGCTCAGGGCTCTTGATATCAGGGTCCTGCGCCTCGCTGATGGTGAAGACGACATCCTCGGCGGTCACCGGCGTGCCGTCCTGGAATACCGCATCCGGGCGGATCGTGAACGTGTACGTCTTGCCGTCATCGGAGACGGTGTAGCCGCTCGCGAGATCAGGGACATAGGAGCCGTCCGGCATGGCCCGCATGAGGCCCGAGTAGACGAGCGCCGTGAGGTCGCGGTCCGCATCCGAGCTCGCGAGGAGCGGATTGATGAAGCGCGGCGTGCCGACGATGCCCTCGGTGAGCGTGCCGCCCGGCGCCGGCTGCTCGCTCATGGCCGGCGCCGCGACGCCAGCGAGCATGCCGATCGCGCCTGCCGCGAGCAGGACTGTCAGGAACGCGAGCAGCAGGCGCTCGGCAGGGCTGAAGCGCGCTGCAGCGCGCTCGAGCTGCGCGATGCCGGGCACCGAGCGCATGTGGAGGACGCGCTGCGTGATGGAACGCACGTGCTGCGGGATAGACGCGAGGTCGTAGTACTGCTCGCCATCCGGGGATGAAGGATCGGTTGATTCCATTCGAAGGTGCGCGAAGCCGCACCAGCCGGCCGCGCGGGCTAGCCGATGAGCAGAGTGATGAGGGCCGAGAGCCCGAAGAGCACGCCGAGCACGATAGTCGCCCGGAAGAGCGTCTTCTCGAGACCGCGGCGCGTATGGAAGCCGGTGCTGAAGTTGTCAGCCCCGAACGCGCCGCCCAAGCTTGCGCCGGTCCGCTGCATCAGGATCGCGAGAATCAGGAGCACAGACAGGATGATCTGCGCGTACGGCATGAATTGGACCAGGAAAAGCATGTGGCCCGCATGGTACCACGAGGCACGGGAAGCGGCAATGGCTTGCAGGCCGCTCCTCGCGTGATATCGTCCCCTCAGCAAAGGAGATCCGATATGAAAGCAGAGACGCAGCTGCAACTCATGCAGCGCCTCGTACGGTACGCGAATCGGCGCGAAGCGCGCTCGATCGCGATGGACCTCGTCCGCTGGGGCATCCCGCGGCCCTCGCGGACGCTCCTCGCGGTGGAGCAATCCGCCGCCTCGCTCGGACGGACGATCAAGGCGATGCCCGGGACGATCATGATCCGCCCGGGCCTCTCGCCGCAGCTCGTCGACAAGCTCTGGCGGATCCATGTATTCATGATCCACGAGCTCGCCGATCACGAGGTATCGGCCGTCCGCCGCGCGCTCGGCAGCTACCACCACCGGATGCTGCTGCGCTACCTCGCGACCCTGCCGGAAGCGCCGGAGTACCTGCGGCGGCTCGCGTTCATCCGGCGCGGCTTCCGCGAAGAGGTCGCACGCATGCTCTCGCCGGGCTTCCGTTCGCCCGAGGACCTGCTCGCGCGGCGCGAATGCGCGGATGCGCTCATCGCGCACGCGCGCAATCAGCGCGGAAGCGATTTCCATCGGACGATCGCGTTCTCGGCGCAGCTCCTGAGACGCGGCGTCTCGCGGGGCGAACTGCGGCGGCTCTGAGCAGGAGCCGCCGCGTTTTTATTGCGTGCGCATGGCGCGCGCTCTATAATGCGGCCGAATTAGTAGTCATTGTAACGAGCGAGAGCTCAAACGATATGGCGAAAAAGGCGAAGAAAGCAGTGAAGAAGTCCCCGAAGAAGGCAGCGCGCAGCGCAGCGCCGAAGGCGGCGCGCGAGCGCGTGGCACCGAAGTCATCCATCGGCGTGGAGCCGTTGGGCGATCGCGTGCTGGTCCGGCCCATGGAGGCGGAGACGGTCACCGCCTCGGGCTTCGTCATCCCGGAGAACGCGAAGAAGGAGAAGCCGGAGCGCGGGGAAGTCGTCGCCGTCGGCGCAGGCCGCCGGGCGGATGACGGATCGCTCATCCCCATGCGCGTCGCGATCGGCGATATCGTCATGTTCAGCAAGTACGGCTTCGACGAGATAGAGGTCGGCGGCGTCACCTACGTGATCGTCAGCGAGCCGTCCATCCTCGCGATCCTTAGCAGCTAGCCTCACGAAAACCATATGGCAAAAGAAGTACGATTCGACGCGGATGTGCGCCAGGCGCTCGGCAGGGGCGTTGACACGGTAGCGAATGCCGTGCGCGTGACCCTCGGGCCGCGCGGCAGGAACGTCGCCCTCGATAAGGGCTACGGCGGCCCCACGATCACGAATGACGGCGTCTCGATCGCCAAGGAGATCACGCTCGCCGACAAGTTCGAGAACATGGGCGCCTCGGTCATCAAGGAGGTGGCCACGAAGACGAACGACCGCGCGGGCGACGGCACCACGACGGCCGTCATCCTCACGCACGCGCTCGTCTCCGAAGGCCTCAAGCGCATCACCATGGGCGCGAATGCTACCATGGTGCGCCGCGGCATCGAGGCCGCAGCCCGGGACGCGGTCAGCGAGCTCCGGGCCATGGCGAAGCCGGTGAAGAGCAAGGAGGAGTACCGCCAGGTCGCGACCATCTCCGCGGAGTCCGAGGAGCTCGGCACCACGATCGCCGACACCATCGAGACGGTGGGGAAGGATGGCGTGGTCACCGTGGAGGAGAGCCAGTCGCTCGGGATCGAGAAGGAGGTGGTGGAAGGCATGCAGTTCGACAAGGGGTACGTCTCCGCCTACATGATCACGAATGCGGAGCGCATGGAGGCGGAAGCCAAGGATGCGCCGATCCTCGTGACCGATAAGAAGATCTCCGCGATCGCGGACATCCTGCCTCTCCTCGAGAAGGTGGCGCAGACCGGCAAGAAGGAGCTCGTCATCATCGCAGACGACGTGGACGGCGAGGCGCTGACCGCCCTCGTGCTCAATAGGCTGAAGGGCGTCTTCGGCGTGCTTGCGATCAAGGCGCCGGGCTACGGCGACCGTAAGAAGGAGCTGCTCCAGGACATCGCGATCACGGTGGGGGCGGAGCTCATCTCCGACGAGCTCGGCCGCTCGCTCGATACGGCGGATCTCTCGAGCCTCGGGCGCGCCGCGCGCGTCGTCGCTGCCAAGGATTCCACTGTCATCGTCGGCGGCAAGGGCGAGAAGAAGGCGATCGAGGAGCGCGCGGCGCAGCTTCGGGCGCAGCTCGCGCAGACCGACTCGAAGTTCGACAAGGAGAAGCTCGAGGAGCGCATCGCCAAGCTCACGGGCGGCGTCGCGGTCATCCGCGTCGGCGCCGCGACCGAGACGGAGATGAAGTACCTCAAGGACAAGATCGAGGATGCGGTGAACGCCACCAAGGCCGCGATCGAGGAGGGCATCGTCACGGGCGGCGGCTCGGCCCTCGCGAAGGTCGCCTCCGCGCTCTCGAAGAAGCACCTCAAGGAGAACGCGCACGACGAGTTCTCGATCGGGTACCGCATCCTCGTCTCCGCGCTGACGGCGCCGCTCTCGCAGATCGCGATCAACGCGGGCCGTGAGGACGCGGCGGTGATCGTGCGCGACGTAACGGCGAAGGGCGGCGACTTCGGCTACGACGCCGCGTCCGATACGCTCGAGCCCACGATCGTGAACATGTACGAGGCAGGCATCATCGACCCGGTGAAGGTCACCCGTTCCGGCGTCGAGAACGCCGCTTCGGCTGCGGCCGTCCTGCTCACCACCGAGGCCGCGATCGCCGAGATCCCGGAGGAGAAGCCGGCGCAGCAGATGCCGCCGATGGACTACTAGCACAGGGCTTCCTGCGCGCGAACGCCGCCTCCGGGCGGCGTTCGCTTTGTGCTATACTGAGCGCACGGCATTACCGGATAACTACCGCACACCATGATCCCGCTCATCATCGGCATCATCATCGCCCTCGCCATCATCTGGGCCATCTGGGAGTACAACCACTTCATCACTCTCACGAACAGGGTGAAGGAGGCCTGGTCGGATATCACCGTCCAGCTGAAGCGCCGTTACGACCTCATCCCGAATCTCGTGGAGACGGTCAAGGGCTACGCCGCGCACGAGGCCGGCACGCTCGAGCAGGTGACCGAGATGCGCACTCGCGCCATGAACGCTGAGGCCCCGGCGGAGAAGGCGCAGGCCGAGAATCAGCTCGCGGGCGCGCTCAAGTCCCTCTTCGCGGTCGCGGAGAACTATCCGAACCTCAAGGCCAACGAGAACTTCCTCGCGCTCCAGAACGAGCTCACCGATACGGAGAACAAGATCCAGGCGGCGCGCCGCTTCTACAACGGCGTCGTGATGGACCTCAACAACGGTCTGCAGTCCTTCCCGGGCAACCTGATCGGCGGCGCATTCCATTTCTCGCAGAAGGAATTCTTCCAGCTCGGCGACGCCGAGAACGCGGCCGTGCAGGAGCCGGTCAAGGTGCAGTTCTAGGCTTGTGGCGGCAGAACCGAAGTACCGGGACCTGCATCGCATCGCGGTTACCGGCATCATCTGGCGGAAGGATGACGATGGCGCTACGCGCTACCTCATCACCAAGCGCGCGCCGCATACGACGGCATGGCCGGGCAGATGGACGGTCCCTGGCGGCGGGCTGGAAGCGGACGACTACGTGCAGACCGAGGCGAGCTACGCCGATAGCGAGAGCCCGCAATGGTACAACGCCGTCGAGCAGGCCCTCCGGCGCGAGATCAGGGAGGAAACCGGCCTCGAGGTGTCCGACATCAGCTACCTCCTCGACCTCGCATTCATCCGTCCTGACGGCATCCCGGCGATCGTGCTTTCCTTCTATTGCCGCTACGCAGGCGGCGAGGTCTCGCTCGATGAAGATGCGGTGGAGCATGCCTGGGTCACGGCCGAGGAGCTTTTGCAGTACGACCTCATCCCAGGGCTTGATCACGAGATCAGGCAGGCGGATGAGCGCATGCGCGTCGCGTACGCGTAAGCGGATGGACAGCCAGGATCCGCGCGCGTAGAGTGGTGAGAGGAATCGAAGGAGGCGCAGATGCGCGCGATACGGATCAAATACGGCAAGCTTGTACGCGACGGCGTCGTCGAGCGTATGAGGGAGCAGGGCCTCGAGCCCCGATGGCGCCTGCTCGAAGGAGGCGAGATGCGGCTCGCGATCCTCCGCAAGATCGCCGAGGAAGCCGCGGAAGCCGTCGCGGCGTTCGAATACGGCATCGATCGCGCGGCGTTCCTCTCCGAGCTCGCGGATATCAAGATCGCGCTCGATGCGGCGCTTGCGGCGCATGGGACGACGTACCGGGAGCTCCGGCTGGTCGAACGCCGGAAACGCGCCGAGAAGCGGGTGCGCGGCTTCACGAAGCGGGTCTTTCTCCTGAGCGCTCGCGCCAAGCGCTCAGAATGAGCGGCCGATCGGCCGCTCATTCCTTTTCCTGCCATTCCACGGCATACTGATGGCTATGGCGACGCTCTACACGCTCCGTTCGCGCAATGTCGCCCGCACGTGGGGGCTGATGGCCGTATTCCTCGTCCTCGTCGTCGCGATCGGCTGGGCGGCATCCTACTATTACGACAGCACGGCGATCCTCTATGTCGCGCTGGCGTTCGCGCTCGTCACGAACGTCTTCGCGTACTGGAAATCGGATACGATCGCGCTCGCGTCGGCGCGGGCGCATCCCGTCTCCTTCGAGCAGGACCCGGAGCTGCACCGGATCGTGGAGAACCTGGCGATCACGGCAGGGCTCCCGAAGCCGCGGATCTACATGATCGATGACCCGTCGCCGAACGCGTTCGCGACCGGGCGCGACGCGAAGCACGCGGCGATCGCCGTCACGCGCGGCCTGCGGGCGATGCTCGCGAAGAGCGAGCTCGAAGGCGTGATCGCGCACGAGCTCTCGCATATCGGCAACCGCGACATCCTCGTGATGACCATGGCCGTGGTCCTGGTCGGTTTCATCGCGATCCTCGCGGATATCGCGCTCAGAGTCTCATTCCTGGGCGGGGGCGGCCGCGAGCGGCAGAACGGCAATCCCGTACTGCTCGTCTTCGCGATCCTCGCGATCATCCTCGCGCCCATCGCGGCGCAGCTCATCCAGCTCGCCATCTCGCGCCGCCGCGAATTCCTGGCGGACGCATCAGGCGCTCTGCTCACGCGCTACCCGGAAGGGCTCGAGTCCGCGCTCGCGAAGATCGGGAGCTACCAGGCGCCGATGCGGCATGCGAATGCGGCCATAGCGCACCTCTTCATCGCGAACCCGTTCGGCGCGCATCCGCGCGGGCGCTTCATCCAGCGGCTCTTCTCCACGCACCCGCCGATCGAGGAGCGGATCAAGGCGCTCCAGGGGCTCGAGCTGCACTAGCGCATGCGCTGCCGTGTGCGCACTGGTGTGCCGCGAGGGGCCGCGAGGTGCGCTAGAATAGCGGTATCATGCATTCCCATACGCCGTATGCCCGCGCGATCGCCGTCGTCACGATCTTCCTTGCCTGCGCGATCGGCTTCGGCTTCCTCATGACCTTTCTTGCCGCACAGGTGACTCCCGGGCTCGAGAATCGCGACGGCCTCACGCGCATCACGGTCGGCAGCACAGCTGTCTACGTGCGCGTCGCGACGACGAGCGCCGAATGGGCCCGCGGGCTCTCCGGCACGCTCCCGCTCCCGGCGGATCAGGGCATGCTCTTCGAGTTCGACCATGACGATTTCTGGCATATCTGGATGAAGGACATGACGTACCCGCTCGATATCCTCTGGCTCGCCGATGACGGCGCGATCATCCACATCGCGGCAGGCGTCGCGCCGGACACGTACCCGCAGCAGTTCACGTCTGAGCAGCCGGCGCGCATGGTTTTGGAGCTGCCGGCAGGCTTCGTTGAGAAGCACGGCGTCGCGGCGGGGCAGTTCGTGACAGTGTTCTAGCGCCGCGGCGCGCAGAGCGCCAAATGAGCGCACCAGGCCTCATCAGGGGGAATTATCCACTCCTGCGAGCGTGATTCGCGCGCGTGCCAGGGGGGTAGACTGTACTCATTACCTATAGACATTAGCGTGCGCATGGCGACAAGAACTGCAGCGAAGAAGCCTTCGCGGAAGGATGCTTCCGCCTCAACGGCGGCCAAGACGGCCGCCCGCCCGACGGCTTCCGTACCGGCTCCGTACCGGAAATTCCTTACTAAGATCCAGAAGCGCGACGGGCGCATCGCACCGTTCGATTTCGGCAAGATCGTGACCGCGATCGAGAAGGCGATGAAGGAGACGGGCGAAGGAGGCCCGGAGGACGCGCTCCTCGTGGCGCAGAAGGTCGCGGGCGAGACTGCCCGTATCGCGAAGACCTATAAGAATTTCATGCCGACCGTCGAGGGCCTGCAGGATGAGGTGGAGCGCCAGCTCATCCTCAGCGACTACGTGAATACCGCCAAGTCGTACATCCTCTATCGCGCCGAGCACGCCAAGATGCGCGAGGAGCTGGGCGAAGTGCCGGCGCACGTCCAGAAGCTCGCAGAAGAGAGCGCTTCGTATTTCAAGAACAACCCCCTGGGCGAGTTCGTCTACCTGCGCACCTACTCGCGCTGGATCGAGAGCGAGCAGCGCCGCGAGACCTGGGTGGAGACGGTGCAGCGCTATATGGACTTCATGCGCGAGAACCTCGGCAAGAAGCTCACTGAGGCAGAATACGCGGAGATCCAGCAGGGCATCCTCAAGCAGGAGGCGATGCCTTCCATGCGTCTCATGCAGTTCTCGGGCGACGCCGCGCGCCGCTGCAACGTGTGCGCCTACAACTGCTCGTTCATCGCGCCGACCAAGCTCCGCGATTTCGCCGAGATCATGTACATCTCCATGTCGGGTACCGGCGTCGGCTACTCGGCGGAGAGCCGCTTCGTCGAGCAGCTGCCGCAGATCGCGCTCCAGACCGGCGAGAAGCCGCTCGAGCATACGATCGAGGACTCGACGACGGGCTGGTGCGATGCGCTCACGGCAGGCCTCGAGGCCTGGTACGCCGGTCGCGACATCGCCTTCGATTTCTCCCTGATCCGCCCGGCCGGCGCGCGCCTCAAGACCAAGGGCGGCAAGGCCTCGGGCCCGGAGCCGCTGCGCAACCTCCTGCAGTTCACGAAGGCGAAGGTGCTCGCGCGCCAGGGCAGGCGCCTGCGCACGATCGACGTGCACGATATCATCTGCAAGATCGGCGAGAACGTGGTCGCTGGCGGCGTGCGCCGCTCCGCGCTCATCTCGCTCTCCGACCTCGATGACGAAGCCATCCGTCACGCCAAGGACGGCCAGTTCTACCTCAGCGAGCCGCAGCGCTCGCTCGCCAACAACTCGGCCGTGTACGAGCAGAAACCGACCGTCGAGGAGTTCATGGACGAGTGGTTCGCGCTCGTGAAGGGCAAGACGGGCGAGCGCGGCATCTTCAACCGCGGCGGCTTGGTGAATGCATTGCCGAAGCGCCGCATCGAGTTCTTCGAGAAGAAGGGCTATGTGGTGAACGGCCGCGTCGTCGGTCCTATCGGCACCAATCCGTGCGGCGAGATCATCCTCCAGAGCAAGCAGTTCTGCAACCTCACGGAAGTGGTCGCGCGCGCAGGGGACACCGAGAAGGACCTGCTGCGCAAGGCGCGCCTCGCAACCATCATCGGCACCTACCAGGCCTCGCTCACGAAGTTCGAGTACCTCTCGAAGGATTGGACCGAGAACTGCAAGGAGGAGGCGCTCCTCGGCACCTCGATCACGGGCCAGTGGGACTGCCCGACCGTGCAGAAGCCGGAGATGCTCCGCAAGATGCGCGCGGAGGCGATCAAGGTGAACAAGCAGTACGCGAAGCGCTTCGGCATCAACGAGTCTACCTGCGTGACCACCACGAAGCCCTCGGGCAACCTCTCGCAGACGGTGAACTGCGCTTCGGGCATGCACCCGCGCTACGCGCCGTACTACATCCGCCGCGTGCGCATCGCATCGACCGATTCGCTCTACAAGATGTTGCGCGACCAGGGCGTACCGTTCCAGCCGGAAGTGGGGCAGACCGAGGCAAATGCGACGACATGGGTCGCCGAATTCCCGGTCAAGGCGCCGGCCGGCACGAAGGTATTCGCCAACTCGCTCTCGGCGATCGAGCAGCTCGAGTACTGGAAGAACGTGAAGCTGAACTACACGGAGCACAATCCGTCCCAGACGATCCACGTGAGCAGCAACGAGTGGCTCCTGGTGGCGAACTGGGTCTACGAGAACTGGGATATCGTGGGCGGCCTCTCGTTCCTGCCGCGCGATGACCATGTCTACCGGCTCGCTCCGTACGAGGCGACCGATAAGGAGACGTACGAGCGCATGTGCAAGACCTTCGAGGGCATCGACTACTCGCGCATCATCCTCTACGAGAAGCGCGACGAGACGGACGTGAAGAAGGAGCTGGCGTGCGCCTCTGGCGTCTGCGAGATATTGTAAGAGCCGCATCCTCGACTGATAGCTGCAGGCAGAACCGCCCTCGGGCGGTTTTGCCATTGCGGCGAAAGGATTGTATGATGCGAATGCGCTGCGCTGGGCGATCGCGCTGCAGCTTCCGCTGCGGTGAGGAAAGTCCGGACACGCGCGTCGAAAGACGCAGCAGGGTAGCGGGTAACGCCCGTCCGCCGCGAGGCGCGAGGTGCGAGCAGAGACGCCGGAGCAGAAATGCGAAGGATCCCTCCGGGGATAGCCGCTCTGGAAACAGAGCGGGTGAAACGGCTAAATCCTTACCTGCGTGCAAGGCCGTGCCCAGCCTGGCTGGGAGTGCCGCCCGAGGCGGCTGGCGACAGCCGTCCCAGACACATGGTCGCCCATCCTGCATCCGCAGGTGGACAGAATCCGGCTTACAGGCGCAGCGCGAAGAAATGGCTCAACCCCCGAAAGGGGGTTGAGCCATTTCTCTATGCGTGCGCCTGGAATCCGGAGGCTTGCTCGCGAGCGAGTGAGCGGCAAGAGAGCGTGTTCGCTTGCCCGAGCGAGCTATCGGGCCGCTTGCGTGGCAGCGCGCGGGTGCAGGACCGGCGGGTTTGCACTGCGTCATGCGTGGTATCATGAAATCCATATAGTAGTAGCTCATTGTTCAGTCGTAGCCGTATGAAACTCACCAGCACCTTCTTCGCTGCGCTCGCACAAGTCCTCCTCATCGCCCTTATCGCGCTCATTCCGATCCTCTTCGTGCCGATCCCGTGGATCGCGCTCGCGCAAGCGAAGATGGTGCTGCTCTCGGCGGGCGTACTCCTGGTGGCAGCAAGCTGGATGATCGCGGCCTCGATCGCCGGGCGCGTCGTGCTCCCGAAGTCGCTCCTCATCGTTGTGGGCGCGCTCCTGCCGCTCGCGTATCTCGGGTCGGCGCTCTTCTCGCACGTACCGCTCGCGCTCGCGGGCTCAGGCACCGAGACGGATACGGCCGCCGCGATGGCGCTGTGGTTCGGGCTCCTTGCCGGCTGCGCCGTACTGCTCTCCTCGGGCCGCGCGATCACGCGCGCGTACCGCGCCATCCTCGCTTCCGCTGCCGTGCTCGAGATCGCCGAACTCGGCAATTTCCTGCTCTCAGGGAAGCTCCTCTCGTTCTGGGCGCTCACCGGGCCGGCGGCAAGCCTCGTGGGCTCATGGCACGATTTCGGGATCTTCCTTGCGTTCGCGCTCCTGCTTGCCGTGGCCGCCCTCGAGACGCCGGTCGCTGCAGGGCGCTGGCGCTGGTGCGCCTGGGCAGTCGCCATCCTCGCGATCCCGCTCCTGTTCATCGTGAACGTACAGAGCGTGTGGATCGCCATCGCGATCCTCGGCGTGCTCGGCGCCGGGTACGCGTGGTACCTGGATTGGCAGCACCATCGTAATCGTGACGCGGCAGCGGAGCTCGGCGCCCTCGCGCACCGGCTCACGTTCGGCATCTTCATCGCGATGCTCCTCTTGGCCGTCGCGGGATTCTTCGGCGGCTCGCCGCTTGCGAAGATGCTGCCTTCGAGCTGGCAGGTCTCGCAGACCGAGATCCGCCCGTCGTGGCAGGGGACCGCGCAGATCGCCTCGTCGGTGTATCGCGGCGGGGAGCTCCTCTTCGGCTCGGGTCCCAACACCTTCAACCGCCAGTGGGCGCTCTACAAGCCGTCCGGCGTGAATGAGACCGCGTTCTGGAACGTGGACTTCACGCAGGGCGTGGGATACATCCCGACCGCGTTCATCACGGTGGGCATCGCGGGGGCAATCGTCTGGGTCGTCTTCCTGCTGCTCTATCTCGTGACGGCCCTGCGGCTGCTCTTCGTCCGCTCCGTCCATGACCGCGTCTGGCGCATGCCGCTCTTCGCGCTTGCGGCGTCATCCTGCTACCTGTGGGTCGTGCTCGCCATCTATGCGCCCGGGCAGGCGCTCATCGCCTTCGCATTCATGCTGACCGGCCTCCTCGTCGCCGGAGCGCGTGCCGCGGGCGCGCTCCCGACCCTCTCCTGGGAATTCGTCCGCTCGAGATTCGGCTTCGCCTATATCATCGTGCCGGCCATCGTGGTCATCGGCGTCGCGTCCGCATCTATCGGGCTGTCTCGCGCGCTTGCTGCGGATATGCTCGTGAACTACAGCATCAGCACGTATAACGCTTCCGGCGACATCACCGCCGCGCAGAGCGGCCTCACAGAGGCGCTCGCCATCGAGCCGGGGTACGACCGCGCGCTGCGCGGCGCGGTCGAGCTCAACCTGATCCGCTTTAATCAGCTCGCGCAGAGCGCCACCAGCAGCGATGCGGTGAAATCACAGCTCCAAGATGCGCTCGCAGCAGCCATCAAGAACGGCCTCTCGGCTGTCTCGGCGGATACGAGCAACTACCAGAACTGGCTCACGCTCGCAGGCGCCTACCAGCAGCTCGCAGGCGTCTCGGTGCAGGGCGCGTACGAGAACGCGAAGAAGGCCTACGAGAAGGCGATTGCGGCCGATCCTGCGGATCCGCAGCCGTACTTGGCGCTCGCACAGCTCGCAGCGCTCCAGAACGATGCGACTTCCACGCGCGCCTACCTCACCGAGGCGCTCAATAAGAAGAGCAACTACACGGACGCGCTTTACCTGCTCTCGCAGGTCGACGTATCCTCAGGCGACCTCGATAGCGCGTTCAAGGATGCTGTCTCCGCGGTGCAGTCGGATCAGACGCAGCCGCAGCTCTGGTTCCAGCTCGGTGCTGTCGCGTACGCGAAGCAGGACTATGCGGACGCTGTCACGGCGCTCACCAGGGCGATCTCGCTCGACGCCAATTTCGCGAATGCGCTCTACGTCCTCGGGCTCGCGTACTACCAGGAGCAGGATGCCACGAACGCGCTCGCCGCGTTCGAGAAGGTCGCAGCGCTCAATCCGGATAACCAGTCGGTGCGCACGATCGTCTCGCTGCTCTCCTCTGGCAAGCCGCTGCCGCTTTCCGGGAACGGTTCCGGCATGGAGCTAGCCTCTGGGACCTCGACTGCAGCGAGCGCGCGCTAGCGCTGAGGCGGCCTATGATGCGCTCCGTGACGCGGCTGGTGACCGGTGAGATCCGCGGCATGCATGCGGCCGCCTATCTCCTTGCCGCGTTCACGATCCTCTCCTCGCTCCTCGGTTTCCTGCGCGATAGGCTGCTCGCGCATGCCTTCGGCGCCGGCCATGCGCTCGACCTCTACAACGCCGCATTCAGCATCCCTGATTTCATCTTCGTCACGGTCGCGTCGCTCGTCTCGGCCTACGTCCTCATCCCGGAATTCATGCGCCGGGCGGAAGGGGAGCGGACCGCCTACATCGAGACGATCATGCTCTGGTTCGCCGCCCTGATCGCGGCGGTGGGCATTGGTGCCTATATCGCCGCGCCGTTCCTGCTATCGCGCTTCTTCCCTGCGCTCTGGAACGGGCCGGACAGCGGCCTTCTGCTCGTCATGACGCGCATCATGCTCCTGCAGCCGGTCTTTCTCGGCTGCTCGAACATCCTTGCCACGATCACGCAGTCCCGGAATCGCTACGTCATCTATGCGCTCTCGCCGCTCTTCTATAATTTCGGCATCATCCTCGGAGTCGTCGCGCTGTATCCCGTCTTCGGCCTTCCGGGGCTCGCATGGGGCGTGGTCCTCGGCGCCGTGCTGCATGTCTCGGTGCCTCTGCCGTCGATCCTCGCGGACGGCTTCTTCCTGCGGATGCGCAGGATCGGCCCGGCCCGCGAGTTCTTCCGGACCATCCTGATCTCGCTGCCGCGCACGCTCGCGCTCTCCGCGAACCAGATCGTCTACCTTGCGATGCTCTCGATCGCAAGCGGGCTCGCGGTCGGTTCCATCGCCGTCTTCCGCTTCGCGTTCAACCTGCAAGCCGCTGCCGCTTCCGTCGTCGGCGTCTCCTACTCCGTGGCCGCGTTCCCGGCGCTCGCCGGGCTCTTCTCCGCCGGCAAGCACGGCGAATTCGTACGGCAGGTGCGGCAGGCGACGCAGCACGTCATCTTCTGGACATTCCCTATGACCGCGCTCGTCATCGTGCTGCGCGCGCATGTAGTGCGCGTGATCCTCGGGTCAGGCGCGTTCGATTGGACCGCGACGCGCCTCACGGCCGCGGCGTTCGCGCTTTTCGCGCTTGCGCTCGCCGCGAATGCCTTGATGCCGCTCTTCGCCCGCGCGTACTATGCGGCCGGCCGGTCCTGGATGCCGTTTGCGGTGAATGCCGTCGCAGCGATCGGCAGCGTGGCTGCCGCGGTCTGGCTCTCGCATGCGCTCGCCTCCGGCGGCGCTGCGCGGGATGTGCTCGAGACCGTCCTGCGCGTCACAGGCGTGCCCGGCACCGAAGTGCTGGCGCTGCCGCTCTCGTACGCAGCAGGCTCGCTGGCGGCGACGATCGCCATGGCTGCCTTCATGGAGCGCGATTTCGGCGGATTCCTGCATGGGGTCGCACGGACGGCAGGGCAGGCGCTCGTGGCCTCCGCGGCGGGCGCTGCCGCCACGTACGGCATGCTTGACGCCTTAGGCGGCATCTCGGACCTCTCGACGCTCATCTCGGTGCTCGCGACCGGCTTCATCGCGGGCCTCAGCGGCCTGCTCGTGACCGCGCTCGCTTACATGCTCCTGGGGAGCCAGGAGCTCGCCGAGGTATACCGCGCGCTCTCCACGCGCGTCACGCCGCTGCGCTCCCGCGTGGTCGTCTCCGCCGAGGACGAGCTCGCCTAGCTTGATCGGCGCGGCCGGTATCCCTCTATCTGCGCGGCCGCGCAGATAGAGGGATGGTTGCTGGCCGCCCGCTGGTTCATTCAGGGCGCGCACTATGCTATGCTTGCCGACGTATGGCAAGCCGCATCCGCAACTTCTCCATCATCGCGCATATCGACCATGGCAAGTCGACGCTCTCCGACCGCATGCTCGAGCGCACCGGCACGATCGAGGAGCGCCAGATGCGCGCGCAGGTCCTGGATTCCATGGATCTCGAACGCGAGCGGGGGATCACGATCAAGATGCAGCCGGTCCGCATGCAGTACCGTCCTGCCGGCTCCGGCGACGAGTACATCCTCAACCTCATCGACACGCCGGGCCACGTGGACTTCTCGTATGAGGTCTCCCGCGCCTTGAAGGCAGTGGAGGGCGCCATCCTCCTCGTGGACGCTACGCAGGGCGTGGAAGCGCAGACGCTCTCCGTGCTCGATTCCGCCCGCAAGGCGGGCCTCGCCATCATCCCCGCGCTCTCGAAGGTGGACGCCCCGGCCGCGCGCGTGGATGACGTACGCTTCGAGGTCGCCGAGCTCCTCGGCTGCGATATGGATGATGTGTATCTCACGTCCGGCAAGACGGGCGAGGGCGTGACCGAACTCCTTGATGCGATCATCGAGAAGGTCCCGGCTCCCGCCGACCATGCCGAGAAGCCGCTCTCCGCTCTCGTGTTCGATTTCGACTACTCCGACCACCGCGGCGTCATCGTCTACGCGCGCATCATGGAGGGGACGCTGAAGGCGCGGCAGGATCTCTCGTTCTGCTCGGCGAAGGCATCCTTCTCCGGGAATGAGATCGGCGTCCTGACGCCGAAGGAGACGCCGGCGCAGATGCTCTCGGCAGGCGAGATCGGTTACATCACGACCGGCATCAAGAAGCCGGGCGTCGTTTCCGTCGGCGATACGATCATCCGCACGGGCAGCAATGCCGCTGCGCTTCCCGGCTATCAGAAGCCCGCGCCGGTCATCTGGGCCTCCATCTACCCTGAGGAGGCGACTTCATCGAAGAGCGGCGACGCATTCACCGATCTCAAGCAGGCGATCGAGCGGCTCGCCCTGACCGACTCCTCGCTCACATGGGAAGAGGAGCAGTCCGGCGTCCTGGGACGCGGCTTCCGCTGCGGCTTCCTCGGCATGCTGCACCTCGAGATCGTGACCGAGCGCTTGCGGCGCGAATTCGGCTTGAGCCTCATCACGACGACGCCGTCGGTCGCCTACACTGTCCGCGAGAACGGGCACGCGGATCGGCAGGTCTACACGCCCGCGCAATTCCCTGATGCGGATGCGCAGCGCTACACGGTGCTCGAGCCGTGGGTCGGGCTCGATATCCTCGTGCCGCCCGCCCTCGTAGGCGCCGTCTTGCCGCTCCTCGTCGCGCATGAGGCAGTCGTGGGCGATACGGAGCAGACGCTCGGCGAGCGCGTGAAGGTGCACGCCGAGATGCCCTTGCGCGAGCTCATGCGCAACTTCTTCGACAAGATGACGAGCGCGACTTCGGGCTACGCCTCGGTCTCCTATGAATTCATCGAGGAGCGGCCCGCGGACGTGGTGCGCCTCGATATCCTGGTAGCCGAAGAAGCGGTACCGGCGCTCACGCGCGTCGTCTCGGCCAGGCGGGCGGAAGAGGAAGGACGCGCTACGGTGGAGAAATTGAAGGAGATCCTTCCTGCGCAACTCATCGTGCTCAAGATCCAGGCACGCGCGAAGGGGCGTATCATCGCGAGCGAGCGCATCGCGGCGCGGCGCAAGGATGTGACCGGCTACCTCTACGGCGGCGATATCACGCGCAAGATGAAGCTCCTCGAGAAGCAGAAGAAAGGCAAGAAGAAGATGCAGGAGCGCGCGCAGGTGCACATCCCGCAGGAAGTGTTCCTCAAGATGATGCGGGAGCAGTAGAACCCTGCTTCGAGACGAATGGAGGAGCGGCTATGCGCCGCATCACAATGAAAGAAGACCCGCCGGAAGGCGGGTCGCGAGTCAGGGGATGCCGCGGTACCGCACGAGGAAGATGCCGTACTGCGAATGCATGGAGCTGGGCAGGCTGCCGATCGTTCCGTCATCCGCGCCGAGGATAGCGTGGTCGCGGCGAGGGGCAAGCAGGCCGAGCGCTAGAACGAGCTCCAGAGGGTCGGCGGGACCAGGAGCAGGATCATGGAGAGGGCGATCAGGACCGCGAGGACGGCCCAGACCCACTTCATCACGCGCTTCGTATTGCGATGGTAGAGGAAACTCATAGGAATTCAGGCGTTTTCTAGTGATACAATCGTACCATATGCACGACGCTCGGCAACAGCGGATCATGAAGCTGTTCAGGAAACGGCTCGTGATGCTCCTCATCCTGATCGGCATCTGCCTGCTCATTCCTGCCGTCTGGAGCGCTTCGGCGAAGGACAGGGAAGCGGCTGCGGCGAAGGCCGAGTCGGAACGGCAGCTCGCCGCGCTTGAGAGCCAGCAGGCGACGCTTTCAGCCGAGGTCGCGCAATTGAAGACGCCTGAGGGTATGGAGGCCGCGCTGCGGCAGCGCTATGGCGTGGGGCATGAAGGAGAGGGGGTGATCTATATCGAGACGCCCGATGACGCCACGCAGACCCCTACCACGACGCCGCGCAGGGGGTTCTTCGGCTGGGTGCAAGGCGTGTGGCCGTTCTAGCCGCAATGCGTGCATCAACGAATGCTGCCGGAAGCCGTCGCTTCCGGCCCGTTCGTTCTGTGCCCCGAGCAGGAATCGAACCCACATCAATCCCTTAGGACGGGACTGTTCTATCCATTGAACTATCGGGGCGTGACGCCACTGTAGCATGAAAGCCGCCCGAGGGGCGGCTTTCATGCATGCGCACCGACGGGGGTCTAGAGGCCGAGCTTCTCGCGAAGCGCATCCTCATCGTAGCCGATGACCAGCTCGTCGCCGATCGTAATGACCGGGACACCCATCTGACCGCTCTTCTGGATCATCTCCTGGCGCGCAGCGAGGTCGTCCTGCACGTTGTGATCCGTGAAGGCAACGTTGTTCTCGGTAAAGAATTCCTTCGCCGCGTGGCAGAAGTGGCAAGTCGGGGTGCTGTAGATGACGACGTCCTTCATATCATGCTGCTGCTATAGGGTAATGAGTACAGTATAGCATGCCGGTCAATGCGCCATAGTGAATCCCCGCCACACGCTAGCGCATGACGGGGAGAGTCGCGGCCCGTTCCGGAGAAGCGGCGGGCAAGGATCGTATCGCGGCCAGAAGGCGCTCCAGATCAGCGATGGCGCGATCAGAGGCCAGGGCTGCATCCATGCCGCCAGTCCCGAGCGCGTCCGCTTGGATGATCTCCTGTCGCGAGATATCCGCAAGGAGGATCGCGCGGTCATACGCGCTGAAGCACGGGAGATCGCGGCAGGCTGCTTGTCGTGCCAGAAGCGTCGCGGAGACAGCCTTGAGGCGGAGCGGATTGGGGTCGGCAGCATGCGCCGACGAGAGTGCCAGGCCTGCCATGACGGCCGCCAGTGCAAGTACCTTCATGAGTACCTCCAAAGAATGCTGCGGCGGATTATCTAATGACTCATGGAACTTGTCAAATCGAGCCCGACCGCACTATCCATGTGAGGAAGCCTTCTTCTCTGCTATAGTAGTGCCACTTGCGGGATTCGTTTAGTGGCAGGACGCGACCTTCCCAAGGTTGAGACAGGAGTTCGATTCTCCTATCCCGCACAAATCGGCCACTCATGAAAGCGACAGCTTTCATGAGAGCTGCCGTTCGTAGCGGGAGAGGAGAATCGAAAGCCGCAGCACCGTGGAGCGGGGCGAGGCCGGGTCGGCGCGCTTGGTATTTGAGGGCCCGCAGGGCACTCATATACGTAGCGACGGTGACCGATTCTTCTATCCCGCACACATCGGCTACTCATGAAAGCGGCAGCTTCCGGTGGATAGCCGTTCGCTGCCTGTGCGGGCGCACGGTATACTTCCTGCATGGATCCTGAAGATCGCGACCTCCTCGAGCGCACCTTCAAGCTCGCACGCGACAACAACCGCATGCTGCAGGCGATGAACCGCGCCGCGCTCTTCAATGGCCTCTTCCGCGTGCTGGCATGGATCGCGGTGCTCGCGCTCGCGGCGTGGCTCTATTTCAACTATCTCGGGCCGGTCCTCAATTCCGCGACGCACGCGCTCAATCAGGCGCAGACCGCGAGCAGCAACGCCAGCTCAGAGCTGCAGTCGATCCAGAATGCCATTTCCGCCATCCAGCACGTCATCCCGAGCTTCAGCACGAGCACGGCGACGAGCACGCAGTAGGCTGGAATATGGCTCCCGCTATGATAGAATGCGCCCATCGCTTGGGTAGCTCAGTTGGTAGAGCATTCGCCTGAAGAGCGAAGGGTCGCCGGTTCGACCCCGGCCCCAAGCACCGGAAAGAGAAAACGCCGCACATGCGGCTTTTCTCATGAGCGGAATCATCGTATATTCACCCTAGGCATCAGAAAGGAGATCTTGGATGCGCCCATTCATTACGTACGTCTCGATGATCCTCGTCGGCTACTACATGGTCCGGCTTGGCCAGTGGGATACGCACGATCCGCAGCATATCCTGCCCGTTGCCGCGCTCGGCGGATGGGTCGTGACCTACGCCATCGTGCTGGGGCGGACGATCAACAGCGAGCTCTCGCGCACGGCACTGCTCACGCGCGTGCTGTGGATCGCCATGGTCTCCGGCGCCACGTTCGGTGCCGTGCTCTTCGGCTGCCTGATCCCGGAGAAGGGGAGCAATCCGTTCTCATGGATCTCGAGCGATCCGGTCATGCTCATCGCGCTGGCTGCATTCAGCCCGCTGTTCTGGAGCATCATCGCCAGCCTCGGCGAGTGGATAGACGGCCTGACCTCCCTCGCGCATGCGAAGCGGCCGGCGAGGAGCGCTTCGGTGACGAATATGAGCGATTACCGAGGCAAGAACTGACCATGATCGAAACGGCCCGCGAAGGATCGCGGGCCGTTCTCATTCTGTTTCTGCGGGGGCTCACTTGCTCCGCACTTTCAGCTTTGCCTGGCGTGCCTTGTTGATCTTCGGCAGGCGGATGATAAGGATGCCATGGCGCTCCGATGCATCCGCCATGTCCACGTCCACCTCCTCAGGAAGGAGGATGGTGCGCGAGAAGCTCCCCCAGTACAGCTCGCGCTGGAAGTAGCCGTCATCCTCCACTTCGCGCTCGTCCTCGCGCGTGCCGGAGATGGTGAGCATGTCGCGAGAGACGGAAATGTCGATATTGTTGGGCAGCACGCCGGCGACGAGCGCTTTCACGACGATCGCGTCAGGCGTCTGGTAGACGTCGACCGCGAGCTCGCCTTCGTTCTCCGTCTCAAGCTCCTGCCAGGAATGCGGCGAGGACTCATGGAACGGCTGCGGCTGCGGAGCGCGCTGCGCCGAAACCTGCGGGCGCAGCGGCTGCTCCGCATGCATGGCCGGGATCGGCTGCTCATCGAAGCTATGGACCGGCGCCTCGTCCTCGAAATAGTCATCGTATTCCTGGTCGGAACCGACGATGCCGGTAAGCCTATCGATAAGCGAAGGTTTCTTCATGAGAGATGGGTTGGGGGATTAGCGCCTGCGGACCGGCCGTCGCATCCGCTTTACGTATTCGAGCGCGGCCAAGAGGACGACGATGCCGATCCACACGAAGACGAACGTATGGAAGAGGTATGCATCCTTCGTGTTGATTATAAGGATGTTGAAGCCGGCGTGCAAAACGGATGCGAGGATAACTCCCGAAATGGCCCACAGCACGCGTTCGCGGCGGGGCCGGTAGAAGGATGCCGCGAGCGCGAGGCCCACGATCGAGGAGGAGAGGACGTGCAGCAGGGTCGCGCCGATCGCGCGCAGGTCGCCCGTAAGGACGGTGGCGCCTAATTGCCCCGCAACGTCAGGATTGAGAAGGAACAGGGCGTTCTCGACAGAGGAGAAGCCGAGCGCCGCGACGACCATGTAGATCACGGAATCGACGGGCTCATCGTTCTCGCGCCTCCCGAGGACCGTGAGGCGCGCCGCCAGGTACTTGCCCGTCTCCTCGATCACGGCCCAGGCGCTGAACATGGCCGCGCCTGCAAGCGCGAAGTAGCCTGCCACGAACTTCTCGGTCGGGATCACGATCGCGATCGAAAGGGCGCCCGCAAGGAACGCGAGTGCGATCAGGCGCCGCGGCTCAGGGTGCGTGCTGTCCTCGCGCAGCCAGAACCAGAGCCAGAGGAGCGCGGGCAGGATGCCGCCGAGGATGGCGATCGCGATAGGCGGTACCGGCATGGTACCAGTATAGCAGCGCCATGCCGCTTAGGCGGCGCGCACCGGCCACGGGGCGATCATGAGGAGCTCGGCATCCTTCTGCGGCAGCGCCTGCCAGATGGCTTCCGTGACGAACGGCATGAAGGGGTGCAGGAGCTTGAGGAAGCCGGCGAGGATCGCGTAGAGCGCCTGCTGGCGGGAGCGGATCGCCTCGGCATCATCATCGGCGAGGATCGGCTTGCTCGCCTCGATGATCTCATCCGCGAAGCGGTGCCAGATATAGTGGTAGAGCATATCGCTCGCGAGGTCGATCCGGTAGCGCTCGATGTGGTCGGTCACGTCCCGTGCGAGCGCATCGAATTCGGCGATGAGCGCTCCATCATCTGCCGTATATGCCGGTGCAGCAGCGAGATCCGCGCCGGCGACCGACGTGAGCACGAAGCGCGTGATATTCCAGATCTTGTTCGCGAAATTCTTGTAGCCTTTGACGCGGGCCTCCGCGAGCTTCAGATCGGTGCCAGGCGTGTTCTGGATGAGGAGCGAGAGCCGCGTCGCGTCCGCCCCGTACTTCTCGATCATAGTGAGGGGATCGATGATGTTCCCGAGCGATTTGCTCATCTTGCGGCCCTTCTCGTCGCGCACGAGCCCGTGCAGGTACACGGTCCGGAACGGCACCGTGCCGAGATGGAAGGCGCTCATGAGGATCATGCGCGCCACCCAGAAGAAGAGGATGTCGTACCCGGTCTCGAGCATGCTCGTGGGGTGGAACGCCTCGAGGTCCGGCGTCGCATCCGGCCAGCCGAGCGTGCTGAAGGTCCAGAGGCCCGAGGAGAACCAGGTATCGAGCGTGTCGGGATCCTGCTCCCAGCCATCGCCCTCCGGCGCCTCTGTGCCGCAATAGCGCTCCTCGCCCCGGTACCATACGGGGATGCGATGGCCGAACCAGATCTGCCGGCTGATGCACCACGGGCGCAGGTTGTCGATCCAGTGATAGTAGGTCGTATCGAAATTGTCCGGGAAGATGCGTACCGCCTTGCTCTCGACGGCGGCGCGCATCAGCTGCTTCAGCGTCACCGTGGCGCCGCTCTCGATGCCGGGGATCGCCGAGTGCGGGATCACGAAGGGCTTGGTCACGTCGATGAACCACTGGAGCTTGGGCATCGGCTCGATGATGCCGCCGGTGCGCTCCGCAGTGGCCACGTTCTGCGCGATGTCCTCCTGCTTCTCGAGCAGGCCTTCCTCCGCGAGCCACGCGACGACTGCTTCGCGCGCCGCACCCACCTTGAGGCCGCTGAGCCGGCCTTCGACCGTCATCTTCGCGTACTCATTGATGACGGACGGGCGCGGCAGGCCGTTCTTCTCGGCGATCTCCCAGTCGATATGGCTGTGCGCAGGCGTGACGCCCAAGGCGCCGGTGCCGAATGCCGGGTCCACGCCGGCATCGGCGACCACCTTGATATGGAGCGGCACGTCGCAGAAGGTGAGGTCGAATTCCTGCCCGATGTAGCGCTGATAGCGCTCATCATCAGGATTGACCGCCACGGCCGTATCGCCGACCTTCGTCTCCGGACGCGTGGTCGAGATCGGGATGGGGAAGTCCTTGGCGTAGCGGAAGGTGTAGAGCGTCGCCGTGCGCTCCTCGTGCACGATCTCATCATCCGAGATCACGGTCTGGCCCTTCGGGTCCCAGTTCACGATGCGGTCGCCGCGGTAGATGAGGCCGGCCTCGTACATGCGCACGAACGCGGTCGAGACGGCCCTCGTGCGTGCGTCATCGAGCGTGTAGGCGAGCCGGCTCCAGTCGAGCGAGCTGCCCATCGCCTTGGTCTGGCCGAGGATGGTGGCTTGGCTCTCGTGCGCGAAGGCATTCACGCGCGTGAGGAAGGCCTCGCGGCCGAGTTCGCCCCGGTTCGTGCCCTCCTTCTCGAGCTGTTTCTCCACCTTCGCCTGCGTCGCGATGGCGGCGGAATCGGTGCCGGGCAGCCAGAGCGTCTTCTTGCCGCGCATGCGCTCGAAGCGGACGAACGCATCCTCGATGGCGAGCATCGAGGCGTGGCCCATGTGGAGCGTGCCGGTCACATTGGGCGGCGGCAGCACCATCGAGAAGGTCTCGGGCCGCTCGCCCGGGAGGTTGTCAGGATCGAAGTAGCCGCTCTCTTCCCATGCCTGGTAGATGGCAGCTTCATGCTCCTGCGGGGCGTATGCCTTCAGGAACTGCTCGGGGATCTTCGACTCGTCGGCGTTTTCAGCCATTGCCTCGAATAGTACCGATTTTGCGGCATTGCGGCAATCAGCGGAGGCGGGTGTCGGGCACATGATACTTTCATGCCGCCCGGGCTACCGTACAAAGAGATTGCACGCAGAGCGTTTGGAGGTACGAATGCCATCACGGTCGGATACCCTTCGTCCGGGCCGGGCCGTCAGGTTCCCATCAGCCGATATCACGCTGGGCGAGATACAGTCCGTCATCAGGCGTGTCGGCGGCGCGGAAGGATTCCGCCGGCTCTCCCGCGGGCTCACGGTCCCATGCGTAGTGCCGCTCTGGCCGGCTTGGCGCACGATCACGCACGATCATGCGGATGCAGCCGGATACTGCTCCGCGATCGAGGAGGCGGGGCTCCGCATTACGCCGGAGGCCGCGGAGCTGCTCGAAGAGGCCGGCGGCTCGTTCACTGTCGAGCCGCTCGGCATGCCGCTCGTGCGGGTTTCCGCGTACGAGCTGCTCCTGCACCTCGAGGGCGTATCGAGCTGCGGGTATACGCACTTCTTCGAACGCGCACTCGAGTTCGGCCTCGGGGCATGCCTCTGGGAAGACGCCCCGGCGCTGCGGCTCGCATATCGGGATCAGCCGTGGATGGAGCAGTGCGTGGTCGCGACCGATCCCTCGCTGGGTGAGCGGCGGTTCGAGCTCACCGTCGGATCGTCCGATGACGTGCCTGAGCTGCGGATCAGCGCGTGGGAGAGCTGCCGCATCGCGCATGATGCGGTCTACGTCTTCCGGAAGCTCTGGGACGAATGATCAGCACCCCGCGCTCGCGCGGGGTGCGTGCTAGAGCTGACGCGTCCCTTCGGCGCGGATCGCAGCCGGATCGGCATATTCGTGCCGCACGGCCCGGAAGTAGCCGGCGAGCGCGATCATGAGCGCGTTATCGGTCGCGCGGGAAGGCGGCGGCAGGAGGAGCGCCGTCTGCGGGAATTCGGCCCCGAGCATGCGGGCCAGCCGGTCGCGCAGGTAGGTATTGGCCGAGACGCCGCCGCCAATGATGAGCGTCTGCGCGCCCGTCTCTTCGAGCGCGGTGCGCGTCTTCGCGGCCAGGATATCGCCCACGGCATCCTCGAAGGCGCGGGCGATGGCCGCATCCTCTGTTTCCGGATGCTTCTCCTTGTAGACGCGCACGGCAGTCTTGAGGCCCGAGAATGAGAAATCGAGGTCGCCGGAGTGCACCATCGAGCGCGGGAACGCGATCGCATCTTCCGCTCCGCGTGCGCGATGCTCTGCTGCGAGCCGGGAGAGCTCAGGGCCGCCCGGGTACGGCAGGCCGAGGAGGCGCGCCGTCTTGTCGAATGCTTCGCCGACGGCATCGTCCCGCGTCTCGCCGATCTTCTCGTACGCCATCCATGCATCCATGCGGATGAACTCGGTGTGGCCGCCTGAGACGAGAAGCGCGAGCGCGGGGAAGGCGAGCGCGGGCGCGAAGCCACCCTCGCTCATCGCGCTCACCGCGATGTGCCCTTCCATGTGGTTCGCGGAGACGAGCGGGATGCCCCACGCCTTCCCGAGCGCGCGGGCGGCATTGATGCCGACCCAGAGCGCGGGCTCGAGGCCGGGGCCGGCTGTCACCGCGATCGCGTCGATCTCCGGCTTGCCGTGCGTCTCGAAGAATCGCGCGAGCTGCTCGAAGAGCGCGGGCTCGCGCGCGAGGAGCTCCTCCAGCTCACGCGCCTGTGCAGCCGCGAGCGGCGCCGGTTCTTCAGAGGGAAGGTTCGCTTCGGCGAGGACCGCTTCGAGGATCGGGACGAAGTTCGCGGCATGCTCGCGCTTGGCGAGGCTCGGATAGACGCCGCCGTACTGCGCATGGATCGCCTGCGTGCGGGTGAGATCGCCCAGGATGCGGAACCGGAAGCGGGCATCGAAATCGCCCTCGGCCTCGATCAGGCTGACGGCTGTCTCGTCGCACGATGTCTCGATGCCGAGAATACGCATAGGATGATTATAGTCGGGCCCTCGGCCGCTGACGACCGCCGAGCCCCGAGCGGGATCCGGCGCGATGCAATCGGGTGGGCGATACAGGACTCGAACCTGTGACCCCTTTCACGTCAAGAAAGTGCTCTAGCCAACTGAGCTAATCGCCCGACGATGCGCACTATACCAGAATCCGGGAACATGGAAAAGAAAACAGCGCTCAAATGAGCGCTGCAGTTCGGGAGTAACTACCGATAGGGGGAGAAGGTGTGCCGCATGAAGGAGGCGGCGATCGGCTGCAGGCTTTCGCCGTGGCGCAGGTGATCGATGGCGCCGATCAGGTAGGGCCACAGGAAGAAGAGGGCTACTGCCGTGAGGACGAACGCGATACCCAGTACCAATTCGCGGGCTGCCTCAGAGGTATGCATGACTACTCCAATCCACCAGTACGAAGGAACACTAAGAATATAATACCATACTGGAAAAAAATGTCAATATCCCTGCAGATGGGGTAGAATAGGGGCATGGGATTCGAGACTGTGCCGCATGCGCCGGAGCCAGCGCCTCGCGATTACGAGCGCGAGATCGACGCGCTGCTCGAGAGCCTTCCGGAGGAAGTGGCGGACCGGTTCTACGCCAGCCATCAGGATGACGAGCCCGAGGCGGAGTTCAAGGCGCTCTTCGAGCTCGCGCATAAGCGCAAGACGGCCCTCAGCCGATCGCCAGATTCGCGCGCGACGCCAGAGCACATCCTGCTCGATGAGACGCGGCCGCTCGCCGTCGTGCGCCTCCTCGAGCAGATCGAGCGCGGCGAGCATGAGAAGCTCGGCCAAGGCGGTGCCGGGCGTGTCATTGCCTCAATCCGCTACCCGAACCTGTGCTACAAAGTCATGTTCCCGCAAGAGCAAGTACCGCTCGGGACGAACGATATCTCGGACGAAGCCGAGATCCAGGGTGCGATCGCATCGATGGGCGAGCGCTTCGGGGTACGCGCCCCGCGCGTATTCTCGTTCGTGAGCGAGAACGGGAATCGTGCCATCCGCATGGAGCGCCTGTTCGCTGTCTCGCTGCGCGATGTCCTGCGCGGAGCGCCGCTCCCGAAGGCGTTCGAGCCAAAGCGGTTCTTCGACTCGCTCCGCAAATTCGTGAGATACATGCACGAGCAGGGATACTACCACCGCGACCTCCAGGACGGGAATATCTTGATCGACAACGAGACCGGGCAGCCGTATCTCATCGATTTCGGGCTGAGCGCGTATTCGGCCTTCCCCGAAGATGTGTATCGCGTGTCCGTCGTGAGAGGTGGACGAGAAGTCAAAAATATGTTACAAGATGATGAGGTCGGCATCGATGCGGCGGAACGCCAGCTCCTGAATCACCTGAACAAGAATACGAAGGAGGTATGATGCGCATCACATGGGATTACCGGCAGAGCGCGCTTGCTGCGGCGAAGAAGCTGCAGGCAGATGCACGCGATGGGATACCGATCCCGGAGATGGATGGCCTGTATGTGATACAGAAAGGCCGTGCGCCGGATCGCGATGCAGTCGAGGCCATCCTGCGGGATGATGACGGCATCGAATACGAAGTGTACAGCAACGGCAACGGGCATGATGAGCCCGATGCATCCTGAGGACGGACGGGCCAATGCGGCGCCCGCCCGTCCTTACTTTTTCGCTGCCGCGTTCCCTGGCAGCGTCATATCGAACTGGTCCCAGAGGTAGCGGCATGCGACCGTGCGGTAGGGCTGCCACGGGCGGGCGAGTGCTTCCATGCGCGCCGGCGATGGCGGCGTTCGCATGCCGAAGAGCACCTGGAAGCCTTTCCGGATGGCGAGGTCGCCCGTCGGGAGCACGTCCGGCCGGTGCAGGTAGAACATAAGGAACATGTCGGCGCTCCATCGCCCGATCCCTTTGACGGCGATGAGGTGCTGGCGCACGGTCTCGTCGTCCCATTCCGCGAGGCCTTTCGCATTGATCGTGCCGTCGAGGAACTTCTCGGCGAGATCGCGCAGGTAGGCGGCTTTCGCGTGCGAGAGGCCTGCGGCGCGCAGCTCTTCCTCGGGTAACGCGAGCATCGCTTTCGGCGTCGGATGCTTCCTGGGGAAGCTCGAAAGCAGGCGCCCGAGGATGGTATCGGCCGCCTTGCCGGAAAGCTGCTGGAAGACGATGGATTCGACGAGCGCGTAGAACGGATCGCGCGGCGTGCCGTGGCTCGTCGCGCGCGAGAAGACCGGCTTCGGGTACCGCTTGATCAATGGCGCGAGGTGCGGATCCTTGCGCAGGTGCCGCAGCGCGCTCGCAAGATCGATTTCCGTGATAAGGGCGGCCATCGTGCTACCGCTTGTCGGCGATAAAGACGATGATGACGATCGCGAGCATGATGCCGATGAACCACGCGAGCGTGGTGAGGAAGAACCGCAGCGCCTCATCCGCCTTCCCGCCGAGGAGCATGCGTACCGGTTGGTAGAAGAAGAGCATTCCCATGACCGACACCGAGCAGACGAGGAGCGACAGCACGATGATCGCGCCGAGGAGCCCGTTATCGAGCTCGAGGCCCGAGGTAAGGCCGATCAGGAGCACGATCCCGCAGATGTACGCTGCGGCGATACCGGCACTGGAGAACGGCGTAAGCTTCATCCTCCCAGTATACAGGGTCGTCAGGATGATGCTACTGCGCCGGGACAGGGTTCTCGGTCGAGGTGGCACTCTCAGACGGCGTCTCCGGGAGGACGGGCGAGGTGCTCGCGCTCGCAGCGGCATCCGGAAGGGGAGTGGCGGCTTCGGCCGGCGCCTCGCTGGAAGTATCAGCGGACGCGGCAGCGGCTGGCGGCACGGCCGAGCTATCATGCGGGGCTGCCTGCGACGCAGTGCCTGACGCCATCTGTTCGAGCTGCGTCACGCTGAGCATGCCATGCAGCCCGAAGAGATAGTACGCGACGCCTGCGATGATCGCGGTCTCGATGAGCACGATCACGAGAAGGAGGATGATCAGCCCGCCGTGGCCCTTCGGCTGCCGCGCGCCTTCTGCGCCGCGGCGGCGTGCCCCGTGCATGCCGCGCATCGTCGTCTGATCGAAATCCGGAAGCTCGTGCTGCCCTATGGGCGATTGCATACCTGCGAATGCTTCCGCCTGGGAATCGCGCGCAGGCATCGCGGAGATCATCGGCTGCGCGGGCTGCGCAGGGGCGGCAGGCTTCGATGCCGGAGTGGCAGGCGCCTGCGCTTCCTGGAGCGCCTCGTTGATCTTCGCCGTGTCCCAGCCGGCGCTCGTGAGGGCACGGACCACGCCATCCTGGGAGACGCCAGCCGCGAGCTGCTGCTTGATGTATGAGACCACATTCGAATCAGCCATATGCCTATAGTCTCTCACGGATCTGCCTCGGGGCGGCACGCTATCCACAGGAAGCGGCTCTCGCTATACTGCGCGCATGCGGCGCGTACTCGGCATGGCATTCTTCGATCGCGATACCGTGACGGTCGCGCGGGAGCTCCTGGGGATGCACCTCGTGCGGCGCTTTCCTGACGGCGAAGAGCGCGCGCTCATGATCACCGAGACAGAGGCGTACGACGGCCCGCACGATCTCGCAGCGCATTCCGCGCACGGCCGGACAGCGCGCACCGACGTGCTCTTCGGTCCGGCCGGGAACTGGTACGTCTATTTCATCTACGGGATGCACGAGATGCTCAACATCGTGACGGGAGGCGAGGGCGCGGCCGTGCTCATCCGCGGCGCAGGCGAGATCAGCGGTCCGGGCCGGCTCACCAAGGCGCTTGCCATCACGCGTGCGCTCAACAAGGAGGCGGCAGCGCCTGAAAGCGGGCTTTGGATCGAGGATCGCGGCGACGCCGTGCCGGATGCGTGGATCGCGGCGACGCCGAGAATCGGCGTCGCATATGCGAAGGAGTGGGCGGCGAAGCCGTGGCGCTTCGTGCGCACGCCGCCTCTCAGCGCGGATCCGCTGCTGCGGCGAGATTCGCGACGCACCAGCGATAGAGCGGCGCGTCATCCCGCGCGAACGCGAAATAGAAAGAGTAGTAGAGGCGATAGCACTCGATGACGGGGAGGATCGCTTCGCCCGCACGCGCGACGATCAGCTCGCGCATGAACGCGCTATCCGCCGCCGTGGCGCCTGGCGTCACCTCGAGGAAGAGGAACGCGCCGGCGATATCCATCTGCGGGTCGCCGATGAGCGTCATGGGGCTGAAGTCGATGACGCCGGCGACGGCGAGCGACTCGTCCATGAGGACGTTGCCGGGGAAGTAATCGCCATGCACGAGCGCGTGCTCGGGCTCGGCGAGCATGGCGATCCGCTCCTGCGCCTCGCGTGCCGAGTGCGCGAGCTGCGGCACGTCTGCCCTGAGGACGGGGTCCTCGGCAGCAGTCCGGACTTTCATGGCGAGATACTCACGCCACGTGGTCGCGGTCACGGGGCGATCAGCGAGGAGCTCGCCATACGGCAGGTCCGGCCGCGTGACCGCCCGCAAGGCCAGAGCGGCATCGAGGAAGCTCCCGAAGGCGTGCCGCTTCTCTCCTGGCGAGAGCGCGGGCAGAACAGCAAGGAGCGGCGACCCGTGGATCCGTTCCTCGATCGAGACGACCGCGCCCGCATGCTCCTCGATCGCCTGCACGCGCGGGATGGCGAACGGCAGGGCGGCACGAGGCAGGGATTCGTAGAAATGCATGCGGTCCTCGAAATGCGGGCGCCGCGCGCTATCCTTCGCGATGCGCAGCACGCGCGCATCATCGAGCGCGTACACCCATGACTCGCTGCCTTCGCCGAGGAGCGCGCCTTGAGCGATGCCGAAGCGATCAAGGACAGCCTGCGGCGGCTCCGTCATTTTCATGCGGGAACTGTAGCACGAAGAGCCGGGCAGCACTGCCCGGCTCGTGCTCAGCGCGTAGCGCCGAGCGCATCGAGGATCTGCGGATCCATCCCGCCCACGTGCCAGAGCGCGACATTCGAGACGCCGAGATCTGCGAGCGCGAGGCGGATGCGCATGACGCTCGCCGCGTTCGGCAGCCACAGCGCAGCGGAGCCGGTATCGTAGCGCGTCGCGCCCGTTACGGGATCTTGCGTTGAGGCGAGCTTCTCTGCGCTTGCGCGTGCCGCGTATTCCTGCCAGGTGCCGGTCCCGACGCGCGCACCATCCTGCCATGCCACCCCATACACAGCGATGCCAGCTTCGAGCTTTTCCGCAGAAATTGCTGCCGCGGCTTCTGCCATAAGGGAGTGCGCCTTCGCCGGCGTGATGAGCGGGCCAGGCGCCGTCGTCCCCGGGCCGTAGAGCATGATCTGCACCGTATCGGCAGCGGCCCCGATGCGCGCAAGCGCTCCGGTATCCGTCCCCAGCGCGGATGCTTCGAGCGCGACCGAGAGCCGCTTGCCTGATTCGTGCAGATCGCGCGCGAGCGTCTCGATGAACGAAGCGTACGCATCGAGATCTTCCGGCGAGCGGATGCCCTCGTAGTCGAGGTCGAGGCCATCGTACCCGTGCGCGACGGCGAGCGTAGCGAGCGCGTGCGCGCTCTGCGCTCGCAAGGCGGGGTCGCGAAGCGTCGCGAGGACCCGCTGCGGCTGCGAACCCGATGCGGTGACATCGGAGACGAGCGGCACGAGCGCGATCCCGTGCGCCGCGGCGATCGCGCGCAGCGCGGGATCGTCCGCGTGCGCACCCGGCACCTGCCGGGTGCCGCCGTCCTCGCCGGCTTCCCACCACAGCGGGCTCACGGTGCCGATGCGATCGGCATAGCGCTCGACAAGCGCCACCCCGGCATCCCAATCATGCTTCTGCAGCCACGCCGTGACCGGCGTACCGGGCGCGGGAGCTGCGGCATGCGCTGCGGGGACTGCCTCCGGGATGATCGCGATCAGCATGACTGCGAGAACGAGCCCGGCTGCGGCGATGCAGGCGAGCAGGTGATTCTGATTCGTACGAATGTGCATGACGTGCCTCGTATCCTATGCTTCCGGCGCGGCGAGCGCCACGTCTTCCGCCAAGCATCAGGCTTCGCGCATGAAGAGCGCAGGAATGCGCTGCGCGCGCCCGCCGCGCATCCGCAGTGGTACTATTGAGCGTATGGAGAAACCGATCATCAATATCGAAGAGCTGGAGCCGATGGAGAGTCCTGCACCCATGCCTGAGGAGAAGAAGGCGACCTATGGCGGCGCGACCATGGCGTTCGCGAGCCGCAGGATCGGCGCGGAGAAGCTCGGCTACAGCGTCGTGACCATCCCGGCAGGGAAGGGCAAGGCAGCGTTCCCGTACCACAATCACCGCGTGAACGAGGAAGCGTTCTTCATCCTCGAGGGCGATGGCGAGGTGCGGATCGGCGAAGGGCGTTATCCCATCCGGAAAGGCGACTTCATCGCGCATCCGGCCGGCGGCCCCGCGAGCGCGCACCAGATCACGAACGCCTCGGATGAGCACCCGCTCGTCTATCTCGGCATCAGCACGCAGCTCTCGCCGGAGATCGCGGAGTACCCCGATGCGGGAGACAAGTTCGGCGTCCTCGGGCAGTTCCCGGGAGCGGACGGCGCACCCGAGCGGTTCATGTTCCTCGGCCGCAAGGGCGATCAATCGGTCGGGTATTGGGACTAGCCGCGAGGGCTATCCGGCACGCGACCGGAGCGCGGCCCGATCGTTCCAGCTCCACCATGCGAGCGCTGCTGCGGCAAGCGCGATCGCGAGGTCGCGGAAGACGATCTCGAACTGCGGGAGGTTGAAGGCGACGATGAGCACGAGCAGCACCGTCGCGATCGCGGACGGGATGAAGATGCGCTTCCCTGAGAGGATCCAGAGCCCGATCACGGCCTCAGCGATGCCCCAGGCGGAGAGGAGCAGCTGATCGGAGACAATCCCGCGCATGAAATGCGGGAAATAGCCGATCCAATCGTACGGTGCGAAGTACGCGCTCACAGGCGGATAGAGGAACGCGAGCGCGAGCGCGAGACGCAAGAGGACCCGGACGACGTGCGGGGCATCCATCATGCGCCTATCGGACGATGACCTGGCCTGTAGCGCTCGGGTTCACGTGGTTATGGAAGGGCCACGTGCCGGCCTTGGTGAAAGTGAAGGAGTAGTTGCTGGTCGCTGCTTTGCATTCATCGAACGGCGTAGGGCCGGTATAGCCCGCGGCGCAATGCTCGGCACGGTCCGTGCCGTCATACACCGTGTGCGTGGGGTGCACGCCGGTAGCTACCCACATCGGGTCGCCGGACGCGTCCACGAACGTGACCGTATCGCCCGCGTTGATCGTGACCGTAGATGGGCTGAACGATGAGCCGTTATACGTGATCGTCACCGTCTGCGCAGCTGGGGCAGCGGGGGTGGCAGTTGCAGCCTGCTGCTGCCCGGCTCCGGGCGTAGTGGTCGTCCCGATCGTGCCGTCCTGCACGGAGGCGGGCTGGCCGCCTGCCGCAGGCATGTTCGCATCCGGGTGCGCAGTGAAGTACCAGATGAGCCCGGCGATGATAAGGATGGCAACGATGATGCCGATGATGCTTGAGGATCGCATACTACTAGATGAGTGGGGTGAGATAATTAACGCTATTCCCGATGATACCACCATTAAGGGAGCTGCACGGAGCGGCAGCGAAGCCCTGTGGATACGGGGGGTGGCCGGCGCGGCTCTGTCCGAGTCCGAAGTTTCTATCTGCGGGCTACTCGGGATTCAGACTTTGCAGGTCAAGCCCTGTAAGGGTATTTTGGCACCTTCTCGCGGAGTTATTTGAGGTGTTCAGGTCGCAAGCATAAAATCAGTCCATCATGAGTATCATACGTTTTGCAGTGGGAACCCGAGATGATCTACGCTCTTCCGTATGGCGCTTATGGGCTAACAAGAACGACTTATATCTAGCAGCCCGTTCGCATGCAATGATTTCAAAATTTAGTTTTCACGAGTCTGGGAAGTATCGATTCGCAGTGAATAGCGCGGTTGAACGAGAAAACGATGCGAGTGATCGGGCGTTGTATAAATGGACACGCCCATCCGAATTCGCCCCCGGTTGGACTCGTTGTTTCGGAATACTCGTTCCACAAAGAGTTACTCGATCACCTTTCGGAATCAGCTTCGATGAGAATAAAGCAGTTGAGCTTGTTAGCCCCCCTGCCAAGGGTAAGAAGGTTATTTTCAACATCATCCTTTCCCACAAAGCGGCTAAGCCCGAGCATGTAATCCGCGGCTCAGCTCACAAAATAAAGATTTTGGGGCGGATCGAGATGCTGCGAGAGATTGCATGGCTAGTCACTTTTGAGGATGATTTTGGTCCCACGGAGGAGGCAGTGATTCAGGACCATTTCGACAAGCTAAAAATCCATCTCAAACCAGGGAGCACTGGAGAAGGGATGCGGTACACCTTCCTTCATGCTATTGAACAGGGCGAGACACCCTTTCTAATTGACATAGAGCTCGGCAGGGAAAATCTAGATATCTCCGCTGTCTAAGTGCCCGGGTCTGTCCGATCAAAAGTACTGACTGCGGAGAGGGAGGATCCGTCCTGACGGTCACTAAGCTCGCTGCGCTCGCTAAGTGCCGCGGGACACGGCTCGCCGGCAAGCAGCCTCCCTACAGTCGGCTCTTGTATACCGGCTCCGCCGTTCGAATCCCTCCCTCTCTCGCAACATGCAACAAACCCGAAGCTTCGCTTCGAGTTTGGCAGTTGCGGAGAGGGAGGGATTCGAACCCTCGAGACCGTTACCAGCCTGCCGCATTTCGAGTGCGGTGCCTTCGACCACTCAGCCACCTCTCCGTGGTATGTCGCCATCGGGGTCGAATCCGACGTGCCTCGTACGATACCATATTTATAAAAGTTTATAAAAGCCAGAAAATACGCTACTATTCGCACGGCGGCCCTATCGTCTAATGGTTAGGACAGCGCCCTTTCACGGCGTAAATCCGGGTTCGATTCCCGGTAGGGTCACAAGAAGCAACAAAACGGCTTTGCAGAGCTGCAAATCCTTTTTTGCACTTATAATCCAACGTATTTTCTGTCAGGGTGAGTTCGGAAAAAATCACACGAAGTATTTTGTCTTTCTCATGCGGTTCGGCCTCTGAGTAAACAACTGCGGCGTTTTTTAACAGTTCGGAAAGCAAAATTACATCTTTGATGGTTTCGCGCATCGCCACGTCCGAGGCGTTTTCATTATCTTTGAGTTGATTGAGTTCGTTTGTGAGCCGAGCTTCTTCTGCGACGTATCCTTCGGGTGTGTACACGCCAGTTTTCAGAAGCACGAGACGATTGCCGTTGAGATACGCCAGCTCCTCGCGGATTTGCTTCTTCTTGCGCTCGGCCGCATCGAGCTGACTCATACGCTTTGCCTCCAACAATGCAATGTCGGTATTCGCCCGCGCGTCAATTTCCGCAAGCTCCTCCTCGGTAAACGAAAGCTTGGTAATCAATTCCTCGGTCTTCGCTGTCAGGTAGTCGAAGTTGAAGCTCTTGAGCGAGTTGGTGCACTCGCGGGAGCAACGAGCGCCGTAGTACAAAATCCCTTTCTTTACATATGGAGTGTAGACGCGACCACAAACGGCACAGAAAGCGAATCCTCGCAGCGGATGCTCTAGCACCTCGATGTAGTGAACACTCTTGTTGCGCTTCGCAAGCCGCTCCTGCACACGATTGAAAAGCTCCTCGGGAATAATTGCCTCGTGGCTGGTGCTCGGTATCCACTCACGATTCTCATCGAGTACCTTGCCTGTGTAATAGCGGTTCGTCAGGATTTTGTGGATGGTGTTGTACGTCGGTAGGCGGCTTATCGCTTCAATATCAACTCGTACATCGTCTTCCTCCTCAAGCAACATCTCCTCTTTTGTTCGACGACGGCGCATCGGTGGCATAGTAAATCCCTGCTCGATAGCCCATCGCGCAAGGTCGTGCAGGCTCCATTCGCCAGTATCGGCAAGCTTCGCAAGCTGCAAAATAATAGAAGCGCGAACAGGGTCTTTAGGCTTCCAGTCCATATTGCCCTCGTTGAGGTAGCCAACAGGCGCTTTGTTAGTGGAGAGTCCGCGCGAACGGGCGTTTTGAATGGTAAGGGTGACTTTCTCGCGGGTCACGCGAGAGTGGTGCTCCGAGAACATACCGTCTATGTCCATATGCAGTTCGCCAGAGCTGGTCTTGTCGTACTGTGCGAACGCGAAGCGGATATCCGCTCCCGACTTCATTAGTTTACGCAGAATAGTATCGTCGCCCTTGTTGCGGCTCGCTCTATCCCAGCAGAGAAATATCGCGCCCCTGAAGTAGCCCTTGCTTACAAACTCCGCGAGGCGATAAAACTTTGGGCGCTCGACTCGGTACTGCACCATACCTTCCTCGAAAGTGAGGGCAGTATCGGGTTATTTCAATTGTCCGCTCGGGGCTGTAAAGTTGAGCGATGGCACGCCCGCTCGGTAGCATTTCCACAAACATCGAACCAAAGAGACTCAAGCGGCTTCTGGCTCTTGAAAAAGAAAGGCGCGGTGTAGCAGAGGATAAGCTAGTATTCGTGGGCATAGCGAATCTCGCCAGCTATTACTGGTGCGCCATGCACTCGGTTCTAAAAAGTAGAGCGGATGAGGCGATGTTTTTCGGCGCGTATCTCGCAGACCGCATCCGCTACAGCAAGGAGCTTGGCCTGATTCGGTCGCTGCCAAGGACGGACGCGGAGCTGCTACGTGTCGGCGAAGAAATAACTTTCGAGGATGTTGAGAAGTTGCTCGCAAAAAGGCCTGTCGCGTCTAGCGACGTCAGTCTGGACGCGTACAGTTTCGGTGACAGCAACGGAGGGATGCAGATGGTGATAAATCCGAACGTCTCTGCCGAACGCAGAAAGTCGCTGGAGAGCGATGCGCGACGCAATAAATTGAAGATTACCGACCTGGAGAAAGTGCCCATCGTCCGCGGCAACATGATGCACTGGAATAATCCCGAGAAGTACCGCTCTATACGCTGGAACTTCCAAGCAGGTGTGTATGTCATCGTCGGCGTACCTGATGGCATAACGGACGATAGCGTATATGAGTACAAAACAACCAAAAGCGACTTCCTCGCGGGATTCGTGAAGCCAGTCGCTTTCGCACAAGCAGACCTGTACGGGCACTTCTTCAGACGGTCAAAAAAACGTGTGCAGATACAGGTCATCGAAACGAGCAAAACCCAAACGTGGGAAGAACCGATAGACGAGACGCGGGTAGGAACGTTGGTACACGACTTTGCACAGGTGGATGCAGGAAAGCTTTTCCCGCACCCTCCGAAAAGCTGGAAATGCGCCAGGTGCGAGATATGCGGCTTCGGAAAACTCTGTCAAAAACAACAATGAGCAAGATAAAATCCCATCTCACCATCGGCAACAAGTTCCTCGGCTCGCTTCTGTACTTCAAGGATGCGAATGGGCGGGGTCATCTCAAACTGTCGTTCAAAAACAAAATTGCGGGCTTCAACAAGGGCACGGACGTGCCGACCACGTTGCCTGTGCCCGTACAGTCGCCCGACCCCGTAAGCTTGGATGTTTCCTACAAGTTTCCCGATAGCTTGCTGGAGGTGAAGAAAGTTGCGGGCGGCAAAACCGAGCGCGAGTTCTATAACGTGCCACTACCTGTCTCCAATCTTTTATTTATGATTCGCATCAAGGACTGGCATCTCCTCGACGATGACCAACCTGCGCCAAATCCGCTGGTGCTCGCGCCTCCCGATGGGAGCAAGAGCGTCGCGGTCATCTTTTCGTTTCTCGGTGCAAATGGGCTGCCATTCGTACCTACTGGATACGTCTGCCCGCAAGGGATGGGTACGATATCTGTCCCCGAAAGTCCGCTCAATACTTTTTGCATCGGCATTGCGGCTGACCCCTCGAACCAGAGCGCCAACGGCTTCCAAGTGCAAATCCCGTTTCCTAAAGCAGAACAAGACGGGTTTTTAGGTTTGAAGCAATAAAGAATCTATAATAATTATATGGACGCATTTTTCATATTCTCGGCTCAATACTTCTTTGTCTTGTCATTGATTATTCTCGGTGCGTACTTCCTCACGCGAAAATGGCCTGCACAAAAACGGATGACGTTTTTTGCAGTGCCCGCAGGCCTGCTCGCCTATGTGCTCGGGCTGCTCGGCAATTACCTCTACTATGACCCGCGTCCCTTTGTTGCAGGACACTTCATGCCGCTCATCGCACACGCGGCCGATAACGGGTTCCCCTCCGACCATACCTTGCTCGTTTCAACGCTCGCTGCGGTGGGCATGTACTGGAACAAATGGCTTGGAGTAATACTTTGGATTATTGCTGTTCTCGTCGCGTTTTCCCGCATATATGTCGGCCTGCATCATCCGATTGATGTCCTCGGAAGCATGGCGATTGCCCTAGTCGCGGTTTCTGCATGGCGTATAGCAATGAACTATGTTTGGAAAGCATAAGTTTTTGAAGATTGCTTCCCTCGTTGCCGTCCTTCTTGCTTTGGGTGTAATCACTTTTTTTATACTGCTTCGGCCAGGCCCGCTTTTCTCTACACTTCCTGCTACCACAACCGCCTCTTTCGGGCATACTGGCGACCCTATCAACATCGCCGTCGTGGGAGACAAGGGTACCATCGTGTCCGCGTTTCTCGCCGCCCATTGGCTCGTACCAGACCCGATTACTGCCTCAAGCACCGTGCGGATTGCAGAAACGAGCATCGCCAATTCCGCATACCCAACCGCTCCAGTAAGCAGCCTGTATCTATTCGGTAGAGCGCAGGATTTGGCATTTGAACTGCCCACCGACTCTGTACGACAGCGACACCACGTGCGGCTATGGCAAACTACAATAACAATCTCTGGTAAGCCACTCTGGGTAGGTTCGGCAACGTACGATTCGGACATTGAGTTGAGCGGAACAACCGCCTTGCCGACACATCATATTTCTCCGAACGTAGACAGTGAGCGCGACTTTGTGGCGCAATCATTTATGGACGCTGGACTCATGCAGAGCGAGACATCCAACCGCATCAGTTATCCGACGCTCTGGGGATTCAATGGCGGCGGCGATTGGTATTTTGATGATGGACTCGTGCGTATGCTCGTATTGCGATAATGTGAAGTTATGACCCTTGCGTCTCTCAAAAACTACCTGCTTGAAGAAAAACACATGCACCTGTTCTTCGTGGTGAGTCTCTGGGCGAAGGGTCTATTCGCCCTGTCGGAAATAATCGGAGGCATCGCCGCGTTCTTCATAACCAAGCAGTTCCTCGTAGACATCGCACTATGGATTACCAAGCACGAGTTCGCTGAAGACCCGCACGATGTTATTGCCAACTATTTCCTACATTCGGTACAGAATCTATCAATCGGTGCACAGGACTTTGCGGCCATATATCTGCTTGGGCACGGCGTCATCAAGCTCTGGCTCATCATTGGACTTCTGCGGGAGCGGCTCTGGTACTATCCAACAGCCCTCGTCGTATTCGGACTTTTCATTGTCTACCAGCTTTACCGATATACATTCACTCACTCTATCTGGCTTTTGCTCATCACGGTCATAGACCTCATTGTCATCGGCCTCACCTGGCACGAGTGGGGATACTTACGAAAGCACAGAATCCAATAGCTAGACGACCACCAGCTCTCGCAACTCTTGGATGCTCAAGCCGATGGCGGCTCGGTATTGTCCGAGTTCGGAAAGCCACGTAAACTGGTCACAAACGGCTCGCTGTGCGTCCGCGCTGGGCAGCTAGGCCCCGACCGTTCCAGTCTGCACGCCGCCTGCACGCGTGTAGCTTGCGAAATAGACGCCGTTGGCAGCGACGTGATGCTCGCCGAGCGTGAAGGCTGCGGGGAGCGTGCCTTCCGCGAAAAGTCGCTTGCCGGTGCCGAGCGTGATCGGGAAGGTCATGAGCCTCAGCTCGTCCACCCAATCATGCTTGAAGAGCGTCTGCGCCAGATTGCCGCTGCCGATGCTGATGAGGTCGCCGCCATCGGATTCCTTCAGCTTCCGGATGTCGTCATCGCCTTTCAGGAACACCGAATGCTGCCAGTCAGATTCGGCAAGGGTCGTGCTCGCGCAGTATTTCGTGACGTCATTGATGCTCGGCTACGGATCCGCATGGCTCGACCAGAAAGCCGCGAAGATCTCGAACGTCTTCCTGCCGAGGAGGATGTCCGCAGGCTGCATCCACTTCTGCATCAGCGCATCGGCTTCCCGATCAGCGTCCGCGAAATACGGCGCGGTCCATCTGCCGTATGCAAAGCCGCTCGATGCGTCTTCGTCCGGTCTGCCCGGCGCCTGCACGACGCCGTCGAGGGTGATGAACTCCTGGACGATCAGCCTTCTCATGACTAATCGTGCTCCCGGTGGCGGCGGTGTCTAGCCCGATCAGGTGCTATCGAGGGCTCGTCCGCGCTTCGATGATCGGATCATGAACGCTTGCGCGCAAGGATCCCGCGCACGGAGCGGCTGATCGGCTTATCGGTGCGATGAATGCAGCCGATCCAGCAGCATGGCCGGCGCATGCCATCCTTGAGCTCGGAGACGACGCGCCGCACATGATCCTTCCTGGTCTCGGCTTTCTTCACTGAGATCGTCCAGCAGATCCACTCATTGCGGGAAAGCGGCGTGAGGTCGTTCCAGAGGTCGCGCGCCGCGGCGTCCTTCATGAGCGCCGCGCGGAGGTCGGCGGGAATCGCATGCACGACACCGCTTCCGAGTGCTGCCATGGCATTACGCCGCGAGGTGCGCGGCGAGCTTATCGAACTGCTGGTTGAAGCCGTACTGCATGCCTTCGATCGCAGCGCCGGCCTTCGGGCCGATCGAGGTGACCGTGATGACGAGCGTCATCTTCGTCATGCCGCCTTCCTCGGCGAGCGTGAGGAGGGCTTCCTGCTCGATCATGGTCGCATCCTCATCGCCTTCGGTCCATGCCTTCGATGAATAGCCGAGCTTCTCGTTCGGCTCGATCGCCGTGTAGGTGGCGTCCATAGGCCAGCGCGTGCCGGCATACGGGCCCATCGCTTCGGTCGCTTCCATCACGATGTAGAAGCGGCCGCCGACGCGCAGATCCACCTCGCACTCGGGAATGCGGACATTATCCGGTCCCCACCAGCGCGCAAGCTCGCCAGGATCGGTCCATGCCTGCCAGATGCGCTCTGCGGGCGCTTCGTACGTGCGCTCGAATGTGACTTCTTTCGGTTCCATACCCTTATGTTCCGTTAGTAGCCGTACCTGCTCATAACCGGACCTCGAGGCGATCGAGCCTGCGCTCCCACGCCCTGCGGCAGCTCGCGAGATACGTGTCCGCATCGGCGAGCGCCTCGGGGACGAGCGACACGAGCTGCTCCTTGCCATGCCTGGTCTTCGCGACCAGGCCCGCGCGGGCGAGTACCGAAACGTGCTTCGCTACATCCGCATACGAGAGCGGATAGGGAAGCGCGATCGCGCGGATGCTCAGGTCCTCGCGCCGCAGGCGCCGGATGATATCGCGGCGCGTCTCGTCGGCGAGCGAGCGGAAGACCGTATCCAGGTCCTGCATACATTCTACCATATAGTTGAATGATATCCGATACCGCATGCATGCGCAAGCGATGCGGACGAGGTATGCTTGATGCATGAGCACGCGCCTGGCAACGCTCGTGGCAGCCGTCCTCGGGATCGGGACCGGATTCCTCACGATCCATTCGCCCTTGGCGGCCCGTTGGGAGAGCATCTTCGTGTGGGGCGCGATCGGGCTCGTATACGGTGCCTTGATCGCGCCTCTCGCGAAGCCTATATGGCCAGGCGCCGCATACGGCTTCTTCATGTCCATGGCATTCTTCATCGCCGGGTTCGCAGGAGCACCGGATCGGTTCTTGGCATTCCTGCTGATCGCGCTCGCGTTCAGCATCGCGGGCGCGATCGGAGGGATCGTCGTCGTATGGCTCGGCAGCTGGCTGCGGCGGAAGCTCGCGAGGCCGAGTGCCTGACCCTTCATGGTACCTTCTATACGCTAAGCGATACTTTGATCATATGAATACGTACTTCGTAGTCTTCTGCATCCCGGCGGACCTGATGGCGGATTGGGTGGAACATACGCCTGAGGATGAGCGCGCTGCGCAGAGCGATCAGATGATGCAGGCATGGGCTGCGTGGCGGGATGCGCACGCTGCCATGATCAAGGATGACGGGCAGCCCTTGGGAAAGACCAAGCGCGTGACGGCGAACGGGATCGAGGATGCGCGCAACGACCTCAATTACTACCTGCTCATCGAAGCCGAGTCGCACGAGGCGGCGGCCGAGGCCGTCAAGGATAATCCGCACGTGCAGATGATCCCCGGCTCCTACGTGGACGTGATCGAGATGCCGAAGATGCGGTAGGCGGTGCGGCAGGAACGCCTCTCGCATGAGAAACGCGGACGCCAGAGGCGTCCGCGCGTATGTGCTATGCCGCTTCCTCGATCTGCTGCAGTGCCTCGCGCGCATGCGCGATGCTCATGCCAGCCCAGACGGGGATGCTGATACGACGGCCGGCGAAAGCCTCCTGCCAGCCAGCCTCCCTATCGATGAGGACGAGGATCGCCGCCACCGTAGCGCCCCGGCGCTCGATCGCGTCGATCGCCGGGATCATGGAGGCGCCATCAGCGATGACATCATCCACGATGGCGACGCGATCGCCCGGCAGGCAATCGCCGATCATGACGGCATCGCTCGCGCGGCCGCGCTTGCGCGAATCGCGGATCGTGATGTACGGGATATCCGTCTCGGCAGAGAGAAGCCCGGCGACCCCGGAGAGCGCGTGCGGCACCTCCGCGAAGCGAGTGATGCCGAGCGTCGAGCGCAGGGTAGAGAGCGCCGGCGCATACGTGTTCGCGAGATACCGGATCGCTGCCGGCGAGCTGCGCGCATTCCGCAGGTTGAAGCAGAGATCGGTCGTGCCGCCGCTCCTCAGCGGCAGCTTCCCGGATGGGTCATGCATGATGGTATCCGCATGCGCCATGAGGTACCGGAGCACCGCCTGCCGGCGCTGCTCAGGCAGCCAGATCCAGATACGGTCAGCCATTGCCTTTCCTTCCGTAGGATGCACTGCCGGCATCTAATCACGGTGCGCTATCCCCAGCAAGCGCGGGGAGGGGTAGACAAACCGGCTGGTCATGCTATGCTCAGAGTACGTTTCCATTCTCCCTGGTGCGCACACACGCCATACAGTGGTCAGCAGGAACGGGTCGTAAGCTAAACACACTGAACACAAATGGCAAAAAGGCTTTTTGTTGGCGGTCTTCCGTGGGCGACGACCGATGATGAGCTTCGTCAGGCCTTCTCGGCTGCTGGCGAGGTCGTCTCGGCGACGATCAACATGGATCGCATGACCGGTCGCTCCAAGGGCTTCGGTTTCGTCGAGTACACGACGGACGAGGCTGCGGACAAGGCGATCGATATGTTCAACGAGAAGGAGTTCGGCGGCCGCACCATCACGGTGAACGAGGCACGCCCGCGCGAGGACCGTCCTCGCGAGGAGCGCCGCTGGTAAGACCCTGTCTTCCCCGAGCACATTCTCTTGAATGACGAAACCCCGCCCATGTGGCGGGGTTTCGTCTTGCGCGAGGCTTAGCGCGCGTGGATGGCGAGGTAGATATCCTCGAGCGCTTTCACGGCGTCGCCGGCAGCGATGTTGTTCTGGTGGTACAGGCCATCGGTGCAGTCGCCTGCAGCCCAGACGCGCGCGTGCGAGCTGCGCTGGCTCTTCGGGTCTACGATGATGCGCTTGATCGGATCGAGCGCAAGCTCGCTGCCCACCCACGCCGTGTTGGGGATGAGGCCGATCTCCACGAAGACCGCTGCTGTCGGCGTGAGGGTCTCCTCGCCGCTCTCCTGATGCTTCCACCGGATGCCTGTCACGAACTGCTCTCCGAGGATTTCCTCGATCTGCGCGAAGTGACGGGCTTTGACATTCGGCTTGGCGAGCACTTTCTCGACAGTGACCGGATCGGCGCGGAAGGACTCGTTCCTGTCGAGGAGCGTGACGCTCTTGCAGTAGGCGGCGAGCTGGGCTGCCGTCTCGAAGCCAGCATTGCCGCCGCCCACGACCACGACATCCTGGCCGCTGAAGAGCGGGCCGTCGCAGGAGGCGCAGTAGGTGAGGCCCTTGTTCTCGTACTCGAGGGCGCCGGGGACCTCGAGCTTGCGCCGCGTCGAGCCGGCCGCAATGAGCAAGGTGAGCGCTTCGTGCCTCTCGCCCTTGTCATCCGTGACGCTGATTGATCCGGGAGCGACTGCGAGCGCAGACGCGATGCGCGGCGAGTGGATAGTGACGAAACCCGTGGCGTACTCCTCGACATGCCCTTCGAGCTGCGCGGCGAGGCCGGTGCCGGAAATGTGCGGCGTCCCGATCCAATTCTGGATGTCTTCGCTCACGACGGACTGGCCGCCCCACTCCGATGTGATGAGGAGCGTCTTCAGGTGCTTGCGCGCCGCATACACGGCCGCAGCGCTGCCGGCCGGACCGCCGCCGACGATGATGAGATCGTACATGAGAAAGGAAAGGATTAGGGAAGTGTGAAGGAAGTATACCAGACGCGAACGTCCCGCAGGAAGCGCGACGTACCGGATGGGATGACGCGACAGGACAGGTGCGCCGTATCGCGGGCGCTACTTCCTCCTGAGGAAGGAAGGGAACGATGCCCAATCATCCTCCTCCTCTTCATCTGCCGGCACCGCCTTCGGCTCGGCCTTCGGGGCCTCGCGCTTCTCTTCCTTGGCGGCTGACGGCGGGATGACGGACTTGCGGACCTCCTTCGCCGGCTCCTCCTTGGGGGCGGGGGCGGGAGCAGCGGCTGCTTCCTCCTTCTTCATCTCAGGCTTCGCAGCCGTGCGATTGAAGAAGGACGTATTCATGATGCTGCCCTGGTTCGCACCGGCGCCATCCGGGAAGCCGGTCGCGATGACCGTGACGCGCAGCTCGCCCTTCTTGAGGCTCTCGTCGGTAACGGCACCGAAGATGACCTTCGCGTCCGGGTCGATCGCCTCGGTGACCACCGCAGCAGCGTCCTGGATCTCGAGCATGCCGAGGTCCGTACCGCCTGCGACGGAGAAGAGCACGCCCTTCGCGCCGTGGATCGAGACATCGAGCAGGGGGGAGCTGATGGCGAGCTTCGCTGCCTCCTCGGCGCGCTTCTCGCCGGAGGCGATGCCCACGCCCATGAGAGCGCTCCCGGCGTTCTCCATGATCGTGCGGACATCCGCGAAGTCCACGTTGATGATCCCCGGCGTGGTGATGAGGTCCGAGATCCCCTCGACTGCCTGCTTGAGGATATCGTCGCACATCGCGAAGGCGTTCTTGATGCCGGTGTCGCGGTTCACGATCGCCAAGAGGCGGTCGTTCGGGATCATGATCAAGGCATCCACGGCCTTCTTCATCTCGGCGAGGCCCTGCTCGGCGAGCCGTGCGCGCTGCGCGCCCTCGAAGGAGAACGGCTTCGTGACGACGCCGATCGTGAGGATTCCCATCTCGCGCGCGATCTGCGCGATGACCGGCGCGGAGCCGGTGCCCGTGCCGCCGCCCATGCCGCACGTGATGAAGGCCATGTCGGACCCCTTGAGGGCCTCCTGGATCTCTTCCTTGGTCTCAGCTGCCGCCTGCTTGCCGAGCTCCGGGTTCATGCCGGTGCCGAGGCCGCGCGTGAGATTCTTGCCGATATGGATCTTCTTCTTCGCCTTGGACTTATGCAGGTCCTGCGCGTCCGTGTTCACTGCGATGAAATCGACGCCCTGCACGCGGGAGTTCACCATGTGGTTGACGGCGTTTCCGCCGGAGCCGCCAGCGCCGATCACGCGGATGCGCGCGAAGGCTTCGATCTCGGATTTCACTTTAGTAGTCATGACAGTTGGTTCGGGAGATAACGGGTCAATGATATCACGGGGAGCACGGATGCCAAGCGCGTAAATTATGGCTTCATTTATGGCAAAAGCGAGCGTAGCCCGCGCAGGACGCCCTGCATGATGTCCTTGGCGCCGTCACTCCAGCCCGCTTGGGTGTAGTGCGCGTCGGTCGAGTAGCCCCAGCGGGTGAGGCCGTAGGCGACGGCCCAGGTCGCGTCTGCGCTGATCGCGCGCGCGGCAGCGGCGGAGCCGAGCTGCGAAGGGAGCTTCAGCGTCGCCTTCGCGATGTCTTTAGCACCGACGATCGAGGAGCCGCCGCCGGTGATCACGATGCCGCCAGGGAGGATCCGGTGGCGGCTGATCGCCTTGAGGTGGGCGTCTATGATCGAGAAGATGTCCTTCAGCCGCGAGCCGACGATGTCGTCGATCTTCTTGCGCGGGACGTCCGATTGCATGACCGCGCCGCGCTTCACCTGCTCGGCTTCCGAGAGCGGCAGCTGGAGGGAGAGCGCGAGGTCGTTCGTGATGTCCGAGGAGCCGGTCGGGAAGACCTTCACCGAGATAGGGAGGTCGTCCTCGAAGACGGCGATCGAGACCGTCTCCGCGCCGATGTTCGCGAGGACCACGCCCTTCATCTTCTGCTCCTTGGTGAGCGAGACGAGCGAGGCGGCGAGCGGGGAGGCCATCTCGCCCTCGACCTCGATGCCAGCGCCCTCGACGGCCTCGATGAGGTCGTTGTAGTGCTGCTCGAGGGTGGTCACGAGGAGCGTGTCCACCGTGAGCTTGGAGCCGCGCATGCCGACGGGACGGCCAGGGACCTTCGTGCCGTCGAGCTGATAGCTGGTCGGCAGGGCGTGGATGACGCGCCGGTTCGTGAGCTGCGCGGAGATGCGCTTCTCGCTGTCTTCCACGACGCGCTCGAGATCGCGCGGGGTCACGACGCCGCCCGAGGTAGTGAGCGACACTTCGCCGGTCGAGCGCAGCTCGTCGAGGCCGACGCCGCCGATCGCGATCGCCGCCGACTTCACCTTCGTGCCCGCAGCCTGCTCGGCAGTGCGGACCGCTTCGGCGATGGAGCGGGTCGCGTCCTTCGTATTGATGATGTAGCCGTGGCGCATGCCCTTGGAGACGGCGCTCCCGCTTCCGGCGATACGCAGGCCGCCGCCTTGCGCGGCTTCGGCGATCACGACTTTGACGTGATAGGTCCCGATATCGATGCCCGTGTAATAGCGCTTCATGAGTATGGATCGTTGCGCGCCAACCCCATGTCCATTACGGACATGAGCGCTATCGGACAGCCGCCGCGCACAACGCTGTAAAGCCATTGTACAGCCCTGTCCGTAAGAGGCAAAGTGGAGACGCCTGTACGGGCGCGCGGATAGGTCGCGAGGCGCCTAGTATCCGAACCGAGCGAGCACGCGCTCTTCGGCGCGTTCCATCCGATCGCCGTGGTCGTATCCCTTGAGGTGGAAGCAGGCGTGGACGAACAGGAGCGCGATGCGCTCGTTCGCCGTGCTGCCCGCAGCGGCCGCCTCGCGCTCGGCTTTGCGCAGATTGAGGAACACCTCGCCCTCCGTGCGGTCGAGGGGGAAGGAGAGCACGTTGGGCTTGTACTCCTTGTTGCGGTACGTGCGGTTGAGCTTCTGCGCGAGCGTGTCGCCGCACAGGACGAGCGAGAGCGCGTAGTCCTTCCCCAGGATCGCTGCCTTCATGGCGGCAAACGGAACCCGCGGCGCGGGGCCGCGGGTCGTATTCCGGATATCGCAGGATCCCTGCGCCATAGCTGGCTACTCAGCCGATGAGGAGGCGGCCTCCTGCGGCTGCTCCTGCTGCGCGGGCTGCGGTGCGGCACCGGCGGCCGGGGCCGGGGTGCTCGTGCTCGGCATGGAGAAGCGAGGGCGGCGGCGTCCGCGCTCAGGCGCGTCGCTCATCTTGCCTTCCTTGATCAGCTGCTCGCGCTCGGAAGCCTTCTTGATGCGATGCAGGGCGCTCTGCTTCTTCTTGGCGCTCGAGAGCGGGCGCTCCCAATAGCGGCGCTTGCGCATGAACGGGATGAGGCCGCTTGACTGCACGCGGCGGGAGAACTTGCGGATGACCTGCATCGAGTTCTCGTTGCCGCTCTTCGCGATGTCTACGTTGAGTGTCATATGTGGACCGCACTATAGCATAGGGGCTCTCCGTTGGCAAAATGCGGCAGCCAGGGGCCCGCGGCGGCGCAAGCGGGCCGGACTGAAGCCCGGCTATGCCGCGATGCGATGGCGCTTGAGATAGGGGATGAGCTCTCCGGCCGGGACGGCGACTTGCGAATTCGTATACGTGTCGCGCACCAGGACCGTGCCCTCGGTCGCCTCCTTGTAGCCCATGATGAGCATGTACGGGACGTGGAGCGCCTGCGCCTCGGCCATCTGCTCGGAGAGGTGCTCGTACGCGAGCGACTGGTACGCGTGGATGCCCGCATGGCGCAGCGTCTCGAGCAGCATGATCCCACGCTGGCGCGCTTCCGTGGAGAGGTGCGCGAAGTAGAGCGAGGGGATGGCGCCGTCGTGCTTGATGCGGGTGAAGGACGGCGCCTTGGCGCCCCGCAGCTCGAAGGTGAGCGTGAGGCCGACGCCCGATGCCGGCGTGCCGCCGAGCGCGCGGGAGATGAGCTTGTCGTACCGGCCGCCCTTGGCGAACGGAACGAGCTCTTCCGTCTCCGGGTGCACGCCATGCACTTCGAAGATGGTATGTGTCCAGCAATCGCGGCTGCCGAGCACGAACGGATTGAGCTCGTAGTATGTGTTCACGGCTTCGAGGTACTCGAGCACGCTCGCGAGGTGGTGCCGCTCTTCCTCATTGAGGAACTCCATGGACTGCGGCGCGCGCGCGATGACAGGGCTCTGCTTCTCGACGAGCGAGAGCAGGGCGCCGAGGGGATCGGCGGGAACGCGCGTAAGGATGTTCTCCGCGATCGCCTCGCTGTTCTTGCGCAGGTAGGTACCGAGCTCGCGCACGTAGCGGGCGCTGGATTCGGGCGAGCCGATCGAGTTCACGCGCACGATCCTGCGCTCGAGCCCCGCGTCAGCCGCGATCGCCTGGGCGACCGTGATAAGGAGCGCCTCGGCGATCGCTGCAGGAACGCCGAGGATATGCAGCTCGATCGAGACGCTCTTGCGCGCGCCGCTCGCGGCGACGGCACCCGGGCGCCAGAGGAAGACGGGCTTGCCGAGGGTGGCGAGGCCGCCGGCGGCGCAGGCGTTCACCAGGGGAATCAGCGACTTCTCATCGCGATGCACGAGCGCGAGGTCGCGCGGGCTCACGCGCGCGATCTGCGTGCGCGTGCCGGTCCCGGTGAGCTCCTCTAGCGGACGGAAGCCGTAATACTCGGCAGCGCGGATAGCGCGAGACGCGAATTCATTGGTAGATGCGCAGGAGGTAAGCGCAAGCGGCATCATACTTACGATGACGTAGTGCTAGTGGCGGTGTCGCTCGTGTCGTAGCGAGCCTGGCCGGGATAGATGCCGAGTTGGTTGAAGGGGTAGAGCCGCAGGATGGGCTTGCCGATGATGTCGTCTGCCGGAAGGATGCCCCAGTAGCGGGAATCCGCGCTTTCCTTGCGATTGTCGCCAAGCACGAAGTACTGTCCGGCCTTGAGGGTCACGTTCATGTTCGTATCGGTCTCGTGCTGAGGGGAGACGTAGGGCTCGTTGAGGACGAAACCCTCAGGATGAGCCGCATTCCTGATCTCCACGGTCTCGCCGCGCATGATGACGGTATCGCCCGGCAGCCCGATGATGCGCTTGATGAACGTGCGCGAAGTGTCGAGCGGGAACTTCAGCACGATGACATCGCCGCGCTGCGGCGCCGCGAAATCGTAGCTGAGCCGGTCCACCATGAGGTAGTCGAATGTGTGGAAGGTCTCTTCCATCGAGGACCCCTCGACGAGGTACGGCGCGGCGACGAAGAGCCGGATGCCGAACGCGAGCGCGAGGATCACGATGATCGTGATGATGAGCGAGCGCACGGAGTGCATCGTCGTCTCGCGCCGGGGCTCGCGCTGCGAATCAGCTGCAGAACGCGATTCGGATGACGGATCATTCGCATTCACCGGATCCACATCGCGCATATCCTGCATACGTGAGCGCATTGTACTCCACATGATTCGCATGCTGCAACTATCCGCGCTCGCGGCGACATGAATGCGCGCGTGCGTCACCATCTGCAGGCGCGCATGTCATGCGTGTGGTACGCTTGGCGCACGTATGGGATACGTGATCGTCGGTCTTGGGAACCCTGGCGAGGAGTATGCGCGCACGAGGCACAATGCTGGGCGCATGGCGGTCATGCATTTCGCCGCGAGTGCGGGTGCAGGGGAGTGGAAGAAGAACGCGAAAGCGAACGCGCAGGTCGCGACGCTTGCGAGTGACGCCGGGAAGGCGGTCCTGGTGCTGCCGGATACGTTCATGAACAAGTCCGGCAGCGCCGTCGCGGCATTCGTGAAGAACGTGAAAGCCGCGAAGCAGCTGGTGGTGGTCTACGATGACCTCGACCTGCCGCTCGGGAAGATCAAGCTCGCCTTCGGGCGGGGATCGGGCGGGCACAAGGGTGTGGAATCGATCATGCGGGCCGTGAAGACGAAGGATTTCATCCGTATCCGGATCGGCGTCTCGAAGAAGAGCCCCAAGGGCGTGGCCAAGAAGGTGCACGGCGAGGACGAGGTGATCGAGTACGTGCTCGGCGCGTTCCGGAAGCCCGAGCAGGAGCAGCTCGATGCCGTCTTCGAGACCGTGGATCGGGCGCTTACGGCCATCCTGCTCGACGGGCACGAGGCCGCGATGAACCGCTTCAACTGACGGGCGCCCTTCCGGGGTGCCGACACGCTCAAGAAGGCGCAAGAAAGCGCAAGAAAGCGGATGCGCGTGCGAACGGGCGTGCAAAGCGACGCGCCGCCCCCATGGGGGCGGCGCGTCTCTCATGCATGCGCAGGGCCTACGCCTTGTTCGCCTCGTTGAACGAGAGCGTCATGCGGCGGTCCTTCGGCTCGAAGAGCGTGATCACGAACGGATACGCCTTGCCGAGCTCGAGCGCGGCGCGGAGCGCCTCCTCGTCCTTGAATTCGGAGATGTGCACCAGGCCGGCGACGCCCTCCTCGATCGAGGCAAGCGCGCCGTGCTTGTTGTACTTGATGATGACGCCGTTCACGCGCTCGCCCTTCTTGTACTTGTCGGCAGCGGCCTTCCACGGATCCTCGACGAGCGCCTTGATGGAGAGCGAGACCTTGTCGTCCTTGATCTCGATGACCTTCACCTTGACCGCGTCGCCGATCTTGTAGCGGGCCTTCGGATCCTCGACGAGGCCCCAATCCATCTCCGAGATGTGCACGAGGCCCTCGAGGCCCTCCTCGAGCTTCACGAACACGCCGAAGTCGGTCGCGCCCGTGACTTCGCCCTCGATGACATCGCCCACGCGGTACTTCTCGACGAGCGACGTGCGCTCGCTGCTCTCGCCGCCCTTCTCGCTGAAGATGAGCTTCTGCTCCTTCGGGGAAGCGGTGATGATGGAGACCGGGAGCGTGATGCCGATCAGCTTCTTCAGCTCCTCGAAGATCTTGTCCTTGTCGCCATCCGCGACGCGCGGGTAGTGCTCAGGCGCGAGCTGGCTCGCCGGCAGGAAGCCCTGGATGCCCTGCCACTCGATGATGAGGCCGCCCTTGTTGGCGTCCGTGACCGGCAGCTCGAAGATGGTCTTCTGCGTCATGGCCATCTCTGCCTCGCCCCAGATCAGGGCCTGGCGCGCCTCGCGGAGCGAGAGCTCGATATAGCCGTCCTTGTTCTCCGTGTCGACGATCTTCGCGGTGATCGTATCGCCGACGTGCACGTTCTTGAGCGTGTCGCGGGCCGAGAGATACTCGCGGCCGTAGATGATGCCCGTGCCGAACGGATGCAAATTGACGTAGACGCGGGCGCGGCCGATCGCGATGACCGGGCCTTCCACCACGTCGCCCAGCATGGGGCGGGTCGGGGTGTCCTTGATAAGCGCGGCCATCGGGCTTTCCTTCTTGGGGGCCGCATCCTGCTCCTCTTCGAGGAGCTCTTTCTCTGCTGTACTCATTGGATAGGTCGCGGCGCGGGTCTCGGCATGCGCACCTGTGACTGACGGTGCCGAGGGGTGACCTCGCCTGCGGGGCTGGTAATGAGTGTGCAGACTATACGATATTCTGCCGGAATACGCAAAAGGAACGGCCCCGGTCGAAAGACCGGGGCCGCGAAGAACGCGAGGTCAGGAAGCATTCCCGACGATGACGGGCAGCATGTGCTCGCAGCTGCCTGGATACGCTGGGTCCTTCATGTCCCAGTCCTCCATTGCTGCGCCCGAAGGACAGATGATGCCGGGCGCTTCTGAAGCATAAAGCGGCGCCGTTGCCCTGTCGAGCGCTTGCTGAGCACGCAGCGTGCCGCGGACGCGTTCGCGCTCCGGGGCGGGGAGCAGACGGGAGCGCGGCATGCCGCGTGGCGCGGGCGGCTTCACCCGGCGCTTCCGGGTGGTATACTGCGGGCCATGATCATCACCAGCATGGGCGGGGAGTGCATCAAGATGAGCGCAGGGGAGACGACCCTCGTCTTCGGCCCGATCTCCAAGCAGTCCAAGAACCTCAAGGCATCGAGCTTCGGCGCCGATATCGCCTTCATCAGCCTTAATCATCCGGATATGAACGGCATCGCGGAGGCGGGGCGCGGCGAGCGGCAGCCCTTCGCAGCGACGGGCCCGGGCGAGTACGAAGTGGCGACGATGACGGCGAACGGCTTCCCGACGGCGACCCACTACGACGGCCGCACGATGAACACGTGCTACCTCGTCATATTCGATGGCATGACCGTGCTCTACTTAGGCGCTCTCAGCGATGGCGCCCTGCCGCCGTCCGCGCTCGAGGACGTCGAATCCATCGACATCCTGTTCGTGCCGATCGGCGGCGACGGCGTGCTCTCCGCATCCGATGCGTACAAGCTCGCCGTGAAGCTCGAAGCCAAGTGCATTATCCCGATCCACTGGGACGGGCTCGGCGAGAAGGCGGCGCTGCCGCAGTTCCTCAAGGAAGCGGGCGCAGAGGGCCTCAAGCCCGTGGAGAAGCTCACCGTGAAGGCGAAGGACGTCGCTCCCATGAACGGCGAAGTCGTCGTGCTCTCGTCCTGATATATACTTACGGACGTATGCGCCGGTTCATCGAAGACTTGCGTGAGCGTCCGCGGGAAGACCGGCAGCGGTTCGCGTTCGCATCGTCTGCTGCGGTGACGGTGGTCCTGCTGCTCGGCTGGGGAGTCTCCACGATCGGCTTCTCCGGGCACGCGAGCCCGACGGCTGAGACGGCTGCCGCGGCGAGCGGCATGCCGGGCCAGGAGTTGGGGCAGCAGATCTCCGCTGGCTACCAGCACGCCGCCGATTCGCTCGCGAGCTTCGTGAGCGAACTGCGTGCTATCCAGCAGCAGTCGGCTGCGATGCAGCAGGAGACGAGCCCGCAAGAGACCGGCGCGGTCGTGACGATCCCGGCGTCGCAGTAGCAGCCGCGTCATGCGTCGTGCAAAGACGAGCCGGCTTCCGCCGGCTCGCTCCGTACCTTCGAGTTATCAACAGGCGGCCGCATCCGCGTGCCGGATGCGCATCCTGCATCTGCTACGCTGATACTATATCGTGTCACTCGTATAGCATTTAGCAGAGCACCCTCATCGCATCGCGCATGACAGCATCGGAATCATCACTCCCGTCCCCGGCTCATTACTCGAGCATCGTGAAGGTCCTCCTCGCGATCGTGGTCATCATCATCGTCGGCACGATCTTCTTCGGCGGCTATAGCGGATTGCAGCGGCTCTTCGGGGTTTCAGGAGCGGCGCCGCAGGCGAGCACCGCACCCGCTGACCTCACAGGAGCGCT
>DASSSZ010000004.1:0-24825 GCA_035708165.1 Minisyncoccota bacterium
CTCGGCAGCTTCGCTGCCGAGGCGCTCGCCCTGCTGATGCATGCCTGCGCGGACGGTTCGCTACGAGAGCTTCTGGCCGACCGGAAGCTGCACGCCTTCGAAGACAACTTCCGCATCCTCGCTGAACGCGGCGCCATGCTCGCGGTCGTGCCGCATCATCGTGAGGGGCGCAGTCACGTGCACGCGCACCCGGTACTCCCCTTCGCTCGGGATGGTCCAGTTCCTGCCGTAGTGGTAGAGCCACGGGTGCCAGAGGAAGGGATGGATCTCCGAGCCGACCTCGCTGCCGTCCTGGTCCTCGACGGTCACGGTGACGGTGAGCCCCGGCAGCATCCGGCCATCGCGCGCGCTCCGGACCGAGACCTCGATGTGCGCGTTCTCGTCGGTCGGATTGAGCCAGACGAGCTCCTCGCCATCGTAGGCGTACATGCCTTCCGCGCGCTCCACGGCGTAGCCGATCAAGTAATCGCCGCTCGCGAGCTCCGCGCCCGTCGCCTCCTCCTCGGTCATGTGCCGCAGGGCATCGCCGAATGCACGCCCCTGGGCATACGCCAGCTGCTGCTTGGTGTCGTTGTTATTCGTCTCCTCCGATCGTTTCAAGTCTTCCATATCGCTCAGGTGGGCATGCGCCCGCGCTCGCGCGGTGCTATCCCTTATGCTTCGGCATCCGCGTCGCTCTCCGTCTCGTCCTCGTCATCCTCGCCGCCCATCTCATCATCATCGTCGTCGTCCGCTTCGCTCGCCTCTCCCCACTCGCCGTCGCGGACGGCCCGGATCATGCCTTCATCGAATCCCGGGACTTCCTTGACGTCATCCCAATCCGTGAACGGGCCGTGCTCGTCGCGGTAATTGATAATGTCCTCCGCACGATCGTGCCCGATCCCCTGGATACCCTCGAGGTCTTCCACGGTCGCGCTATTGAGATCATTGATGTCCTTCGCCATAGGTATGTGTATGGGTTGGTGACGGATAATGGTTCAACGGTACTGTGCGAGCCCTGAACTGCAGGTGAACGCACGCGACTCGCGATCGCGCGCCACGCGAAGCTGTGCGCGCCGCCGTCTGAGACCGGCACTGCGGATGCGCATGCGCCGGTGCGGAAGAGCACCCATTCGTCGCACGCGCTGCCGTCCGGCAAGTGGCAGACGCGCACGGCGCCGGCTGGCGTCGAGATGAGCTCGACCGAGCCGCCGAGGATCTCCGTGCAATTCGCCGCGGCGGCATCCTCCGCGCGCGAGGCATCCGAAGATGAACTCACGTAGTACCAGGTCCCGACGCCGAGCACGATCATAAGCACGACCGCGATCAGGATCGTCAATGCGATATGCCGCTCCATCGCCGGTGCGCATCACGCCGCGCAGGCAGCGCAGCAGCACGCCGGTCGTGCAAGGGCGACGACCCCAGCGCCCTCAGCTGAGCGCGCGGCACAGACCGCGCGGGCATATGCCTCATCCATGAGACGCACTGCTGCCATCCTGACAGGCTACGCCTGCCCGATGAACGGCGGGTGAGCGCTACGGCAGCAGGAAACCGAGCGGCAAAGCGATGCTCACGCCGAGGATGGCAAGCAGGGAGTAGCGGAACATGGCCTGGCCCCAGCGCGCAGGCGATGCTGAAAACGGCGTTACCGCGCCCTGTACGATCCAGCCGATCCCCATGAGCGCCATCGCGGCGAGATAGAGGATCCCCTCCCCGAGCACGCCCATCGCGAGCATCGCGGCGAGGAAGATGACGCAGTAGCCCATGATCGCGATCCTCGTGAAGCGCGCGCCTTTCACGGCGGGCAGGGTGGGAATGCCGCCTTGGGCGTAGTCATCGAGGCGGTAGAGGGCGATCGCGTAGAAGTGCGCCATCTGCCACGCGACGAGGATGATGCCGAGCACGAGCACGCGCGCATCGAGCACGCGTGCGATCGCAACGTAGCCGGCGACGATCGGCATGGCGCCCGCGATGCTGCCGACGAGCGCGCTCTCGATGGAGACGCGCTTCAAGGGCCCGTATGCCGCGAGGTAGATGATGAAGCCCGCCGCGAGCGCGGCGAAAGCGAGCATGCCGAGCAGGAGCGAGAGCGCGAAGCCGAGCACGGCGAGGACCACGCCTTCCGCGAGCACGAGCGCGGGCGGCAGGATCCGTGCGGGAAGCGCGCGCTTCGCCGTACGCGGCATGCGGGCATCCAGGGCGCGGTCGAGATAGTTATTGAGCGTGCATGCGCCGGCGACCACGAGCGCCGACGCGAGGAACGCGAGCGCGATGCGCGGCCAGTCGAACACGCCTGCCGCGAGCGCCGCGACGAAAGCGCCCGCCGCGGTCGTGATCGCGTTGGCAAGCGTGCGGCTCGGCTTCGCGGCTTCGTACGCCGCCGTGAGAGCCGTCCACGCGCCCGCTCGCGCAGGCGCTGATGCAGGCGCGAGCATATCAGAGGCCGGATTGGTCATGCATGTAGGCGCTCATGGCGTCGGGCGAGGGCATCATCCGTCCATCGAGATTATTCATGATCCACCACGAGCCGCCGACGAGGATGATGACGACCGCGAGGAAGAGCCCGAAGATGAACAGGTGCCAGCGGGGCCGCGCCTCGCGCGAGAGGTGGAGGAAGAAGACGAGCTGCACGGCGATCTGCGCGAGCGCGAGCGCGATGAGCGCCGCCGTGCGCAGGGGCGCAGGGAGGAGCCCCTCGAGCACGAGCTCGAAGGAGACGAACGTGAGCGCGATCGAAGCCGCGTAGCCGATGACGTACGAGCCGGCAGGCCCGTGGTGGGCGTGGTGCGCGTGCGAGGGATGCGGTGCGTGGTCGGAGAGAGGCATACGGGAATGATACTAGGACATGAGGCCGAATAGGTAGACGACGGTGAAGATCAGCACCCAGATGATATCGAGGAAATGCCAGAAGAGGGAGAGCAGCATGAACTTCCGCTCCGCATGATGATCCCACGGGCGCCTGAGAGCCCACACGAGGAGCACGCCCATCCATACGAGGCCGATCGCCACGTGGAGGCCGTGCGTCCCGAGAAGCGTGAAGTAGGAAGAGAGGAAGGCGCTCGCTGATGGCGTGGCGCCGATCGCGGCGAGGTGCGCGAACTCCGCCGTCTCCATCCCCAGGAACCCGGCCCCGAGGATGAACGCGGCCGCGAACCAGGCGAGCACCCGGCGCTTCGCCCCCTCGTGCGCGGCGATCATGCCGAGGCCCGCGACGAAGCTGCTCGTGAGGAGGAGCATCGTCTCGATGAACGCGTAGCGCACATCGAAGAGCTGGTGCGGGCCCGGCCCTCCGAACGTGCCGCCCTCGAGCACCGCGTACGTGGCGAAGAGCGAGGCGAAGAGGACGAGGTCGGTCAGGAGGTACGCCCAGAAGCCGAACACGACGCGCGCGTCCGCCGAAAGCTGCTCGATGGTCTCAGTGTCCGTGGTCATAGGCATATCATGCGGCATCTGCGTGCGAGCGCTGCGCGGCGTCGAGGCGCGCGAGCTCGTGCGCAGGGATCAGGTACTCCGTATCGTCATCGAGCAGGCGGCGCGTGAGCGCGACGGCAGCGGCGAGGAGCGCGAGCGCGAAGAGCCACCAGAGGTGCCACACCGCACCGAAGCCGCCGAAGAAGGCGCAGGCCCCGAGCACGACGCCGATCGCGCTGCGCTTGGGGAGCAGGATATCCGCGTACGCGCGCGGCTGCTGCGCCTCTCCTGCCGCGCGGCGCTGCTTCTCATCCCACCAGGCATCGCGCGCAGCGACGACCGGCTCCGCCGCGAAGGCATAGAACGGCGCGGGCGACGGGATGGACCACTCGAGCGTGCGGCCGTCCCACGGGTCGCCGGACGTGTCTGCGAGCTCGTGCCTGCGGCGGATGCTCGCGATAAGCCCGATCGCCTGGAAGATGACGCCGAGGATGATGATCGAGGCGCCGATCCCGGCCGTGATGAAGAGCGGCTGCCAGGACGGGTCGGTGTAGTGGTCGAGGCGGCGCGTCGCGCCCATGAACCCGAGGATGTAGAGCGGGCCGAACGCGAGGATGAACCCGATCAGCCACGACCAGAACGCGCGCACCTGCCACGACTCGATGAGGCGGAAGCCGAAGATCTTCGGGAACCAGTAGGTGAAGCCGGCGAAGATGCCGAAGACGACGCCGCTGATGATCATGGTATGGAAATGTGCCACGAGGAAGAGCGAGTTGTGGAACTGGAAGTCCGCCGGCGGCTCGGCCAGCATCACGCCCGTGACGCCGCCCATGGTGAAGAGCACGACGAATCCCATGAACCAGAGCATCGGGCTCGTGAACCGGATCTTCCCGCGGTACATGGTGAAGATCCAGTTGAACATCTTCACGCCTGTCGGGACGGCGATGATCATCGTCATGATGCCGAAGAAGGCGTTCACGTCGGCGCCTGCGCCCATGGTGAAGAAGTGATGCAGCCAGACGATGAATGAGAGGAACGCGATCGCGACGACGGCGTACACCATCGAGACGTACCCCGTGAGCCGCCGGCCGCTGAAGGCCGGCACCACCTCGGAGAAGATCCCGAAGGCAGGGAGCGCGAGGATATAGACCTCCGGGTGGCCCCATGCCCAGATGAGGTTCACGTACATCATCATGTTCCCGCCCCCGCCCGCGGTGAAGAAGTGCATGCCGAGCATGCGGTCGAGCTCAAGGAGCGCGAGCGTCGCGGTCAGGATCGGGAACGCGAAGATCACGAGCGCCATGCTCCCGAGCACGCTCCAGGCGAAGATCGGCATCCGCATGAAGCGCATGCCCTTGGCGCGCATGGTGAAGATGGTCATGAGGAAATTGAGGCCGGTCAGCAGGCTGCCGATGCCGGCGATCTGCAGCGACCAATCCCAGTAATCCACGCCCGTCCCGGGGCTGTACGCGAGCTCGGAGAGCGGCGGGTACGAGAGCCAGCCGGCTGCGCTGAAATCGCCGAGGACGAGCGAGACGTTCGCGAGCGCGGCGCCTGCGAAGAAGAGCCAGAAGCTCACGGAGTTGAGGAACGGGAAGGCGACGTCGCGGCTCCCGAGCTGGAGCGGCAGCACAATATTGATGAGCCCGATCAGGAGCCCCATTGCGAGGAAGAAGATCATGATAGTGCCGTGCGCGGAGAAGATCTGCTGGAAGTGGTCAGGCGCGAGGATGCCCGGATTGCTGCCGACCGCGAGCGCCTGCTGCGTGCGCATCAGGACGGCATCGGAGAGGCCGCGCAGACCCATGATCGCGGCGACGGCGATGTACATGATGCCGATGCGCTTCGGGTCGAGCGAGGTGGCATACTCGCGCCAGAGCCAGCCCCACCGCTTCGTCACCGTAATCGCGATGACCACGGCGAGTACGCCGCCGATCACCGTCAATGAGCCGCCCCACGCGATCGCGCTGTGCGGGAGCTGATCCCATGCGAGCCGGCCGAAGATGAATGAGGAGAGCGTCATATCACATCTGCATCGAAGGCATGGGCGCCACGATCGGGTCCGGCATGGATGCGCTCGCTGAGCTCGTCGCCATGCCGGGCGTGCTCGCGGCCGGCGCGGGCGCAGCCGGCATGGGCATCGTCATGCCCGTCATCGCATCCGTAGTGCTTCCCTGCGGCATCATGTACTGCATGATAACGCTCTCGTAGAGCTCGGGAGCGACCGACGTATAGGCGATCGGCTGGACATTCATGCTCGGCTTCGCGAGCGCTGCGTATGCATCGGGCGTGAGCGGGTTCGCCGGCGCGGCGCGCACGGAGGCAGCCCACGCATCGAAGCTCCCCTCCGTGAGCGCGCGCACGGGGAAATGCATCCCCGCGAACCCTTCCCCGGAGAGGTTCGCCGAGTAGCCTTCGTACGTGCCCGTCGTGCTCGCCATGAGATTGAGCTGCGTCTCCATCCCGGGCATCACCATGATCTGGCCGCCGAGCGCCGGCACCCAGAAGGAGTTCATCGGCGCATCCGCGGTGAGGCGGAAGGAGACGGGCCTGCCTGCGGGGATCTCGAGATCGTTCACGGTGGCGATGCCCTCAGACGGATAGATGAAAAGCCACTTCCAATCGAGGGCGACGACATCCACCGTGAGCGCCGGCGTATCCGAGACGATCGGCTTGTACGGGTCGAGCGCATGGCTGCTGCTCCAGGCGAGCGAGCCCAAGGCGCAGATGATCGCCGCCGGCACGAGCCACCAGACGAACTCCGCGATATGCTCGTGCTTCCACTCGTCCTGCTGCGCCTCCTGCCCGCGGTCGCGGTAGCGCCATGCGAACCCGAAGAGGAGCGCGAAGACGGGCAGGACCACGATCGCCGAGAGGGAGACGACATCTATCATGAGCTGGCGCTCCGCCGTGCCGATCGGCCCTGCCGGCGCGAGGACCGGCAGTACCGCGTGCAGCGAGAACCACGCAAGGGCCGCGAGCGCGATGGCGAGGACGAAAAACGGGAAGAGTTGTCTGATCCGGCGAAGCATGAAGAAATACGGGGGGCTGATCCCCTTCCCCTTCACTATACCACCACGATCGCGCGCTTCGGGTGCGCTTATTCCATCTCCACGAGCATGCCGTTGCTGATCTCGAAGCGCTTCGTGACGGAGAGCGTCGGCGCGGACGCCATAGGCGAGCCGCTCGCGTGGTCGAGGTACGTCACGCTCGCCTGCTCATCCTCGACCTCGACTGACTGTATCGCGATGCGATCGCCGAGGAAGACCGCGTTCGTGCCCTGGTAGCCGCCGGGGACGGCAAGCGCGGCCGCAAGATAGTAGAACGTGCCGCTGCCGCCTCCGTCGCGCGAGAGGACGAACGCCTCGTCCGCCTTCTTATCGCCATCGAGATCGCCTGCGGCGCTCGCGTCCGCAAGGATGCTCGTCTTCTCCATGAGCGAGGAGCTCGGCGTGCTCGATGCCACTGCCATGCCATCCTTGAGCGTCACCGGGACGCCCTCCACCAGGTACGTGGCATCCTGGTACGAATGCGCCGCACCGGGCGTGAGCACCGGGTGCGGCCAGAGCCAGAACGCGAGCGCGCCGAGGATGATGACGGCGATGATGATGAGGATCCACGTGCGGCTGCGCATACCGCAACGCTACCATGCGAGAGGCGGCGCGCAACCGGCGGCATGCGGGGATTACTGGCTGCTCGTCGTGGCGTTCGGCTGGATCACGAGCGGCGCGACATTCACGATCCGATGCGTCGAGGGACGGTAGAGGATCGCGGTGCCGGCATGCACGAACGCGAGCACCTCATCGCCTGCTTCGGCGTTGGCGAAGAACGGCTGCCCCGCGAGCTTCGACGGATCGACGACAGCCGCGACCTGCGGCGTCTCATCCGGGAGGTACATCAGCGTGCTCACGTCGCGGACGACAGCCGCGACCTGCTGCGCATCGGCTTCCTCTTGCGTGAGGCCCCAGCCGCCCCAGTGGAAGACCCGCGCGGCGAAGAGGAGGGCGAGCAGGATGACGATCGCACCGGCTGCACGCAGCGCACGACGGAGCGTCCGCTTGCGGATGCGGAAGCCGGCCGCAGGGGCGGACGGAGCTGCAGGAGCGGATGCCGCAGGGATCATCGGCGCCGGCTCAGGCGCGAGCTGCGCTGCAATCGCTTCTTCTTCCGGCGTGAGCGCAGCACCAGGAGCAGCTGCGTTCCGTGCGGCTGTCTTCCTCGGCGCGCGCTTCCTTGGCGCGGCGGCCGTGCGGGCCTTCTGCATCTCGGGATCCATACGCGCCTATTCTAGCATCCTGCCGGCCGCGCGCCGCGGCGCAGGCATCGCGCCGATCAGAGCTCCTTGTGCAGCGCGAGCCAGCGCGCGAGCGCGAAGGCCGTGAGCGCGAGCAAAACGATCAAGGCGGCGAGCAGCCAGCCGGCGAGCGCTGCGTTCGCGTGCGCGAGCGGCGCAGCCGGCACGCTCGCGGCTGCCGCGGCAAGCCCCGCATCCTGCGAGGGCTCGCGCGCGATCGCGGGCACGGCTTCCGTCACCCGCGGCGCGATCGATGCGCCAGGATCGCCGATCGAAGCCGGCGAGAACGAGACCGCATACGCTGCGCTCTGCGCAGACGGCGCGGATGCAGCGATCGTGAAAGCGTACGTCCGCTCGGGCGAGAGGCCCGTGAGGACGAAGGCATGCGCGCGCACGGCGGCAGGATCCTCGATGATCGCGCTCGCGCCATCCGGGAGCACGTACGAGATGCGGCCGATGGCCGCCTCGCTCGAGGTGAAGCGGATGGAGACCGCAGTCGCGTTCTCGCGCGTCGCCGTCAGGTCTGCGATCGCGAGGCCTGCCGGGGCCGGCGCAGCGCTCGCGGGGAGCGCATCTGCCGCACGCGACGTGGTGCTCGCCGCTTCCGATCGCGTCGTGATGACGGGTACGCCGTCCGCCATCGGCGCCGCGGCTGCCGCCCACGGGAGGATGAGGAGCGCGCTCGCCGCGATCCACGCGGCATGACGGGAAGCCCGCTGCATGCATGCAGTATAGCGCGCAGCGCAGCGCGGCGCGGCGCTTATGCACAGCGCGTCTGCGCGCCGCTCTCCATGCTACGATGGGCGCATGCTGCAGGTCCTAAGCGCGTATCACGATGCTGCGCTGCCGGTCCTCGCACTCGCGGCCATCTCGTGCATCGCGCGCGTCATTCACTACCGCTACTTCGAGGTCTACTTCAAGCTCACGTTCGCTGACGCGCCGGTCTGGTCGCTCCTCTATTTCGGCGCATGGACGGGCGTGGTCTGGCTCGCCTTCCCGGGCGAGATGAGCGCGCTCTTCGGGACGATCAGCATCACCGGCTACGTGCTGCTTACGTTCTGCCTCCTTGGCGTCTTCCCGTTCATGTATCACGTGATGCGCAAGCGCTTCGGCAGCCCGAAGTGGCTCGCCGAGCTCTTCCCGGGCCAAGGGATGCTCACGCTCGAGGAGCGCTACATCGTCGCGAAGATCGGCGACGTCATCTTCCAGCAATCGATCGCGGGCGGCATCGTGCTCTTCCTTGCGCAGGCGGGCGCGAGCTACCCTGCCATCGTCCTTACCTTCATCGTGCTCTTCGCGATCGCGCACCTCTACATCTTCCGCACGGCCGGCTTCTTCTGGGGCATGCACTACACCATGTACGCGGCGCTCGCCGGCTTCGCCTTCCCCTTCCTCATCCTCTTCGTCGCGGGCGGCATCGGCTACGCGATCATCCTGCACATGCTCTTCTATGTGCTCTCGGCTGCGTACTTCGCGAAGATGCCGCACCCGAAGAACAGGCAGGTGCTCCACGACCTGCACGGCATGGCGCCGGCCGCGTAGCGCGGCAGGGCCGCCGATCGAGGCTCGGTCCGTACTAGCGCTTCCTGCTGCCGTCGTACTCGAGCGCGATCCCGATCGCGACGCCGATCGCGATCCCGAACGCGAGCTCGTGCATGGCCGCGCCGATCACGACGCCAAGCGCGATCCCGATGGCGATCCCGGTTCCGCGCGGCGCTCCCTTCATAGGGCTATCGTATCAAATGCGTGCCGATCAGTCCTGCGCGAGCGCGAGGAGCGCTGCGCGCGTCTGCGGGCCGACCGCGCCGAAGCCGGTGGTCTGAGGGCTGCCGGCGCAGACGATATTGTTCGCGCACTGGAAGCGCTCGACGGCAGCCTTCGTCAGCGCGCCGAAGAAGTACGACTCGTGCCCGAGCGACCCTTCGCCCGCCGTGGCGACCGGGAAGCCGTTCGCATTGAGGAGCTCCTGCAGGAGCGCGACGGACGCGTCCACAGCGCCCGGGGCGAGATTGCTGTCGAGCGACGCGTCATCCGCGCTGCCGCTCCAGCAGCCGGCCGAGGCGAGCCACGGCGCGGTGCCCTTCTCCTCGTAGAGGTGCTTGGCGTACGCGATATTGCCGGCAACCGTATCGATATCCATGCCGAGCGCCTTCGCCGCCTCCGCGTGCACGGCCTCGCTGATCTGGAAGATGCCGATCATGCCGCCCGAGCCGCCATCGAGCGGATCGCCCGCCGAATCGAACTCGCGGAAATCGGACTCGCACCGGGCGACCCCGATCATCACCGGCTCATCGGCGAATGCCGCGCGGACCGCGCTCTCGGCCCCGGCATTGGGGTTGCTCGCAGCCGATGCGAAGATGGGCGCGAAGACGAAAATCCCCGCGAAGAGCAGGGCTGAAGCGCGCAGGCGTGCAAGCTGCCGGTGGGATAAGGAAGGCAGACTGGTGTCGGCCTGATTCATGACCCGGGCAGCATACCCGCCGGCCTTGCCCTGCGCAAGCACTTTTGCATGAAGGCTTCATCTCTCCTCTCCCGCCCGTGCAATGCGAAAACGCCCCGCAGCCTAGAGGTTGCGGGACGTTTTCCTGCCCTATCGGGCGCGCTAGCCCTGGTACGGGGTCGAGGTCGAGATGAGGATCTGGACGTTCGCCTGCGCCTGAAGCTGCTGCACGTACTGATTGATCGCTGCCTGCTGCTTCTGCTGGACGACCGCCTGCGCCACCTGGTCGCGCACCTGGTCGAGCGGCGGGACGCTCGAGTTCTGGCTCGCGACCTGGTTGTACGCGGTCTGGATCTCCGCATCGGTCGCCGTCGCTGCCGAGAGGTTGAGCTGCTTATCCAGGTATGCCTGGATCATGAGGCTCTGGCTGATCTGATCGCGCAGCGTCGCCTCCGTGAGGCCGCGCTGCGAGAGCGCCTGCTGATAGTCGCTGTCGCTGCTGAACTGCGCCTTCGCCTGCGCGAGCTGCGCCTCGATTTCCGTCGAGGATGCCGTCACGCCCGCCGCGCTCGCAGCCTGCGAGAGCAGCGCCTGCGCGATGAGCGAGCTGAGGGCCGCGGACTGGAGCTGGACCTTCTCATCGGTCGTGCTCGCCGTCGCGCCGACCTGCGCCTCGAGCGAGGTCTCTGCCGACGCGAGCTGGCCTGCGGTGATGGCCGTGCCGTTCACCGTCGCGACCGTCGCGCCCGGGTTCGAGACGCCGGCCGCGCCGCCGTTGTCCTTCCCGTAGTAGTACCAGGCCCCGACACCGATCGCGATAAGCACGATGACGACGATCACTGCGATAATTCCTTTCTTCATATCCTGTATTGTTGTTGCTAATTGCGCGCCGTCGAGGCGGCGAAGCTGCTATACCTCCGGGCGCCGCAGCGACCGGACCCTGGCGCGAACCAAGTGCCCTTCATTCTACCACTCCTTCCCGAAGCGCAAGTGCGCAACGGGCTAGAGCGCCTCCTCGCGGATCTGGGTCCGCAACGGCACTTCCCGCAGGAAGAGCGCCACCACGAAGGCGAGCAGCATGGCCGGCGCCGCATACAGGAAGAGGTCGTCGAACGCCCGCGTGAACGCGACGAAGACCGGCTGCGCGAGCGCCGGCGGCAGCTGCGCGAGCGCCGAGAGGTTGGACGCGATCGAACTGTCGATCCCCGCTCCGGCAGGGACGGTGCCGACGATATGCGCCGCGAAGCGCGAGACGAGGACCGCGCCGAAGATGGAGGTGCCGAACGAGCTGCCGATCGAGCGGAAGAACGTCACCGTAGCGGTCGCGGTGCCGAGGTCCCGCTGATCTACCGCGTTCTGTACCGAGAGCGTCATCACCTGCATGAACATGCCGATGCCGGCGCCGATGATGATCATCCAGACCGAGAGGAGCCAGATGGGCGTATCCACGGAGATGCCGCTCATGAGGAAGAGGCCGAGCGCCGTGGTGAGCGTGCCGACGAGCGGGAAGATGCGGTACTTCCCGCTCGATGAGATGAGGCGGCCGCTCGTGATCGATGCCGTGAGGATCCCGACCACGAGCGGCACCATGAGGAGGCCGGAGGCCGTCGCCGAGTAGCCGCGCACTGCCTGCAGGTACTCCGGCAGGTAGATGATGGCCGCGAACATGGAGAGGCCTGAGACGAACGAGAGGATCGAGGAGACCGAGAAGATGCTGTTGCGGAAGAGCGAGAGCGGCAGGAGCGGCTCCTTCGCGCGCGTCTCCCACCAGACGAATTCGCCTGCGAAGAGCACGCCGAGGGCCCCGAGCGAGAGGATGAGCTGCGAGCTCCACGGGTAGGTCGTCCCGCCCCAGACCGCGACCAGAAGGAGGCAGACGATCGAGATGGAGAGGAAGAGCGCGCCGAGGTAATCGATCGCGTGGTCGCGCTTCGCCACATGCACGTTGAGCCTCAGCGCGATCGCCGCGAGCGCGAGGAGCCCGAGCGGCACGTTGATATAGAAGATCCAGCGCCAGGAGACCGAGTCCGTGAGGAAGCCGCCAAGCAGCGGCCCGATGACGCTCGAGACCCCGAAGACCGCGCCGATGTAGCCCTGATAGCGCCCGCGCTCGCGCGGCGTGACGATGTCGCCGATCGTCGCGAAGACCATGGTCATGAGGCCGCCGGCGCCGATGCCCTGGATTCCGCGGAAGAGGATGAGCTCGAGCATGCTCTGCGAGATGCCGGAGAGGACGGAGCCGATGAGGAAGATGACGACCGCGAGCATGAGCATCCGCTTGCGACCGAAGATGTCCGAGAGCTTGCCGTAGAGCGGCGTCACCACCGCGCTCGTGATGAGGTACGCGGTGACGACCCAGGAGAGCTCGCTGAGCGCATTGAATTCGCTCGCGATGCGCGGCAGGGCGGTCGAGACGATCGTCTGGTCGAGGGCGGCGAGGAGCATAGTGAGCATGAGGGCGCCCATCACGAGCATGATGCTGCCGTGGCGCTCCTGCTCTGTCTTCGCGGATGCGAGCGCCGGATCGGGTGCGGTTTCAGTCATAGGCACCTACTCTACCATCCCCGCAGATAAACGCATGGTAAAGCGAAGCGGGGTTGAATTCCAGCACGAAACGAGTACACTGCCAAGCGGTCTTTGTTACCAAATAAACCAACATACGGAGAAATTATGTCCCTTCTCGACAAATACCTCACCCCTGAGGTCGAGCAGCAGCTCAAAGGTCTCACGACGTCGCATGGCGTCACGCTCGACGATATTATCCGCTCGGGCCGCGAGAATCCCGAGAGCTCGATCGGCGTCTATGCCGGCGACGCGGAAGCCTACACGCTCTTCGCGCCGCTCTTCGACCCGATCATCGAGGATTACCACCAGCACTCGCTGAAAGAGGTGCACCCGCGCGATTTCGATCCGGCGCACCTCTCGGTGACCAATCTCGACCCCTCGGGCGAGCGTATCCGCTCGACTCGCATCCGGGTAGGCCGCAACGCGGCCGCCTACGCGTTCCCGCCAGCGATCTCGAAAGAGGATCGGCTGGAGCTCACGCAAAAGGTCGTCGCGGCCCTGGAGTCGCTCGAAGGCGATCTCGCCGGCACGTACTACCCTCTCGAGGGCATGGACAAGGCCACGCAGGATCAGCTCATCGCGGATCACTTCCTCTTCAAGGAAGGCGATAAGTACCTCGAGTCGGCCGGCATCAACCGCGACTGGCCCGAGGGGCGCGGCATCTTCCACTCCGCGGACAAGAAGTTCCTGGTATGGGTGAACGAGGAGGATGGCCTGCGCATCATCTCGATGGAAATGGGCGCCGACCTCGAGAGCATTTTCGATCGGCTCTCGCGGGCCGCATCGGCGATCCAGGAGAAGATCCCGTTCGCGTACGACGAGCATCGCGGCTATCTCACGAGCTGCCCGACCAACCTTGGCACGGGCCTGCGCGCGAGCTACATGGCAGCGCTCCCGAAGCTCTCGCAGCAGCCTGACTTCAAGGAGACCTGCAAGAGCCTCGGGCTCCAGGCGCGCGGCATCCACGGCGAGCATTCGGAGAGCGAGGGCGGCATGTTCGACATCTCGCCCACGCAGCGCCTCGGCCTCACGGAGGTCGAAGCGGTGCAGAAGCTCCACGATGGCATGAAGAAGCTCTTCGAGCTCGAGGACGAGCTCGCGGAAGCGGCGTAGCCTCTCCGGTGCGGATCAGCGAAGCGCCCGTCTCACGACGGGCGCTTTCCTTTTTCCGCACCATCCATCCCGCGAGGCTCTTGTATACTGAGGCGCATGGACCAAAGCGCGCTCGCTACGCTCGATCTGATCGCGCGCACGCATGGGGTGCTCTACGTCGCGGGGATCGTCTGGACAGCCTTCTGCTTCGCGCATGTGGAGATCGCGATCGAAGGCAAGGACGGCTGGGCGGGCAAGCTCCCCACCTGGCGGCTCTCGCCGAAGAACCCGATCAGCCGGCTCCTTTTCGGCGGCCGCCCTGCGGACGGGTACCACGTGTGGATGGATCTCTTCATCCTCTCGATGCTGCACATCGTCTACGCCTTCGTCCCCTATTCGCTCGCGACCGAGCTCGAGCTCTTCGCCTTCCTGTGCTTCTTCACCGTGCTCGAGGACTTCTTCTGGTTCGTCTTCAATCCTGCATTCGGCCTGCGCAACTTCCGCAAGGAGAAGATCTGGTGGCACCGGAAGCAGTGGCTCTGGATCGCGCCATCCGATTACTACTTCCTGCTCTCCCTCGGCGCGATCCTCTATGCCGCCGCGCAGGCGCTCCCCGGCGGGATCATGTAGCGAAAGCCCCGGCGGATGCCGGGGCTGTTGCGCATGCGCGAGCGCGCTAGGAGCCGGTCGTCGTCGGCGTGCTCGTCGAGACCGGCACTCCGCCGATGGGGCTCATGGAGAAATCCGAGATGAGCCACGTGCCGTTCGCGTTCGTGACGATCGCCGAGAACGGGATCGTGCCGGCATTCCCCGTGCTCGTCATGAGCACGATATCGCCCGTGATGAGATAGCTGCCGTCCGATTGCTGCGTGGATCCCGCGACCTCGATGTGATCAGGCCACGGGCTCGAGACCGTCTTCCCCGGTGCGCTCGACGTGCTCGCCTCCCACTGCGCAAGGAGCGCGGGCGTGACGTACGGCCCGTACGCCGACGCCATCGTCGAGGTCGCATCCGGCGCAAGCAGCGAGACCTTCTGGAGCTGGTCGCCGAACTGCGTGACGGCCGTGCTCGCGGCGGCGGACTGATCCGTGCCTTGCTGCGGGCCGGATGATACGCCGTTCGGGTTCGCGAAGAAGAAATACCACGCTGCTGCCACGATGATGATGGCGATCAGGATGTAACCGATAACGGTGTTTGTATTCATAGGCTCGTAGGGATTAGGCGCTCATTGCCGCTAGTATAGCCATACTGCGGCATGACGATGAAGACGCCATGAGAGTGCCTACGCGCCCGTGACAGTGAACGTCTCGGAGCCGCTCGTGCCCGCATCCGTCTCGATGGAAATCGGGTAGCTGCCGGGTACGATTGCCTGCCGGAACATCGGGCACATCTCGCCCTGCTTGCAGTACGGCCCGACGGAAGCCGGCACCGTGAAGGTGAGCGTCTCGCTGAATGCGCCGCACCCGCCCGTCTGGCCCGGCCGCATCATCGGGCAGTGGAAGATCGCCGGCTTCACCGTCGCATCGGTGATGACGCCGGCGCCGAAGTGCACGCGCGCGCCATCGAGGTGGTCGCCGCCGATCGTGACCTCGGTCCCGACTGAGCCCTCGGCAGGCGTCATGGAGACGATCGCGGGAGCTGCGGCATCCCCCTGCCCGGCGTCTGCGCCGCTCGTGACCGTGAAGGAGACCGCATTGCTCGTGCCGTGAGCGTTCTCGACGGAGATATCGTACTGCCCGGGTTGCGTACCGATGGACGCGATCATGCAGTGGACCGGCGTGGCGAAGGCGCAGGCAGGCAGCAAGGCATCCGGGACCGTGAACGTGAGGTGCCGGTGGATCCCTGGGTGGCAGTCACGCGCGTCCGTAGCACACATGATCGCGATGCCGTCTCCTGCCGCGGCATGCATGATGACGCCTTGTCCGAAGTGGATCGTATTGTCGCCCGTGAAGCCGGAGCCGTCGATGGTGATTTCCGTGCCGACCGGCCCTTCATGCGGAGTGATCGAGTAGATCGTCACGTCCTTCGCTGCAGCCGCTGCGCCTGGGCCCTGCGGCGCCCGGATTGCGGGGAGCGATGAGGTCGAATCGGTATTGTCATCCGCCGGAGTCGAGGTCGCGCCGGGGCACGCGGCGAAATGGCAATCAGGCCCGACGCGGCCGACGTACGAGCCGTCCGGGCAGATCTTCGCTTCCATCGTGCACATCACGGGGATGGACGATGTCGCGACGGCAGGCACGAGCGCGGTCGTGCTCGCCTGAAGGCCGAATAATGCAGAGAGCGCCAGGATTGGCGCGAATAAGAACGAAGCGAATCCCGTATGCATCCATGTCATATGCAGATGAAGACGCGACACGCCTCATTCTCTTACACGCTCCCGTCCGTCGTCGCATTCGTGCTTCCCAGGTGGTCAGGATGGATATAGGTGACGGAAGGCGTGGTGGTGCCTGCCGGGCGGGCGATGGTTGCCAAGAGAAGGCCGGCTCCATACACGAGATCGGTGGAGGTGGCGCCGTATTTCTCGTATGAGCGGTTCGGGAAGTGGGTGGCGAAGGCATCGCCGGGCTCGACGAGCTTCACGCGCGAGCCGTCGGAGGCGTAGGTCATGGTGGTGGTGCCGGTGCCGTCGGTGGCGGAGGCGAGGCGGTTGGCGTAATCGTAGGCATAGGTCCATGAGCCTGAGGTGAGGAGGTTGCCGTTCTGGTCATAGGTGCGGTCCGTAGTGCCGATCTCCGTGGCGGCGTCGGGGTTGGCATACGAGGTGCCGGTATTGCCGTCGTATGCGTAGGCACCGGCCGGGCCGGAGGTCAGGTTGCCGAGGAGGTCGTACGCGTAGGAGCGGGAGTAGTCGGACTCGGTGGAGGTCGCATCCGTGGTGGAAGCGCTGATGAGGCGGTTGAGCGCATCGTATGCGTAGTGCGTCGTCTTGGCCGTGTCGGTATCGGAATTGTCGACGATCTGCGTGATATTGCCGTCAGCATCATACGTATACGAGAGGTCCTGGATGGCGCCCGAGGGCGGAGTAGTCGTGCCGGTGCTCGTGCTGTACGTCGCGTAGATGGAGAGCTTGCGGGCGAAGTAGATGCCCGGTGTGGAGAACGAAGTGATCCATAACTGATTATCGTGCGGTAGACGTTGACGATGCGAAATAGGAGAGGAGCGCCTGAATGCCCGCGAGGTTCTTGCTCCACTCCACCGAATCGTGCGTCGTGAGCTCGACGGTCAAGGCCGGGATGTCGAGCGAGGCGAGCCAGCCCTCGGAGTCGCCGGTGATCGGGTATGCGTCGAAGGTCGCCTGCGTGCCGTACCCGGCCGCGTGTGCGTAGGCCTTCATGATATCGAGCTCGTGCGGCGCCATCGTGCCGTTGCAATCGGCGGCATACACGTAGCCGGATGCGGAGTGCCAGAAGATGACCGCAGCAGGCGCGAACTCATCCACTGCCGCGCGCACGGCTTGCGCCTCCGGCTCCGAGAATGCCGCCGTGCCTGCGCTCTCCGGCTTGTCCTGCCAGGTGCTTGTGGCTGCCCAGTTGCACGCGTAGTTGCGATTGAGGTCCACATGGTGCGCGTTGAAGCGCCCGGCAGAGAGGTTGCCCGCCGGGACATCCGCTTCGGTGAACTCGGTCGTCGTCCCGAGCTCGAGGAACGTGCCGTCCGGGTTGAGATCAGGGATCACGACGACGCGCTCCCCCGCCGGGATCGCCTCCGGGTGCTGCGCGAAGTAATCGCGCGCCTCGAACGCCAGGAGGACGGCGTTCCACTCATAGCCGCCATGCATGCCGCCGGCGAACATGATGGTCGTCGTGCCGGTGCCGTAGATATACGCCGTGATCGGCCGGCCCTCCACCGAATGTCCGACGACGACCCGACTCGGCGCCGAAGGTGCCGCGGGCGATTCCGCTTCCGGCGCCTGACGCAGCCAGGACCAGGCGAAAGACCCGAGCGCAGCGAGGATGATGAGCGCGATGATCACGCGCAGGAGCGAGGTGCCGCGCATGCTACTGCCCGGAGTAATGCGCAAGGACGGCCTGGATGCCCGCCCAGTTCTTCGCCCACTCCGTGTCCTGGTGGTTGGTAAGCAGCACGCTGATCGTCGGCACGCCGATCTTGGCGAGCCAGTCCGTCATGTCGCCGGTGACCGCATACGCGGTGAAGTCGCTGTGCGCCGGGTACCCGGACTCCGATGCGTAGAGGCTCATGAGCGACTGCGTCGCGGCCGAGACGCCGCTGCCGCACTGCGAAGCGTACACGCCGCCCGCAGCGCTGTAGTACGCGACCACGGCCGCAGGCGTCGTGCTCGCGATGTAGCTCTTGAATGCCTGGCTCTCCGGCTCGGAGAAGGGGGCCGTGCCGCCCGAGACGGGCTTGTTCTGCCACGTGCCGTTCGCCTGCCAATCGCAATCGAAGTTTCGGTTGAGGTCCACGCCGTTGCCATTCACGCGGCCGGCGACCTGGAGCGCCTGGTCCGCAGGGACGGATGCCGCCGAGAACGGCGATGTGGTGCCCACCGTCTTCGCGAGGCCATCCGGGTTGAGGACCGGGATCACCGTCACTTCCTCGCCTGCCGGGATCGCATCCGGATGCTCTCCGAGGTAGTCCATGAGGGCGTACGAGAGCAGCACCGTATTCCACTCGTAGCCGCCATGGATGCCGCCGACGAAGAGGAGCTGCGTCGAGCGCGGATCAATCATGCCGTAGTGATAGGCGACGATGTCGCGGCCCTGCGTCGAGCGCCCGATGACCGTCTTCGCGGCATCGGTCGGCGTGCTCTCGGTCGTCGTGGCATTGCTGGTGCCGCTCGGGGTCCCATGGCCGGTACCGCTCGTGACAGTGTTCGCGCTCATGCGCTGCCACACGTACCAGCCGGCGAGCGCGAGGATGATAAGGATGAGGATCGTGATGATGCCGTTTTTCATATCGCACATGCTAGCACGCGCCCGTTGCGGCCGCACCACCGAGAGCGCCTGCCGCTCAGGTGCGGCATGCTACTGAGCATGCTCAGTAGCATGCTCATGAGCAGCCTGTTCCGGTGCGCGTCCGCCGCGCCGGAAGCGGCCGATGAGCGCGAGCTTCTCGCGGCGCGGGAGCTTCTTGATGGCCGCTTCGCGCACCAGGGCTGCGCTGCGGGAGGGCGCCTCCTCCTGGTACGCGATGCGCCGCGCGCCATGGGCGCGCGTGTACTTGGCCGCCGTCCCCGCCTGATGCTGCGCGAACCGGCGCGGCAGGTCGGTCGTGATGCCGGTGTAGAGCGTGCCATCGGCGCACTCGATGATATAGACGGCGTACATGCGGACTCGCGAAGAGCGCCACGCTCGGATCGGGCGGCCCTTATGGGTAAAGGATAGCACGCGGCATTCCCGCACTGGCTGCCCTGCCGGTGCTAGCGCCCGAGCATCTCCTGCGGCGCCTGGTCGTCCGCGGAGCCGCCCGCCGTATCCGTTGCGCCTCGCGGCAGGGGCTCGAGCATGCTGACCCGGTTCCCTTCCGTATCTACGAACGAGGCCCACCGCCCCACGCCAGGGATATCGGCGGGTTCTCCGTGAAGGGTGCCGCCCGCATCGAGCACCCGCTTCATGCCTTCCTCGAGGTTCTCGACGGAGATGACGATCGAGGGGTGCTGCATGGCGCCGTCGTCCGTCTTCTGATAGAAGCCGCCGTTAATCGCGCCCGGCGTCGCCGGCATTCCATCCGCATCCGTCGCCGTCGTTACGACCGTGACATAGTCGCTCATCGCAGGGCCGAGCTGCTCGGTCTTCCACCCGAACGCGGCTTCATAGAACGTGCACATCCGCTCCCGGTCCTCTGCCGGCAATTCGAAATGAACGACTGGATTCCTGATCATACGCACGCATTCGCGCGTGCGCTGCGTTGCTCGCCTGCGCGCGGCACGATGCAGCAAGTATCGCGCCCGAGCGATTAGGCCCGCATGAACGCGGAGCCCGGCTTCTGGCCGGGCTTCGTGCTATTTGGAGAGCGAGTGCGACTTGGCGCGGTTCGAACGGACGGAACCTTTGCGCGGGCGGCGCGCTGCGAGCGTCGCAGCTTTCGCTGCCAGCCGCTTCTTCGTCTTCTTCGAGCGGCTGGTCTTGTTCTTGATATCCTGGGTCGGTCGTTTGGCCATATGCGCAGGAGTATACCGTATATTCCTCATTCAAGCCATGTGCATGCACGGGCCGGGTACATCTTCATTTCACCCGTTTTTCTGCTATACTGCCCCGAATGGACCCGATCCTCACCCTCTCGGACGTCGAGAAGACGTACGAGACCGGTACTCACGCGGTGCGCGGCGTCTCGTTTGCGGTCGCGCGCGGCGAGATTTTCGGCATTCTCGGCCCGAACGGCGCCGGCAAGACGACCACGCTCGAGATGATCGAGACGCTGACGCCTATCTCCTCGGGCACGATCACCCTTGATGGCATCGATGTCGCGACGCACCCGGCCAAGGTGAAGCGGCTGATCGGCGTGCAGCCGCAGGCGCCTGGCTTCCAGGACAAGACGAAGCTCACGGAAGTGCTCGAGCTGTTCGCTGCCGCCTACGGCGTGCGCGCAAACCCGATGCAGGCGCTCGGCGAAGTCGGCCTCGCGGAGAAGGCAGGGAGCTACATCGAGGACCTCTCGGGCGGCCAGCGCCAGCGGCTCTCGATCGCCGTCGCGCTCGTCCACTCGCCCAAGGTCTTCTTCATGGATGAGCCCACGACCGGCCTCGACCCGCAGGCCCGCCGCAACCTCTGGGAGCTCGTGCGGCAGGTGCGCGACCGCGGGATCACGGTCGTGCTCACGACGCACTACATGGATGAGGCGCGCTACCTGTGCGACCGCCTCGCGATCATGGATGCCGGGAAGATCATCGCCCTCGATACGCCGCAGAACCTCATCCAGGCGCTGCTCGCGCGAGGCTTCACGAAGGAGCAGCATGTCGAGCAGGCAGACCTCGAGGACGTCTTCATCGACCTCACCGGCAAGGAGCTGCGCGAGTAATCCCCTCTCATACCATGCGCGAATACCTCTATACCATCTACGTCTTCTCGAAGATCAACACGCGCCGGTTCTTCCGCAACCGGGTCGCGATCTTCTTCGGCGTGCTCTTCCCGCTCGTCATCCTCTTCGTGCTGGGCGGCCTCTTCGGCAACAGCGGCAGCTCGATCTCCTTCAACGTCGCGCTCATCAATGAATCCACGAGCACGATCGCGACGGCGTTCGCGACCGAGGCAGCCTCCAGCACCGTGCTCTCGGTGGATCCTTCCATCACGACCCTCGCCGATGCCGACGTCGCGCTCGAGCGCGGCTCGCTCGACGCGGCGATCGTGCTGCCGCCCTCGTTCGGCACCATCGCGGAGGGCTCGACCACCCCGAGCGGCGAGGCCGCGGTCTACACGACGCACAACGATGCGCAGGCCGGGCAGGCGCTCGCCACGCTCCTCAAGGCGCAGTTCGAGCCTCTCAATGCGCAGTACGTGACGACGCAGATGCCGTTCACCGTCGCCACGAAGGAGACGGGCCAGCGCGGCCTCACCTCCTTCGATTACACGTTCGCCGGCCTCCTCGGCTTCGCGCTCCTCGGCATCGGCATCTTCGGCCCGGCGAACGTCTTCCCTGAGCTCAAGCGCCTGGGCGTCCTGCGCCGCCTCCACACCACGCCGCTCACGGTCGCGCAGTACTTCATCTCGACGGCGATCTCGCAGGCCGCGACCGGCCTCATCACGATCATCGCCATGTTCGCGGCCGGCATCCTCGTCTTCCATCTGCAGGTCGTCGGGAACTACCTCGAGCTCATCGCGTTCCTGCTGCTCTCGATCGCGATGATGCTCGGCATCGGGCTCGCGCTCGGCGGCTGGGCGAAGGACCAGAGCCAGGCGGCGCCTCTCTCCAACATCATCGTCTTCCCGATGATGTTCCTCTCGGGGACCTTCTTCCCGCGCTTCCTCATGCCGGGCTGGGTGCAGGCGATCTCCGCATACTTCCCGCTCACGCCAGTCATCGATGGCTTGCGCATGATCGCGACTGAAGGCAAATCCCTCGTCGAGATCGCGCCGCAGCTGGGGCTCGTGTGCATGTGGCTCGTCGTGATCTACGTGATCGCGTTCCGGGTCTTCCGCTGGAATTAGCAGCCGGCAGACGCAGCGAAGGCGCACCGTGGTGCGCCTTCTTCTTTTCCTGCTGCGCCGCTCACCCTCTGAGGAGCGCCTTCGCCTGCCCTTTCGTCCGCGAGAGGATGATCCCGCACGCGACCGCGACGAAGAAGATCCCGCTTGCGATGAAGAACCCCGGGTCGAATGCGACGGGGCGCACCACCATATCGAAAAGGATGAAGACGAGGATCGCGAGGTCGAGCTGCGACGCGGCGCGGATGCGCGCGAGCCCGGCTGCTATCTCTGCATCGGGTGCGCCCTCGCCCATACGCTTCGCGAGCCGATCGCTCGTCCTGCCGAGGATGCCTGCGCCTAGTGCTGCTGCTGCAGCCACGCCGATGAGCGCCATGATCACCCACAGCTGCCCGAAGGTCGGGCGCCCCACCGCGACGGCCAGGATGCCGGTGAGGATCGTCGTGATCGCGGCGGGCGCGAACACGCGCGCGCCGAACCAGCTGCCCCGGCGCAGGTTCGCCATGATCCGTCCGCGCGTCGAGCCGTACGCCGCCTCGAACTCGAGGATCTCAAGCGTGATGCCCGATCCGAGCCAGACGATGGCGGCCGCTACATGGAAGAACACGAGTGCATTGAAGAGCGTCACCATATGCCTATGCGGTGATAGTACTCATTTCCCGGCCGCGCCGCTACCGTCGCGATCCGCCGGGAGCGTGGCCAGAAGGTCTTCCACTTCGGCGATGCTGACCGGCTTCGTGAGATGGAAATCGAACCCGGCATCGCGCGTCGTGCGCTTGTCCTCCTCCTGCCCGTAGCCGGTGAGCGCGATGAGCGTGATGCGGGGATGGCCTGCGCGCACCGTGCGCGCGACATCGTAGCCGCTCATGTCCGGCAGGCCGATATCGAGGAAGACGACCTCGGGATCCTCGGCAGCGATGCGCTCGAGCGCCTCTGCGCCGCTGTGCGCGAGCGAGACGGCGTGCCCGCCATGCTCGAGGAGCTTGCCGATCCCGGTCGCGGCCGGCTTGTTATCGTCGACGACGAGGATGCGGCGCAGGTGGCGGCGTACGCTGCGCTCCTGCCGCGCAGCGGCAGCCGGCGGCGCGCTGCGCGGCAGGCGGACCGTGAAGCGGCTCCCCTGCGGAAGCACGCCTTCGCTCTCGACGAGGATCTCCCCGTCGTGCAGCTCGACGAGGCGCTTCGTGATGGAGAGGCCGATGCCGAGGCCTGCCTGCATGCGCGATTCCGTGCTCTGATGGAACGGCTTGAAGATCGTATCGAGATCCTCCTGCTTGATGCCGATGCCGTTATCGCGAACGGCGATCGCCGCGAACTCCCCCTCAGCCGCCGAGGAGATGCGGATCTCGCCGCCATCGCCGGTATACCTGATCGCATTGCTGAGCAGGTTGAGGATGATCTGCTCGAGCCGCACCGGATCCGCGTCGACCCAGAGCGGCTCATCCGGGAGCTCCGCGATGATGGCCTGCTGCCGCTGCGACGAAGCGTTCGCGACCGTCGCGAGCGAGCGCTTGATCGTCTCCCGGACGTCCACCGGCTCCTTCCTGATCGTGATCTTATTGCGCGAGATGCGCGCGACATCGAGGAGGTCGTCGAGGAGGCGGCGCATGGTCGCGGCTTGCGCTTCCGCGCCGCGGATGAGCTCCAGCGACTCGGGCTCGGACCCCTTCAGCCGCAGGAGCTCGAGCGTGCTGACGATGGGCGAAAGCGGGTTGCGCAGCTCGTGGGCGAGGATGGCGATGAAGTCGTTCTTCGCGCGGTCCTCCGCGCTCAGCTTCGTCGCGAGCGCATTGAGCTCCTCCACCCGGAGCGCCAGCTCGCGCACGCTGTTACGGCGCTCCGAAGCGGCAGCCGCGAAGATGAGGAAGAGCGGGCTGAAGAGGAGGATAACCAGCTCGTCGCCGAAGAGCTGCTGCGGAAGCGGCGTGCCAGCAGGATGCGCGATGATGCCGCCGAGGAATGCGATCACGACCGACAGCGCGATCGCGAGCGTCATGTAGCGCGGCTCATGGCGCAGCGCGATCCACAGGAGGATGCTCCAGAGCACGAGCACGAGGAAGAGGCCGAGCTCTGATGCGAGCGGCGACCAGAAGATGATATAGATGCACCCGATGAGGATCGCGAACGCGAGCACGAGCTCCGCGATCCTGCGCCGTCCCGCCGGGAAAGCGAAGCGCGACCACGATGTCACGAGCGGGACGATGACGAGTACGCTGAGGAGATTGCCCGCCCACAGCCGCCCGAAATCCGTGAGCATGCTCGATCCGGTCGCACCCGCATGCATGTACGAATACGCAAGCGCGGTAATGGCCGGGAATATGGCGGTCCCGATCAGCGCGACGCCGATCAGGACGAACGCATCCCTGATCGTCTCCATGCTGCCCTGGAAGCCGAAGCGGCGCAGCGCGATGCTGAGGTAGAGCGGCTGCAGGGTGTACCCGATGGTCGCGCTCGCCACGTACAGCAAGACGACCGGGCCGAAGCTCGTGAGGCCTGCGAGGAGCTGCGCGAGCGCGATGGGAATCGCCATGCGCCAGCCGCCGAGCAGGATCGCTGCGAGCGCGATGCCGGCAGGCGCCCAGATGACCGCCGGAGAGCTATGCTCAGTGAAGAAGATGAATTGGCCGATCCATGCGCCGATGAGATACAGGAAGAACACGCACGCCATCGCTACGAATCGGCGCACTAGGAAAGGATTCCGCGTGCCTGCGGCTCTATCCACTGCCATACTATCTGTATACCATGCGCCTCCGTGTGTCTTCCGTGAACGATTCACGGAACATGAGGCTAGCGGGCGTTCACGAACGCCCGCGTACTCGGGCCGAAGTACCCGGTGCCGCGGGTGAGGTGGAGCGGCGTAAGGATCTGATCGGCGTGCGCTTCTTGGAATGCCACGAGCGCATCGAGGGTGAGCGTGCCGAAGTAGTCGGTCTCATTGCCGG
>DASSSZ010000005.1:0-178732 GCA_035708165.1 Minisyncoccota bacterium
CGTTGATCTTCTCCGGGAAGAGCACCCAGTTCTTGTGCACCTGCCCTTTTGGAGAGAGCAGCAAGGGGCGACTCCATGCCCACCACTTGCGCGCGAACTCCGCTGCCGGCAGCGATACGGATGCGACGCGGATGTAATCCCAGCCATCGAACGCGTTGAACGTGAGATAAACGTGCTCCTCGATCGAGACCAGCCGCGGGTCCTCGCAACCGCCCCAGCTGCCGCCCGATGGGTAGAGGACCGGATCGTAGCGGCGTTTCTTCCCCAAGCGCTTGCGCTCCAGCTCGCGCGGGCTCACTACCTGGAAGACTGGGTATGGCAGCCGTTCGTCGAACGTGAGGCCATCGGCGCTGCTGGCGTAGCCGAGGCGCGAAATGCCATCGGCGCCGATGGCGCGGTAGAGGAGATGGATGCGGCCGCCGAGCTCGATGGCCGCCGGGTTGAAGACTGCTTCTGATTCCCAATCGTGGTGCGCGATCGGCGTGAGCAGCGGATTGCCGGCTGCGCGCCGCAGGCGCGAAGTGATGCGGACGATCGCCTGACGCCCTTGCGGGGTGCGCAGGAATTGCGCAAGCCACGCGGCAAGCGCGGCCAATAGCAGAATCGCTATGATGATTTGAAAGGCGGGAACCATGATGCAGCTGGCTAGGCACCCGGCGTCGCAGGGCGGCCGTACTTATCCTCGAGGCGCGTGATGTCGTTCTCGTCGAACGTACCGTACGCGATCTCGAGGACCTGCGTCTTAGGCGCGATCCCTGCGATCCGGTGCGCTGCCCCTTGCGGGACGAAGAATTCGTCACCAGGCTTCCCTGTCGTGGCAGCATCTCCCACAGTGACATCGCACTCGCCGGAGAGGATGCGCCAGAATTCGCTGCGGTGGGCGTGGGTCTGGAGGCTGAATGCCTCGCCGCCACGCACGGTCAGGATCTTCACTGTCGAGAGCTCGTTGTCGGTGAACCGACGGAACGATCCCCACGGCCGATCTTCCTCGTACGGGTGCGGCGCATCCATAGGGGTACTGTACCAGGTACCGGCGCGCTCGCGGCCCGAGTTTTCCACTCCGGCCCTTGCACGGCTACTCCTTATGCCGGTACTGCAGCGCTTCGAGCACGTGCGGCTGCTCGATAGTCTCGCTGCCATCGAGGTCGGCGATCGTGCGCGCGAGCTTGATGGTGCGGTGATAGCCGCGCGGCGAGAGGTGCATCTTCTCGGCAGCGAGCAGGGCGACACGCTCCGCTTCGTCCGTGAGGAGCGCGTAGCGCTCGAGCGCGGCGGGCGAAAGATCGCTATTCGATGCGATGCCCTCCTCATGGGCATACCGCGTTGCCTGGCGCTCGCGTGCCGCGCTCACGTGCGCGCGTGCGGCGGCCGTCTCGCCGGTCGCGCGCTTGGCGCGCGCGGCGAGCGACTGAAGCGGGATATCGCCCACGGTGACCCAGAGGTCGATGCGGTCCGCGATAGGGCCTGAGATCTTGCGGCGGTAGCGCTCTATCGCCGCCGGCATGCAGGTGCAGCGTGCGGAGCCGAAATGGCCGCAGGGGCACGGGTTCATCGCGGCGATGAGCATGAAATTCGCAGGGAACGCGATCTGGCCGCGCACGCGGGTGACCGTGATCACGCGGTCTTCGAGCGGCTGGCGCAGCGCGTCGATCACATCCCGGCGGAACTCCGGGAATTCGTCTGCGAAGAGGACGCCGCGGTGCGCGAGCGTCACCTCGCCAGGCTTCGGGACGGCTCCGCCGCCGATCAGGGCGGCATAGCTTGCGGTATGGTGCGGCGCGCGGAACGGCGGATGGAGCACCGGATCGGCGAGGACGCCTCCCACGGAATGGATCGCCGTCACCTCGATGACCTCGGCATCGGTGAGCGGCGGCAGTAATCCCTGCAGCGCCCGCGCGAGCAGCGTCTTCCCTGTTCCCGGCGGCCCGGAGAACGCGATGTTGTGCCGGCCGGCCGCCGCGATCAGGAGCGCGCGCTTCGCATGCTCCTGCCCGCGGATCTCTTCGAGCGTGACGCTCCCCGCTGCAGGCGCGCGAGCTGGAATCGCGTGCGGCACAGGCGTGATGCGCTTCCCCTCCTCCGAGAGGTGGGCTACGACATCGGCGAGCGCCGGAGCGCCGATGACCGCGATTCCTTCGACGAGCGCCGCTTCCGCCGCATTTCCCGCGGGCACGATGATCTCGCGCGCGCCCGCATCGCGCGCCGCGAGCGCGATCGCGAGGATGCCCGGGATCGGGCGCAGCGCGCCGTCGAGCGAGAGCTCCCCTGCGAACGCGATCCCTTCCGTGCTGCGCGCAAGCTCGCCTGCCGCGACGAGGTACGCGATCGCGATCGGCAGGTCGAAGCCCGCGCCCTCCTTCTTGAGCGCGGCCGGCGCGAGCGAGATCACGATCTTCTTATTCTGCGCTTTCGGCGACTCGAAGCCGGCATGCTTGATCGCCGCACTGATGCGGTCGCGCGCCTCCTCGACCGCCTTGTCCGGCAGCCCGACGATCGCGAACGCATGCAGGCCGCGCGATATGTCCGCTTCGACCGTCACGAGATGCCCGCGCGGGATCGCTGGCTGTGCGGTCATGATTCGCGCGAATCCCCTCCCTTCCATGAAGGCATCATAGCAGCGCGCCCTGCCGGCTGCGTGCCTTATGCACAGGCATGCATATGCCGGCCATGCGGGCCGGCATATCCGAGGATTTCTCCCTGTGCGCCTTATGCCGCGGCGCACTCCGTGCAGGTGGCCGCCGCCGGATTCGCCTCCAGGCGCTCCGGCGCGATCGCCTTCCCGCAGTTCTCGCACGTTCCGTACGTGCCGTCCGCGATCTTGGCGAGCGCGGCATCCACCTCGCGCAGGCGCGCCTCGAGGTTCTCGACGATGCTCTCGTTATTCACGAGCTCTTCCACCTGATCGGCGGCGACATTGGGATCCGCTGCCTGCTCGGTCTCGAGCCCTGCCGATGCGCCCTGCCACTCCCCCGTGATCGGGTCCTTGCTGCCGTCGCGGCCGAGCTCTGCCATCAATCGCGCCTTCTCACCCTCCAATCGCTGCTTGAAGTCGGTAGTGTCCATATGAGGGCATGATACCGCGCACGCAGCGGCGGCACAACGCGAATGCGCGGATCCGCGCTCAGTGCGCGGCTTGGAGCGCGCCAGCTGCCTGCAAGCGGGCCAGCACTTCCGTGAAGGTGTACGGGCTGCTGGTGATCACGAGCCAGTTGCGCGTCGGGAACGAGTAGAAGAGCACGGGCTGCCCGCTCTGGTCCGCGAGCATGCGCACGTCATAGTTCTTGATGACGATATCGGAGAATCCGCTCGTGCTGCTGGCGGATGCCGCGGCGATCGCAGAGGGCGCTCCCGGGAAGAGCCCGGCGAGCGTCTTGCCCATGCGCGGCTCCCAATCGAGCATGCCCGCGAAGGCATGCTCGTAGGAGGTGACCGGGATGATCAGGACGGCCTGGTTGCCGTCGATCGCATGCACGCCGAGGAAGAGGTCATCGCCGAGGGCGCTCGTGAGCTCGGCGGGCGCTTGCGCCCCGATCGCATCAAGGAACTGCTTGGTGGTCGCGGCATGCGCCGCGGCATTCGCGCCGAGCGTCGTCGAAGCGGTGACGGTGGGAATGACCCGCGTGATCGAGCTTGCCGGCAGCGAAGCCCCCTTGAGCTTCGCGAGCTCCGCCATGATGACGGTCGGCGATGTATCGGTCAGCGAGAGCTGTGTCGTCTGCTCGGCGAAGATCGCCGACGGCGCGTCCGCCTCGACCGAGAGCGGCGCCTGCCGGATGGCCCGGTACCAGAGGAATCCGCCTCCGAGCGCGCCGGCGAGCGCAAGGAGGATGAGCGACGTGATGAGTACGGCCAGCATGGGGCCGTGCTTCCTCGCCGGCTTCGCGAGCGCCTGCTTGGCGCGCGCCTGCTTCTTGCGCTCCTCGAGCGCAGCCGCCTTCACGACGGAGATGCTCTGGCTGCGCATGATGCGCTGCATGTCATCGCGCAGCGTATGGATGGATGGGATATCCGGCGCTTGCGGCGGCGCGGGTGCCGGAGCTGGCGCTGCGGTCACCGCGTTCTCGGATCGGCTCCCGATAGCCGTAGGGAATTGCGTGTGCGGCTGCTCGGCATCCGCATCAGGAAGCGCGATCGATTGCATGTCGACCGAGCCGGCGAAGCGAGGAGGCGTATCCGGCCGCGCTGGCGGCGCGATGACGCCGCGCGTGTCCGGCACTGCGGCGCCCGTAAGGCTCGCCGCCGCGCGATCGCCCGGCAGTGCCATTGCCGGATCGCCTGCTCCCGCGAGCTCCTGTTGCGCGAGCTCGGAAAGCTCGGCGGCTTCCCGCTCGCGCGCCGCGCCTGCTGCCGGGTGCAGCGGATCGCGTGCGCCCGCCGGCCCGGCGAGGTCCTCTTTCGCGATACCGCGCTCGCCCAAGGGGCGGGTGCCGCCGAGATCCGCGAGAGTCGGGATGGATGCTGCTTCCTGCGGTCGCGGGAGCGATTCCTTCGCTAACGGGCGCGCAACTTCCGGCAGCGGCACTCCCGCAGGCGCGCCGACGGCGCGCGCAGGCAGGGGCGCGCGCCTCGATGGCTCGCGCAGGATCTCGAGGATCCGCAGCGGCGATTCCTCCGCTTCGTCAGGTGCGCTTAGAGCGGCCGCTGGTGCGGGCGCCATGCCGATCGTGCTCGTCTGCGGATCCATGATGAGGATTGCGGATCGACGCCCGTGAAGGGCGATGGTGCAGCGCGTCGATCCCTTTGATTATACCCGACGCTGGTCCGTCTCTTACGCGCACCCGAAGCTCTCCCGGCTTCTATGGCGCGCCGGCGCTGTGCGTGCTAGATTCGTTCCAGCTGCAACCTGAAAGGAGGATGCCATGCATGCATGGCGGTATACGGAATACGCAGCCCAGCTCATCGCTGCGACTGCCAGCTTCACGCTCGCGCACGCGCAGCTCGCCAGTCTCGGGCCTCCTGAGATGACGATGCTGCCGCTTATTATCGGATGCATGGTTCTTGCGGCTCTGCCGCGCCGGATCCTGGAGCCGATCGGGGTCGTGCTCGCCGCAGGCCTGCTGCTTGCCGGATGGTTGCCGCTCGAGACGGCTGCCGTCTTCATCGCCGGAATCGCCGCGGCGCTCTGCTGCGCCGCGCAGCTGTCGAAGTTCGATGCGCTCATGCCTCTCGAGGATGAGGGGATTTCGATCATCGGCTTCGCATTGCCATCATTCGTCGTGCTCGTCGCAAGTGGGCTCACCGCGACTGCGATGGTGCTCGCGCCGCTCCTGCTCCTTATGGCGCTCGTGCAGATCGTTTTCGGCTTCGTCGTGGACCGCGCGAAGCCCGCTGAGCAGACAGCGTCCCGACGGGAGACGATCATCTGACATGCCGCAGCCCCGCGAACCACTGGTTCGCGGGGCTGCTTTCGTGCGCGGAAGCTCTCCTTATTCCGTGGGGCCGATCGGGCCGCGGTCGGCTGCACGGCCGGCGCTATTGCTGCGGCGCGAGCGGCCGCGTCCGCTGCCGGTCGCATTGCCGTTGCGCGGACCCTCATCGCTTGCGCCGCCGTTCGAGGCCTGCTCGCCTTCCCCGCCTGTCCGCTTCGCGGCACGCTTGCGGCTCGCGCGGTAATTGATGAGGTACTTCTTCGGATCGTCATCCATATCGATGAGCGAGTCCACGGTATCCTTGAGCTTGCCCGAGCAGGAGCGGCCGAACGTGATGAGCTCGACCTGGCACCCGGAGTGCTTCTGCAGGTACTCGACAAGCGGGATGAAGTCGCCGTCGCCGGTCGCGAGGATGACCGCATCGAGCCGCTGCGATGCCGTGATGGCATCGACGGCGAGCCCGACGTCCCAGTCCGCCTTCTTGGCGCCGCCGTAGAAGATCTGGAGATCCTTGGTCTTGATCTCGATGCCGATCTTCTGGAGCGCTTCGAAGAACGGCTGCTCTTCGCCGGATTCGGTATTGACCACGTACGCGCGAGCGCGGATGAGCTTGCGCTCCGCCAGGGCTTCCTTCAGCATCGCCGCGAAGTTCACGCGGGATTGGTAGAGGTTCTTGGCGCTGTGATACAGGTTCTGCGTGTCGATGAAGACGCCGACGCGCTGTTCAGGATGCTTGATGACTGCCATGGAAATAGGGGCGCCGGCATGCCGGCTACCGTGACATATGAAAAATATAAATCGATCAGCTGACGATCCCCCGATTACTATAGCACCAGCTCCCTTCCGGGAGCTGTGCTGAAGCGATTCCCTGCGCGGCGGGCTACTTCTTGAGCCCGAGCTTCTTGGTCAGGGTGGAGTAGCTCTTCGGATCGGTCTCCTCCAGGTACTTCAGGTGCTTGCGGCGCTGCGCCACGAGGCCGAGAAGGCCGCGGCGCGAGTGCTTGTCCTTCGCGTTGTGCTTGAGATGAGTGGTGAGCTCGTCGATACGGCGGCTCAGCAGCGCGATCTGTACCTCTGTAGAGCCCGTGTCGCCGTCATGGCGGCGCACGTCCCGGATCGCGTTCTCCTTCTTTCGCTTCGTCAGCATGCGCCGATAATAGCACGTCTTGACACTCTTTGCAACCCCTTTTCTGGCCTTTCCGGAGAAAGGAAAGCGACCCCGCCATCCGGCGGCGCATAGCGATAGGGAGGCCGGCGGGCATGAAGAGGCCCCGGCGCGTCGCGCCGGGGCTGTCCTAATTGACGGTCATGGATGATCCGCCGCCATCCGGGGTCGAGCAGATGTCATACCCTTCTGTAATGTTGACCCGATGCGTCTGCCAGAAGGTGATGTCCGCGAAGCGATGCGTCAGCTCGAACGCGAGCAGATGCTCGATCAGCGTGCACTCGGCCTCGAGGCGGATGATGCGCTTCTCGCACATGAAGGCATCGCGTTCAGGCATGCACCAGAGTGCCTCGATCTGGTTGAGGTTGCTTATCAGCAGCGCATTCAGCCGCTGGCCCCTCGGCGAGAGCTTGGCGACGGGCGTCGCATCGTCTGGAGCCGGCTTGAATTGATTCCCCGCAGCCATGATGTCCGGCAGGCTGAGGCGATCCGCGCGTTTGAACAGGTCCTCGAGCACGTTCTTCAGATCGAAGGAGCCTGTATCGGTCGTCGTATGAGCCATTGCTGCCTCCTATTCCTTCTTCCATACTCGCCTGTTTCGCGCATCTGTCAAATGCATAACCGGGGTGCTAGCATTGGCGCATGCGGATCGTATCGTGGAACGTCAATGGCCTGCGCAGCGTGGCCCGGAACGGCTTCTGGGACGGGGTCTGGTCGCTTTCGCCGGATATCCTCTGCCTGCAGGAGATCAAGGCGGAAGCCGCGCAATTGCCTGAGGAGGTCCAGGCCGTCCCGGGATTCACGGCGATCTTCGAGTCTTCGAGGGCGCGCAAGGGCTATAGCGGTGTCGCGATGTACTGCAGAACGGCGCCGCTGCTGGTCGAGACCACCCTCGGGAGCGAGGAGCGGTTCGACATCGAAGGCCGCGTCATCGTGGCGCATTTCGAGGAATTCATACTCGCGAACGTCTATTTCCCTAACGGCGGACAGGGTCCGGAGCGGCTCGCGTACAAGCTGGATTTCTACGATGCGTTCCTCGAGCGTATCGAGACGCTCCATCGCGAAACCGGGAAGCCCATCGTGTTCTGCGGCGATGTGAATACGGCGCACGAGGCGATCGACCTCGCACGTCCGGAGGCGAATGAGGAGAATACCGGCTTCCTGCCTGAGGAGCGCGCCTGGATCGACGCCGTCATCGCAGCCGGCTATGCCGACGTGTTCCGCATGCGCAATGATGGCAAGGCGGGCCAGTATACCTACTGGGATCTCAAGACGGCGGCGCGCGATCGGAACGTGGGATGGCGCATCGATTACTTCTTCGTCAGTAACGACCTTCTGCCGAAGGTGCGTGGCGCGGCCATCCACCCGTCCGTCTTCGGTTCCGATCACTGCCCTATCTCGCTTGACCTTGATCTCGACCGTTAGCCGTTGTCCGTAATAACGGACAGTTCGTATAGGACAGGTTATCCACAGGTTCCGCTTGTGCATGTCCGATAGAGGGGTATCCTAAGGGACAGGAAAGATTTGCACCGCTCGCTCTTTCAGAGACTCGGATATTTCCGACAAAGACAAATCCCTCACACCCATTTGCATTTCACGACGAACCGGGGCTCGTCGATTGCGTAACAGAGGTCCCTTTGCCATCGGAACGAATATCCACCATTGTTCTTTGTGGAGTCTCACTCCTTGAACCGCCTTAGTCCGGTCCGTACAAAAAGAAGGACCCTGAGGCGGTTCTTCTTTTGTTTCATACTACAGACCCGGGCATGCGCCCGGGCCTTTCAGTTCACGTGGCGCTTCTCTCGAAGCTCCATGACCGCAGCGGCATCCTCCTCGTCGCGGCGCTCCTTCCCTGCCTCGCCGAGCTTCTGCAGCTCCTCGTCGGGCAGCGCGAGGAGCTCGAGCGCGCGCGTTTCCATATACGCTTCCGTATTCTTCGACGGATCATCCAGCACCTCCTCGAGGAGGGCGTGCAGCGTCCAGCCGATCCGAGGGCCGGGTGCGATCTTGCTGATCGCCATCAGCCGGGCGCCATCTATCTTGAGCATGCCCACTGAGATCGGATCGCGCAGCGCCTCGTCGATCATGCTCTGGTACTTCCGGAGGCGGAACGGCTGCTCCTTCGGCCGGCCCGTGCCGATGCGATCGCAGATACGCAGGTCCATGAGCTCCCAGATATGCTCCTGCCCGACATTCCTGATGATGCGGCGTACGGCGGAGAGCGTAACCTCATCCGGGTCGGAGAAGAACATATGCCAGCGGATGAGGCTGACGACGTTGTCGATCGTCTCTTTGGGGTAGCGCAGGTCGTTGAGTATCTTCTTGGCCATCCTCGCCCCGATGACTTCATGGCCGTAAAACGTCCAATCCTTCTTCTCATCCGACCAGCGCCGGCTCGCAGGCTTGCCGATATCATGCAGGAGCGCGGCGAGCCGCACCTCGAGCGGCCACCCTTTATCCGCTGCGTGCTGCAGGCTGCGCAGGAGGTGCTCGAAGACGTCGAAGCTGTGCGCCTGATTCTGATCGCAGCCGATCCCCTCTTCGAGCTCGGGGATGATATACGGCAGCAGCCCGAGCTTCTGCGCCATGTAGAGCGCCTGCATCGGGCGCGGGCTCATGAGGATGCGGGTGAGCTCATCGCGCACGCGCTCGCGGGAGATCTTCGCCAGCTGCCCGGCCTGTGCCGCAATGCCTGCCGCCGTCTCGGGGGCGATGGCGAAATCGAGCTCGGCCGAGAGCCGCACGGCGCGGAGCATGCGCAGGGCATCCTCCGAGAACCGGTCATGCGGATCGCCGACCGTGACGATGACTTTCCGCGCGAGGTCTTCCCTGCCGCCATGCGGGTCCGCGTACGCGCCCGTCTGCGGGTCAAATGCGATCGCATTGATGGTGAAATCACGCCGTCGGAGATCGTCCTCGATGGATTCGCCCCAGGCCACGGTATCCGGCCGCCTCGCATCGCTGTACTCCCCTTCGAGGCGGTATGGCGTCACCTCGACGACCTTCAGTGCGGGGTCCTCGCTTCCCGTCACGACGCCGACCGTACCGAACTCATTCTCGTAGAAGGTTTCCTCGAAGAGCGCCTGGATCTGCTCAGGCGTCGCATTCGTCGTGGCATCCCAGTCTTTCGGGGCCTTGCCGATCAGGATATCCCGCACGCAGCCGCCGACCAGGTATGCCTGGTAGCCGGCATTCGCGAGGGTGTCCGTGACGCTGCGGACGGTGGCGGGAATAGCCTCCTGCTGCATGGGCGCATTGTAGCGTTTCCATTGTATTTGAGCGAGCAGGGCCGTACTATGTGCATGCGCACCCGTGGTGAAATGGATATCACAGCAGCCTTCGAAGCTGCTTTTGGGGGTTCGAATCCCTCCGGGTGCACTAGTGGAAAAGTGCCTGCCGCATGGCGGCTCGGCGTGCCGTACGCGGCTTTCCTCATGCGGGTACGCAGGGCGTTCCTGCTTGCCGAACCTCGGAAATGCAAAAGGCCGCACCATGGCGGTCTTTCGCATCTTGCTCGGTCCTAGTGCGGGTAGGGAGAATCGAACTCCCGTCTCAACCATGGCAAGGTCGCGTTCTACCACTTAACTATACCCGCATTGCCTCGCCCGATCGGAAAAATCGAGAAAGAGCAAAGCAATGTGCAGGGATTATAGCGCTTCGAGGGCCTGTAATCAATGCACGAAAGAACATTCTCCAGCCGCCGAGTATACTCAGGAGGCTCGAGATTGTCACCATGTGGATACTTCCCTGCCGTTTCCTCTCGCTATCGTTTCACGTGAAAAGCCCGCGCGCTGCGCGGGCTTTTCACGTGAAACCGCACTCCCCTCGCTATTTGCGTCCGATCGCGTGGGTGAGGTCCATGAGACGCAGCGTCGCGTTCTTCTTGCCGAAGATCGAGGAGATGCGCCTGCGCATCGGCTCGAACGTGTCGGGAGTGCCGCTTCCTGTCAGGACCAGGAGGGCCAAGATGACCGAGAAGATCGGGAACCAGACGTCCGTGTGGCAGGAATCCACGAAGTACCAGAATCCGATGAAGACGGCTGGCGGCACCAGGACTGCTGCGATGAGGCGCGCATTCGAAGGTGCGATAAAGGACATGAACAGGAGGAGTGCCGCGGAAATAATGATGTCCAATAGAGCTAGGAGAAGAAGCCAGCCAAGCGGGATGATGCGGCACGCCGCTCCTGTTGCCGGCGTGGTCGTTGCCGGAGACGTGGTTGCAGTGCTTGTCGCGCCGATTACCGTGCTCGTCGCAGGCTTCACGGACGTGCTACTCGAGCTGTTCTGCGGGGCGCTCGAGGAACCGGCTGCGTGACTGCTGGTGGAGCCGCCAGATGTGCTCCCCTGCCCGATTGTTGCGGCGGGCGTAGCCGGTGCAGACGGAAGGTTCACGTGAAACGTCGCGTTCGAGAGGCAGATCGGCGGCGGCCCCTGCGTTACCTGCAAGGTCGCGATCGTAATATCGGTGCCGCGCAGCATCGTGATCGAGGCGGGCACATCCACGTGCACCTTGATACGATCAGGTCCGACATTGCGCCATATCGAAATGTACTGCAGATCGACCGGAGTACCGTTGATCGTAACGGAAAGCGGCAGGTACTGCGTGCCGCTCTGGTCGGAGATGTAGTAATCGAACGAGTCGAGGTGACCGCTGTAGACGTACGGCGTGAAGTCCCCTACCGCAGGCGTGCCGCAGGTATCTGCGAACGCCGCAGTCGGGACTGCGTACAGGCTGGTAACGAAAAGGAGTAACGATGCGACTAGGATAATAGCCGGAGCAATGGGGTTCTTGCGCATACCGTTGTGCATACGCGGTCTGTATATGCTTGTCGAAACTCGAAGTCAACACGCAGAAACGGTTGCCATATGATTCATTTTGGACGTCAATAGAGCCTCTTTTCACCCATTTGTCCGATGGAAATAAAAGGACGGAATACCATCATTGGGGTCCATGGGGCATAAATATCCCCATTTCTGTGGAAAACTCTGTGAGTATGTGGATAAAGGACAGTCGTGCGGTGTTGCCACACCTGTCCTTTGCGCCATCTTACCAGCTGTTTCAGTCAATAAATAAGCCAAAAAGGACGAGTGATGCTGTAGTTCTGGGATGATAACAATCAGTTTCTTAAGTAACACAATAGCGGAAAAGATCAGCAATTGCCTCGTTTCACGTGAAAAGGTGCCTTGCCAACGTCTATACTGAATGTATGAGCACGAAAGAAATCGGCACGCTGGGGGAATCGATCGCCGCAACATTCTTGGAACGCAAAGGGTATCGGATTCTCGAAAGGAATTATCGGAAGACTTGGGGAGAAGTAGATATCGTTGCTGAGAGGAGGGGAGTGGTCCGTTTCGTCGAGGTCAAATCCGTTTCACGTGAAAACTCAAGCTCTCTATCAGAAGGGGAGTTTTCACGTGAAACAGGCCAGTACCGTCCTGAAGAGCAGGTTCATCCGGAGAAATTACGGAAAATCAGCCGCTTGGCTGAGAATTATATGGTCGAGCGTCACGATGGGCGGGAGTATCAGATCGATGTCGTCGGCGTCTTCCTTGACCATGCACACAGACGTGCACGATGCCGATTATTCGAAAATGCCATACTGTGAGCTACTCCAGGGGCTCTTATAACGGACATAAAAGGAAATGGACATTTATGTCCGTTATGCCAGCGCCTAGGCGAGCAGGGGAGTGAATGCTAGGATTGGCACGACAGGGCGAGGCGGGAACCTGCCGGGTCGATCTGGGGAGATTGCCGCCGCAAGCGCTGATCAGCCCGTTCCGGGATGTAGCACAATGGTAGTGTGCCTGCTTTGGGAGCAGGTGGCCCGAGTTCGATTCTCGGCATCCCGACCCACTACCCACCGTAAGGTGGTTTCGATTCTCGGCGTCCCGACCCACTACCCACCGTAAGGTGGTTTCGATTCTCGGCATCCCGACCCACTACCCACCGTAAGGTGGTTTCGATTCTCGGCAGCACGCAGCTGCCATGCTGCTTTCCGGCAGCGCAGCGGTACGCCGCATCCGCAATCGAAGATAGCGTCTGCTATACTGCCCGCATGACAGGCGGGCAGGGAAGCGGGTATCGATTGATCTTCCTGGATACGGAAACGACCGGCAATGGGCCGAACGACCGCCTCTGCCAGGTCTGCTGGAAAGCAGACGGGGTGATCACGGTGAAGAATTTCAAGCCGCCGGTCCCTATTTCCGTGAAGGCGATGTCGATCACGCACATCACGAACGAGATGGTGGCGCATGAGCCGCCGTTCGCCGGCAGCGAGACGATGCGCGAGCTCGAAACGCTCCTCAGCGATGGCATCCTGGTCGCGCACAATGCCGCGTTCGATATCGGGATGCTCAAGGCGGAAGGAATGTCCGTCCCGCGCCATATCGATACGCTCCGCCTTGCCCGCTACCTCGATACCGAGCAGGAGATTCCCGAATACAACCTGCAGTACCTGCGCTATCACTTCGGCGTGCGCGTCGAGGCACTGCCGCACAGCGCAGATGGCGATGTGATCGTGCTCGAGGCGATCTTCGAGCACCTCTACGCCATGGCAGCGGCGAAAGCGGCAGGAAAGAGCCGCGAAGAGATCCTCGATGGCATGATCGCGGTTTCGAATCGGCCATCACTTATCCGCCGGTTCCCCTTCGGGAAGCATAGCGGGGAGCTCGTCACCGATGTTGCCAAGACTGATCGCGGCTACCTCGAGTGGCTGCTGCGATCCAAGCTCGAGGACGGCGGCGATGATGCCGATTGGATCTATACGCTCCGCATTACTCTCGGCGAGCAGGAAGGCGCCGCGCTCTAGCGCATGCAGAAGCCGCCTCGAAGAGGCGGCGATTCATGTGCGGCGCGGCATGCGCCTGCTGCACGCAGTCCCTGCCGCTCCAGCACGGGGCGGCTCAGTCCTGCGCGGCAGTGGTGCTTGCGGCCGCCGTTCCCATCAAGCCATTGAAGAGCTGCTGAAGGAGGCCGGGCGCGATGCCGGCATCGAACCGTGATCGCGTCGCGCTGAGGTCGCCCGCAAGGTAGCCCTCGAGATCGCTGCCGGTCTCGCTGAGGATGCTCTGGTTGATGTGGTAGAGCGTCACGGCACGCAGGTCGCGGTCCGCGGTCTGCCCCTCCTCGCTGCTGGTCGCAATGATCGCGATAAGGCGGCCGAGCCCGTCCACGACGGCGCCTCCAGAGCTGCCGCCTTGCGCGACGATCACGCCGCCGAGCGAGATCAGATCGGCCGTATGCGCGTCGCTGAAGGTATAGAGCCGCTTGATGGCCGTCACGGTCGAGACGAGGTCGAGATCGTAGACGGTGGTCATGCCCTTGAGGAATCCGGCAGGGTAGCTCGCGATGAGCACGGGTTGGCCTTCCTGCTGGGCGGTTTCTGACGTATCGGGCGAGACGTACGGGAACGTCTCGGGGAGCGGTGTCATTGTCGCGCTCCCCGTGATGGAAAGGAGTGCGTAATCATTCTCGCCGGTCCCGAGCGGGCTCTCTTCGCGGATCTGCGCGGCATGCGACGCGATCCACTGGCGGGAGAGGTAGAGGACCGCGATATGGTACGCATCATGCGCAGGCGAGCCGATGCGGGCCTCGCAGGAGAGGGTCACCCGATCGGACTCGGCAAGCAATACGTACTGTGCGACGTGCGCGTTCGTCAGGATCACTCCGCGCGGGTCGATGATGACGCCGCTGCCGGAGACCGGTCCTTCCGACCCAGGAGCCGTGCAGACGATATTCACGAGCGCTGCACGCGTACGCGGATTGATATCAGAGAAATCGGTGTTGCTGGGCGGCGGGGGCACTGCCGGCGCGGCCGCTTCCTCGGCCGGCTTCGCTGCTGCAGCCGGCTCGGCAGCAGGGAGCTGCGAGCCGCTCGATGGAGCGGCCGGCGCTGCCGGCGCAGCGAGACGCGGAAAAAGCGCGATCTGAGCGGGTGCCGTGCTGGTGCTCGCATCGGCGGCGGGAGCCGCCGGCGCGTCATGGAGCGCCACCGCAGCGTACTGGCTGTCGATGACATGCAGCCGGAAGAGGGAGATCGCAGCGATCACGCACAGCGCCCCCAGGAGGAAGGTGAGTCGGCGTATCACGGCTAGATTGTATACCCGAGGGGAGCGTGCCGCACGCTCCCGAGTTATCCCGAGCGGTGCGCGGACGATTCTTGACAGTGCATAGGCCGCCGATACAATTGTGCGTGCATGCGCTTCAGCGGGTGCATTTACAAGCCAGACGCGCACCGCGCGGTAACACTTGGCAACGATACCTATGCCGGAAGAGGAGTTCAACGAGAACGAGGAGCTCGAAGAGACTGAGGACACGGAGGATGAGGATGCTCCCGAGGATTTGGATGATGACATGGGCGACGAGGATGAGGACAGCGATGACCTCATGGGCGGCGACATGGAGAGCGAGGAATAGCCTCACGCATTCGTTCGCAACGCGCCGCCACTGCGGCGCGTTGTGCTTTGCGGGAGGCGCCGGTACACTGGCGCTACGCGGGATTAGTTTAGTGGTAAAACACGACTCTTCCAAAGTTGAGTCGGGAGTTCGATTCTCCCATCCCGCACACGCGATCGAAGGCGGATGCCGGATCATCTGCTGATGCAAAGAAAAGAAGGCGCCTGGGGGCGCCTTCGTGCATTCAAGCCTCGGGGATCTGTAGGAGCTGCTGCATGCAGAGGCAGAGGCATTTCGCGTACGCAGGTACCTCGTGCCGCCAGAGATCGCCGCGCGAGCGGGAATCGGGAACCGCATAGAAGCGCGCCTGCCAGCCCTCCAGCCGGATGCCCTCATGCACGAGCCCGACGTGCCAGATCAGCCAGAGGCGGCCGAGCTGTGCAGGGTCGCTCACGAAATGCAGCGTGACCGGGCTCTCGCGGCAGCCGAGCAGCACGCGGATGCCGTCGACCATGCTGATCGCCGAGAACGTATCCCGCCATGTCCCGCGCGAGAGCGGCGCATGGCGGATCTCGGCTCCCTCGAATTCAGGCAGCCCCGCGGCATGCGCGGCAGCATTCTCGCCAAGGCAGGCATCCGGCCCGAGCAGCGCGACCTCGCGAGGGTCCCGGGGGACCTGATCCTGCGGGAAGGGGATGATGAGCGGGCCTTCCTCGGTCATGCGCGGGATCGTGCCTTCCCGCACGAGCGCCTGCGCTTTCCTGAAGCGCGCGATCGTGCCGGCGCCGCCGGGCAGATTCGGATCCGGCGTGATGAACCCGTACGTAGGAATAATGAGTGCATGGAGCACTGCCACCTCCCGTTTTTCTGACTACTGCCGTTATACGCCGATCCCGCGGGGAACGCAAAAGCCCGCCATAGGGCGGGCGTTTGCGGTAGTGGGAGAAACGGTCGAGATTATTTGACCGCGTCCTTGAGCGTCTTCGATGCGCGGAACTTCGGGACGCGCATGGCCGGGACCGAGATGCTCTCGCCGGTGCGCGGGTTGCGGCCGGTGCGGGCAGCGCGCATCTTCGCCTCGAAGATGCCGAGGCCGGCGATCGAGACTTCCTCGCCGCTCTTCAGCGACGAAGTGATCGAGTCGATAACGGTCTGGACGGCGCGATCTGCATCAGCCTTCGTGCTACCGAGGGTCTCTGCAACGCGATCAATCAGATCCATCTTGTTCATATCAGTACGCAATTGAGCCGGATAATAGTCGATTCGACCGCTCCCCACTATTTTCCGTGACCCTTCATGTACTGTCAATGGCCAAAATATAAGACCGGGGAAAGCGGATTTTGGCTAGTTTCCAGGCATTTCGGCGGATTTAGGGTCTTGGAATGCGCACGCCGCCCCTTCGGGACGGCGTCATTGCGGCTTGTTTGGCGTGCAGCTAGCGCGCGAATTCGATCGAGCGGCTCTCCCTGATGACGTTCACCTTGATCTCGCCGGGGTATTGCAGCTCCTTCTCGATATCGAGCGCGATATCGCGCGCCAATCTCTGCGCTTCGAGATCGCTGATCTCCTCCGGCTTCACGAAGACGCGCACTTCGCGCCCTGCCTGGATGGCGTAGGTCTTCTCGATGCCGGGGTGGCGGTTCGCCACGGCCTCGAGATCCTCGAGGCGCTTGATGTACTGCTCGACGGAATCGCGGCGGCTCCCCGGGCGCCCGCCTGAGATGGCGTCCGCGACCTGCACGATGTACGACTCGGGCGTCTCGTACGGATACTCCTCGTGGTGCGCCTGCATCGCCTTGATGACGCGCTCATCGACATTGAACTTCTGCAGGATGCGGCGGCCGATCTCCACGTGCGTGCCGGCGACTTCATGGTCCACCGCCTTGCCGATATCGTGCAGCAAGGCGCCGGCGCGTGCCACAGCGACATCGGCACCGAGCTCCTCTGCCAGGATGCCCGCGAGGTGGGACATCTCGACGGAGTGATCGAGCACGTTCTGCCCGTAGCTGGTGCGGAAGTAGAGCCGGCCCAGGATCTGCAGGAGGCGCGGATCGAGATTCGGCACCCGCGCCTCGAACGCCGCTTCCTCGCCCTTCTTCTTGATGATGGCGTTGATCTCCTCTTCCGCTTTCTTCACGGACTCTTCGATCTTGGCCGGCTGGATGCGGCCGTCGAGGATCAGGTTCTCGAGCGCGATGCGCGCCACTTGGCGGCGGATGGGGTCGAATGAGGAGAGCGTGATGGTGCCGGGCGTGTCGTCCACGATGACATCCACGCCGGAGACGCGCTCGAACGCGCGGATGTTCCGTCCTTCCTTGCCGATGATCTTGCCCTTGATCTCGTCGTTCGGCAGCGTGACCGTGGTCGCGAGCACGTCAGAGACCACCGAGTTGCCGATGCGATGCACGGCCGTCGTCAGGATCTCCTGCGCTTTCTTCTCCAGCTTCTCGCGCCCCGACGCTTCGAGCTTGTAGAGGCGGGATGCGAGATCCTCCTCGTGGTTCTTCTCGATGACGGCAAGGAGCTGCTGCTTGGCCTCGTCGGCCGAGAGATGGGCGACGGCCTCGAGCTTCTTCTGCTCGTCGGCCACGAGCGCTGCCGCCTTCGCGCGGGCCTCATCTATCTCCGCGGCTTTCTTCTTCAGCGCCTCTTCTTCCGCATCGATATCGAGCTGGCGCTTGTCCAGGAGCTCTTCCTTGCGGATGAGGCGATCCTCGGTCTTCTTGAGGTCGCGCTCGCGCTCCTTCAGCTCGCTCGTGAGAGCGGCCGCATGCTGGTTCGCCTCACGCTCCGCTTCCGCGACGACGCGCTTGGCCTCCTCGTCGGCCTGGAGCATCTTCTGCTTGATCTCAAGCTCCATCGAGCCGTGCCGCCCCAGGCTGATGAGGATCCGGAGGAAATAGCCGAATGCCGTACCCGCAAGCGTGGCGAGCGCTAGGAGCACGAGAATGAATTTCACTGACATACGCTAGCGGCCCTGCCAGCGCGGAATGACGTGACGCTACCTGCCGATCGGGGCGGTTCTTGCTGTGAATTCGGGATGAATCAAGCGCAAAGTCATGAAAACGCGAGGAATAGGGCCAGATTTACTTCTTTAAAAAGGTATGGTCCCAGTATAGCATCGGCCTGGGTCCATACACCAGGAACCGCCCGAGACGGGCGGTTCCGAAAGGCTATGCGCACGCGCTACTTCAGGATCTTGTCGATCATGCCGTACTTCTGCGCTTCTTCGGCATCCATGAAGAAATCGCGGTCCACGTCCTGCTCAATCTTCTTCAGCGGCTGGCCGGTGTTCTTGGCGAGGATCTTGTTGAGCGTCTCGCGCGACTTGAGGATGCGGCGCGCGGAGATCTCGATATCCGACGCCTGGCCCTGTGCGCCGCCCCAGGGCTGGTGGATCATCACCTCCGAGTTCGGCAGGGCGAAGCGCTTGCCCTTCGCGCCGGAAGAGAGGAGAATCGATCCCATCGAGGCGGCCATCCCGATGCAGATCGTCGAGACATCCGGCGCGACATGGTTCATGGTGTCCATGATGGCGAGGCCGGCCGTGACATCGCCGCCCGGGCTGTTGATGTAGAGCGAGATATCCTTCTTCGGATCCTCCGACGCGAGGAAGAGGAGCTGCGCGACGATGAGGTCAGCCACGTGCTCGTCGATCGGGCCGCCGAGAAAGATGATGCGTTCCCTGAGGAGCCGCGAGTAGATGTCGTACGCGCGTTCGCCCATCGGGCCCTTCTCCACCACCATCGGCACCAGCTGCGCCCTGGGATTCTCGTTCGTCATGCGGGCATAGTACACCCGAGCCCTGCCTTCGGGCAATGGAAGCGTGCCTCGGAACATTCCAAGACAAACGGCGCGAAATATCCCATAATGAGCACTACATGATCAACTGGCGCGATATCCAGGACCGGGCAGAGGAATTCGCGTACACGTACAGAGACGCGGCGGACGAGGACAAGGAGGCGAAGCCGTTCTGGACGGACCTGTTCCACATCTTCGGCATCACGGCACGCTCCATCGGCATGTTCGAGGAGCGCGTCAAGCAGCTGAACGATAGGGACGGCTACATCGATTACTTCGCGCCAGGGCGCTTTCTCATAGAGCATAAGACCCGCGGCAAGGATCTGGATAGGGCATTCGCGCAGGCGGCGCGCTATTTCGAATCGCTCGCGGAAGAAGATAAGCCGCGCTACGTCATCATCTGCGATTTCGGGACCTTCCGTATCTACGACCTCGAAGCGACGGAACGGGACCGCCTCACCACTTTCACGCTCGAGGAGCTGCCGAAGCGCGTGAAGGAACTCGCGTTCTTCACGGATGAAGAGGTCCGCGAGTATAAGCCCGAGGAGCATATCGACGTGAAAGCGGTCCGTGCGGTGGGAAGGCTGCACCAGGCGCTTGCGAGCGATAACTACCCTAAGGAATACCTGCCGACCCTCCTCACGCGTCTCGTCTTCTGCTTCTTCGCGGACGATACGAGCATCTTCGAGCACAACCTGCTGCGCCGCTACCTCGACGAGCATGCGGCGAAGGACGGATCTGATATCGGCGCGCACCTCACGCAAATCTTCGAGATTCTCAATACCAGGGAGGATAGGCGGCAAGCGTCCGCTCCCGAGACGCTCCTGAAGCTCCCGTACGTGAACGGCGGTCTCTTTGCCGAGCCGATCCATTCCGTCTTCGGCACGCGCGCCATCCGCGACACGCTCATCTCCTGCTTCGCGTTCGATTGGTCGGATGTCTCGCCCGCGGTCTTCGGTTCCATGTTCCAGTCGGTCCTTGATAGCGAGGATAATGGCAGGAAGCGGCACGATCTGGGCGCACACTACACCTCGGAGACGAACATCCGCAAAGTGGCGGACGGCCTCTTCCTCGACGAGCTGCGCGCCGCCTTGGAGAAGGCGAAGACGCAGGAAGCGCTCATGGCGCTCTGGGACAGGGTGGCGGGGATCACGCTCCTCGATCCGGCCTGCGGCTGCGGCAACTTCCTCGTCGTTTCGTATCGCGAGCTGCGCCGCATAGAGATCGAGATCATCAAGAAGCTCGACAAGGGCAAGAGAGGCTTCGTCGCGGCGATCGAGCGCGGGCAGGGGAGCATGCTGCACCTCGAAGGCGCCGGAGCGCTCGAGAACCTCTCGCGCATGTCGGTCGAACGCATGTACGGGATCGAGATAGACGACTTCCCGGCGGAAGTGGCCAAGCTCTCGCTCTGGCTCGTGGATCACATGATGAACATGGAGCTCGGCGCCTACTACGGCAAGCCCTTGCGCAAGTTGCCGCTCACGCAGGCACCGCATATCGTGCACGGCAATGCGCTCGAGCTGGATTGGGAAGACGTCGTGCCGAAGGGACAGCTCTCGTACATCCTGGGCAATCCGCCGTTCCTGGGGAAGAAGGAGCAGAAGGCGGGACAGAAAGAGGATATGGAGAAGGTCTGGGGCGATACGAAAGGCGCAGGCGTCCTCGATTTTGTCTCGGCCTGGTACAAGAAGGCAGCCGACCTGATCGCGGGAACGCGGATCACGGTCGCGTTCGTCTCGACCAATAGCATCACGCAAGGGGAGCAGGTCGGGATCCTCTGGCCGTACCTTCTCGCCCGCGGGATCAAGATCCATTTCGCCCACCGGACATTCCGGTGGAGCAACGAGGCGGCCGGGAAGGCCGCGGTCCATTGCGTCATCATCGGATTCGGGGATTTCGATATCGCCAAGAAGGCACTCTTCGCGTATGCGGATATTGCGGGAATGCCCGAGAGGAAAGAGGTCGCGAATATCAATCCGTACCTCGTGGCAGCCCCTGATGTTGTGGTCACTGGGCGTACGAAACCGATCAATGGCGCACCTCGCATGAATTACGGGAGCATGCCGATCGATAGCGGCGCACTGATCCTCTCGCCCGAAGACGCGGATTCGATCAGAAATGAATGCCCGCAGATGGCCGGCTTCGTCCGTCCGTACATGGGCGGTGAGGAGTTCCTGAACGGAACGGAGCGCTTCTGCCTGTGGCTTGCCGATGCTGCGCCAGAACACATCCGCACCTGCTCGCCCATACGCATCCGCGTCGAATCCGTCCGCGCATTCCGCGAATCAAGCGGGCGCTTGACGACGAAGAAGCTGGCGGAAACCCCATATCGGTTCGGCGAGATACGCCAGCCGGCATCCGATTACATCCTGGTCCCGAAGGTCTCATCAGAAAACAGGCCGTACATGCCTGTCGGAATCATTCCTGCCGAGACTATTGCAAGCGGCAGCGTACTCATTATTCCCGGCCATGACCTATTCGCGTTCGGGATCGTATCCTCGCAGATGCATATGGCGTGGATGCGAGCGGTCTGTGGGCGACTCGAAAGTCGCTATCAATATTCTGCCGGTATCGTCTATAACAACTTCCCTTGGCCGGAGCATCCAAGCGACGAGCAGAAGGCGAAAGTAGAGGAATGCGCGCGGGCCGTCCTCGATGCGCGTGCCGCGCATGCGGGTGCGACCCTGGCCGACCTCTACGACCCGCTCACGATGCCCGCCGATCTCCTCAAAGCGCACCACGCGCTCGACCGCGCCGTTGACGCCTGCTATGGTTCCGCCGCGCGCTCCTTCCCCTCCGAACCCGCCCGCCTCGAGTTCCTGTTCGAGAAATACAAGGAATTAATCAATCCTAAATGGCAAGAGAACTAACCGACCAAGAACGCGATTCTGTTATCGAGTATTTCAGAACGAATCTATTCGAAACACTTCAAGCTTACACGGCCTGGAAGATGCTGTGGGACGCGAAGAAGATCGGCATCGTGCCTGAACAGATGACACATAAATACGTATCCATACTAAATATTCATCACAATGCTTTTGCGATTTTCGAACACGCATCAGCATTCATGTGGGTGACCATGCTCCTGCATGCATTCGACTCGGACCATAGGGCAATGTCTTTATTGAAGATTGATGCTGATGCAATGGCTGCTCTCAAAGAGGAATATTCTTCAGAGTTGGAAAAACTGAAGACTCAGAGAGATCAGTTCTTTTCTCACAGGGATATAGATGCCACTTTACCTCAATTGCCCTCAATCGAACGTACGGATGAGCTCATGCGCGACTTGCAGGGCTTATACAACAAAATAACGAAAGCACATGATTCATCGAGTACCATTTTCAATCAGGATGATATGAAACATGATATCGAGAATATGTATTGGAATATTGAACGAGGTGAGAACATAAGGCAGAAAGAGATCGAAGTAAAATGGAAGTATCGGGAATCAGGAAGTCTGATTTCTGACATAATATAATTCTCGATTGGACGCTGGTCCGGCGCAATTTGCGCGTGCTAAGCTGTACGCATATGGCGCGCTTCGAGCAGCTTCCGGCCGATTCGCCGCTCGCGCAGCACCTCGAGCAAGAGGCGGGCATGCTGCCGATCGGGGATAACCGCGTGCAGGTCGCGCTCATGCACGAATGGCGGCCGGACCTCGATCGGAACGACCTCGCGCTCGAATGGGCTACCGGCATGGCGGAGCGCTTCCGTGCGTACGCCGAGGCGAACCCTGGCGAGGAGATCGACATCCGTGATGCCAGCGCGCTCCGCCAGGCGCTCGACGCCATCGGGGAAGAGACGCTGCACTGAGAAGAAGCCCCGGCGCATGCCGGGGCTTCTTCTCGAGGGGGCTATGCCTCCTCCGATCCCGCCTCATCTGCCGAGGCTTCCGCCTGCGGCTCCTGCCCTTCGAGGAGGCGGAAGACGAGCTCGGTCGTGAGGCCGTTCACCACATACGCCCGGACGGCCGCGGGATCCACGTCCTTGGTGTGCGACACGATGTGCGCAACCTCCTGCTCTACCTGGTGCGGGTCAGGAGCGACGCGCTCCTCTTGCGCGATCTTGCGCACGATGAGCTGCATGGCCGCGCGCTTCCGTGCGCCGTCGCGCCACTCATCATGGAGCGCCTCTTTGGTCTTCTTCGCCTCTGCGAGGTACTGCTCGAGCGTCATCCCGTTGTGCGAGAGGTCGTGCGCGAACTGTGCCTCCATGTTCTCGAGCTCCGCTTCGATGACCGGCGGCGGGATCGTGAGCTCCGTCTTTCCGATGATATCTTCCATCATCGCGATGCGCGCCTTCTCGCGCTCGCGGTTCGCCTTCTCGTTCGCGATATTCTCCCGCAGCTTCGTCGTGAAGGTCGCCGCATCCGCGTACCCGAGCGTCTGCACGAACGCGTCATCGATCGGCGGCAGCTCCTCGAGCGGGAGCTCGGCCGCAGCCTTCCCGGCCGCTTCCGCCTCGTCGCCGGCTTCGATCCTCTCGATCTTGGCGCGCTCGCGGGAGAGGTGGGTGAGCGTGTCGGTCACCTCCTCGTCTGTCACCGCAGGCTTCTCCATCTTCTCGCGATGCTCCTTGGCGATCGCCTGGTACGCAGGGAGCGTGAACTCCGGCAGGAGGGAAGCCGTGACAGTGAACGTCATCTCATTGCCCTTCGCGAGCTTCGTGATGGAGATGTCGGGGCGGCCGAGGAAGGAGAGCTTCTCTTCCGAAAGGAGCTGCGGGTACTGCTCGGCCATGGCGAGCTCGGCCGCTTCCTGCATGATGGCGCCTTCGCCGATCTGGCTCTCGAGCACGTTCGCGGGGACGTGACCCGGGCGGAAGCCGGGGAGCTTCACGTCGGCTCCCAGCTTCGCGATCGCCTTGGCGCGATACGCGTCCATGGCGTCGGCCGGGATAGCGGCCGTGATGGTCGCCGTGCCGTCCTTCTTCCTGTCGATCGACACATTCTCAATGCGGTACGTCATACGTGTCGCGAGTGTAGCATGCGCGGCAAGGAGACGGAAGGCGCGCCCAAGGCGCGCCTTCGCGGTGCGTACGTGCTCCTACTGCACGCTCGCGCTGCCGGTCGCCTCGAAGCTCTGGTCGAGCGCATCGAGCGACGATTCGATATCGGCATCGAGCGACTGCATGCTCGCATCGGCTTCCTGCGCTCGCGCATCCACGGGGGATGCGGTGGCATCCTGCGGACCGGTCGCGGCGGCGCTCGCCGCTGGCGCGCCCTGCTGCTGCAGCTCCTGCTGCCACCACATGTACGCGCCGCCTGCGACGAGGAGCACGATCACGATGGCCGCGCCGATCGCAGGACCGACGGGCGTCCTTTCCCGTCTCACCGTGCCTGGTACTGATTCTTGCTGGTTCGGTTCCATGGTGAAAAATTGCTACTCGTTCGCTTGCGCGGATGCATCCGCGTCGATGCCGGCTCCCGCTGCGCTCGCATGCATCGCGGCGACGACGTCCTGGTGCGCTGTCTTCAGCGCGGCGACAGCGGACTCAGTGGCAGCGCGAACCGTCTGCATGTGCCTCGCGGGCGAGGTCGAGGTGGCCGCTGTGCCGATGGACGCCTCGGCGGCATCGATCGCTGTCTGCGCGTCCTCGAGCGATGCCTGCGCCGTCTCGATCGCCGCATCCGCATCCGTCACATCCGTGCCATCGGCAGCCTCGGCAGCTGCGCGCGCTGAAACGGTATCGAGCAGGGAGGAGAGGGTCGCATAGGCTTCATCGAGCCGCGAGACGACGCGATCGATCGCATCGTAGACCTTCGTGCCGACCTTCTGCCTGAGCTCCCCGAGCCGGGTCGCGCGCGCATCCTGCCGCGCCGTGCTGCTCGCCTCGAACGCCGCGAGGCGATTCGCGATCCGTGCGCGCGTCGTCGAGGCGTACTCGAGGATCGCGAGCCGCGTCGAGGTGGCGATCGCGTCATCGCGCAGAATCGCAGCGACATGCGGGGCCGTCGTGCTCGCGAGGTAGCGATCGCGCAGCTCGATGAACCGCGCAATGGGGAGCGCGCTGCCGGCCGTGCTGCTCGCGAGATGCTGTGCAGCGGTGCGGGCGACGGCAGCGGCGGCAGGCACGGGCGCGCTGGCTGCTGCGTGCGCCGCGACGGCAGCATTGATCGCGGCAGCGTGCGGGAGAGCGGCGGTCGCGGAAGCGGCAACGCCTCCGCGCAGCTGCTCCAGGCGGGCGTACATGCCAAAGAGGGGCGCTGGCGTCGCGGAAGCGGCTGCGGCGATCGAGAGCGGGCAGGCGAGCACGGCTGCGCCGAGGGAGAGAGTGATGATGCGTGATGCGAAGCGAGTCATACGGCGGGAAGTGCTATTGGAAAAGTATAGCACCAGGCTTCCGGAGAGGTGTACATACCACTGTATATATGCACATGCAGTCCGGTACTTGAGAAGCAAGAGGGCGGCTCGTGGGCCGCCCTCGCATGCACGATCCGTTGCGCTATGCTTCGGGGAACTTCTCGCGGTAGAGCTCGATAGACTTCTTGACCGCCGCGAGCGCGCTGTCCTTGCCCTTGATGCCTTTGATCTCGACGGGCGCCGGCTTGCCTTTGAGCACTTTGTACGTCTCGAAGAAATGCTGATACTCCTTGAGCGAGTGCGCATTGAGGTCCTCGAGGTCCTGCACATCCTCCCAGCGGCGATCCTCGACCGGCACCGCGAGGATCTTGTAGTCCGACTCGCCTGCATCGATCATCTCCATGACGCCGACCGGCCGCACCTCGACGAGGATGCCGGGCGCGAGCGGGAACGTGGTGATGACGATCACGTCCAAGGGGTCGCCGTCCTCCCACAAGGTCTGCGGCGCGAAGCCGTAATCGAACGGGTACGGCGCTGCGGAGTAGTTCGCGCGGTCGAGCTTGATGAGGCCGGTCTTCTTATCGATCTCGTACTTGTTCGGCGAGCCTTTCGGGATCTCGATGATCGCATTGAACGTCGAGGGGACGTCATCGCCAAGCGGGATATCGTGCCAGAGGTTCATAGGAAGCTGAGAGATAAGCCAGTAAGAAGCTCTCGCAGTGTAGCAAAGAATGGAAGAAGCTGCACCGAGGCCCGATACGAAATCGCCGCAGGCCCATGGGCCTGCGGCGATCCACTGCGAATGAAAGGGGAGGGTTACTCTGCGGAGACGGGCTCGTCATCGTGCTCCTCCGGCACGTCATCCACGAGCGCGGGCTCGGCAGACTCGTTCGCCTCGTCTTCCGAGACTTCCTCGGTCGGGTGGCCTTCCTCGACTTCCGTCGGCTCGGCAGGGCCGGCGTCCTGCGCGGCCGGCTCAGCGGCAGCCATTTCAGGCGTCGGTTCCTGCTCGGCTTCGATCGGCGTCTCGTTCTCGAGCGCGACGGCCTCTTCCTCCTCGATGGTCGGGGTCTCGGCGACCGCGACGGTATCGCCGTCGGTCTCCGCGACCGCATCGCCGCCGAGCGAACGGATATCGATCTTCCAGCCGGTGAGGCGCGCGGCGAGGCGCACGTTCTGGCCGCCGCGGCCGATCGCGACCGACTGCTGGTCTTCCGCGACCGAGACGATCGCGCGGCGCTCGTCATCGATGAGCTCCGTCTCGATGATCTCGGCCGGCTTCAGCGCCTCCTCGACGAACGCGGCCGGGTCTTCCGACCACTCGATGACGTCGATCTTCTCGCCGCCGAGCTCGCTCGTCACGACTGCGACGCGCACGCCGCGCTGGCCCACGAGCGAGCCGACCGGATCGATGTGCGGGTCGTTCGAGACGACCGCGATCTTGGCGCGGGAGCCCGGCTCGCGCACGACAGCCTTCACCTCGACGGTGCCGGCCGCGAGCTCGGGGACTTCCGCCTCGAAGAGCTTCACCAGGAAGCGCGGATGGGAGCGGGAGAGGCGCAGGAACGAGCCGCGTGCCTCGCTGTCCACGCGGTAAAGGAGCGCGCGGATGCGCTCGCCTTGGCGGTAGCGCTCGCCCGGGATCTGCTCGTCGTACGGCAGGATGCCAGTCGAGCGGCCGAGGTCGATGAAGAGGTTGCCGCGCTCGAAGCGCTGCACGTGGCCGGTAACGATCTCGCCCTCGCGCTCGCCGAACTCTCCCATGATGGAGACGCGCTCCGCCTCGCGGATCTTCTGCAGGATCACCTGCTTCGCGGCCTGCGCCGCGATGCGGCCGAAGTCATCCTTCGCCTCGAGCGGGAAGGAGATCTCCTCATCGAGCTGCGCGTCCTTCCTGATGCGCTGCGCGTCCTCGAGCATGATGTGCTGCTCCGGATTGAAGCGCGAACGCATGTCGTTCTCGTCCGTCGGCTCTTCCTCCTCGCCGCGCACCAGTGTCTCATCCACCACGATCTTCGCCTGGCGGAATTCCATGTCGCCTGTCGCCGGGTCGAAGGTCGCGCGCACGATCTGTCCGCGCTTGCCGTATTCGCGGCGGTACGCAGCCGCCATCGCGGTCTCGATCGCCGCGAGGACCTGCTCGCGCGAGATGCCGCGCTCGGCCTCGAGCTCGTCGAGCGCCACGTTCATAGCCTTGAGATCGAAGAATGCCATAGGAATGTATCGGTTAGTGCTGTTCGGTACCCATAGTACCCTGCTAAGACAACAAAAATGTCCGGCAGAGCCGGACTGAATAATTATTCAGTTGTGTTCGCAGTATACCAGAGAGGGGAGGGGTGTCAACCGCCCTTTTCGGTGCATGCAGGAGCGCGTGCCGTACGGCGCGCGCTACTTCGCGAACGGATTCTGGGCGCCGCGCACCTCGAAGTGCAGGTGCGGGCCGGTCGCCTCGCCCGTCATGCCGACGTAGCCGATCACCTCGCCCTGCGAGACGTAGTCGCCCACCGCGACGGCGTCCTTCGACATATGCGCGTAGAGGGTCTGCGTGCCGTTGCCGTGGCTGATCACGACGTAGGTCCCGTAGCCGCCGTTCCAGCCGCCCGCGCGCGAGATGATGACCGTACCGCCTGCCGCTGCCTTGATCGGAGTGCCCGACGGCGCGGCGAGGTCGACGGCATTGTAGCCATGGAGGCCTTGCGTCTCGATGTAATGGGAGAGCGGTGCGGCATAGTAGCCCGGGTATGACGGTCCGTCCGTATCGTGCGCCGGCTCGTAGATGACCGTGCCGTTATTGAGGACCACGCGATTCGATTTGCTGCTGGACGAACCGGCCGACGACTTCGAAGAGGCAGCCGGCGCGGACGCGAGCTCGCCGTTCGGGATGATGATCGTGGCGCCGGCGGAAAGCGCAGCTGATACGTCGAGCGAGTTGAAGTTCGCGATCTCGTTCACGTCGCCGCCGTACGCCTTCGCGATCGAGGCGAGCGTATCGCCCTTCTTCACCGTGTAGGAGATGCCGGAGATCGGCAGGATGGTGAGCTTCTGGCCCGGTACGATCGTGCCGCTCTTGCTGATGTCATTGCTCCAGCGGATGGTGTTCACCGATACATTGAACATCTGCGCGATCCCGGAGAGCGTATCGCCCTCGCGCACCACATAGGTACTGATCTGATGGCTCTCCGGCGCGACGATATCTGCCGACGTGCCGTTCGGGCCGTCTGCGGCGAGGACAGCTGAGCTGTCAATGACGGTGATGTCGCCGCCGCCGATCGACGGGTTCGGATCGATGTTGGTGGCCGGGGCTGCGAGCGCCATCGTCTGGACGTTGCCGGAAGACGCGGCATCATCGCTCGATGCTTCGACTGCCTTGCCGAATACCGAAAGCACGTCGCTGAAGACGCCGGCGTGCGCGTCGGTCGGCATCGCAGCCGAACCGATCGCGAAGAGGACCGACACGAACGAGAGGGCGACAAGGCCCTGGCCGACACGTTTTGTCATCCGAGACCGTCGGGATAAAGAACCCGGCTCGGAATCAGTAGGAATCGTTTGAATAAGCCGTTTTTGAGGGTGACGCGGGAAATCAGTCGATTCGACATGGCTCAGTTGAGCCGTAATTCAGTGAATTCACGCGGTATTCAGGATCATGCCGTCACCGTGCAGATAAGGCTACCAGGTCAGGTACTGCCGTCAACGGGCTTTTCAGCACGAGAGTGGAGAGCCGTTCCGTCAAGCAATTCTGGCAAGCAGGGCATAGTGCCCGCCTTCATGAGCGCGTCATCCCACGCACCGCCGCACAGCGGGCGCGCCGCATCTGGTATCCTGTCGAGGTACCGAAGCCCATGTACCTCGACGACCTCAATCCGAAGCAGCGCGAAGCAGCGGAAGCGACCGCGGGGCCGGTGATGATTCTTGCCGGTGCCGGCGCCGGCAAGACCAAGACCCTGACGTACCGGATCATCCGGCTCATCGAGGAAGGCGTCCCGGCGGATGCGATCCTTGCCGTGACGTTCACGAACAAGGCTGCGGGTGAGATGCGCGAGCGCGTCGTCACGCTCCTCGAGACGCTGCCGGAGGCGCAGCAGCACCTCTCTGCGGGCGCGGATCCGGGGCGCCTGCCGACCGTGGCCACGTTCCACGCGCTCGGCGTGCGCATCCTGCGCGAGCACGCGACGCTGATCGGGCTGCCGCGCTCCTTCGCCATATGGGACCGCGCAGACCAGATGCGCGCCGTGAAGGAAGCGCTCGTCGCGCGCGGATTGGAGAAGCAGTACGAGCCGAAGCACGTGCTCGGGCGCATCAGCAAGGAGAAGGGCGATGGCGTCACGCGCGACCTCTTCCTCGAGCGCATCCATACGCCGTGGGAACAGGCCGTGGCGGAAGCGTGGCTCGATTACGAGCGCGCGCTCGCCGAGGAGCATGCGCTCGATTTCGATGATCTCCTTCTCAAGACCTTGTTCCTCCTGCGGCAGCACCCGGACGTCCGCGCCCGGTACCAGGCGCGCTGGACGCATCTCATGGTGGACGAGTACCAGGATACGAACGGCGTGCAGTACGCGATCATGCGCGAGCTGATCGACCCTGCGAACAATGTGTGCGTGGTGGGCGATGTGGATCAGAACATCTACAGCTGGCGCGGCGCCGATATCGCGCACCTCCTGCGGTTCGAGAAGGATTTCCCGGGTGCGACCGTGATCCTCCTCGAGCAGAACTACCGCTCCACCAAGACCATCATCCAAGCGGCGAACGACATCATCGCGCGCAACAAGAACCGCTTCGAGAAGCACCTCTTCACCGAGAACGCGCATGGCGAGCCGATCACGATCTACCATGCGTTCGGGGAAGGCGACGAAGCGCGCTGGGTCGCGCGCCGGATCGCGGCAGAGATCGAGCGGGGGACGAAGCCCGAGTCGATCGCCGTCCTCTACCGCGCGAACTTCCAGTCCCGTGCGCTCGAAGAGGCGCTGCTGCAGTCCGGCGTGCCGTACCGCGTGCTCGGCACGCGCTTCTTCGACCGCGCGGAGATCCGCGACATGCTCGGGTACCTGCGAGCCGCGATGAACCCCAGGAGCCGAAGCGATCTCGCGCGCATCATCGGGACGCCGCCGCGCGGGATCGGGAAGGCGACCTTCGCATACCTCCTCGAGGATCGGCTCGACGAGCTGAAGCCGGCCGCGCGGAAGAAGGTGGACGCGTTCCTTGCGCTGCTCGCCCGCATCCGCGAGGCCGCCGAGACGCGCCCTGTCTCCGAGGCGCTGCGCCTCATCCTCTCGGAGAGCGGGCTCGAGACTCATCTCTACGGCGAGGGCGAGGAAGGCCGTGAGCGCATCGAGAACATCAAGGAGCTCGTCTCGCTCGCTACGCGCTACGACGAACTGCCTGCTCCGGAAGGCGCCGAGCGCCTCATCGAGGATGCTGCGCTCGCGACCGACCAGGATTCGCTCGCGCAAGGCGGCGGCGTCTCGCTCATGACCGTGCACGCGAGCAAGGGGCTCGAGTTCGACGCGGTCGTGATCACCGGGCTCGAGGACGGGCTCTTCCCGCATGAGAAGTTCGATGAGGAAGCCGATGATGAGGAAGAACGGCGGCTCTTCTACGTGGCGGTGACTCGCGCGCGGCAGCGTCTCTATCTCGCGCATGCGGCGACCCGCATGATGTACGGCACGCGCGAGATCACCAGCCCGTCGCCGTTTCTCGCCGACCTCGCGCTCGAGCTCACGCGTCACGAGCACGCTGCCGAACGCACGGCCGTCGCGACGCCGCCTGCGCGCAAGTGGTGGGAAGAGGAGCTCGAGGAGGAGAGCGACCCGGACAGCTTCAGCATCGAGTAGGCGTGGTGTAGGATGCCTCCATGGCAAGGACCGCCGCGCATCTGGGCCAGCATTTCCTCGCTTCGCCTGTCGCTGTCGCGGCAATGGTGGCCGCCGCACATATAGATGAACGATCCACGGTCCTCGAGATCGGCCCTGGGCAAGGCGTCCTCACGGAAGCGCTGCTCGCGGCCGGCGCAAGGGTGGTCGCGATCGAGAAGGATCCCGCGCTCGCCTTGGGGCTCCGGGGGCGGTTCGCGGGCGAGATCGCGGCAGGCAAGCTCGTATTGATAGAAGGAGATACGCGCGATCATGCGCCAGATTCGCTTCCGATCGAGGGCGCATACGCTGTCGCGGCCAATATCCCGTACTACATCACTGGCGAGATCATCAGGACGCTGCTCACGGCGAAGCACCAGCCGACGACCATCGCGCTCCTCATCCAGAAGGAAGTCGCGCAGCGCATCGTCGCTCGCGACGGGAAGGAGAGCATCCTCTCGCTTTCCGTGAAGGCATACGGAGTCCCGCGCATCGTGCGCACCGTTCCTGCCGGCGCATTCCGTCCAGCGCCGTCCGTGGACTCCGCGATCCTCGCGATCGAGGATGTCCCGCGCGCGTTCTTCGGCGGTTTCTCCGAAGACGCATTCTTCCGCATCGTGAAGGCCGGCTTCGCAGAGAAGCGCAAGCAGCTGGGCGGCAACCTCAAGGCGCTCGCGAGCGCCGAAGAAGTCTCGCGTGCGCTCGCCTCCGCCGGCATCGACCCCACCGTGCGCGCGGAGGATGTAGCGCTTCAGCAGTGGGCGGCGCTCGCGATGGCGTTTCCGGCGAAGCAGGGATAGCGGCCGGCAGGCGTTTTCTACTGTCCTATTGGGATGACCCCATCATCGTGATGTACGTTCCCGACCAGATGATGAGCGGGACGGGGCTCACGATGCACATGTATGGCGCCCCAGCGAGCCCGAGGAGCCACTGGCCCGCATGCCGCGGCGGGCCGAATTCGTACGTCTTCGTGCCCGGCGTCCAGATGAATGCGCCGCCGCGGGGCGGCCCGAGCAGGACGTAGATCGCATCATTGAAGCAGGGCTGTACGATCGATGCCTGCCCGCCGAACGGGAAGGCATCGGCGATGCGCGGCGACCACGCGCTGAATGCGCCGATGACGGCGAGCCCGAGGACGGCAGCGATGAGGAGCCGGACCTGTCCCGTGAGGATCATGCCATCAGTATACCGTGCATGCGCATCGGGGGTGTATAGTTTATGCATGCAGACGCACGGCTTCCGCATGCATCCGTATGCTGTCGCCATCGCCGCAGTGCTGCTCCTCAGCGCGTTCACCGGCATCCACCTCGAGGAACGGGCGGGGAGTCCGGTCGCAGCCGATCGCGCATCCTTCTCGACCGGCGAGACGCAGCCGGAAGGCACCGTCTACGTGCCGTATGGCACGAGCGCCCCGATCGCAGGCGCGGCGCAGCAAGGGGTCTCGACCGTCTTCTTCTCGCCGCCGCAGCCGGTGAGCCAGCAGCCATCCGCAGCCCCGGCGATGGCCACGAGCACGGCCGCGCTCGAGCGCCTGCGCGATTACCTCGCCGCGCTCTCGCCCGCGCCGAGCGCGACCGGAACTGCGCCGCTCGATCTCTCAAGCGTCTACCAGTACGTGCCGGGGACGCATAGCGCCGGCACGAGCGAGAGCGCTGTCGCTGCCGCGCTCGGCGGCGGCACGGGAGACGGCGCGCTCCGCTCCTACGGCAATGCCGCGGGCGCGTACGTCTCGGCATTCGAGAGCGTCTCGTCATCGCAGCAGGACGCCCTGCAGGCATTCTTCGATACGCCGTCTGATGCGACTGCGGCCGCCGTGACCGCGGACGCGGATGCGATGGATGCGCTCGCGCAGGAGCTCGCTCGCATGAGCGATGTCCCGCCCGCAGTGCAGACCGTCCATGAGAATCTGGCGGCTGCGTACCGGGTGGCGGCAGGGAAGCTGCGCGCAGTCGGGAACGCGCGCAGCGATAGCGATCTCAGCGCGGCGGTGACGTCCTATGACGAGAGCGCGCAGGCGCTCGGCAGCGCGTTCGTCGCGATGGTCAGCTTCTTCTCGTCGCACGATGTCGTCTTCGCGGATGGCGAAGCGGGGCACGTCTTCACATATACGGCTTCCTTGTAGCGATCCCACACGCGTGGCGCTGCTATAATTCGAGGGTGAACGACGCTTCGAATCCTGCCCCCATGCGCATGCGCATGATCGCGCTCATCGTCGCTGTCGCGATGCTCTCGATCGCCATCGCGTACAAGCTCTCTTCGCCGGGTCCCTCGGTCGCTGTCGCGCAGGGCGGGAGCGGCACGGCGACGACGACCGCCACCATGGCAGCAGCGCTCGTGGATTCCGATGGCGACGGCGTGCCGGACTGGCAGGAGGAGCTCTACGGCAGCGACCCGCATGACCCTGCGAGCATCCCTGCGACCACCACCCCGATCGAGGCGACCACCACCGCGAGCTCGACCGTGACCGCGTCGCTCGCGGATCGGCTCCTCTCGACATACCTTTCCCAAACGAATGGCGGCAGCCAGCCGGTCGACAATACCTACCAGTTCGGCACCTCGATCGCGTCCCAGTACCAGCCGGATATCCAATACGCGGTCTATCTCGGGGAAGAAGCGCAGACCGACGCATCCACGCCGGCGAACCGCGCGGCGTACGAGCAGGAGCTCGAGGCAGCGCTCCTGCCGGTGCAGCGGCTCCCTGAAGCGGAGATCACGACCTACGGCCGCATGGTCGCGGGCGATCCGTCCGCAGCAGGCGAGCTGCAGCAGACGATCGACACCTACGACTCGGCGATCGCCGACGCGAAGAAGGTCGTCGTTCCCAAGGATGCGCTCGTCGTGCACGTGGGCGCGATCAATGCGCTCGGCTACTATGCGGCGACCCTCCAGGCCATGCACGACACGACTGATGATCCGGTAGGCTCGCTCGTGCTGCTGCAGGCGTATAATGAAGCCGAACGCAATATGGTCACCAGCTTCGATGCGCTGCGCACGTATTTCCGAACGCACGCCACCACGACCGCACGCTCATGATGACGCGCACCGCACTTCGTCTCGCTTTCGCAGGCACGCTTCTCGCGGCGACGCTCGCCCTGCCGCTTTCCGCGCTCGCGCAGGCCAACACCTCTGCGACGACCGTGACTCCGTCGGCCGATGCGCAGGCGGCGCAGGACGCGGTCAACAAGCTCATCAGCCAATCATCCGGCGCGCAAGGCGGGCTTACGGGCGGCAATCTCCTGCGCGACGGCGTCTTCGGCTGTCAGGCAGGGCAGTACGCCATGCCGGTCGGGACCCTGACGGCGATCGGCGGCACGTACGTGCCTGTCAACGATGCTGCCGTCACGGAGAACACGGGCTATCTCGTATATAAGGAGTGCGTCCTCGACGGCGTCGTCGTGAATTACCGCCAGTCCGCGACGGCCGATATCGTCCGCCAGATCACCAAGGCGGTGAATACGGGCAATAACGGCGGCCCGCAGTTCGTGACGAATCTCGGGAATCGGGAAGCGACGATCTACGCGCAGCGCGGACTCGACTTCCTCCAGCACGATACCGACACGCTCAATCCCTTGTTCAAGGACGCTGTCCTGAACGCTTCCGCGCAGCAGTTCTACGCGCAGATCAACGGCGCCGCCACGCCGTTCTCGGGAACGCCCGGCTATGACCCGAACGATATCTACGGCAGCCTCTGGAATGTCGCGAACAATCCCTCGAATGTGCCGATCATCGCATACGTGCAGCTCAATCAGGCACGCGATTCCGCCGCGAGCCAGGCCGTCGGGCTCGACATCAATCAGCTCGAGTACAACAACGGCTTCATCTCGCAGCAGAAGAGCGTGCAAGTGCCGACCGCCGATGGCGGCACGCGCACGGAACAGGAAGTCGTCACGCCGGGCTATGTGATCAGCCAGATCCTCACGCAGGCTCTCGGGAGCGGCTATCGCCAGCTCGAGAGCGCAAACCAGGTGAACGAGATCATCAGCTCGGTCTTCTCAGGGCTCACCGACCAGGTGCTCTCCGGCACGGATGGCCTCCTTGGCATCGGCCAGTCTCAGAACGGGCAGCCGAGCTACCTTGATCAGATGGTGACGGATGCCTCAAGCCAGCTGCAGTCGAGCGTGATAGACTCGGCACTCACGATCCTCAACCAGGCGCTTGCGACGGAGCAGCAGTTCTACGATGCGCGCAAGGCGACAGATGATTACCTCGATGCGGAGACCACGAAGCTCGATGACGCGCAGGATGCCTGCTGGGTCTCCATCGAGAAGGCGGTGCAGGGCGCAGCGGGCGGTGCCGGCGGCTATACTGTCGCGACGACCACAGAGTTCGCGGATGCCGAGATCGCGAAGGATATCACGCCGGTCAAGACGCTCATCGATAAGGACGCGTCGCTCTCGACCACGACGATCGCCGCTCTCACGGCGCTCCTCGCCAATATCAATACGTCCGGCTCGCCGACGATGCAGCGGATCGCGCTCGGGCAGCTCGATGCCTTGGTCGCGAACAAGGCGCTCCATAGCGCGTACGATGTGAAGACCGCGCAGCAGAATCAGGCTGACATCCAGAATACGATCGGCACGACAGTGGATGCTACAATTGCATCATGGGCAAAGGACGGGAACTGGTGCGACACGACCGACCAGTCGGTAGTCTCGGGCTGGCTCGCCAAGTGGCGGCAGTAGCCGCATTCCTTCTCGGCACATTCCTCTTCCTTGGTACGGCAACGGCTTTGCCGGGTGTCGCATCGGCGCAGACCACAGAAGCATCAACGACCCCTACGCAAGCGCAGCTCGTCGATAAGTATTGCGGCGGTGTGTCTGGCGCTGTGCGGGTGGGTATCGTAGCAGTCCCCACCTCGGGAGTTCCAAAGGTCGGGTGTCTCGATTCGAGCGGCAATCTCATCGGCAATGGCTTCAAAGGCCCCATCCTCAATGAGCTCGCGAAAGACGAGTTCGGCACAGACCCCGGTTTCTTTAATACTGATCCCTCAGAGTTCCAGGGGGTGCTGCCGACCGGGCACTTGCCGTCGAGTACAGCATGCAGTATCAGCAATTTCGATTTCGGAACATGTATCTGGAATCCGATTCTTGCCGGCATCGGGACGCTCATCGTATCGCTCGCCGCGTTCATCCTGATGGTGGCCGGGCTCGTCTTCGATTTCCTGGTAGAGAAAGTCATCCTCAATTTCGGCGGGGCGCTGCATGATCTGGGGCTCACGGATACCATCAACTACATCTGGGCGACGTTCCGCGATATCGCGAATATCCTGATCATCGGGCTCTTCATCTATATCGCGTTCTCGATCATCCTCTCCATCGAGAAGTTCGACAGTCGCCGCATGATCGCGCGCGTCCTCGTCGTCGCCATCCTCCTCAATTTCAGCCTCTTCTTCACGAAATTCACGATCGACGTCTCGAACCTGGTCGCGCGGCAATTCTACGTGAGCGAGCAGCGCCTCAACGGAGCCTCTCTCGCGAGCCAGTCCGCGCCGGTCACATATGGGGATACGGCAACCACGACAGAAGGCATAGCGGCCGCTTTCATGACCGATCTCGGCCTGCAGGGAGTGTGGGGAACGCAGGGCTTGAATGATGACCTGTTGAAAAAGGCGAACGGCGCGGACGGGGGAGCGATCGGGATGATCATCTATGTCATCGGTGCGAGCATCTTCATGCTTGCGGTCGCGGTCGTGCTCCTCTATGGCTGCTTCCTGCTCGCCACGCGCGCCGTGCTCCTGCTCCTGCTCCTCTTCACGTCCTCGGTCGCGTTCGCGTCCATCCTGCTGCCTAACTCGTTCGCGAAGGATATCTGGGGAAAGTGGTCCAACTCCCTCATCAATACGGCCATCTTCGCGCCGCTCCTCATGCTCATGCTCGCCGTCGTGCTCATCGTGCTCCACGCAGGGCATGGCACAGGCTCGCTTGCCACGTATCTCACCAACCCCGCAGGGATTGACTCGGTCACGATGCTCCTTCTCTTCGTCATCGGCGTCGGCCTCCTATACGGCTCGATGCGGCTCGCGCAGGTATTCTCTGCGCGGATCGCCGGGTTCGACTATGCCGGTACGCTTCCTGCGCTCGCCGGGAGCTTGGGGATGGGGGCTGGCGGCGTACTCGGTCGCAATACGATCGGTAGGTTGGGGTATCTCAGCCAAGGCGCACTGAAGAAGCGAGCTGATCACGAAGCGGGGCAGCGGCCGAACGGAAGGGCATCGATGCTGACGAGCCTGTCGCTGGGCGCCGCCGGCTGGGCCTCGAAACAGTCGTATGATGCCCGCAATCTCAAAGCGACACAGAAAGTGATCGGACAGACCAAAGCCCAATCGCTCATGAGCGTGATCCCCGGGGTAGGGAAAGAAGGAGCGAAGCGTTTCGTCGAAGGCACGACGAAGGGCTTCTCGAAATCGCATGACGATGCCATGCAGAGGGAAGTGGAGAAGACGGAGAAGGATTCGAAGCACCTCGAGGCGTACAATAAGCAGACGCGCGGGGAGGCGCTCAAGGCGAGCGAGCAGGCCGCTACTGCGAGCGAAAGCGAACGGCAGGCGGCTGAGACGGCGCACAAGGCCGCGCAGGATGCGCTCAAGGAGGCGGAGAAGCAGAAGACGGATGCTGATACGCCAGTGGTTGAGGCTCGGAATGCCGAAACTGTACGCAAGCAGGAGCTTGAGACCGCACAGGCGCAGGACAAGGAGGCGCAAGCTGCATTCGGCGAACAGCTGCGCGGCATCCGCTCGGAACGCGAAGTGGCAGACGTGAGCGGGCGTCCGGTCGATGAGGAGGCGCTCGGTGCCCGTCAGGCCGCAGTCGAGCGGCAGATGAACGAATCACGCGAACGTGTCCGCCAAGCGCAGGAGCGCGCACGGGAAGCGACGGCTGCGGTCGAGCGCGCGACCGAAGCTGCACAGCAAAACCGCGAGATGCTCGATGCACAGATCGCCGATCTCACTGCCCGCGCGAATGATGCGAAGGCTACGCTCGATACTGCCACCAGTGCTGCGCACGCTGCGGCTGCAGCGCAGAAGGCAGCCGATGCGCATCTTAAGAAGTCGCGCGAGGATGCGATCAGGACTGTTGCCGCATCGCCTGCTACGCCTGTGTCATGGCTCCGGCGCAAGACATACATGATCAAGGGGGATGATATCGCGAAAAACGTCCGCGGCAGGGACTCGAAGAAGAAAAAGAAGGAGGAAGCCCAATTCCTCAAGGATGTTATCGATGAGGCTTCGAAAGAGTAGGAAAGACGAAATATGGATGACGAAGTGAAACAGCAGATCAAGGAACGGTTCAGGGACCTTCCTGAGCCGGTGCGCCGCGCGATCACGAGCTCGGATGTCGAGAGGCACCTGCGGGAGCTCGCCCAGGCGCATAAGCTCCACTTCGACCAATGGATCACGCTCGAGAACGAAGTGATGATGGCGCTCCTCGGGATCCAGCCGGTGGAGCAGCTCGGCGAGCATATCGCGCAGGAGGCCGGCATCAGCCGGGAGGAAGGGGAATCGATCGCGGCTGATGCGTTCGCGCGCATCTTCGAGCCGATCCGCCAGGAGCTCGAGCGCGAGCTTGCCGCGGGCGGCGATGCGCCGGCTGCGAGCGATGGCGCGCCGCCGCAAGGGCCTGCACCCGTTGCGGAGGGTGCGGACGAAGCAGCTCCCGCTGGCCCGCCGCACTCCTTCGGGAGCGAGCCATCCACCGACCGGCACGAGATCACCGGCGATCCGTACCGCGAACCGCTCGCGTAGCCCCACCGTGCCGCGTCTCAGTGCGCGCGGAGTTGCTATACTGATGACATGCAATTCCAGGTCCCGCAGTTCATCGAGATCGAGGATACGATCTTCGGGCCGCTGACGTTCAAGCAGTTCGTATACGTCGCGGGCGGCGTCGGCATCGCAGCAGTCACCTGGCGCCTGCTCCCGCTCCTGATCGCTGCGCCGATCATGGGCGGGGCGGTCGCGCTCGGCGTCGCGCTCGCGTTCGTGAAGGTGAACGACCGCCCGCTCATCGACATGCTCGAGCACGCCTTCTACTACTTCATCGGCGCGAAGCTCTACCTCTGGGACAACCGTCGCCGCGTGAAGGATGCGCCGGCAGAGAACATCCAGGCGCAGATCAAGGCGGATCGCGCGCTCGGCCTCCCTGCGCTCTCCGAAAGCAAGCTGCATGAGCTCGCCTGGTCGCTCGATATCAAGGAGAAGATGCGCGGCGCAGAGGCCGGCTCGAACGATTTCGCGCAATAGCATACGCATATGGCAGCAATCCCCGCACAGAGCAAGAAAGCATCGCAGGATTTCGTCCCCGTCAACGAGGTGCGCGACGGCGTCGTCATGCTGAAGGATGGCGGCATGCGGGCCATCCTGATGGCGAGCTCGATCAACTTCGCCCTCAAGTCGGACGACGAGCAGACCGCTTTCATCATCCAGTTCCAGAATTTCCTCAACTCGCTCGACTTCTCGGTGCAGATGTTCGTCGAATCGCGCACGCTCGACATCCGCCCCTACACGGATACGCTCGAGGCCTCGCTCAAGAACCAGCTCGACGACCTCATGCGCGTGCAGATCCGCGAGTACATCCAATTCGTGAAGAGCTTCACTGAAGCGGCGAACATCATGACCAAGAACTTCTTCATCATCGTCCCGTACGATCCGCCGGTGGTGAACACCAAGTCGCAGGGCGGCCTCCTCTCGGCGCTCCCGTTCGGCGGCAAGGCGAAGACGACGGCGGACGCGACATTCGAGGAGAATCTCTCGCAGCTCGAGCAGCGCATGAGCGTGGTGCAGCAGGGCCTGATGCGCTCGGGCGTCCGCACGGTCCCCCTCGGGTCCGAAGAGACGATCGAGCTCCTCTATAAGCTCTTCAACCCCGGCGAGCAGGACAAGCCGATGGATCTCGCGGCGATGAATGCTTCGGGCGCTTCCGCATAACGATATGGCACTTGCAGACATCTTCAGGAATATCAGCGAGAACCGCAATGGCGCATCCGGCGCAGCGAAGCAGGAGGGGCCGAATCTCATGCCGGTCCTGCCGAAGGAGATCTACGAGCAGGGCGTCCTGGAACTCCAGGACGTGATCGCGCCGTCCGCTCTCGAGATCAGCCCGCGCGAGCTTCACCTCGGCGAGCGCATCGCGCGCACGTTCTTCGTCATCAGCTACCCGCGCTTCCTCACGACCGGCTGGTTCGCGCCGATCATCAACCTCGATAAGGTGCTCGACATCTCCATCTTCGTGCACCCGATCGACACCACGACGGTGCTGCGCCAATTCCAGAAGAAGGTAGCCGAGGTGGAGAGCCAGATCGCCACGCGCGAGGAGAAGGGCATGGTGCGCGATCCCAAGCTCGATATCGCCTACACCGACCTCGAGCAGCTGCGCGATGACCTGCAGCAGGCGCAGGAGAAGCTCTTCGAGGTGGGGCTCTACCTCACGGTCTATGCGAACACGCGCGAGGAGCTCGACAAGATCGAGTCCGAGATCCGCTCGATCCTCGAGAGCCGGCTCGTGTATGTGCGGCCCGCGCTCTTCCAGCAGGAACAGGGCTTCCGTTCCGTCATCCCGATCGCCAAGGACGAGCTCAATGTCCATACCAAGCTCAATTCCTCGCCGCTCTCATCCTTCTTCCCGTTCATCTCCTTCGACCTCACGAGCGATCGCGGGATCCTCTACGGCATCAACCGCCACAACTCGTCGCTCATCCTGTTCGACCGCTTCAGCCTCGAGAACTACAATTCGGTCACCTTCGCCAAGTCCGGTTCCGGCAAGAGCTATGCGACCAAGCTCGAGATCCTGCGCAGCCTCATGTTCGATACGGAAGTGATCGTCATCGACCCGGAGCAGGAATACCGTTACCTCGCAGAGACGACCGGCGGCCGCTATTTCAATATCAGCCTCTCCTCGGAGCACCATATCAATCCGTTCGACCTTGCCGTCCCGCGCGAGGACGAGAATCCGGCGGACGTGCTGCGGAGCAATATCATCTCGCTCGTGGGGCTGTTCCGCATCATGCTGGGCGGGCTCACGCCGGAGGAAGATGCCATCATCGACAAGGCGATCACTGAGACGTACGCGCTCAAGGACATCACGGCGGATTCCAACTTCGCCGCGATCGAGCCGCCCTTGCTCTCCGATTTCGAGCTCGTGCTCTCCGGCATGGAGGGGAGCGAATCGCTGGTGGCGCGGCTTTCGAAGTACACGAAGGGCACATGGTCCGGCTTCATGAACCGGCCGACGAACGTGGATATGAACAAGCGCCTCGTCGTCTTCTCCGTGCGCGATATGGAAGACGACCTGAAGGCGGTCGCCATGTACATCATCACGCACCATATCTGGAACACTGTCCGCAAGGAGCTCCGCAAGCGGCTGCTCGTGATCGATGAGGCCTGGTGGATGATGAAGTCCGAGGACACCGCATCCTTCCTCTTCGGGATCGCGAAGCGCGGCCGCAAGTACTATCTCGGCCTCTCCACGATCACGCAGGACGTCTCCGACTTCCTCTCATCGCCGTATGGCGTCCCGATGCTCACGAACTCCTCGATCCAGCTCCTCTTGCGCCAGTCGCCGACCTCCGTCGACCTCGTGCAAGAGACTTTCAAGCTCTCCGACGAGGAGAAATATCTTCTCCTCGAGAGCGACGTGGGTGAGGGCATCTTCTTCGCCGGCCTCAAGCACGTGGCTATCAAGATCATCGCGAGCTACACCGAAGACCAGATCATCACCTCCGATCCTTCGCAGATCCTTGCGATCAGGAAGGCGAAGGAGGAGCTCGCGAACCAGGAGCCGGACGGCGCCGCCGCGGTGGAGGCGCCGGCCATGAGCGCGGCGGCGCAGCTCGCGGCGGGCGGCGAGAACTAGCGCGCCGTGCGCCGGTGCGGCGCTTGATGCGACGTGCGCATCGCGCGGAATTCTCGTGCCGCGTATACTGCTTGGCATGGAACCGATCACCCAGGGTACCGGCTTCGCCATGATCGCTGCGGCGCTCGTGGTGGACGGCCTCGAGCTCATCCCGGGCGTCGACATGATCGTGGACCCGATCGCGATGTTCCTGTTCGCGCACTGGTTCGCGCACCACGGCTACTCGCTGACCAGCAGGCGGCCATTCGGCTACTTCGGCACGGCGGTGATCGAATTCATCCCGTTCATCTCCATGATTCCCGCGTGGCTCTTCCTCGTCTGGCTCTCTATCCGCGCACAGCGGCGCGAAGCAGCGCGCGAAGGGGCGGTATAATGGGCGCGTGACCCGCACGCCCGCAACGCGCACCTGGCTCATCGCGTTCGCGACGATCGCGATCTTCATGCTGCCCGGCGGCTCGCAGGCGATCAGCCTCCCGCTCGGCCTCTCGGGGACGCAGTACCTGCTCTCGCTTGCCGAGTCGCCGGCTGCTCCGGCGCCTGGCGAGACAGTCTTGTTCACGCTCTCGAGTACGGCGATCGACCTGCCGAGCGCGACGATCTCCTGGTACCTCGATGGCACAGCCGAAGCGAGCGGCGTGGGCGTGACGACGTTCGCGACGCAAAGCGGCGCCGCCGGCTCGACGCACACCGTCTCCGTGGTCGCGGAGGGATCGGACGGGACGGCTGCGGAAACGAAGGCGACGCTGCGGCCTGCCGCGGTCTCGCTCCAGTGGGAAGCGGATTCCTATGTCCCGCCGTTCTACCGCGGCCGCGCGCTCCCGGCAGCAGGCACGAGCGTCACGGTGCATGCCGACGCGCAGCTCGTCGGGAGCGGTGGCGCGGCGCTGCCGGCATCCTCGATCCGGTATCAGTGGAGCGTCAACGGCACTCCGCGTGCCGACCTCTCAGGGAACGGGCGGGATACCATCACGATCGCCGGACCCATGCCGCACGGCGCGCTCGTCGTGGCCGTGACCGCCTCCGCTGATGACGGTACCTACCAGGCAGCTGCGCAAACGCGGATCGCCGCCGTGACGCCCGTCCTCGATCTCTATGCGGCAGACCCGCTCCTGGGGATCCGGTACGGCGATGCGCTCTCGAACGGCTCCACGCTCTCCGCCGGAAAGGCGACGATCGCGCTCGCGCCGTACTACATGGCTGCCGCATCGCCTGATTCGTCCGCCCTGTCGTACCGCTGGGAGGTGAACGGCGATCCTGTCCTTGCTGATCCAGGCACGCCTTCGAGGCTCACGCTCGCCCTTTCAGGGGGCGCCGCCGGTGCCGCTGCGGTCTCGCTCGCGCTTTCCGATTCCTTGGCGGCATTCCAGTCGGCGAGCGGCGCCTGGCAGCTCATGGTCTCTGCCAATGCCGCATCCACGCCGTTCGGCTCTGCGGCTAAGGCGAACCCGTTCTAATACCATGCCTCGTCTCCCTCGCATCGATCTCGCTCGCTTCTACCGCTACGCCATGCCCGTGACGGTCGCCGCGATCATCCTCATCCTGATCGCGCTCGGGATCTGGTTCCTGTACCTGCATGAGAAGCAGTCCGTCACGGATGCCGTCTCCGCCGGGCGCGGCTTAGGGACGGACGTCTCGTCGGCGTTCCCGGGCGGCAGCGCGTATCAGAACGTCGTTTCCGCGGTCTCCAGCGTCTTCGGCGGCGGCACGAGCGCGACGAGCACGCCGGCCGGAGCGACGAAAGCGGCTCCGCAGCTCTGGGAAGTGGCGACCGCGCCCGCTGCCAGCATCACCTTCGCAAAGGACGGGACCAGCACCGTTGCTCGCTTCCTCGATGCGGCGAGCGGCAACATCTTCGATGCCGATCCGGCCACGAGCGTCATCGCGCGGCGCACGAAGACGCTGATGCCGCGGATCGCGCAGGGTGCATGGTACGGCGAGGAAGGGGCCGTCCTGCGCTATGAGGACAATGCAGGCATCGAGACATTCTCCGGATCCATCAATGCGGCGACCACCACCGGCTCGCTCTCCGCGACGGAAGCGCAGGCGCTCGCAGCGAACGGGCCGGGCGATCTCGAGGGCGCGATGCTCCCGCGCGGCATCCTCGATCTCGTCGCCGCCAGCAGCTCGATCTTCTATATCGCCCCGTATAACGGGGAGTACGCAGGCACGATCGCGAAACCGGACGGAAGCGACGCGAAGCGGATCTGGACCTCGCCCCTCGCAGAATGGCGCGCGCAGTTGGCGGGGAATCGTATTCTGCTCGTGCAGGCTGCATCCGAAGGAGTGACCGGATCGGCATACGAGCTCGGCACGGACGGCTCATCGAGCCTCGTGCTCGCCAACCTGCCAGGGCTCGCCGCGCGCGAGAATGCGACGACGCACGCGATCCTCTACAGCACCGTGGGCGGATCGGGTGCGATCACGCTTTCGGTGCGTGCATCGGATGGGAAGGTGCAGACGCTCCCGTTCGCGACGTTCGCTGATAAGTGCGCATGGGACCCGGCCGCGCCGTCTGTCGTCTACTGCGCCGTGCCGCACGCGATCCCGCAGGGGAGCGTGCTCCCAGACGCGTGGTATCGTGGCGAAGTCCACTTCGACGATGCGATTTGGCGCTTCGATACCGCGACGGGCTCCGTCTCGCAGGCATACGACCCGCATGCCGCGAACCGCTCGCTTGATATACTGGATCCGATGGTGAGCCCGGATGGCACCTACTTGGCATTCCGCGATGCGGCAAGCGGCACCGGCTGGGTGCTCCGGCTCACGGCGAAGTGATATGCGCGCACGACTCTTCCCACCCCTGCTCATGTTCGCGCTCGCGGCGTGCATCGTAGCCGTCGCGTTGCCGCTTTCCGCCCATGCTGCCGTGCAGGCAGATTGCATCGATACGGCCGCTGGGTGCGCGACGGCAGGGAGTGCCGCCGGCGCATTCACGCCGCTTACTGATCTCTCGAACACCCCGTTCGCATCCCTGCTGACGGCGAACGAGACCCTCCCGAAGTTCCTCCGCTGGGCATTCAATTTCGCAATCAGTCTCGGCGCGCTCCTGGCTGTGATCGAGATCGCCTTCGGCGGCTGGCAGTACATGACCGCGGAAGCGTTCAATAAGAAATCGGATGCGCGCAAGCGCATCCAGAACGCACTCATCGGGCTCCTCATGCTGCTCTCGACCATACTCGTCCTCAATCAGATCAATCCGCAGATCACCAGCCTCTCCCTCTTCGAGGACGCGGCACCCGCAGTCGCGCAGACTGGTACGACGGGTGCGACCGATACCGGGACGCTCACCCACGATCCTACGGGAAGCGGAAAGATCTGCGCGTACCAGGGCACCGACGCCAGCGGCGTCGCGTCATACCGCTGCTTCACGACGCTCGCTGCATGCGAATCCGTCATCGGCGCCGCAGGGAATGCGTGCGTGCCATACAACTCCGAGGGTTCGGAAACGACCGCTCCGCTGCCAGGCGAGTACTGCGCGCCGGATGGCAAGACGCAGGCAGGCGGGAATGTGCTCACGACGCAGTATCGCTGCTTCAGCCAGCAGGCGGCCTGCGAGACAGCCATGCCGGACGCGACCTGTGTCTCCGGAGACTCGCTCAGCGATAGCTATACGAATGAAGCCTGGGTCACGCAGACCGAATGCAGCACGCGCGGCCCGGGCTGGCAGCCCGTCGCGCCGGCGCTCTGCGGCGCGAGTACTGCCGGCAGCGGGGTATGCTGCGGCATGGCGAGCACGGTGACGGTCCAAGGCAACGGCAGCCTCACTGGTCACGCGGCGCTTGTCACTGATTTCCCGGTAGGGTACTGGTGCGCTGACAATCAGGCCGGCGGCTTCGACTGCTTCGCGCAGCAAAGCGCATGCAGCGCGAAGTACTCGCAGGGCTGCGGGCAGTACGATGTCGCGTTCCCGGCCGTAGATGCCTCCTCGCAGATTACCGCGCCGCTGTGGTGCGATATCGAGAACGATACGTATACGTGCTCCGCGAGCCAGGACATCTGCACGAACACCTTCGGCAGCGCATGCAGCCAGGTTGAGCCGCAGCAGCAACAGCAGCAACAGACCGTGACGCAACAGGCTTACACCGATCCGCATTTCTATACTGATCTCCAGGTCGCCGAAGCAGGCGCAACCCCGTTGAATGAATGCGAGAGTCTCACTGGCAAGGCTGGCTACGAAGTGGCGCCCGCGAGCGTCTGCAGCAGCATCAATCTCCTGGGTTCGTCGGGCATCTGCTGCGGATTGGTCTCGTCGAGCGGACAGTCGGACGGGCAATAGGGAAGAGTCCGGGAGGAAAAAGTAATATCCATTAAAATGGATATTACTTTTTCCTGCCATCGAATTTTCCCCACCGTGCGGTTGACCCTCAAGATGAGGAGTTCATACTGCCCCTATGAGTGACACCGCGTTCCGCATGCACGCCATGCGCGATGAATACGCGTGTTTTCTGGCGGCCGTATGTGCCGCCCTCGTCTTTTCCCTTACGCCGCTGCTTGTGCACGCAGCCGATATCCATGCGATTGATCACCTGTTCACGGGCGGCGGGGCGGTCATCCATGATGGCGATACGGTTACGAGAGATTCATTCTCATCCCTGAGCCCTGTCTGGCAGGCGTATAGCGATTGGCCCTATGCCGTGCCGGATGGGCAGGGAGCGACGGCAGTCTTCCTCGGGACATTCGGGGATGTGGCTGGCGGGGCACTCTCTCCTGATGTGAACTACTACTATTACGACAATGGCGGGTACGGATGGCCGGCGGGAGACTCGGTCCAGGCATTCCATGCACCGTTTCCCGAGCTCGGTGCGCTCAATGCGCCGTCTGCGACCTATACCGTCATGCAAGCCAAGCTGGCGACCAGCTCGGCGCATGACTGGAAGTCTGCGATCGAGTGGTTCGCATCCGGCGGCGCGACTAGTACGCCGCCGGTCGATTACTCGTTCCTGACGTTCCATTACGTCGCGACAAGCTCGCCGGAATTGATCGCTGATGGCATTTCGAGCGTGAGGTATGAAGGATTGACGATTCATCCGAGCGATACGGTATACCTGGATGATCTTACGCCGCGTCCGGCGAGCGCCTATGCGACCGGGAATCCATGGGACGTAGTGACTGATTGGCCGGGTGCTGTAAGCGGCGGGAATGATGCTGATATCTATCTGTTCCATGGTACGTTCGGGAACCTGGCAGGTGCGCCTGCGCTCGAGGAAAACTATTATGATCAGGAGATAAATATCCTCCCATCCGGGCAGCCTGATCGTGAAGCAACGCCATCCGGCAATACGTTCTTCGGGTCGTTCGGTTCCACGACGCCGGACGGGAATTATACGGTGATGGTCGATGAACGAGACCCGAAGGATGGCCCGCTTTCGGGTGCTGGCATTCCCGAATGGTTCGCATCCGGCGGTGCGACGGGCACGCCGCCCCTCAAGTACGCCCTGCTGACGTTCACGTATAAGAAGTATCACGAGTGCTGCTCGAATGTGGCATTCCTGCCGGGCATCGAGGGAAGCGTTCTCAAGGAGGGGGATCAGACCGTCTGGCCGCCGCAGCTCCGTCACTCAGTCGACGATTTGGCCGCGCTCTCATTCAATCCGGATGGTACGCCGACACGAGCTGATATCCAGGTCGCAGGAATCGTGAATCAGGCTGATATCGGCTTTTGGAATATACCGGGTATCGATACGGCACCTGATATCTACCAGGGCTTCACTGATCATATGAATAATCTCGTGACGAGCGGGACGATCAGGGAATGGAAGCCGCTGCCGTATGATTGGCGATTCTCTCCCGAGTACATCGTATCGCATGACGTGATGGCAACGAGCGGGCCGGTGAGCCTGACATCTGAGGTCGAGCAACTTGCTGCTGATTCGCCGACTGGCAAAGTGACGCTGGTCGCGCACTCATACGGTGGTCTTGTCGGCAAGGCGCTCATTAAGGCGCTGATGGATAAGGATGAAGGTGGTCTTATTGATAATTACGTGATGATTGCATCGCCACAGGAGGGGACACCCCAAACAGTTGGTGAGATGTTGCACGGAGAGAGGGCCAATCTACCCATTCAGATTCCTGGTACTAGTATTAATATCGGAAGCCTCACAACAAAAACACAAGGACGAGCTCTCGGCATGTACTTGCCTATGGCCTATATTCTCCTTCCCTCCGCTAACTATCTTCAGGACGTGGCATATCAACCTGTCGAATTCGATGCCTCCGCGCCACAGACCCAGAGCTGGCGTGAGACATGGGGCTCCGCACTAAGTACGCTGCAGGAATTGGATGATTTCCTGACCGGGAACGGTCCGGATCGGGCAAGGCCTTCTGCGGACGATACGCAGGACCCGGCAGTGCTTGATGCCAGTCAGCTGCAAACTGCGCAGGCATACCATGCTGCGTTCGATGATTTTTCGTTCGCAAGTACGACGCATGTCATCCAGATTGCCGGGTGGGGGAATCCGACAATCCAAGGAATCCTGTATACGCAAGATCAAGGGAGGCTCGATTACCGTCCAATGCTGAGTCTGGAAGGGGATGATACGGTCATGGCTCCGAGCGCAGTATCGACCGAGACGAGCTCTACGAGCAGCTACTATTTCAATCTAAACGAATATCATGCCTTGACTGACCATTCGAGTGGGCATGCATTACTCCCGGCATCCGCACCGGTCCTTGTCGAGCTCGATACGATCATCCAGAAGCTGCCGATCGTCCTGAATCAGTATTTCACGGCTACGAAACCGGATCTCTCCAGCCTGCCGAAGGAGCTCCTGGCGAGCGTGCACTCTCCGCTCTCGCTCAGCGCAACCGATGCTTCGGGCAACTATACAGGCCTGACTCCTGGGCAGGATCCGGATACGGATATGCGCCTCATCACGAACGGGATACCAGGAAGCCGATACCTCACGTATGGCGACGGCAAGTACCTCATTGTCCCCGAAGGGAACACCTACACCTTCTCGCTCGCCGGCATGGCGACCGGCCCTGCAACTATCGAATTGCAGGAGATGGCGAACGGCACGACGACCACACTCGCGACCTATTCGGATGTTCCGGTCTCGACTACGACGAAGGCGACATTCACGATCACGGCGACAACGACGACGCCAGATATCTCGCTCGATCAGAATGGGGACGGGGTGCCAGATGCGACTGTCGCACCTGATGGAAGCTCTCAGGCGCCAGACCAGATTGTCTCGGAACTCGAAGCGGCAATACAATCGCTCGATATCGCCAAGCGGTACGAGAAGGATCTATACAGGCAGGCAAAGAAGCTGGGAAAGCTCGTGACGAGGCTTGAGAAGGATGATGCGAAAGCCGCAAAGCAGCAAAGCCAACAGAAGCGACGCGCTAGCACGATTTCGCTCGGCAGTTTCTTCAACATCGCACCCATTCAATTCGATGTGCCGGATGGAGATTTCCTGGGAACATTATTCGATACGACAATGCACCGCACGGAGGTCAGTGCGATTCGCATCTCCACCGACGTGCTGAAGCAGGTGATTGAGCAGTATGCGCGCCGAAGCATCCTGACATCGTCTGATGAAAAGAAGCTGGATATATTGCTTGGCGATCTTATGGACGCGATACGATAACTTATATGAGCAAATCAAATCCATTTCTTCTTTTATCGCTCGGAATCTCGATAGCGATGATTGCTCTGGGGTATATTTTTGCTCACGCAAGTGCGTTTGGTTTATGTCATGATGACCTAGCAAGAAATATCTTTGATATTTACTGTGACAACTTCTATTGGTACATCGGGAATGCTCTTATTTATGGCATGTCAGCTCTCGCAATAGTCTTCTTCGCTCTCCTGCTCGTTCCCAAGGCATTCTCCTGGTGGTGGAAATTCGCAATCTGGTTCGTACCGCTTGATGGATTCATCCTCATTGGGGTTAGGCCGTCCGATGCGATTTTCAGTCTCGAGCCTTCGCCGGATGAGATGTACCTTCTATTCAGCGGGCTCTACGTCGTCATTTCGCTCATCATCATTATCGCAGCCTGGCTGTGGCGAAAACCCAGCATGGAGCTGAATAAGAACACACCCGGTCGTGAGAGTCGGATATTGGCTTGAAGAGCGGGCACTAGTGTTTTTCCTGCCAGGAGCGGTTCGCGCCTAGATGCGCAGAAGAAGCTGCATAACTTGCTTGAAGATCTTACGAACGCAGTACAATAAGGACCATGAATGCTCCATTTAATGACCTCCTGTTTTATTTCGTTCTTTTTTGCGCGCAATTTATTCCTTGGATTGTATTCCTGGGGGTTCCTGGGAAAAAAAGAGGAATCTCTCCGTCACTTAGATGGATTTGGGCAACCCCGATTGCGGTTCTGACAATATTGGAAGTATTGGCGTATTTGGGATATGAATGGAGCCTCGGGATATTGTGGTTTATTTTTCCACTCCTTTTTTCCATTCTATCTACTGTAGTCTCATTATCTTATGTCTCACGACCCATTAAAGGACTGCGCCTGGCATTTCCGCTGATACTATTTTTCCAGGCTCTAGTGGCAATTTTCGCCTTTATCTTTGGTTATCTTGCAGCTGCGTTCTTTACGGGGATTGCATCTGTAATCAGTGGCGGAGCTTTCATGCAAGGGTTCGGATGGATTGTTCTACTTCCATTTTTATTAACTGGCAATTTTCAGATTAACTTTTGGATGTAAATAACTCCGGCTCATGGGTGCGGTTTTTGTTTGAAGATATTTCAGGTCATACAAAACAAATAAGAAACACCCGGCTCGTGAGAGCCGGGTGTTGGCTTGAAGAGCGGGCACTAGTGTTTTTCCTGCCAGTAACGGTTTCGAACTCATTCGAATTCAGATGCGCTGAAGCTGCATAATTTGCTTGAAGAGCTAAAAAGCACAGTACAATGAGAACATGTTGAAGAGGGACCCTAAAGTAATCTTTATATTGCTTGCAGTCATTTCCGCAGCCATTGCGTGCGTCGGGTTACTCGGAATGGACCTCATCGGACCCGCTCTCGTGTACGGGATGGGTGCCTTGGCGGTCGCATTCATTGCGCTTGCGCTGGTTCCGGGAGCGTTTTCTTGGTGGTGGAAATTCGCAATTTGGTATGTGCCTCTTGCTTGCTATCTTTTTGTCAGGATTATAGTGAGTGACATAAAACTGAAATCAATACCGATGTGGAATTTTTTTAATCCACCAGCATATATTCAATTTCTCTGGATTGCCGGCACGTATTTATTTGTCAGCTGTATCTTAGTGGCCCTTTTCCAGCTATTACACCGGACTGAAGCATCGCACCGGAGCTGAATAAGAAACACCCGGCTCGTGAGAGTCGGGTGCTAGCTTGAAGAACTGTTCGCTAGGGTTTTTCCTGCCGGGGAGCGGTTTCGGATGCATTGCGCGAAGAAAGCTTCGCGAGCTGCTCCGGCAGGCAGCCGATGCAGCCGAAACCCAGCAGGATGGCGATCATTCCAAGTTCGCTGAACTCCCGGCCGGAGAATTGCAGCATGATACCCACTCCGAACAGGTAATAGCCGAGCCCGACCAGGATCCATATCGTGAAAGCTGCAGTTCTTGCGGGTTCGCTGGCTGGGCTGAGGCGCCCATTGCTCAGCCGGATCCTGCTCGTGAAGATCATGATCGTGCCCACCAGAACGAAGGCGGAGAGCACGTGCGGGCCGGCTATGGCGACCAGGAGCGGCGAGAGCATCACGAGGACGCAGTTGCCGAAGAGGGCCGGGAGCTTATGGCGTGCGTACCAGCTGCGAACCGGGACGAACGCGCGGGGTCGGTACATCAGATACCTCCATGTATGCTGCGGCCGTTATAGCATCGCTCGCGCAGGTGCACAATCGGCGGCGCGTGCGGCGCGTATCGTATAATGAGGGCAACGCGGCGCAGCGGCTTCATCTATGTACATCAGCGACACGCACCTCAAGGAATTCCTCCTCGATGCAGGCCTCGTCTCGAAGCAGGCGTTCGAGGATGCGGGCAGGAAGGCGAAGGAGAACGGCAACTCGATCGGCGAGGAGCTAGTCTCGGCCGGCGTCATCGGCGAGGACGAGCTGCGCCGCACGCAGGCGTACATCCTCGGCATCCCGTTCGTGAACCTCGCGGGCACGAAGATCGATTACGACACGCTCTCTCTCATCCCCGAGCCGGTCGCGCGGCGCAACAACATCATCTCGTACAAGCAGGACGGCGACGACCTGCAGGTGGCGATGCTCAATACGGACGACCTCGAGGCCATCGATTTCATCAAGAAGAAGACGCACCTCAAGATACAGCCGCGCCTCACGGATGTGGCCTCCATCAAGTACGCGCTCAAGCTCTACCAGCAATCGCTCAAGGACAATCTCGGCGAGGTCATCCGCAAGGAGACGGAGGCGATGGCGCAGATGCCGGACGGCGAGGAGGATCCGCGCAAGCTCGCAGAAGGCCTGCCGGCCGTGCGCGTGGTGGATACGCTGCTGCGCCATGCGATCGCGCAGAATGCATCGGATATCCATATCGAGCCGCAGGAGGAGACACTGATCATCCGCTACCGCATCGACGGGCTCCTGCATGATGCGATGATCCTGCCGAAGACGGCGCACGCCGGCATCGTGGCGCGCATCAAGGTCCTCACGAACCTGCGTCTCGACGAGAAGCGTCTCCCGCAGGATGGCCGCTTCGCGATCGAGGAGGCGGGGGAGCGTGTCTCATTCCGCGTTTCGATCCTGCCCACTTACTACGGCGAGAAGATCGTGATCCGCATCCTGCGCGAGCGGCAGAGCGGCTTCACGCTCGAGAAGCTTGGCTTCCATGGCGACGCGCTCGAGCAGATCCACGACGCGATGCGCCGCACGACGGGCCTCATCCTCACCACCGGCCCGACAGGCGCCGGAAAGTCCACCACGCTCTACACGCTGCTCGACCTCCTGAATACGCCGGATGTGAACATCTCCACGGTGGAAGACCCGATCGAGTACCAGATGCAGCGCATCAATCAGACGCAGGTCCAGCCGGATATCGGCTTCACATTCGCTTCCGGCCTGCGCAGCCTGGTGCGCCAGGACCCGGACATCATCATGGTGGGCGAGATCCGCGACGGCGAGACGGCCGCGCTCGCCATCAATGCCGCGCTCACCGGCCACCTCGTGCTCTCCACGCTCCATACCAATAGCGCCGCTGGCGCCATCCCGCGCCTGATCGACATGGGCATCGAGCCGTTCCTCCTCGCCTCGACCTTGCGGGTGATCATCGGCCAGCGTCTCGTGCGCAAGCTCTGCGATGACAAGGCGGAGCGCCCGCTCACGCGCGATGAGACGAGCCGCCTCGAAGAGGCGTTCGATCTCGGCGTCGTCCTCAATGCCCTCAAGGAAGAGAAGGTCGTGGGCAAGGAAACGACCTGGAAGAACGTGCCCTTCTTCGGCCCGGCCGAGAACGGCAAGTGCCCGGACGGCTATTCCGGCCGCGAAGGCATCTACGAGGTGCTGAACGTGACGGAAGACATCAAGACGCAGATCACCGGCGGCGCGACGTCCGATGACATCGCGGCGACGGCCAAGCAGCATGGCATGCTCACCATGGGCGAGGACGGCATCTTCAAGGCAGCACAGGGGATCACGACGATCGAGGAAGTGCTTCGTGTCATCAGCGAGTAGCAGTAGGCGCTTGCTGATCCTCTCTCGCCAATCATCCCATCCCATCCGCATCCACACGCCGTGCGTCTCGCTCGCACAGCGTACGCGTATACTGGTAAGGAATGACGCAGTACCGCTACACGGCGCAGAAGATGGGCGGGGAGACCTACACCGGCGCAGCGGAAGCGCCGGATCGCTTCGCGCTCTATGAGATGATCCGCCGCGAGGGCGGGAAGGTCGTCTCGGTGGAAGAGGACAGCACGAGCAAGAAGCTCTCCTTCGCGTACTGGAACGCGAAGATCGCCACCGTTCCCGAGCGGGAGAAGATCCTCTTCGCGCGCAATCTCGCGGCGATGCTGAAGGCAGGCCTCGCGCTCTCCCGCGCGCTCTCAGTGATCGAGCGGCAGACCAGGCAGGCGAAGTTCGCGAGCGTGCTCGCGCAGATCGGCAGCGAAGTGCGCCGCGGCACCTCGTTCCATGACGCGCTCGCGCAGTACCCGCACGTCTTCTCGCGCATCTTCATCGCGATGGTGAAGGCGGGCGAGGAGAGCGGCAACCTGCCCGGCTCGCTCGTCACCATCAGCGATCAGATGAACGAGTCGTATACGCTCAAGAAGAAGGTGCGGAGCGCGATGATCTATCCCACCATCATCATCGTGGCGATCATCGGCATCGGTGCTGTGCTCCTCACGACCGTGGTGCCGACATTGGCCGAGACCTTCAAGGAGCTCGGCGCTCAGCTGCCTGCGACGACGCAGTTCGTCATCAATCTCTCTGATTTCCTCGTGGAGAACACGCTGCTCGCGCTCGCCATCGCGATCATCGTCATCGTCGGGTTCATGGCGGGCCTGCGCACGACGATCGGCAAGCGGCTCTCGGCCCAGGTCGCCGTGCACATGCCGCTCATCGGTCCGGTCGTGAAGGAGGTGAACGCGGCGCGCACCGCCCGCACGCTCGGGAGCCTCCTGCACTCGAGCGTGGACATGCTGGCGGCCCTCGAGATCACGACGGAGGTCGTGCAGAACCCGCTCTTCCAGGATGTCTTGCGCGAGGCGCATGAGGCTGTCGCCAAGGGCGATCAGCTGCCCGCTGTCTTCATGCGCCATGAGAACCTCTATCCGCCGCTCGTCGGCGAGATGCTCTCGGTCGGCGTCGAGACGGGTCAGCTCTCGGAGATGCTGACGCGGCTCGCGGAGATCTACGAGGAGAGTGTCTCGACGACGACGAAAGACATGTCGACCATCATCGAGCCGTTCCTCATGCTCATCATCGGCAGCGCCGTCGGCTTCTTCGCGGTGGCCATGATCAGCCCGATCTACTCGCTCTCGAGCGCGATCTAGCCTGTGCGGCGCAAAGAAAGGGCCCCTCGCGAATGCGAGGGGTCGTTTGTTTCAGGCGAGCCGGAGCTCGTGGTGCCCGGCTGTGGTCGGGCCGATAAGGAGCGGATGCGCGAGGATCTCGCATCCGTCGCGCGAGGCCCGCACGAGTACGCGCGAGGCATCGCCCGGCATCGGCTCGATCTGCACGAGATCGCCCGGGCGCACGTCCGCGCCCGCCTTCGGCGGCACGCGGAAGCCGCCGCCATCTGCGAAGCACGCGAACGCGATCCCGCTCGGGCGCGTGTGCACCTCTGCGACCGTGGTCCGATAGCGCATGAAGCTTCTCCTGTGGTAGTGCTAACCGGCGCGAGCGTACCATAGCGGCCGCACGCGCCGCAAGCCTTCGCCGGAGTCCGGTACAATAGGCGCATGCAACGCTCTGCCCGTGCGCGCGGCGTCACGCTCATCGACACGCTGATCGGGATCGCGCTCATGCTCGTGGTCTTTGCCGGCATCTCGGAAGTGTTCGTCATCTCCATTGATGTCGTGACGAACGCGAAGGCGCGCATCGGAGCCCTCGCTCTCGCGAACGATCGCATGGAGTACCTGCGCAGCCTCGCGTATCTTTCTGTCGGCACGGAAGGCGGTATCCCTGCAGGGAACGTGCCGCAGGACGAGACGATCGAGCTCAATGGCGTCACCTACCTGCGCCATGCCTTCATCCGCTACGTGGACCTGCCGCAGGACGGGACCGGCGCTGCCGATGAGAACGGCATCACTGAGGATGCGAAGCAGGCCGAGGTGACCGTCTCATGGGATGATCACGGGCGCGCCCGCTCGATGACGCTCACCTCGCTCTTCGCGCCGCCGGGCATGGAATCCACAGTGCCCGGCGGCACGCTCGAGATCGTCATCACCGATGCCTCCTCGACCCCGCTTCCCGGCGCCTCGGTGCATATCGTGAACGCAAGCACGACTCCCGCGATCGACCTCGTTGCGGCGAGCGATGCGGATGGGGAGGTCGAGCTGCCCGGCGCGCCGGCATCGAGCGGGTACGATATCACGGTCGCGAAGGATGGTTACAGCTCGGCGCAGACCTATGCGGCATCCGCCGCATTGCCGAACCCGAGTCCGGGGGCGCTGACGGTCGCGCAAGGGAAGACCACGAGCGCGACGTTCGTCATCGACCGTACCGGCACGCTGACGATCCATACATACAAGCAGATAGCCGCGGAGAGCTGGGAGGATTCGTTCGCCGATGATTCCGGCGTCGCCACCTCGAGCGGTATGGCGATCGGGGATGGCGTCGTCACGCTCGCGTCCGGCACGGCGGCGGGATCGCTCACTGCCAAGGCCGTCGCGCCTGCGCACCTTGCCGGCTGGACGAGCGCATCGTGGGAGGATACGCAGCCCGCCGGCACTGCGATCCGCTACCACCTGTACGCCGGCTCGACGCTCGTGCCGGACTCCGTGCTGCCCGGGAATGTCTCCGGCTTCGCAGCCTCGCCGATCGACCTCTCCGGCATCGCGACGAGCACGTACCCCTCGCTCGCGCTCGCCGCGGATTTCACCGGCAGCACGACGACATCGCCCTCGCTCACGCATTGGCAGATCGCGTACGAGGAAGGGCCGGACCCGCTGCCGGATATCGGCTATACGCTCACCGGCGAAAAGACGATCGGCCTCGATGCGGATGGCGCGGCCGTGGCCAAGTACAGCCGTTCGGCCGCGACCGATGCCGCCGGGACCGACGAGCTCGATCAGATGGAGTTCGATACGTACGACCTCGCGGTTACGGCGACTGGCACGTACGACGTCGCGGAATCCTGCCCGCCGACGCCGTTCGCGCTTACGCCGGGAGCCGCGCTCGATGCTGCGGTCTACCTTGCGGACCATACGGCGGACTCGCTCCTCGTGGATGTGCGCGGGAGCAGCGGCGTGCTCCTGCCGGGCGTCGCGCTCACGCTCACGCAGGGCGCTTCGCAATGGACGGCGACGACGGATAGCTGCGGCCAGGCGTTCTTCCCGGGGATTCCTGCGGGAAGCGCGTACGGGATCGTTGCGGCCGCGAGCGGGTACCAGCAGTATACGGAGAGCGGCATCACGGTCGGCAGCGGCTCGCGCCTCTCGATCGTACTCAGCCAATGACCACGCATGCTATGACGAGAAACGCAGGATGGAGAAGACGGGGCATGACGTTCATCGAAGCGATCGTCTGGGTCGCGATCTTCACGATGGCGATGGTCGCCATCACGGAGACGCTCATCAGCTTCTACCGCGCCAACGCCTATACGCTCGAACAGGGCGCGGCAGTCGAGAGCGCCCGTGCCGGTATCACCGCCACCGTCAAGGAGATCCGCGAAGCGCAGTACGGTAGCGACGGCGCATACCCGATCGTTTCGATCGCGCCGGATTCCTTCTCCTTCTACAGCGACGTGAATGACGATCCGTACGTCGAGGAGGTGACCTATACGCTCGACGGCACGAACTTCGTGCGCGGCGTCCTCTCTCCTTCGGGCGATCCGCTCGCGTACGCGGGCACAGCTGCGACCAGCACGGTCTCCGATAACGTGCGCAATGCCGCGCAGGGCGTGAACGTCTTCACCTACTACGATAAGAATGGCAACGTGATCACCGATTACAGCAAGACGACGGATGTGCGCTACGTAGTGATCGACCTCGTGGTGAACGTGAACCCGTCGCGTGCGCCGCACGACCTCACGCTCGAGAGCAGCGCAGCGCTGCGCAACCTGGTCGCGCGATGATGCGGTACGCTATGGCTATGCACGGACGGCGCACGCAGCGATCGGGCATCACGGTGATCCTCGTCCTCGTCTTCATGGGGATCTTCATGCTCCTCCTTTCCGGCATCGCGGGATACGTCTTCGTGGAATCGAAGGTCACGCGCGCGACGTACGTGCGCGAAGAGGCGTTCCAGATCGCCGAGAGCGGGCTCGAGTACTACCGCTGGTTCCTCGCGCACGACCCGGGCGACCTCACGGACGGGACCGGCGGGGCTGGGCCGTACGTGCACGACGCGAAGGACGCGGACGGCGGCACTATCGGGAACTATGCGCTCACGATCAGCGGGAATCTCTCCTGCGGCGTGCTGCAATCCGTCGATATCGTCTCGAAGGGAACGTCCGCGGACGATCCCACGTTCACCCGCACGGTCGAGGCGCGCTACGCGAAGCCGTCCGTAGCCGAGTACGCCTACATCATCAATGACAGCGTCTGGGCAGGCGACGACCGCCGGATCACCGGGCCGTACCACGCCAACGGCGGCATCCGCATGGATGGCACGAACAATTCGACGGTCGAGAGCTCCGTCGCCAGCTGGACCTGCACGAGCGCTTTCGGGTGCGATAGCAGCACCGAAGAGCCCGGCGTGTTCGGCACTGGCAGCGGATCGAAGTACTGGCAGTACCCGGTGCCGCAGATCGACTTCACCGGCATCGCGACGGATTTCCCCACGCTGAAGTCGCTCGCCCAGGCACAGGGGCTCTACTTCCCCTCGGTCGGCGGCGGGGATCAGGAGGGCTACCATCTCGTTTTCAATAGCGACAACACGGTCGATGTCTATAAGGTGACGCGCACGGCCTACATCTCGGCGACGGATATCACCGGGAATTCCAAGCGCGACTACGATACGATCAGGAACCAGACCTGGCTCGGTACGTACAGCATCCCCGCGGGCTGCCCGGTCATCTTCGTCGAGGATAAGGCGTGGATCGAAGGAACGATCGCGAGCAAGGTCACGCTCATCGCCGACGACCCCGGCAGCTACGCGCCGGAGATCCTGCTCTCGGACGATATCGACTATACGAAAGATGACGGTACGGTCGGCCTCACGGCGATCGCGGAAGGCGACATCCGCGTGCCGTACGGGTCGCCGTACGACATGACCGTCCGCGGCATCTTCGTCGCGCAGACCGGCTACTTCGGCCGCGATAGCTACGGCACGGGCGACCACCAGGGGACGCTCACGATGACCGGCTCGATCGTCAGCAACCAGCGCGTAGGGACCAAGTGGAGCTATGAATCCTGTAACTGGTGGGGGCAGTGCACCGAGACCGGCTGGTCAGGATACGATACGCGCGTCAACGCCTACGATCGCGCGCTCGCGAACGATCCGCCGCCGTTCACGCCGGCCGCAAGCCAGGATTCCGCGTTCGTCGTCTGGAAGGAGGACGTGCGGTAGGCGGGAATCGCCGCCTCCCGCAGCGGCGTTCCTGATGTGCTACAATCGCACTATCATGGCAGTCACGATCGTCGCGAACTGGAAGATGCACCCGCAGACGAAGGCCGGCGCGAGGGTGCTGGTCTCGGCGACGAAGAAGGCAGCAAGGACCATCCGCGGGCTCTCGGTCATCATCGCGGCGCCCTCGATCTTCCTCGCCGAGGCGGCGAAGGGCCCTAAGAGCGCCAAGGTCGCTTTCGCGGCGCAGGATATCCACTTCGAGAAAGTCGGGGCATTCACCGGCGAGACGTCTGCGTGGCAGGCGAAGGATGTCGGCGCCGCCTATACGCTCATCGGCCACTCGGAGCGCCGCGCGATGGGGGAGACGGACGAAGACACGCGCAAGAAGGTCGCTGCTGCGCTCGCGGCAGGCCTCAAGCCCATCCTCTGCGTCGGCGAGAAGCACCGCGATAGCGAGGGCGAGTACCTCGCGGGCTTCAGCGCGCAGCTGATGACCGGGCTTGCCGATGTTCCCGCGAGCAAGCTGAAGGCAGTCTCGATCGCATACGAGCCGGTATGGGCTATCGGCGGCGAGAAGCCCATGTCGCCGAACCTCATGCATGAGACCTCGCTCTATATCCGCAAGGTGCTCTCCGAGCGCTTCGGCAAGGCGGCCCTGAGCGTGCCCATCCTCTACGGCGGCTCCATCACCGAGCAGACCGCGCGCGAGATGATGACGGAAGGCGAGGTGCAGGGCCTCCTCGTGGGCCACGTCTCCGTGGACCCGGTGCGCTTCGCGACCCTCCTTAAGAGCCTTGCCTGAACGTATGCGCGTACTGACTGATATCCCTGATGATGAGCTCAAAGGCAGGCGCGTGCTCGTGCGCGCCGGCCTCGATGTGCCGGTCGCTGACGGCAAGGTCGCCGGCGATTTCCGCGTCCAGTCGGCGGTGCCGACGCTGCGCTACCTCTCGGAGCGCGGCGCGAAGGTGATCGTTATCTCGCACATCGGCCGCGACCCCAACGAATCCCTCGCGCCGGTCGCCGCGGCGCTCAATGGGCTCATTCCGCTCACGTTCGTGCCGAGTCTCCTCGACGAGACGGTGCGCCAGCAGCTCGACATCATGAACGACGGCGATATCGTCGTCCTCGAGAACCTGCGGCAGCACCAGGGCGAGACCGGGAACGACCCTGCCTTCGCGCAGAAGCTCGCCGCGTACGGAGACCTCTACGTGAACGACGCTTTTTCCGTATGTCATCGCGAGCACGCCTCGATCGTGCAGCTCCCGAAGCTCCTGCCGGCAGCGGCCGGGATCGAGGTTGCGGCAGAAGTCGCGCACCTTGCCGAGGCGCTCGCGCCGCAGGCGCCTTCGCTGTGCATCCTCGCAGGCGCCAAGTTCGAGACGAAAGAGCCGCTGATCAGGAAGCTTCTCGGCTCGTACGACCATGTGTTCGTGGGCGGTGCCTTGGCCAACGATATCTTCAAGGCACGCGGTCTCGAGGTGGGCCGCTCGAAGATCTCCGACGGCGTTCCCTCGGCGGACGTGCTCGGGAATCCGAAGCTCATCGCGCCGGCAGACGTCTCGCTCACGCATGCCGACGGATCGGCTGCGATTGCGGCTGCCGACGCGATCGGCGCCGATGATATGGTGATGGACATGGGCCCGCAGACGCTCGAGGAGCTGAAACCCCTGATCGGCGGGGCGAAGATGATCCTTTGGAACGGCCCGACAGGCATCTACGAGAAAGGGTACGAGCACTTCTCGATCGAACTCGCGAAGCTTATAGCCGATTCGAGCGGCCACTCGGTGGTTGGCGGCGGCGACACGGTGACGGCGATCGCGCACGCCGGCCTCATGGACAGGTTCACGTTCGTCTCGACGGGCGGCGGCGCGATGCTGGAATATCTCCTCAACGGGACGCTCCCCGGAATCGACGCGCTGCGATAAGCACGAGGCTACGCCGTTTTCTGCACCTCGTGCAGGATGTTCGCTTGCACGGACGCCGCTTCGCCGTCCGCGTACTGATGCTGCGGCCAGAGATGGAGACCGTCGCCTTTCTGCCGGGGGATGATGTGCACGTGCGGATGATCGATCACCTGGCCGGCCGTCTCGCGGTTATTCATCATGAGGTTGACGCCGGACGCGCCGAGCGCGCGCTCGATCGGGCCTGCGATCGCGCGCACCGTCTCGCAGACAGCAGCCCAGTCATCGGCGCTGATATCGAAGATGTTCGTCGCGTGCGCTTTCGGGATCACGAGGGTATGGCCCGGGTTCACCGGGTTGATATCGAGGAAGGCGAGCGTCCGCTCGTCCTCGTAGATCGTGAACGAAGGAAGCTCGCCCTTCGCGATCTTGCAGAACAGGCACTCAGGCATGCGTCCAGTATAGCCTGCCTGCCGCGAGTGCTACAATCCGCCGTATGAGTACGGCAGCTCCTGCGCGCGACCCCCTGATCAGGGAACTCCTCAAGGCGCGAGGGCTCGAGTCGGAGGAAGCGATCGAGCGATTCCTCAATCCGTCCTACGATGACGAGCTGCACGACCCGTTCCTCATGCGCGGCATGGAGGCGGCAGTCGAGCGTGTGCTCGCCGCGATGGAGAAGGGCGAGCGCATCGCCGTCTACGCCGATTTCGATTGCGACGGCGTGCCGGGCGCGGCAGTGCTGCTGCAGCTGTTCCAGCGGCTCGAGTACGATGCAGTCGAATCGTACATCCCGCACCGCCATCACGAAGGCTACGGCCTGCATATCCCGGCACTCGACACGCTGAAGGAGCGCGGCGTCTCACTGGTGATCACGGTCGACCTCGGCACGACCGCGATCGAGCCCGTCGCGCACGCCCGCGCGCTCGGCATCGACGTCATCGTCACCGACCACCACGAGCCGCCTGCGGAGCTCCCTGCGGCGCTCGCGATCCTTAATCCGAAGTTCGCGCCCTACCCCGACCCGAACCTCTGCGGCGCCGCGACCGCTTGGAAGCTCGCGTGCGCCATCCTTGCGAAAGGGAAGGAGCGCGGCCTCTCTGCATTCGCATCCGTGAACGAGGGCTGGGAGAAATGGCTGCTGGACCTCGTCGGCATCGCGACGATCGCCGACATGGTGCCGCTCGTGGGCGAGAACCGCGTGCTCGCGCGCTACGGCCTCATGGTGCTTCGGAAGACCCCGCGGCCCGGCATCGGCGCCTTGATGCGAGAGCTCTCTGCCGACCAGCGCGAGCTCACCGAAGACGACATCGGCTTCCTCATCGGGCCGCGCATCAATGCCGCCTCGCGCATGGATGAGCCCGAGCTTGCGCTGCGGCTCCTCGCGACGCGGCATCCGGGCGAGGCGGCCGGTCTCGCGAAGCAGCTCGAGGGGCTCAATAAGAAGCGCAAAGGCGTCGTCGCGGCGATGACGCGCGAGATCAATAAGCGCCTGCGCGAACGCGAGATGCACGGCGCGGTGACGGTCCTCGGCGACCCGGAGTGGAAGCCGGCGCTCCTCGGGCTTGCCGCCAACGGCGCCTTGGAGACCGCGGGCGGCGTCGTGTGTGTCTGGGGGCGTGACGGCGCAGGGAACATCAAGGGGTCGTGCCGGTCGGATGGCAGCATCTCGGTGGTCGAGCTCTTCCGCGCGGCGGACGACATCCTCACGGAGTACGGCGGCCACCACGCAGCCGGCGGCTTCTCGGTGCCGCACGATGCGATCCATACGCTCGAGGAGGAGTTCGCACGGCGCGTTGCCGCGTTGCCGCGCGAGGAGCTCTCCCGGGCGATGACGGCGTACGCGGTGCCGCTTGCGCGCGTAGGGCAGGCGTTCTATGACGCGCTCGCGCAATTCGCGCCGTTCGGCATCGGCAATGAGAAGCCGCTGCTCGCGTTCTCGAATGTCACGATCGCTGCCATACGGCAATTCGGGAAGGCGCATGAGCACCTCGAGCTCACGCTCGAGCAGGACGGCGCGCGCAGGAAGGCGGTGAAGTTCTTCGCGAAGCCTGCGGAGTTCTCGCTCGCCCCATCCGCAGGGGGAGTCGCCACCATCCTCGGAGAACTCGAGCGATCCGTCTTTCGCGGCTCTGTTGAGCTCCGATTGCGGCTCGTGGATATCGTCTCGCCCGGGGCACCCTGCCGTGCTACCATCGTTTCCATATGAGCAATACATTCTCGGTAAAGGAGTGCATCGCGTTCGGCTGGAACCGGTTCAAGGAACGGCCCGGGCTCTTCGTCGCGGTGACGTTCGTCCTGGTGTGGCTGCCTGCCATTATCAATAATCTCGTGCGTGCGCCGCAGGACGCCTCGTCAGTCGTGGCGGCGCTCGCGGGGATCATCGGGATCGTCATGACGATCGTCGGCATCTATATCAGCATGGGGCTGATCACGTTCGCGCTCGCAGTGCACGAGAATGCGCACGAAGCCGGCTGGAAGGATGCATGGGCGCCGCATCCGTTCTGGAAATTCCTCCTGACGGAGATCATGCTCGCGATCGTCGTCATCATCGGCTTCATCCTGCTCATCGTGCCGGGCATCATCCTCTCGCTCGGGCTTTCCTTCGTGCAATACCTGGTCATGGATCGCGGGATCGGCTACCTCGATGCGATGAAGGAGAGCTGGCGGATCACGAAGGGGCATAAGTGGCAGCTGCTCGGCCTTTTCATCCTGCTGTGCCTCATCAATATCCTCGGATTCGTCTGCCTCATCGTGGGCACGCTCGTGACGATCCCGCTCACGTGGTTCGCGATGGCGCACGCCTACCGCGTGCTCGAGCACCAGGCGCACGAGATCGAGACGGTCCCGGCTGCAGCCGAGCCGCAGGCAGGAGCGGCGGCCTAGGCATGGCTGCGATCACGATCAATACCGATGGCGGCGCCCGGGGGAACCCCGGGCCTGCGGCCGCCGGTGCCGTGATCCGCGATGGCGACATCACGATCGCGCAGGTATCGTCCTATCTCGGCGAGCGCACGAACAACTGGGCGGAGTACGAGGCGCTCATCCGCGGGATCGAGGCCGCGAAAGAAGCGCTCGGGGAGCGCCTCGGCGAGGAGCCGGTGGAGATCCGGATGGATAGCGAGCTCATCGTGAAGCAGATGCGCGGCGAGTACAAGGTGAAGGATGCGGCGCTGCGCGATCAGCACATGCGCGTGCGTACGCTTCTCGAGTCCATCCCGAACGCGACGTTCGTGCACGTGCCGCGCGCGCAGAACGCGGAGGCGGATGCCTTGGTCAACGAGGCGCTCGACGCCGCGCTCCTGTAAGTTCATGCAGGGCTCAGGCGTCCGCAGTAGCCTATCCCCGGCATGACCCGATTCTCCATTCCATCAATCAACGTAACGCAGCTGAAATCGTATGACTGAAACAACTGAACGCAAGGTCTACCCCGGCATCGGCGGGTTCGTCGAGTTCATCCGCGAGCAAGGCGTCGTCGGGCTCGCGATCGGCTTCATCCTCGGCGGCGCGGTCAATACTGTCGTGCAGTCGCTCGTGAACAGCATCATCAATCCGCTCATCACTCTCGGCTTCGGCAGCATCAAGACGCTTTCGGCGTGGTCGGTCGGGCCGGTGGGCGTGGGTGCGTTCCTCTCCGCCCTCATCAATCTCATCATCATGGCCGCGGTGGTGTACTTCATCTTCAAAGGCTTGGGGCTCGACCACCTCGATAAGCCGAAGAAGTGATGGACGAGGGCTTCGCGCGCGCCCCGGAGCGCGCGGGCAGGGAAGCAGCAGCGGTGTACGGCGTGAGCGCGGCCATCCTGGCGGGGGTCGCGCTCCGTTCATTCGTGCCGTTCGGCGGGCCGGTCATGGCATGCGTGCTGCTTGCGGCTGGCTGCCTCGTGCTCGCATCCCTTGCCGCGCGCCGTAGAGCGTGGATGACGCTTGCGGCGGTTTTCCTCATCGCGCTCTCGCTGGGCATGTGGCGGATGGATGCGGCGTCGCATCTCTCCGATCCCGCCCTCGACCGCGCCCTCGGGCAGCAGGTGGCGCTCGAAGGGGTGATCAGCGCCGATGCCGACCGGCGCGAATCCTCGACCCTGCTCTCCGTGAGGGCGGACGCGCTCGTCATGGGAGGCGCGACAACGAGCATCTCAGCGACCGTACTCGCTGTCGCCGATCCCTACGCGCAGGGGGCGTACGGGGACCGGGTCCGGATCGAAGGGCAGCTCGCCTTGCCGGAAGCGTTCGATACGGACACCGGCCGCCAGTTCGACTACCCCGGCTACCTCGCGGCGCAGGGGATCGCGTACGAGGTGATGGGCCCGGCGATAACGGTCATCTCGCATGGGCATGGCAATGGCATCATGGCCTGGCTGCTCGCGCTCAAGCATGGGTATCTCAGCGGGCTCACGCGCGCGCTGCCGTTGCCAGAGTCGGCGCTTGCGGGCGGCATCACGGCAGGGGACAAGCGCGCGCTCGGGAAGGAGCTGTTAGCTGATTTCCGCACTGCCGGCATCGTGCACATCGTCGTCCTCTCGGGGTACAACGTGACGATCATCGCCGAGAGCGTGATGGCGATTCTCGGCTTCCTGCCGCGCGCGTTCGGCATCACGGCGGGCGCGCTCGGGATCGCGGCATTCGCCGCGATGACAGGCGGCAGCGCCTCGATCGTGCGCGCGAGCATCATGGCCGTGCTCGCGCTTGTCGCGCAGGCCATCCGCCGGCCGTATGCGATCCTGCGTGCGCTCGTGCTCACCGTAGTCGGCATGGTGCTCTGGAATCCGTTCATCCTCATCCATGACCCGGGATTCCAGCTTTCGGTCATCGCGACGCTCGGCCTCATCTTCGTGACGCCGCTCCTCGTCGAACGCATGGGATGGCTCACGGAGCGCTTCGGCATCCGCGAGATCGTCGGCGCGACGCTCGGGACGCAGCTCTCGGTGCTGCCGCTCCTCCTCTGGCAGATGGGGACCTTGAGCCTCGTCGCGCTGCCGGTCAACGTCCTGGTCCTCGCGGTCGTGCCGGCGGCGATGCTGCTCTCGGCGCTCGCCGCGCTCGCAGGGATCCTGCTGCCGTGGCTCGCGCCGATGCTCGGGCTGCCGGCGTATGTGCTCCTTGCGTACATGCTCGCGATCGTGCACGCGAGCGTATCCGTGCCGTTCGCCGCGCTCGCGGTACCGCCATTCCCGGCTCCCGTCATGCTGCTCTCCTACGCAGGGCTGATCGCGCTTCTCGTAGCGGTGCATCGTAAAAGGATCGCGGCCGCTTCCGTGAAAGAAGCGGCCGCGGCGCTATCCGGCGATCTTCTGACCGGGCTGTCGCCCGTGACTACCGGTGCGGAGACGGGCGGCGAGGCACAAGCGTGAGTTCCGCGAAGCGCTTCGAGAGCGCCGAGAACAAGCGGCCCCACGGCGAGGCGGCCTCGTCATCGAGCGCTGGTCCTTGCACGATGCAGAACGTCGCGTGAATCTCGCGCAGCAAGGCGACATCCGTGATCTCGGGGACGATAACGACGAAGCACTCGGCGAGGAAGCGCCCCACGGCTGCCTGGCTGTGCGCATCGAGCGCCCGCGCGCGCTTGCAGATCAAGGCGAGGTGCGCTGAATCAGGATTCATTCCTACCTCCTTCGAAAGGACTTGCGACACTATATGCATTCGGGAGGGAAAAGGGAAGCGGGGCTCCGGACGCTAAGCCTCGGCAGTGGCTGCGGCGAACCGATCTTCGATGACGCGCCAATTGAGATTCCGGAGGAATGCCTCGATATGCGTTCCTTTCTCGGCCGGCAGGTAGTCGACCATGTAGGAATGCTCCCACATGTCCATCGCGAGCAGGATCTCCACGTCGGCGAGCATGCCGAGCTCGTGATCGGTCGTCCACCACACGTGCGGCGTGCCGCCCTTCTGGTCCCATGCGAGCGTGCACCAGCCGCTGCCGCGGCTCATGCCGACCTTCGTGAAGTGCGCGATGAACCCATCCCACGAGCCGTACTTCTCCGAAAGCGCATTCCCGAGGGCGCTCTCGCGGGGCGCCTCGGTGGCGCCGCCTTCCCACTGCGGGAAGTAGAACTCATGCATGCGCATGCCGTTGAACTCGAAGCCGAGCCTGCGGCGGACCGATTCGATCGCGAACGCATACTTCTCCGGATCTTCTGCGGTAAGGTCGGCGATCTGCGAGCGCAGGAGGTTGATCTGCTTCACGTAGCCTTGGTAGAGGCCGAGGTGCACCTCGATCTGCTTGTCGGAGATACCCTCGAGGGAGGGGATATCGAACGTACGCGCTTCGTATGTATGCATAAGTGTACGGGCTAGGGATGCTATGCGTGCAGTATACCTCGCAAAGAAATGACCCGGAGGTGAACTCCGGGCCGTCTCGTTTCAGAATCGGATCTGGTGCGGCGCGAGCTTGCGCTTGCGGAACCGTGCGTCCCACCAGCCGGTCTTCCTGTGCGGATCGTCTTCGGGATGCTGCTGCATCCTCGCGTCGTATCCGGCACGGTAGGCCGGGTCGTCCGATTGCGGCGGCATGCGCTCGCGGGCATCGTAGTAGCCGAGATCCCGCTTGGTCGTATCGTCTACCGGCTCGGCGAGATGCGCGAACCGGCGATCGGGTTCTATGCGGGGCGTGAACGGGTCCTGTACGTTGTTGTACATCAGACATCTCCCATGACTCTGTCCCGATACTAGCGGGCGCGGCAATGAAGCGCAAGCCAAGGGCTATACTCAGGGCAATGGTCCAGAATGGCGCGCGGAGCATGCGGCTGCTCCTTCTTACGCTTTTCCTGCTCGCGCTCGCTGCCGGCCTCATCTGGTACCTGGCATGGCCGTCGTTTCAGCCGCGGCGCCTCACTGTCGCGTTCCTCGACGTGGGGCAGGGCGACGCGATCCTCATCGAATCGCCTACAGGCACGACGGTGCTCGTGGATGGCGGCCCCGGCAACGCGGTGCTCGGACGCCTGCCGGAGGTCATGCCATGGTGGGATCGCTCGATCGACATGATCGTGCCGACGCACCCGGATGCCGATCACATCGCGGGCCTCATCGGCGTGCTCGGGCGCTACCGGGTCGGCCGCGTGCTGCAATCGAGCGTCGAGGGGAGCACTGCTACCTGGCGCGCGCTCGAGTCTGCGATCGCTGCCGATCACGTGCCGACGATGATCGCGACGCGCGGGCAGGTCTTCGATCTCGGCGGGGGCGCGTCCCTCGAGGTGCTCTTCCCGGATCGCCTGCTCCCGCATACCGAGACGAACACCGCGAGCATCGTTGCGCGGCTCGTCTACGGCAGCACGTCGTTCCTCCTGACGGGCGATTCGCCGCAGCCGATCGAGGACTACCTTGTCTCGCTCGACGCGGACGATGGGATGCTCGCGAGCACGATCCTGAAGGCCGGCCACCACGGGTCCGCGCACTCATCCTCCCCGCTCTATGTGGGAACGGTTGATCCGCAGGCGGTCGTCTACTCGCGCGGCTGCAAGAATACGTACGGCTTCCCGGCCAGCGCGACGGTCGCGACATTCGAGCGCTTCGGCATCCCTGCGCATGACACGTGCGAGGAGGGGACGCTCGTCTTCTCCTCGGATGGAACGACGGTCTCGCTCCGCACGCTGCGCTAGCTTCACTTGATTTTCAAAAATACATATTGTATAATGCAGACCGGTTCAAGCACGCGCACTCAGGAGGGAATCCATGCGCCGCATCCTCGCTCTTTTCGCATCTGCTGCAGTCGCAGCCGTCGCCTTCGCAGGTACGGCCGCACCCGCCTCTGCCAATGATCTCGCAGGACGCGTGATCACCGGCATCGCCGGCGCCTTCATCGGCGTCGTGGCGGATCAGGCATTCTTCCAGCCGGCGCGGCATGCGACCGGGCTGATCCTGCCACAGCAGGCGTGCCACTATACCGGCTATTACGACCGGTGGGGGCATCTCCACCAGACAGGGCGGATCTGCACGCAGGTCTATCAGCAGCCGCAGCCGTGGCGCGGCAATGGCGGCTGGCACCGGAACGGGCATCCTTGGCCGCATGACGGCCATATGATCCTCGTGCCGGTCGTGCCGGGCCCGCAGCCGATCCCGCTGCAGCAGCACCGCTGCTGGCGGATGAACGGGCACATGGTCTGTTCCTGATCGAAGCGAGCGCGAGCCGGGGCGTAATGTCCCGGCTTTCTTTTTTCCGCGTGGGCGCTATAACTGCCCTAGGCGAACGGCTACAAGGAGGTTCTCATGCGTCTCGTCGGCCTTCTCGCGGTGCTCGGCTGCCTCATGTTCGCGACGGCCGCACCGGCATCCCAGATGATCGCGACCCGCAACGGCGTGCCGGATCCGCACGCGCGCGGGCACAATTGCGTGGCGTGCCACTGGCATGCGCCGCCCGTCATCATCAAGGGGGACGAGCACTGCGCGAGCTGCCATCTGCCGGCGACGCAGGGAGATGTCGCCGCCTCGCGCATGTGCCGGCGGTTCCCGTGCCCCTGGCTCTTCTGGGATACGGACGGCAAGCCATACCCGTTCGGCAATCTCAATGTCGTGCGGCGCTGAGCGCAACGAAAACGGCCCGAGAGCATGCTCTCGGGCCGTTCCTTCTGCCGGGCGGCTAGGTATTAGATGAGTCCTGCCTTCTTCAGCGTCCGGAAGGCGCCATTCTTCTTGATGGTCTTGAGGCCCTTCGTCGAGACGGTGACGGAGACGCTCTTGCCGAGCTCCGGCACGAAGACCGCCTTCTTCTGGAGGTTGACCTGGCGGCGGCGCTTGCCTGTGAGGTTGAACTTGGTCGCGCGGGTCTCGTTGCTGTACCCGCCGCCCACGCGCGAGCGCTTGCCGGTGATTGCGCAGACTTTTGCCATAACGCTCGCGATGGTACCATCGGAATCATGGCAGCGCAACTCGCTCTTCTCATCAGCCTTCTCATCCTGATCTTCTCGATCATCCTGCATGAGATCGCGCACGGCGCCATGGCGAACTGGCTCGGGGACCCGACGGCGCGATTGCAAGGCCGGCTCACGCTCAACCCCATCCCGCATATCGATCCGTTCGGCAGCGTGATCCTGCCGGCGCTCCTCGTGTTCTCGCATTCGGGGTTCCTCTTCGGGTGGGCGAAGCCGGTCCCGTACAATCCCTACAACCTGCGCCGCGGCGGGCGCTTCGCCGAAGGATTAGTGGCGCTCGCGGGGCCGGCGACGAACCTCCTGCTGGCGCTCATCGCGGCCGCGACGGTACGCGTCCTTGCCGCGTTCGGGGCTGCCCCCGACACGCTCTCGCTCGCGTTCTACGCTCTCGTCATCAATGTGATGCTCGCGATCTTCAACTGCATCCCGATCCCGCCCCTCGATGGCTCGAAGATCCTCGACATCTTCCTGCCCGCGCCGCTGCGGCTCTCATATGACCGGTTCCGGGCCATGCTCGAGCGCAACCCGTTCGCCGGCCTTGCCCTCGTCATCCTCTTCGCCGTCATTTTCGGCGACGCGATCAGCTCGGTGATCTTCGCTGTTGCGAATCTGCTCGCCGGCTCGTAGCGTGTCGCCTTGCAGGCGCCGCGATGGTGTAGTACAGTACCCGCACCCCGAATACGGGCTATTTTCATGGCAACCATCAATCAGCTCACTCGCAAGAATCGCCGCAACCCGGTACGCAAGGCGCGCACGGTGGCGCTTTCGCGCGGGTTCAATGCCGTGAAGAACCGCCCGAATTACTACAACTCGCCGTTCAAGCGCGGCGTCTGCACGAAGGTCACCACCAAGACCCCGCGCAAGCCGAACTCCGCGATCCGCAAGATCGCTCGCGTCCGTCTCACGAACGGGATGGAGATCACGGCGTACATCCCGGGCGAGGGCCACAACCTCCAGGAGCACTCGGTGGTCCTGGTCCGCGGCGGCCGCGTGAAGGACATCGGCGTCCGCTATACCATCGTGCGCGGCAAGCTCGATGCCACTGGCGTGGAGAAGCGCAAGAATGGCCGCTCGCGCTACGGCGGCAAGAAGCCGAAGGGCGAGTAATCATCACGTAATCCCATGCGTCGCCCTGTCCACAACCGCAATATCCCCGTAGCCGACCCGCAGTACGGCTCGGTCCGCGTCTCGAAGCTCATCAACAGCATCATGCTGGATGGGAAGAAGGATGCCGCGACCAAGATCGTCTATGACGCTTTCGCGATGCTGAAGGACGAGGGCGATCCGGTGGCCGTCTTCGAGACCGCGCTCGAGAACGTCGGTCCGCAGGTGGAGGTGCGCAGCCGCCGCGTCGGCGGTGCCAACTACCAGGTGCCGGTGGAGGTCCGCCCGGAGCGCCGTCTTGCGCTCGCGCTGCGCTGGATCATCAACGCGGCTCGCGCGAAGGAGGGCACGCCCATGTCGGCGCGCCTCGCGAACGAGATCCGTTCCGCGGCCCACAACGAGGGCGAGGCCGTCCTCAAGCGCGAGAACGTCCATAAGATGGCGGAGGCGAATAAGGCGTTTGCGCACTTCGCCTGGTAGCCGGAATCTCATTCTCGGCACGTTGCTTTGCCGAAAGCCCCTGATCCTTGCCCGCCGTACCATCAGTACGGGCCGCAATGCTCAGGGGCTTTCTTCGCGCACCGCACTCGAGAATGGCTCCCTTGCGCAGCTCGCTCCCTCAGTCCAGCGCCTCGCAATGCATCCGAACCCCGGACGCTCCTGATATCCGCCGCATACGGCGAAGCCGTGCATCGGCGCTCCCTTTGCTATACTTGCTCGCGTAAGCCCATCGATGCATGCCCTCAGCGCTGCCTCGCGCACGAATAACAGGGCGATGGCGGCTCTGCAGGCGTTATCCGGTAACGAACCGTTCATATGGCAGACATGACGAACATGCGTCATAAGGATTGGAGCGGGATGTCCGAGGATCAGAAGGACGTGGTGCGAGAGAGCATGCGCAACTGGCGCAGCTGGGGCTCCTGGTTCTCGTGGGGCTCGCCCGTGGGATTGGGTCTCTGGTTCATCGCGCTCGGGATCACTGCGGTCCTGGCGCGCATCGCGTTCATCGGGTTCTGAGGACTCTCGCAGAAGCCGCCCCCCTTGGGGGCGGCTTCTGTATATGCGCCGGAATTCAGGCGCCATTCATGCCGGAAGGTTCATACATGGTTCAGCGTGGCGGGCGCACTGTGCGGAAAGACTTCTGTTCTGTACTATCAGGCTATGGAGACTGACATGCACCCTCAGCATCCAATCCCGCGACCCAAGGTCGTGACGCTTAGCGGCGGCACCGGAGGGTTTACCGTCTTGCGCGGCTTGCGGGACCAGCTGCTCGACATCACGGCGATCTGCACCGTCTTCGATAGCGGCGGATCGACGGGCGTATTGCGCGACCAGTACGGCGCGCTCCCGATGGGCGACGAGCGTCGCTGCCTCTTGGCGCTCATTCCCGAGGAAGACGCCGGCTGGCGCGACCTCATGATGGCTCGTTACGAGGCGAACGGCTCGCCGCTCTCGAATCACTCGCTCGGCAACCTGCTCCTGCTCTCCGCAGAGAAGCAGTGGGGCCGCTTGGGCGGCATCGCCCGCCTCGGCGAGCTGCTGCACATCCGCGGACGCGTGCTGCCGGTCTCGACCGACGACGCGCATCTCACGGCGGAGCTTTCCGATGGCTCTATCTTGCGCACCGAGGCGGCGATCGACACGCGCGATCCGCTCACGGATGAGCGGGGCATCTCGCGGGTATGGCTCGAACCGTCGGCGCATGCCTGCCGCGATGCCATCCAGGCGATCGAGGAGGCGGACGTCATCGTGATCGGTCCGGGCGATCTCTTCACCTCGGCCATCCCGAACCTTCTGCCGCGCGGCGCCACTGAAGCGATCAATGCCTCGACGGCGCAGCTGGTCTATATCGCGAACATCATGACCAAGGGCGCGGAGACGCGCGGCTACTGCGCCGCCGACTTCGTCGATCAGCTCTGCAGGCACGGCATCGCCCGCGCCTTCGATCACGTGCTCATCAATACGACGCCGATCCCGGATGACCTCCGGGCGCTCTACTGGGAAGAGGATCGCGCCGAGCCAGTCACCTTCGACGCTGCGTGCCGCGCCCGGCTGCTCGTTCGTGCGCGGAATATCGTGGAGGCGCCGCTCCTCTCAGGCACGGGCCTCCGGGAGCGTTTGCTGCGGCACAGCTCGAAGGCGATCGCGAAAGAGATCATGACGATCGCCGAGCACGTCCTTGAGCCGGCTATGCCGGTGCAGGCTGTCGCTTGATCCTGATCCTGTTCGAACCTGCGGCGCGCCTCATCGGCGCGCCGTTTCTTTGCGGGAGAAGAAGGGAGAGTTGACACAATATTGATTCCGTATTATTCTCCTTTCCGGAAAAGCTGCCGAAAGGCAGCGTTTTTGTGTCTTTGACCTGCAACATTGAGGAATCAGATGAGAATGGAAGGGTATGCGGGAGCGCTGCTCCTGACGCTTGCGGCCTGTGCGGCTGCGCCTGCGTATGCGGACAGCGCCTCTGCCGACTGGAACTCGACCGCGGGATTCTCCTCGCCGAGCCAGGACGCGAACGCGTTCAATGCCGCGCAGGTGATCCAGCTGCTGAATCATGGCAGCGCGGGTCCGTCCGTGGTCACGAATACGATGAACTGCGCGGTCCCAGGCTCATGCCCGACGGCCGGCACGCAGGAGAACCTCTCCGGCGTCACCATGACGACGGTGAACGGCGGCTCCGGCATCTCGATCGACACGTCGACGTCTTCGCGCGCGACGCAGAGCAACGGCATCACCATCGATACCAAATAGGGAGGGCGCGATGCGCTTCATCAAGATACTCGCCGGTATCGGAGCCCTCACGCTGCTCGCCCTGCCGCTGGCCGGGTGTGCGACCGTGAGCGGCTCGACAGGGCTGCGCGATGAGGTCCCGATCAAGGATCCGCCCATCGTGAAGGAAGTCTCGACGCCGTATGCCGATGCGATGGCATGCGTCGCCAGGATCCCGGTCGTCAGGCATCTGAAGATCGGGGTGGGCGACATCCGCGACCTCACCGGCAAGGTGAACACCTCGTCGGATGACGCCACGGGCGACTTCGTCACCCAGGGCGCATCGCAGATGATGTATTCCGCGCTGGGGCGGCTCGGCGTCGAGCTCATCGATATCGGCGCTGATTACAAGAACACCGTTGACTGGTTCGGCAGCAAGGGCTCGAAAGGGCGCGTCGCGATGCCGCAGTTCATGGTGGGCGGTGCCGTCGATGCGCTCGACTTCGGGCAGACGAGCTCCGTCTTCCAGGCGCAGCTCTTCGGCTTCGGGCCGAATGTCCGCGCCTACGCGGCGACCGGCCGGATGGATCTCCATCTGACCACGCTGCCGGAAGGAAGCACGGTCGGCGGCGAGGTCGCAGCGACGAGCTCGTTCGCGAAGGTGTTCCTTGCGCGGCAGTCCGGAGCAGGCGGCGGCACGTTCGTCGGCGCCGCTCCGGGCCTCACGTTCGCCTCCTTCCAGATCGGCAGCGAAGCCCGCGAGCCGATGCAGGAGACGATCGGCTTCATGACCGATTTCGGCGCGACCGATCTCGTCCTGAAGCTCCTCAGTTCCTTGCATGCCGCGCCTCCTCGGGAGGTCGCGATGTGCCGGAAGCTGCTCGTCGACCCGCACGGGCCGGCGGCAAGGCCGATCACGCTCGCTTCGGCGAAGTGAGCCGGCGCCCATGGCACTTGCCTGCATGAAAGGCACATGCTATGGTTCTGGCTCGCTGGCATCCGCCGGCGAGTGCAACACCCAACGAAAGGGATACATTGCAAATGCGTTTTCGTTCTTTGGCATCCGCCGCTATCCTGATTGCTTCCGCTGCCTTCGCCATGCCGGCCCTGGCCGCGTCCCCGTCGACCAATATCGTGATCGACACGGGCGCGAGCAAGGTGCTGCAGGCGAACCTGAGCGGCGACGTCGGCGATACGGTGAAGATCGACCAGACCAATGCGCTCAATGTCGTCGACCTCACGGGCGACAACATGTCGAACGCCACGGTCAGCGCGTCGGCCGCCAAGGTCATCCAGGCGAACGTGGGCGTGGGGATCGACCTCAGCTCCGGCATCGTCAAGGATACTCAGACCAATGCGGCCAACGTGGTGGACGCGGTGCTGACGAACGTCGGCAACTCGAGCGTGGACAAGGTCAGCGCGACCATGCACAAGGTCGCTCAGGTCAATGTCGGCGTGAATCTCCCGCTCATGGGCGGCACCGCCGTCTCCGACCAGGTCAATGCCGGCAACATCGTTTCCGTCAAGATCAAATAAGGTCGCATCTCCGAGCCTCGGCATCTGCCGAGGCTCTCCTTTTTATGCGCCGCAGGATCGCGCAGGAGGCATCCGCGCGCTGCATCTTGCGGCGAGGAGCCGCACAGGAGCGCCGTTTTGCAATCGCCTCCGTTTCCTGGTACTCTTCGGGCACGCTTCGCGCGGCTTTTTATTTGCATTCGCGCGGCCGCGCACTACTTATTTACTTCATCGATACGAGCTATGGCACGAGATTATCCGCTTGAGAAAGTCCGCAATTTCGGCATCGTCGCGCACGTGGATGCCGGCAAGACCACCACGTCCGAGCGCATCCTCTTCTATACGGGCATGAGCCACAAGATCGGCGAGGTGCACGAGGGCGGCACCATCACCGACTGGATGGAGCAGGAGCGCGAGCGCGGGATCACCATCACCGCCGCTGCCATCACCTGCTTCTGGACGCCTACGTATGCGCGCCTCGGCGCGGACAACGTCGCGCAGGCGACCGACGGGCAGAACCCGAAGCGCCACCGCTTCAATATCATCGACACCCCGGGGCACATCGACTTCACCTCCGAGGTGCAGCGCTCGATGCGCGTCCTCGACGGCGCGATCGTGGTGTTCGACGGCGTGGCCGGCGTGGAGCCGCAGTCCGAGACTAACTGGCGCTACGCCGAAGAGGCGAGCGTGCCGCGGCTGTGCTTCATCAACAAGCTCGACCGAACCGGTGCATCCTTCGAGCGCTCCTTCAAGAGCATCCGCGAGCGCCTCTCGAAGAATGCGTACCGCATGCAGCTGCCGGTCGGCGAGGAAGCCAACTTCGACGGCGAGGTGGACCTGCTCACGCGCAAGATGTTCGTCAACTCAGGCGCGATGGGCGAGATCGTCACGATGGCCGACGCGCCGGAGTCCATGAAGGACGATATCGAGACGTACCGCGCCGAGCTGATCGAGAAGATCGTGGAGCAGGACGAGGCCGCGATGAACGCGTACCTCGAGGGCAATGAGCCTGATCTCGACACGCTGAAGGCGCTCCTGCGCAAGGCCGTGATCGCCAATGAGATCTTTCCGGTCTACTGCGGCGCGTCGCTGAAGAACCGCGGCGTGCAGCCGATCCTCGATGCGGTCATCGACTACCTGCCGTCCCCTCTGGACGTGCCGGCAGCGAAGGGCGTCAATCCGGACACCGGCGAGGAGGAGTTCCGCGAGGCATCTGACGAAGCGCCGTTCTCCGCGCTCGCGTTCAAGCTCCAGACGGACCCGTTCGTGGGGCAGCTCACGTTCATCCGCGTGTACTCGGGCAAGCTCGAGAGCGGCGGCTATGTCTACGATGCCAATAACGGCAAGAAGGAGCGCGTCGGCCGCATCGTGCGCCTGCAGGCGGACAAGCGCGAGGAGATCAAGGAGATCTACGCAGGCGAGATCGCCGGCCTCGTGGGCATGAAGGAGGTGAAGATCGGCCATACGCTCTGCGACGAGACGCACCCGATCCACCTCGAAGAGATCAATTTCAAGCAGCCGGTCATCTCGATGCGCATCGAGCCGAAGACCAAGGCGGACCAGGAGAAGATGGGCATCGCGCTCAACAAGCTCACCGACGAGGACCCGACGCTGCGCGTGACGACTGACCCGGAGACGATGGAGACTATCCTCTCGGGCATGGGCGAGCTGCACCTCGAGATCATCGTGGATCGCATGAAGCGCGAGTTCGGCGTCGAAGCGACGACCGGCAAGCCGCAGGTGGCGTACCGCGAGACCATCCAGGGTACTGCCGATAAGGAGGTGAAGTACATCAAGCAGACGGGCGGTCGCGGCCAGTACGGCCACGTGAAGCTCCGCGTGAAGCCGCTCGAGCCGCTTGCCGAGGGCGCGAAGATCCCGAACAACGTCCATCGCGAGGACCACTTCGAGTTCATCAACAGCATCAAGGGCGGCGTCATCCCGGCTGAGTACATCCCGGCAGTAGAGAAGGGGGTGCGCGAGTCCCTGACCCGCGGCGTTCTCGCCGGCTTCCCGATCGTGGACGTCTCGGTCGAGCTCTACGACGGCTCGTATCACGAGGTGGACTCTTCGGAGATCGCCTTCAAGATCGCAGGCTCGCAGGCATTCCAGGAAGCGGCAGCGGCAGCGCGGCCGGTCCTCCTCGAGCCGATCATGAAGCTCGAGGTCGTGACGCCGGAGAAGTTCCTCGGCGACGTGAACGGATCGATCAGCAGCAAGCGCGGCGTCGTGGAGCGCATGGACGCGCGCGGCAATGATACGGTGATCGACGCGAAGGTCCCGCTCTCCGAGCTCTTCGGCTACACCACGCAGCTGCGCTCGATGACGGAAGGCCGCGCGACGCCGGTCATGGAATTCGACCACTATGCGGTCGTCCCGAAGAACGTCGCGGACGAAGTGATCGCTACGAAGCGATAACCGATCGCACATGCATACCGAACGGCCGCGCAGATGCGCGGCCGTTCGTTATGCACAGCAAGCGGACGATGAGGAAAACGATAGGGTGTGCGTTTGCTATGATAGTGGCATGCCGCCCGTCACTGAGATGCATGAGGAGAAGCCGCTCATGCGGCATGTGATCCAGCTCCTGATCGTACTTGTCGCGCTCATCTGCGCTGGCGTGCTCGCGTACCTCACGCAGCGCTATCTGTACAGCCGTACCGTCTCGGGCACTCCAGGCGCGACAGCCGACTACTCGACGACCACTCCGGAGGAGCTGACGCTCCAGCAGAAGATGGAGGTGCTGCAATCGCTCGAGTCAGGCAAGGCATCGGGTACGGGCACGCAGGTCACGGGAGTAGCTTCCGGGACAGTGTCATCCGAGGGGAATGAGGCTCCCGCAAATGATGCGCGCACGCAGACGCTCGATCAGCTCGATGCGCAGCAGCAACAGCAGCAGGGCGACGATGGCGATGACTCCGGCATGAGCGCGCAAGAGAAGCTTAACCTCCTGAACTCGCTCCACTAATACGTATGACGGCCCGTCGCACCAAGAAGAAATCGAACGAGCAATACGCGGTGCTGCTCAAGCAGCTGGGCGGTCTCATCGCGGTGACGATCCTGATCGCCGCTGCAACCGCGTTCATCTCCGCGACGCCGCGCCACGCCTCCGCGACCGGCGACCCAGCCCTTTCCGGCTATCTATGGAGCGATACGATCGGCTGGATCAGCCTCAGCTGTACCAATACCGGCACCTGCGGCACGCACAATTACGGCATGTCGATGGCCAGTTCCGGCGCACTTTCCGGCTATGGCTGGAGCGATAGCATCGGCTGGGTATCCGCCAATCCTTCCGATACCTCTGTCTGCGGCAGCCAGGCGACAGTGAGCACGAGCGGATCGGTCACCGGCTGGTTACGCGCGATTTCCGGCGGCACCTCGCAATCCGGCGGCTGGAACGGCTGCATCTCCCTCTCCGGGAGCGGCTATGGCGTGACATTCAATACGGCGAACGGCGCATTCGGCGGCTATGGCTGGGGTGACACGAATGTCGGCTGGGTGGATTTCTCCAAGGCGAGCGCTGTAGCATCGTGTACGCCGCAGAATATCTGCATCGGCAATAGCACGTACAATCAGAACGCCTATTGCCAGCAGACGCTCATAAAGACGTGTGCTGGCACGTGCAGCAATGGCATCTGCTCGGAAGACCTGCCGCCGCCCACAGGAACGCTCATCGTCGCGCCGACCTTGGTGCGCGAAGGCATGAGCACGCAGGTCTCCTGGGATTCTGATGAGGCGTACGCCTGCCAGGTGACCGGCAGCAACGGCGATTCCTGGAGCGGTACGAGCGGGACGAAGACGAGCAGTCCGATTACCGATACGGTCACGTATACGCTCTCATGCAAGAACGATGGCGGCAGCATGTCGGTCATCAAGAAGGTGAGTGTCTACCTCGTCCCGGTTTACCACGAGATCTGATCGCGGGATCTCCCGAAACGGCTGCACTATCGCTGAGCGATGGTACGCGTTACTGTGCTGGCGCGCATGCTGGTGGCATGCATACGGCCCGGAAGCGTATAGTGCAGTTATCCCCAACGCGAGATGCATGCGCCGGCAAAGGAAACTCATGCGCGGTACACTAAACGCATGTTGAAATCTCACATGCCGACACGTCGTGAGTTCTTCCTCCTCGCATTCCTCTTCGCCTACACCATCGCCTTCAGCGGCGTCGTCCTCGCCTGGACTGGCCCGACTGCGAGCGCGCCATCGAACAACGTCTCTGCCCCGATCAATGTCGGCTCAACCGCTCAGATCAAGACGGGCGGGTTCTGGGCCTCTTCCATCGGTTCGGATTCCGGCTACTGCATCGGCAGCTCGTGCATCACGAGCTGGCCGTCCGCGAGCACTGATCTCTGGACTAAGAGCGGATCGAGCATCTATTACAACACTGGCAACGTCGGCATCGGCGTCACGAGCCCGTACTTCGCGCTGCAAGTCGATCAACCGTCCGCGACAGGCGGCGGCATCGCAGTCTCCACGAGCGGCCAGGATGGTAGTGCGCTCAATGGTATCAGTAACAGATATTCATATACACAGACCTCAAGCGCCACCCGGTACCCGATCGGGAATGCCAATTCCATTTACGCTAAGATCGCTTCCGGCGTGACGAACTCCGGCTACGTGATGGGTATTGACGACACGATCCTGCGCAACTACGCCGCGAATAGTGCCGATGACGGCACCCTCGCGAGTCTCATCGGCGAGCGCATCCAGTATGGCCACTACAATGTCGATCCGGGTTCGACACCGGTGACGACCGCTGCGATCGGCATCGAGATCAATCCGCTCGCATACACCGGCTCGATCGGCACCATGTATGACCTTCTCCTCTCCGGATCGAGCGGGAGCGATTTCGGGACGCACTACGGCATCTACCAGTCAGGCTCAGCGTTGAACTATTTCGGAGGGAAGGTCGGCATCGGTACCTCGAATCCCAGCGCCACCCTCGACGTCAACGGCACTGCAGTCATTGGCCGCCCTTCGGATTATTGGGCTACCAGCGGCTTTTATGGTGTCAGTGGCTTAGGTCAGCTCAGCACGGACGGCTCTTATGAGACCTCCCTCACTTCAAACGGCTATCGTAACTCGAGCGGCACCTGGACCTCTTACGGTGCGAATGGCTACACTGGTGCCTCTCAGATCGCCCTCAGTCCGCAGGGCTACATCGACTTTCGTGCCGACACATCGAAAGCTTCAGGTAGTGCGACTCACCCTGACACGGTCATGCGGATTACGCCTGCGGGGAGTGTGGGAATTGGCACCGCTTCGCCTGGCACCAAGCTCACCGTCGCTGGTGAGATCACGTCCACGAACGCCAACGCATTCCGCATGGCCTACGGCAACTACGGCGCATTCTGGCGCAACGACGGCAGCAATACCTACTTCCTCCTCACGAACTCGGGCGATCAGTACGGCACGTGGAACTCCCTGCGGCCGCTTACCATCAACGATTCGAGCGGGGCAGTGACGGTCGGGACAGGCCTTACGGTGAGCGGGAATGTCTCCGCAAGCGCCTTCCTCTATACCTCCGACCAGTCCCTCAAGCACAATGTGCAGACGATTCCCGACGCGCTCTCGCTGGTCGAGAAGCTGCGTGGCGTGATGTTCAACTGGAACAGCGATGATCGTCCCGATATGGGTGTGATTGCGCAGGAGGTGCAGAAGGTCCTCCCGCAGCTCGTGCACACCGATGCGGCGACCGGACTCGAATCAGTCGAATACGGCAACTTCATCGGCATTTTCATCGAGGCGATCAAGCAGGTGCAAGGAGAGGTGACGAATCTTCAGCAAGAGAATGCGCAATTGACGCAGCAGAATGCGCAGCTCACGCAGGAAGTGCAATCGCTCGATGCACGTGTTTCAGCGCTTGAAGCGGCACGGTAGTTTAGGGGGCATGATCGGTTTCGATTCTCAGCAACATGCCATATCACGACGATTCCTACGTCTGAGAGCGTGCAGGCTCTTTATCGGCAAGATTCTCTCCCTAGCCCTCAGTATCATCGTGGCGGTCGGCATACTGCCGATTCCTGCATCAGCGGCGAGCGGCTCGCAGTCCTACACGACTCCGGGGACGTATACGTTCACCATACCGGCGAACTACACGTCGCTCACCGTGCAGGTGTGGGGAGGTGGAGGCGGCGGAGGTGCATTGGGCGGCGGAGGCGGCGGCGCATACAATACGAAGACATTCGCTGCAGGCGCGTTGTCGGGATCGGTGACAGTGACGGTGGGTGCCGGCGGCGCCGGCATGCCGTTCGACTCGTACACGTCTGGCGGTGTGACTGGCGGCACGAGTAGCTTCGGATCGTATGTTGCTGCCTATGGCGGCGGAGGAGGAGGAGCCGGTTCGAATTCGGCGTATGCCGGTGCCGGCGGCGGCGGACAAAGCGCTGCGGGCCAGATCGGAGGGTACACGTCCGGCGGCGCGGGCGGCAGTCCGTCCGGCGGCGCGGGCGGCGCATCATCGATAGGTGGTAGCAAGCAGGCTCAGACGACCGCTCAGCCTGGAGGTAATTCCGTATATGGCGGCGGAGGCGGTGGCGGCATAGCTATCAATTCTATCTCGAATGGCGCAGCGGGTGGCTCCTCGACGTACGGCGGCGGAGGCGGCGGAGGCTTCGGGGGCGCCAATAGTTCGGGCGCAGGCGGCTCCTCGACCTACGGCGGAGGCGGTGGCGGGGCAGGGGAGGATAACAACGGCGCGCACGCGGGTGCGGGTGGCTACTCGACGAGCGGCGGCGCTGGAGGTGCGGGCTGCAACCTGACCAGTTCTCTCGCTGTCATTTCTCCTGCGCAGTCCGGTTACTTCCCGGCGGGCGGAGGCGGAGGCGGATACAGGCAGAGCTGTGTCGGCGGCAATGGCGCAGGCGGCGAAGTCGTCATCACCTGGACCGCTTCGAACTGCCCGACGGCCATCACATCCGCAGCGGGCGGTAAGGGATTCCAGCTCCTCGCGAACATCGCGAATCGGCTGATCAGCGCCGTCGGCATCAATACATGCGTCACGAACACCACCGGCAACAGCTACTTCATCCCTTCGAATACCGCAGCTGAACTGCAGAGCTTCCTGAACGCGGCCTCCCGCCTCGGCGTGACGGTGTTCACACCGTAGCGAGTTACCCACAGGCACTCCCTGTCATCCCCTCAATGCGGTGTCGCGGTCGGCTCTCGATGAGCATCTAGTGCTGCACGTCTGCTCATTCCTGTGCACATTCCGCATCAATCGACCGGAAATAGGCGGGTATACTAGAGACATGATGCTCGTGGTTCCTGAGGTGGGCGATGTATCGCGATGTGCCGGCGCACGCGCATCGCGCGGCGAAATTCGCACGGAGCTGCTGGCGTTTGTCGGGCTGTGCATCGCGCTCTGCCTCGTCGGTCTAGCATACTATGCCTCCCAGTATCGGCAGGGGGCATCGGCGGCCGCATCTTCTGCGGCTTCCCATGATACGACCGCGCTGGCGCTCTCGTCGACTGAAGTGAGCACCTCCTCATTGCCGGCGACCTTCGCGCCTGCGAGCGACACGGTGACCCTCTACGAATTCGATTCATTCGATCCATCCTGCACCTCGTGCGCAGGCGTGCATGCAGCGGTCATGGCGGCGGTCGCGTCCCTGCCGAGCAGCGCGGTGTATCATTTCCGCGCGTACCCGATCGCACGTCCGCTCTCGGACGATGCGTCCTCGACGCCAGTGTTCGATCCGCGCGACATCCTGGGGCTGTGCATCGCCTCGGCCACACAGGCGCAAGGTGATGGTGCGATCCTCGCGTATGCCGCAGCTGCATACGCGAGCGCGAGCGCGACGCCTGATGCGCTTCTGAGCGCGATCCCTGCTGCGGATCGCGATGCGGCGGAGAACTGCGTCGCCGCGATGCCCGAGAACGACATGCCGATCACCGATGTGCTCTCACGGTACCAGTACGACCAGGTGCCGAGCGCGCCCGCCGTATTCATCCAGATTCCGGGCGTACCTGATCCGATTTCGATCGGCGCTGACCCGAAGAACATCGCGGCCGTGCTGCAGTCGCTGGTCGCCGACCCGGCCGGTTTCGCCGCATCGCTGAGGGAGCAATATGAGAAACGTGCGCAGTAGGAAATGGCAGCTGTTCTGCCTGTGCGCGGCAGGCGCCGTGCTCGTGCTTGGCGCGCGCGAGGCGTTCGCCATCAATGCGATCTCGGAAGGATTCAAGGTGAACGGCACAAGCCAGCAGATCAGCGCCTATAGCAGCTGCTACGAAGCGAATTCGACGAACGGCGCCGCGTATTTCTTTCCGTCGAAGACCTCGACCGAGTTCAGTTCGTTCGTGAACCACAAGCCCGCAGCCGTGAACCTGAACGCATGTCAGATGCTGACCGGCGGGAAACATACGGCTGTCGACTGCTCCGGAGCCGGGGGATCGACATTCGACGGCCTCTGCAAATTCGCCGGATCGGTCTGTCCGTCAAGCTGGACAGCTTCCGGCTACGTCGACTGGCCGAGCTTCTCGTGTTCTGCGGTCTCTTCGTATGTGTGCGATGCGGGCACGCAGTACACCGGACCGACGAGCTGCAGCGGCGGGAGCAGCTTCTCTTCTTCTGGCATCACGCCTTCCTGCTCGTATGGTTATACCTCGAGCTCGTACGGAGCGTACACCACGTACGGATGGACCAACCCTCCATGCGGGTATCAAGACGTCTGCGGCGGGTTCCCGTATAGCTGCACGCTTCAATATGTGTGCCCGGCCCCTGTATACGGGCCCATCACGGCGTATGGAGAGATTTGCTCGCCAGTGTCGGAGACCTGCAGAGAGCCATATGCTCCAAGCGCGATTTATTGCGAATAGATCTCACCGAGATACGTTATCAACAAGCGGGCGCCGGCGAATGGCCGCCGTGGTGTAATCTAATGGCATGAATAGTAACGGTAATGATGGCATGCACTCATTGCGCCGCTCCCTCGCCGGGCTTTCAGGCCGCAGCAACCTCTTCCTCCTCGCATTCCTCTTCGCCTACACCATCGCCTTCAGCGGCGTCGTCCTCGCCTGGACCGGCCCCACGGCAAGCGCGCCATCGAACAACGTCTCTGCGCCGGTCAATGTCGGTGCGACGAGCCAAATCAAAACCGGCGGCTTCTGGGCTTCTTCTATCGGCTCCGACAATGGCTACTGCATCGGTAGCTCGTGCATCACCTCGTGGCCCTCTGGCCTTGGCGGCTCGGGATCGACGAACTATGTCCCGAAGTTCACTGCCGGCACGACCTTGGGCAATTCGCTTATCTCCGACAATGGTTCGACGGTCGTCGTGCACGGTACTGGCAACACCACGACCTGGGCATTCGAAGGCTTGGGTGGCTATGAAGGCGTCTACGGCTCTGGGACCAACATCGGCCTCTATGGCGCCACGTCGGGCAGTACCGGCGGCTGGGCGATCGAAGGCGTCGGCAGCAACACCTCGAGCAATGGCATCTACGGGCAGGGAACCAATGTCGCGACGGAAGCATACAACCCGACGAGCGGCAGCCGTGTCTATCTTGGCTACGGGAACTATGGCATCTACTCCAGTGCGCCGACTAACTACTTCAGCGGCAACGTCGGGATCGGCGATTCCTCGCCCTCGACCGATCTCGACGTGGCGGGCGATATCTGGACGTCAGCGGCAGGCAGCGGCCGCAGCTCGTTCTATGACCTGGCTGGTGGCAAGATCGCCGCAGGCTCGAGCCTCTATTCGTACGGCGACATCTGCACCGGCAACAACAGCGGCGCGTGCACTGGTACGGGCGGCGTCGTGATCGGCAATACGAATGCATCCGCTGCGGTGAACGTCACGAATGCCGGTACTATCCGCACGAACGGAGAAGTGCAATCCGCTTCAGCGAACGCCTTCCGCATGGTCTACGGCAACTACGGCGCCTTCTGGCGCAATGACGGTTCGAATACTTACTTCCTTCTCACCAATTCCGGTGATCAATATGGCACCTACAATTCGTTGCGTCCGCTCTGGATTAATGATGCGAATGGGAGTGTCGGGATCGGTACGTCGTTGAGTGTGCCGAGCATCAAATTCTCTGATGGTACGACGCAGACGACGGCAGCGACCGGAGGGAATTCGCATGCGCAGATATTCACCTCAAGCGGTACCTGGACGAAGCCTTCCGGAGTCAATGTGGTTATCGCGCAATGCTGGGGCGGTGGAGGTGGTGGACTGTCCGATCCGAGTTATCACCAGGTTGATGCTGGCGGTGGTGGCGGAGGATATCTTGAAATGACGTTTGCTGCGTCTCAAATCGCCTCATCAGTAGCGGTTACGGTGGGCGGCGGCGGTGCGGGGACAACCTCGAGTGGACAGACTGCCTATGCCGGCAATGGTGGTACGTCAAGTTTCGGACCCTATCTCTCCGTGCAGGGCGGGAGCGGTGCTTACCACATCACTAATAATAGCGCATGGACTCCTGGGGCTGGTGGTGGCGGCGGGCTCTATGGTCCGGGGAATGGCGGATCCGGTGCATCTGGCCAGTCGGGCTCGACGATGGCAGTTGGGGCAGGGGCTTCGGCATTCGGTGGTGGTGGCGGTGGTGGTGGGACCACGGTTTCTAGCGGAGGAACATCTCAGAATGGAGGAGCCGGCGGAGCGGACGGTTATGCTGGTGCTGCACCAGGCGGCGGCGGAGGTGGCGGTGCATCGGGTGCCCGCGGGGAGTGCATCATTTACTCCTACTAGCGCCTCGCAAGCCTCTGAAAGACGCGCGGAGCCTGCGGCCCGCGCGTCTTTCGCGCGTATGCACCGGTTGCGCATATGGCTTGACGTAGCGCATATGCTTGGATAGTATTGCGGCACGCAGAGGCGTTTTTTGTTTGCTCATTGCCAGGCCGGAATCAGCCACACTGGGCGGCAGGATCGCATACTGCACCTTATTATCCAGCGGAGTTGCTAGAGAAGAGGGAAGGTTCTCGTGCCCCCATCTCTGGTAGCTCGGTTCGTATGGCTAACTACTGATAATCGTATGGCAGCAGATTTCGACCGTTCGAAGCCGCACGTCAACGTCGGCACCATCGGCCACGTCGACCACGGCAAGACCACGCTGACCGCCGCGATCCTCCACGTCATCAGCATGATGGGCGAGGGCTACGGCGCGAACGTGAAGGGTGTCGACCAGATCGACAACGCCCCGGAGGAGCGCGAGCGCGGCATCACCATCGCGCTTTCGCACAACGAGTACTGGACGCCGACCCGCCACTACGCGCACATCGATGCGCCGGGTCACGCGGACTATATCAAGAACATGATCACGGGTGCCGCCCAGATGGACGGCGCGATCCTCGTGGTCGCCGCGACTGACGGCGCCATGCCGCAGACGCGCGAGCACATCCTCTTGGCTCGCCAGGTCGGCGTGCCGAAGATCATCGTCTTCCTCAACAAGGTGGACATGGTCGACGACGCCGACATGATCGACCTCGTGGAAGAGGAGATCCGCGATCTCCTCGGGAAGCAGGAGTTCGACAAGGACTGCCCTGTCATCCGCGGCTCGGGCCTCAAGGCGCTCGAGGCATCGAGCATCGATGACGAGTGGGCGCAGAAGGTCGCCGAGCTCGTGAAGACGATGGATGAGTACATCCCGACTCCGGAGCGCGACACGGCCAAGCCGTTCCTCATGCCGATCGAGGACATCTTCTCGATCGAGGGCCGCGGCACCGTCGTGACCGGCCGCATCGAGCGCGGCGTCGTGAAGACGGGCGAGGAAGTCGAGATCGTGGGCATCAAGCCGACGACCAAGACGACCGTGACCGGCATCGAGATGTTCAACAAGCAGCTCTCGGAGGGGCAGGCTGGCGACAACGCCGGCATCCTCCTGCGCGGCACCAAGAAGGAGGACGTGCATCGCGGCCAGGTCCTGGCAGCGACCGGCTCCGTCAAGCCGCACACCGAGTTCGAGGCCGAGGTCTACGTCCTCTCGAAGGATGAGGGCGGCCGCCACACCCCGTTCTTCAGCGGGTACAAGCCGCAGTTCTACCTGCGCACCACGGACGTGACCGGCGAGGTGACCCTGGCCGATGGCGTCGAGATGGTCATGCCGGGCGACACCGCGACCTTCAAGGTCAAGCTCGTGGGCCCGGTGGCGCTTGAGGAGCAGCAGCGCTTCGCGATCCGCGAAGGCGGCCGCACCGTCGGCGCCGGCGTCATCACCAAGATCGTCGCCTAACCCTTCTCTCTAGCAGCTCACTCGCATCACCCATGGCAACCGCACCCAAGACCGCACGCAAAGCAGCCGCTTCGAGCGGGCCGCGCCTGCGCATCACTGTCCGCGCGTACGAGCACCGGGTGCTGGATGCATCCGTGAAGCAGATCATCGACACGGCGGCGCGCTATTCCGCGACCGTCGTCGGGCCGGTGCCGCTGCCGACGGACATCAGGAAGTACACCGTGAACCGCTCGACTTTCGTCCACAAGGACGCACGAGAACAGTTCGAGATGCGCGTGCACAAGCGCCTGATCGACATCCTCAACCCCGAGGCAAAGGTGATCGAAGCGCTCTCTAACATCGATCTCCCGTCCGGTGTCTCCATCGACGTGAAGATGATGTAATCGGAGCTTCGCTCCATGAAACGCCACCGCTCAATGCGGTGGCGTTTCGTTCACGGCAGCTGCATGGTGCATCGGGCAGGATGGGGCAAGAGCAGCATTTCACGAAGCGAGCGCATGGCGAGCACGGATCGCATCGCGCACGAGAGGGAGGCATGCATGGTTCATTACCCGGTCATCGACTGTTCGGCGGTACCGTCCGTACCGGACGGCTTGCGTATCCTGCCCCGCGACTGGCAGCTTCCCGGACGGATACGGGACACCATACGGTGGCACCCACTGCGCGCGGACCTGTTCCAGACCGCACTGCAGCGGGAGGGGATACCGGTTTCCGGGCAGTACTTGCTCGGCGAGCTGCAGGATGAGCCGGTGCTCCCGGCATCCGTCCTGGATGCGTTCCTCGCGACAGGGTTCGAGGGCGTGCCTGCGACCTGGAAACCGATGCGGGAGCCGCGCCCGATCATCTGCTTCTACGGGACCATCTATGCGAGCAGGGAAACGCAGGAGGGCATGGACGCGGGCGTGCGCTGCATCACCTGGCGGCGTGCCCGATGGGAGGAGGAGTATCGTCCGCTCAGCGAGCCGTTCGGGCAGGATATGTTCGCAGCGACGTGGTTCGGCTGATACGGCGGCCCTGGGAAACCGGGGCCGCTTCGTTTGCATCCCTGAGGAAAGCGTGTATACTGCCCCCACGCCAAGTCCTCGGACGGAGGACCAATGGAGTTCCGGCACCCTGAATCAGGGGCTGGCGCGCCAGAAGGGCGCTTTTTTCATTCCATACCATGAAATTCATGCTCGGCACCAAGGGGCGGATGACGCAGGTCTTCGACGAGACCGGGCGCGTGTCCGCTGCGACCATCATCTCGGCGGGTCCGCTCACGGTCACGCAGGTGAAGAATGCGGAGACTGACGGCTACGAGGCCGTGCAGGTCGGCTTCGGAGAGAAGGCGGCGAAGAACATCGCGAAGGCGCAGCAGGGCCATTTCAAGGACCTGGGGCTCTTCCGCTTCGTGCGCGAGTTCCGGGTCGCAGGCATGCATCAGCGCGGCGACACGATCGACATCACATCGTTCGCCCCGGGCGATATCGTCACCGTCTCGGCCACGACCAAGGGCAAGGGCTTCCAGGGCGTGGTGAAGCGCCATGACTTCCGCGGCATGCCGCGCACGCACGGCACGAAGCACACCGAGCGCTCCTCGGGCTCGATCGGCGCGGGCGGCTTCCAGCGCGTGTTCAAGGGCAAGCGCATGGCCGGCCGCATGGGCGGTGAGCGCGTGACCGTGAAGAACCTCAAGGTCCTCCAGGTGATCCCGGAGACGAACACGCTCCTCATCAGCGGCGCGATCCCGGGGCATCCGGGCGCACTGGTGGAAATCGTCTCGAACGCATAAGGCATATGACTACTGATATCTACAACGCGAAGGGTACGAAAGCGGGCAGCATCGATCTGCCGGCAGCGCTCTTCGGAGAGCCGTGGAACGAGACCTTGATGCACCAGGTGATCGTGGGCATGCAGGCCAATGCCCGCACGCCGGTCGCGCACACCAAGGATCGCGGCGATGTCTCAGGCGGCGGCAAGAAGCCGTGGCGCCAGAAGGGGACCGGCCGCGCGCGCCATGGCTCCACCCGCTCGCCGATCTGGCGGCACGGCGGCGTCGCGCATGGCCCGCGCAACGATAAGGACTACTCGAAGAAGATCAACCGGAAGGTGCGCGCCAAGGCGCTTGCGATGGCGCTCACGAAGAAGCTCGCGGATGGCGAAGTGCTCTTCGTGGACAGCCTCGGCCTCTCGGCCCCGAAGACGTCCGATGCGAAGCAGCTCCTCGGCACGCTCGCCGCGGTGAAGGGCTTCGAGGCGCTCGGCACCCGCCGCAAGAATGCCGCGTTCGTGGCGCTCTCCGGCAAGGACCTGAACGCTGAGAAGAGCTTCAGCAACTTCGGCAATATCGAGGTGGACGAGGTCCGCAACCTCAACCCGCTCGACGTGCTCTCGCACAAGTTCCTCATCATCACGAACCCGGCTGAGGCGCTGAAGTCGCTCGAGGGCCGCATGACCAGCACTAAGACGGCCGCGGCCGAGTAACGAATACCGATATGGCACTCTTCAGCAAGGACGAGGAAACGAAGGGCGAGGCGATCGCCGAGCAGGCGCCGCAGGTCGCGCCGAAGGCTGCGCACGCGCTCACGCGCGCCCGCATCACTGAGAAGGCGACCGAGCTCGCCATGAAGAACACGTTCGTATTCGACGTGTCGCTCAGCGCGAACAAGCGCCAGGTGATCGAGGCGATGCAGGCGCTCTACAAGGTCACGCCGGTCGCGGTCCGCATGGTGCGCGTCCCGCGCAAGACGGTGCGGCACGCGCGCCGCGGCACGTACGGGACGACCAACCTCGGCAAGAAGGCGTACGTCACCCTTAAGGATGGTGACACTATTTCCCTGATGTAAGCGTATGAAGATCTACAAACCGACAACTCCCGGCCAGCGCGTGAAGGTGCGCGTCGAGTACAAGAAGGTGCTCTCCGGCCACGCACCCGCGAAGCGGCTCACGAAGGGCGGCAAGCGCGCTGTCGGCCGCAACAACGCCGGCCGCATCACGAGCCGCCACAAGGGCGCGGGCGTGAAGCGCGTGTTCCGCGACGTTGATTTCCGCTACGACAAGCGCGATATCCCCGCCACCATCACGTCCGTCGAGTACGACCCGAACCGCACCGCGTTCATCGGGCTCGCGGTCTATGCCGATGGCGAGAAGCGTTACGTCGTGCTCCCGCAGAAAGTCGTGCCGGGCACCTCGTTCGTCGTCTCCGAGAAGGCGCCGGTCGAGATCGCCAACCGCCTGCCGCTCTCGAAGATCCCGATCGGCACGTTCGTCTACAACGTCGAGCTGAAGCCGGGCGCAGGCGCCAAGATCGCGCGCTCCGCCGGCAACTACGCCGAGGTGATCGCGCACGATGCGGGCTATGTCCATCTCAAGATGCCGTCGTCCGAGGTGCGCAAGGTGCAGGGAAGCGCCTGGGCGACCGTGGGCGAGGTCAGCAATGCCGAGAGCCGGCTCGTGAAGGGCGGCAAGGCCGGCCGCAATCGCTGGCTCGGCAAGCGTCCGACCGTGCGCGGCAGCGCCATGAACCCGGTCGACCACCCGTACGGTGGCGGCGAGGGCCGTCAGGGCCGCGGGCTCCGCTACGCGAAGACGCGCTGGGGCCAGCACGTGGGCAAGGGCCAGAAGACCCGTCGCCCGAAGAAGTACTCGAACACGCTCATCGTGCGCCGCCGCCAGGTGGGCAAGCGCAAGTAATCAGGTGCTACTGAGCATGCTCAGTAGCACCGAGAGGAATGCAGGACCCCGGCCATGGCCGGGGTCCTGCATTGAGGCTGCGTGCACCCGCTACTCCTGGGGCGCAGGACGGTGCGGCCGCTCATGGCGAGGGGCGCGCATCCCCTCCATGGCTCCCGGCCGGGCGGCGCGATGCGCCCGAGAGCGGCAACGGCGGCGGTCTGCGCCGCATGCCCGCTCGGGAAGGCCTGATCACGAGGTTCTCCTGGCCGATGGGGCGCGCGCGATCCCGGTGCAGCCGGTCCGGGCCGGTGAGCGCGGCACGGCCGTGCGCCTGCGATGGGGTGAGCCCCTGTGCAGGGGAGGCGCGTATGCTCGTTTCCGGAACTGCCGAGCGTCCGTTTGACTCACGGCATCATATCCTGTACTATGCCCGCACTCCCGCCAGATGCGGGTTTTCAATTGAATCCATGACGCGTTCGATCAAGAAGGGTCCCTATGTGGACGAGAAGCTGATGAAGAAGGTCGGCGCCCGCAAGCCGGGCGACGGCGTCATCAAGACGTGGGCTCGCCGCAGCCAGATCGCGCCTGAGTTCGTGGGCTACACGTTCGGCGTGCACAACGGCAAGCAGCATGTCGAGGTCCTCGTGACCGACGAGATGGTCGGCCATTTCCTGGGCGAGTTCTCGCCGACGACCCGCTTCGGCCGTCACGGCGGCAAGATGCAGAAGGAGCTCGATCAGAAGAAGAAGGACGCGGAGATCGCGGCCGCAAAGGCTGCCAAGTCTGCGGGCGATGCCGCAACCGCCAAGAAATAATCGTATGAAGGCCTCTCTCTCCCAGTATCGCCAGTCGCCGCGCAAGGTGCGCCTCGTCGCGGATCAGATCCGCGGGCAGCGCGTCGAGCGCGCACGCGAGCTTCTCGCCTTCGGCGAGAAGAAGTCCGCGCCGGCCCTCCTCAAGCTCCTCGACTCGGCGCTCGCCAATGCGCGCGACCAGGGGCAGGCGACCGACGGCCTCATCGTGAAGACGATCACGGTCGACTCCGGCGTCGTGATGCGCCGCATGCGCGCTCGCGCGCGCGGCCGCGGCGCCATCATCCGCCATCGCACCAGCCGCGTCACGCTTGAGCTCGCGCCGGCTGCAGCGCCGAAGAAGACCGCTGCCAAGAAGCCTGCTGCGAAGAAGGCGGCCGCGAAGAAGGCAGAGGCTCCGGCCGACGCCGCTACCGAATAATCCTATGACTCATACCGTACATCCGTTCGCACATCGCCTCGGCGTCATCCGTGACTGGCAGTCCCGCTGGTTCGCCAAGACGCCGGCCGACTACCGCCAGAACGTCCGCATCGACACGGCGATCCGCCAGTTCCTGGCGAAGCGCCTGCGCGGCTACTATGTGACCGGCGTCGAGCTCGAGCGCGGCGAGAAGGCGATCCGCGTGCGCATCAAGACCTCGCGCCCGGGCATGGTCATCGGCCGCGGCGGCGAGGGTTCGACCAAGCTCACCAAGGAGCTCGCCCGCGTCGTCCGAACGGCCGGCGTCAAGGACGTCCCGTCCATCCGCATCGATATCGAGGAGGTCCGCTCGCCTGAGTCGCAGGCCGCGATCGTCGCCTACATGGTCGCTGAGGGTCTCGAGAAGCGCATGCAGTTCCGCCGCGTGCTGAAGCAGACGGTGGAGAAGGTGATGGCGAACCGCGACGTCGAAGGCGTGCGCATCGCGATCGCCGGCCGCCTCGGCGGCGCGGAGATGTCCCGCTACGAGGAGATCAAGCGCGGCCGCGTGCCGCTGCAGACGATCCGCGCGGATATCGACTTCGCCCGCGAGCATGCGTACCTCCCGTACGGCGTGATCGGCATCAAGGTCTGGATCTACCGCGGCGATATCTTCGATGACGGAGAGAATCGCGCATAACGCTTATGTTGTTCCCCAAGAAGACAAAATTCCGCAAGTGGCAGACCCGCCGCCAGCACGCTGAGAAGATCGCGCAGCCGGCGCAGCGCGGCACGACCGTGGCGTTCGGCAGCTTCGGCCTCAAGGCGACGAGCTCCGCGCGCGTCACGAGCAACCAGATCGAGGCAGCCCGCCGCGCGGCGAGCCGCGAGGCCGGGAAGGCCGCCAAGATGTGGATCCGCATCTTCCCTGACCGCCCGTTCACGGCCAAGGCTGCTGAGGTGGGCATGGGTAAAGGCAAGGGCGAGCCGCAGGGCTACGTTGCCGAGGTGCGCCCGGGCCGCGTGCTCTTCGAGCTCGACGGTATCCCGGAGGCGCAGGCTCGCGCCGCCCTGCGCAAGGCAGGCATGAAGCTCCCGGTCACGGTAAAGATCGTCGCGCGCGACTAGCGCATCTCACGCATATGAAGGCAAAGGACATCAAGACCAAGAACGACAGCGACCTCGTGAAGCTCATCACCGATGAGCGCGAGTCGCTGCGCACGTTCCGCTTCAGCGAGGCGGGAAGCCGCACGAAGAACGTGAAGGCCGCTCGCGAGATGAAGAAGACCGTCGCGCGCGCGATGACTGAACTTGCATCGCGCCGCAAGAACGCGTAGGATACGCGAGCTGAAACGCACTATCTACTACTATGGCAACTGAGACGCAGGAGAAGAAGGGAGGCAAGACGCTTCGCGGCGTGGTCGTGAAGGCTGCCATGAAGGACACCGTGACGGTGGCCGTCACCCGCTACGTCAAGGCGCCGAAGTACGGCAAGTACGTGAAGCTGGTCAAGAAGTATCTCGCGCACGATCCGGGCAACACCGCCTCGGTCGGCCAGCAGGTCACCATCCGCGAGACGCGCCCGATCTCGAAGAACAAGACGTTCGCGCTCGTCTCCGCCTAACGCCTATGTTGCAGCCCCAGTCACTCGTCAAGATCACGGACAACTCCGGCGGCAAGATCGGCCGCATCTTCAAGGTGCCCGGCGGCAGCAAGCGCCGGTACGCGCAGATCGGGGATGTCGTCATCCTCTCGGTGCAGAGCGCCGAGCCACGCAAGCAGGTCAAGAAGAAGGATATCCTCCATGCGGTCGTCGTCCGCCAAGCGAAGCCGTTCCGCCGCAAGGACGGCAGCTACATCCGCTTCGACGACAATGCCGTCGTCATCATCGAGAAGGGCAAGCAGGAGCCGCGCGCGAACCGCGTCTTCGGTCCGATCCCGCGCGAGATCACGGAGCGAGGGTATACGAAGATCGGCTCGCTCGCGCCCGAGGTCGTCTAGCACGCATTTTGCATATGAAGATCAAGAAAGGAGATAAGGTGCTCGTGATCGCGGGCAAGGAGCGCGGCAAGACCGGGACGGTCAGCCAGGCGCTGCCGTCGCGCGAGATGGTCGTCATTGACGGCCTCAACATCGCGAAGAAGCACCGCCGCGCGACGCGCCAGGGCGGCAAGGGCCAGATCATCGATATCGCCATGCCGATCCACGTCTCGAACGTGCAGCGCGTGGACGCGTCCGGCAAGCGCATCCGCTCGGCGAAGAAGGCCGCATAACGCATATGATCACGCACGACAAGCAGCAGGGAATGATGGCAGCTCTGAAGGAGCGCTTCGGGTATACGAACCCGATGCAGACGCCGAAGGTGACGAAGATCGTCCTCTCGACGGGCGTGGGCTCCATTGCCGATAAGAATAAGCGCGAGCTCATCTTCAAGCGCCTGACCGCGATCGCGGGCCAGAAGCCGAAGGAGACGCAGACGCGCAAGTCCATCGCCACCTTCAAGACCCGCGAGGGCGACCTCTCGGGCTACCAGGTGACGCTGCGCGGCGCACGCATGTACTCCTTCCTCGACAAGCTCATCCATGTCGTCCTTCCGCGCACGCGCGACTTCCGCGGGCTTTCCGCGACTGGCATCGACGAGATGGGGAACTACACGTTCGGCATCCGCGAGCACACGGTCTTCCCGGAGACCGCCGATGAGGATATCCGCGACATCTTCGGCCTCGCGATCACGATCGTGACGACCGCGAAGAGCAAGGACGAGGCGGAAGCGCTCCTGCGCGAACTGGGCTTGCCGCTGCAACAGCAGGCGTAGCCTGCTGGGAGGAGTACGCTCCTTCTCATCATCCGGCATGGAAACGGCCGCCTCTCGGGCGGCCGTCTGTCATTTCCGGCGAGAGGCTCTCGCTGCTTCTTCCTGCAGCCGCATGCGCTCATGCCGCCGCCCGATCTCGAAGGCGACCTGCAGGACCTCATTCAGCTCGGCGGCCGTTCCCTCATAGCGCAGCAGCGCCGCGGCGATCGTGGGTACGCCCTCGGCCACGGGATAGTAGCCGCCATTCAGGTAGACCTCTTTGCTCTTGCGCAGCCGCGGCCGGTAGGCGGCGGTGATCATGGGGTCTGCGCCGGGAGGGGTCGCGACCCGGAATTCGATGGCTGCCATGGAAGACTCCTTACGAAAGATGGCTCCCTACACCTAAGCACGCCGCTCATTCTGGCGCAACGCGGTTTGACTTCGGGAGTACGGTCATATATAGTGCCTTGGCCTCGCAGGGGGCCTCGTTTCTTGGCCGTCGGGCACCATTTGGCAGCAAATGGCGCACGATACCCCACAGAACGCGGTCACGCAGGGAGTGCTCTAACCAGGGCTGAAAAGCCAGGTGCACGCGCTCCCAGTCTCCTCTGTTTCCGGGCGCTAACCCATTTTCGTAACGCTATATGGCAAAGAAGTCGATGATCGTGAAGGCGAAGCGTGCTCCGAAATTCCAGAGCCGCACTATCCGCCGCTGCTTCAAGTGCGGCCGCCCGCGCGGCTACATGCGCGATTTCGACCTGTGCCGCATCTGCTTCCGCGAGCAGGCGCTCGAGGGCAATATCCCGGGTATCAAGAAGTCGTCCTGGTAATCCGCAATCGCTTATGGTCACCGATCCTATCGCAGATCTCATCATCCAGCTGAAGAACGCGGGCGCCGTGGGCAAGCCCACCGTCTCGCTCCCGTTCTCCAAGTTCAAGTTCGCCGTCGCGGAGAAGCTCAAGGAGGCAGGGTATGTCGCCGCAGCCGAGCGCAAGGGCCGCAAGGTGAAGAAGACGCTCGAGATCACGCTCCGGTACGCCGAGGGGGCGCACGCCATCACTGACGTGAAGCGCATCTCCAAGCCGGGCCGCCGCGTCTACAAGCCGGTGTCCGAGATCCACGCGGTCCGCTACGGCAAAGGCTCCCTCATCCTCTCGACGCCCCGGGGCGTCATGACGGATGCCGAGGCGCGCAAGGAGAAGGTCGGCGGCGAGGCTTTGTTCGAGATCTGGTAATACGCATATGAGTCGCATCGGAAAGAATCCCATCGCTATCCCGGAGAAGACCACTGTCACGGTGTCTGACGGCGTGATCGCTATCGCAGGCCCCAAGGGCGAGCTTCGCCGCAGGAGCGCCCCTTCGATCGAGATCACCGTCGAGGGCGGCGAGGTCACGGTCGCGCCGAAGAACGAGACGCCGGAGGCGCTCGCGCTCTGGGGCACCTTCGCCGCGCACATCCGCAACATGATCGCGGGCGTGAACGAGCCGTTCGTGAAGAAGCTCGAGGTGGAGGGCGTGGGCTACCGCGCGGAAGTGAAGGGCTCGGACCTCGTCCTTAATGTCGGCTACTCGCATCCGGTGGCGCTCTCCATCCCCGACGGGCTCGCGGTCACGGCCGAGAAGAACGTCGTCACCGTGAGCGGCATCGACAAGGAGGCCGTGGGGCAGTTCTCCGCGAATGTCCGCGCCGTCCGCAAGCCGGAGCCGTACAAGGGCAAGGGCATCCATTACGAGGGCGAGCAGATCCGCCGCAAGCAGGGCAAGAAGGCAGGTGCCTAATATACACATATGACAGTCGTAGCACACACCAAGCGAGACCGCCGCATCCAGCGCCACAAGCGCGTGCGGGCGACCGTATCGGGCACGGGAGCGCGCCCGCGCCTCTCGGTCTACAAGTCGAACACGGCGCTCTCCGCCCAGCTCATCGACGACACGGCAGGGAAGACGCTCGCGGCCGTCTCGACCGCGAAGATGACCGGCGCGACGTCCGCGGAGCGCATCGAGGCGGCAGCGGCGTCGATCGCCGAGGCGGCGAAGAAGCAGGGCATCGAGCGGGCGGTCTTCGACCGCGGAGGCTTCCAGTTCACTGGCGTTATCAAGGCGTTCGCTGATGCGGTGCGCGCAGCAGGGTTGAATATCTAATATGTCTACAGCAGCAACAAACTCTCAGGTCGAGCGCGGCGCGGATGCGCGCCGCTCGGCAGGCGCACGCGATTCCCGCGGTCCTCGCTCGGGCGGTCCGCGCGGCGATCGCCGCGGCGGCCCGCGCCGCAATGACGAGCGCCGCAGCGAGTTCGACCAGAAGATCATCGGTATCCGCCGCGTGACCCGCGTCATGGCTGGCGGCCGACGCTTCACGTTCAGCGTGGCGATGGTCATCGGCGACAAGAAGGGTCGCGTCGGCGTCGGTCTCGGCAAGGCCGCGGACACGGCGCTCGCGATCGAGAAGGCGACCCGTGCCGCGCGCAAGGAGATGATCGCGCTCGACCTCACCGACACGAAGAGCATCCCGATGTCGGTCGAAGCGAAGTACTGCGCGTCGGCGGTCTCCATCCGCCCGTCGAAGGGTCGCGGCCTCGTGGCCGGCTCCTCGGTGCGCACGGTGCTCGAACTCGCCGGCGTCACGGATGTGACGGCGAAGCTCCTCTCGCGCTCGAAGAGCCCGATCAACAACGCGCGCGCAGCCCTCAAGGCGCTCTCAGGCGTCGCGAAGAAGACCCAGTAATCCCATTTCCCGTATGGCAAGCCTCAACGAACTCACTCGCACCGATGCATGCAAAGCGACCCGTGTCGGCCGCGGCGGCCGCCGCGGCAAGACCAGCGGTCGCGGCACCAAGGGCCAGAAGGCCCGCGCCGGCCACTCGATCCGCCCCGCGCTGCGCGATGTCATCAAGAAGCTCCCGAAGCTGCGCGGCCACGGCATGAACCGCGCCCGCACGGTCAACAGCGGCCGCCCGGTCCACCAGCCGGTCACGCTCGAGACGCTCAATGCCGCATTCGCGGCAGGGGAGACGGTCTCGCCGGCGACCCTTGTCGAGAAGGGCGTGCTTCGCGCGCGCGGCGGGAAGCTCCCGGCCGTCGTCATCGTCGCTGGCGGCGAGCTTTCCGCGAAGCTCGCGGTCGAGCGCTGCCGCGTCACCAAGACCGCGAAGGCTGCCATCGAAGCCGCGGGCGGCTCGATCGCCAAGTAGCCTATGTGGGACGCGTTCGTTCGGAAGTGGAAGCTGGTCTGGGGGGATCGCGAGCTCATGCGCCGCATTCTCTTCGTGCTGGGCGCCCTGGCGCTCTTCCGCCTTCTGGCGGCGATCCCGATCCCGGGCGTGAACGTCGCGGCTCTCGAATCGTTTTTCAATAACAACCAGTTCCTGGGCCTCCTCAACGTCTTCTCCGGCGGCGGCCTCTCGAACCTCTCGGTCGTGATGCTGGGCGTCGGCCCGTACATCACCGCGAGCATCATCATGCAGCTCATGACGGTGCTCTCGCCGCGCCTCAAGGAGATGTACCAGGAGGAGGGCGAGGCAGGGCGCGCGCGCTTCACGCAGTACTCGCGCTACCTCACCATCCCGCTGGCCTTGATCCAGGGCTTCGCGTTCCTGCTCATCCTCAATCAGAACGGGATCCTCACGGACGTGACGCCGATCACGCTCCTCACGAACACCCTCGTGGTGGCGGGCGGGTCGGTGCTCCTCATGTGGCTCGGCGAGATCATGACCGAATTCGGCGTCGGCAATGGCGTCTCGCTCATCATCTTCGCCGGCATCGTCGCCCGCATCCCGCAGAATTTCTCGCAGCTCGCGTACAGCTACGACGCCTCGCAGATCCCCACGTATCTCGCATTCCTCGCGGTGGCGCTCATCGTCGTCGCAGGCACGGTCTATATCTCGGAGGCTGAGCGGCCCATCCCCGTCACGTACGCGCGCCGCGTCCGCGGCAACAAGGTCTTCGGCGGCGTCTCCACGTATCTGCCGCTTCGTGTCGCACAGGCAGGCGTGATCCCGATCATCTTCGCCCTCTCGCTCCTCCTGTTCCCGCAGGTCCTGGCGAAGTTCGCGGCTCAGGTGGGCAGCGGCTGGGTCGCGAGCGTGGGGAACGCGGTCGCGAACGGGCTCGCGGACCAGTGGCTTTACGGCGCGCTCTATTTCATCCTTGTCGTGCTCTTCACGTACGTCTATACGGCCATCACCTTCGAGCCGCATCAGATCGCGAAGAACCTCCAGAAGACGGGCGCGTTCATCTCAGGCATCCGCCCGGGGCCCGCGACGACCGAGTACCTGGAGAACATCGTCACGCGCATCACGCTCGTCGGCGCGATCTTCCTCGGCATCCTCGCGGTCTTGCCGATCGTCGTGCAGGGCGTGACCGGCATCGCGAACCTCACGATCGGCGGCACCGCGCTTTTGATCGTGGTCTCCGTCGTCCTCGACGTGGTCAAGAAGATCGACGCGCAGACTTCGATCCGCGAGTACTAGCGTCTCTGCGCGCAGGAGGAGCCGGCCACCGGGCCGGCTTTTCTCATGCAGCGAGCCATGCCTCGTACCCTGCGAGGATCGCAGCAGTCACCTCCTCGATGCCGCTGCTGCCGGTATCCACCGAACGGTCGTAGCAGGACGCATCGGTGTAATCCACGCCATAGAGCGACGCGTAGCGCGCCTTCTCGCTCTCGATGCGCGAAAGCAGATTCCGGTACGTCTCGTCGAACGTGCCGGCTTCCTGCCCGGTACGCAGGCCGCCCTGCGCGTCCGCGAACGTGCGCTGGGCGGCGGTGCGCGGGTCGAGCGCGAGGAATACGTTGTATCCCTCCGGGATCCAGTGGAACGCCATGCGCGAGTCGATGATGATCCTATCGAGGGCGCCCTTCTGCCGGACCCACTCATCGATCGCGGCGTCGATCCCCGTGTCGCGCTCGGCCTCGCGGTTCATCTCCTCAAGGCTGATGCCGCGCGCGGCCGCCATCTCCCGGAAGAAATCGCCGGAGGAGTAGCGCGCATACCCGAGCTGCGAAGCGAGCGATCTGCCGGTCGTGGACTTGCCGCTGCCGGGCATCCCGCCGAGGGTGATGATGCGTTTCTTCATTACGGCAGTATAGCTCGCCGCGCTGCTTGTCCACCTACCCCGATCCTGGCGGCCAGGGTATACTCCAGACGAGTATGAATCCGGTCACCGTCCTCTTCTTCGGCTCGCAGGGAGCCGGGAAGGGCACCCAGGTCGCCAAGCTGGTCGAGTACCTCGCCGCGCACTCCGATCGCGGGATCATCCACATCGATATGGGGCAGGAGCTCCGGAACCTGCGGGACACGGGCACGGAAACCGGCCGCCTGGTGGGCGAGGTCATCGACCAAGGCAAGCGCATCTACGATTTCGTCCCGATCTATCTCCAGACCAAGCGGCTCGCCGAGGAGTTCACGGGCGCCGAGCACATCATCGCCGATGGCGTCGCCCGCGGTCCGGACCAGACGCGCGGCTTCGATGACATGATGACCTTCTACGGCCGCAGCGATTTCCACGTCATCGACCTGGTCATCTCGGACGAGACGGCGGTCCGCCGCCTGCTCGCTCGCGGGCGCAGGGACGACACCGAGGAGGGCATCCGCCGCCGGCTCGCCTGGACGAAAACCGACGTGCTGCCGCAGCTTGAATTCCTGCGCGAACGCGGGCATACTCTGCATGCCATTGACGGCGAGCCGGATGTGGAGACGATCCACCAAGCCATTCTCGCCGCGCTCGGCCTTACTGCATGATCCTCCGCACTGAAGAAGAGAAGCAGCGCGCACGCGCGAGCGGGCGGGCGCTCGGACGCGTCATCGAAGGCGTGTGCAGGGCCGTGCGCCCCGGCGTGAGCAGCCAGGCGCTCGAGGACCTCGCGCGCGAGCTGATCCAGGAGGCTGGCGCCGTGCCCGCCTTCCTGGGCTACCAGCCGGCGGGCGAGCAGCGCCCGTACCCCGCAGCGCTCTGCCTTTCCGTGAACGACATGGTCGTGCACGGCATTCCCAACGAGCGCCCCTTCGAGATCGAGAATGGCGACGTGGTCTCGGTCGACTGCGGGCTCGTGCTCGACGGCATCGTGACGGATGCGACGAAGACCGTCATCGCCGGTACGCCCCGTCCTGAGGACCAGATGCTCGTGCAGGCCGCCGAAGAGGCGCTTACCGCAGCCGTGGCAGCTGCGAGGGCGGGCAATCATGTGGGAGATATCGGCGCGGCGATCGAAGCGGTCGCGAAGCGGTACGGCCTCGGGGTCCCGCGCGAAGTGGGCGGGCACGGCGTGGGCATCCGCGTGCATGAGGATCCGTTCATCGCGAACTGGGGGACGCCGGGCGCCGGCGCCCTGCTCGAGGACGGCATGATGGTCGCGATCGAGCCGATCTTCACGGCTGGCAGCGCGCGTCTCGATTGGGACGACGTGAATGGCTACGAATGCCATACGCACGACGGCAGCCGCGCCACCGAGGTGGAGCATACGGTCATCATCGGCAGCGAAGGCGGCGAGATCGTGACGCTCCCGTAGCGCGTTGAGGTCCGGCCTGCCCGGTGCTACCATGCGGGCACGCACCTATTATTTAGCGGGTGGTTTCCTTTTCTCGTATGAAGAATGAACGGACGTTCGTGATGCTGAAGCCGGATGCGGTGCAGCGCTCCCTTATCGGTGAAGTCATCCGCCGTTTCGAGCGTGCGGGCCTCAAGCTCGTGGGCATCAAGATCGTGAAGGCTGACGAGGATACGCTCTGGATGCACTACAACAAGGACGATGAGTGGTACGAATCGAAAGGCGCGCGCATCGTGGAGAACCGGAAGGCTGCTGGCATGCCGGTCGAGAAGGAGGCCAAGGAGTATGGCCGCGATATCATCGGCGCCCTGGTGAAGTACATGAAAGCCGGCCCGGTGGTGCAGATGGTCTGGGAGGGGAATCAGGCAGTGGCCGTGGTGATGAAGCTGACCGGCAGCACTGAGCCGGCAACCTCGGATGTGGGCACGATCCGCGGCGATTTCACCCTCGATTCCTATGCGCTCTCGAACCTCGACGAACGCGCCGTGCGCAACCTGGTGCACTGCTCGGATGAGCCGGCGACCGCAGAGCGCGAGATCGGACTCTGGTTCAAGGAAAGCGAACTGCTCTCGTACCGCCTCATCCAGGAGCAGATCCTTTACGATGTGAACCTGGACGGCATCCTCGAATAACCGTCTTCATAAACGCTCCCTGTGAGCGGATGAAAACGCGCCAGCGGCGCGTTTTCGCATATTGACGACGCATGAATTCTTTCCTGCATCCGCACCGCGCACTTCACGCGCGGGCCAACGCGCATATACTGATGGACAGGGTCGCGTATGAACCTGCTTGGCGTGATCTCGGGATTCCTACATCGCTGCGCCTCAATGCGTCCATCCGACACAGCGAGGCGCATGCTGCGGAAACCCACCTGGGCTTTGTCCAGGCTCCGCCGCGACCTCTGAGAAATGCCGCTTCATGCGGCATTTCTTCTGCATGGGGATAGCCGGCCGGGAGGGGGTGCTACACTGCCACCATATGCGTACACGGCTCTTCTGGGCGCAGTTCGCGGCACTCGTCGCCTGCGCCGGGGGCGATTTCTACGCCCTCTCGCAGGATCTCTACTGGCGGTATCCGCTGGTGGATATGCCGGTGCACTTCCTCGGCGGCATGTGGGCCGCGCTTGCGTTCGCGTACGTCCTCACGGCGATCCTCAAGCGCCCGTGCCCGAGCCTGCTCCCCATCGTCCTGGCTTCGGTCATCATCGGTATCTGCTGGGAGCTCTACGAGTATGCGTTCCATGTCGCTATGGTGACTTCTGATTTCTATGTCTACGACACCGCCAAGGATCTCCTGATGGATACTCTGGGCGGGTTCGCTGCCTACGGGCTCATCCGCTGGCTGCGGCTCGCATAGCACCTATGGCAGACGGGAACGCAGGAGGGAATACGGCGACGCTCACATGCTACGGCGGCACGGGCTCGGTCACCGGCGCGAATTTCATGCTCGATGCCGGATCGATCAGGATCCTCATCGACTGCGGGATGGAGCAGGGCGTCCACCATGGCGATGATCCGAATGCGGCGCCGTTCCGCTACGATCCGGCGTCGGCAGACGTGCTCTTCATCACGCATGGCCATATCGATCATATCGGCCGCGTGCCGAAGCTCGTGCACGACGGCTACAGGGGGCCGATCTACTCCACGCCCGCGACGAAGGAGATCGCGGCGCTCATGTTCGATGATGCGCTCCATGTGATGCGGGAGGAAGAGCAGAAGTATCACCGGCCCATGCTCTACCAGCGCGCGGATGCGGATGCCGCGCTCGCGCAGTGGCAGACGCTCGAGTATCACGAGCCGCTCGCGCTGGAGCACGGCATCACGGCTACGCTCTATGACGCCGGGCACGTGCTCGGGTCGGCTATGGTGTGCCTCGAGCGCGATGGCCGCCGGGCAGTCTTCACTGGCGACCTCGGGAACACGGATGCGCCGCTCCTGCGTGCGACCGATCCGTTACCGGCGCCGCACTACCTCCTCATGGAGAGCGTCTACGGCGACCGCCTGCACGAAGGCAAGGACGACCGCCGGCAGGTCCTTAAGGCGGCGATCGAGGAGGCGCGGCAGAAGCATGGCGTCCTCATGATTCCGGCATTCTCGCTGCAGCGGACGCAGGTCATCCTCTATGAGATCCATCGGATGATCGAGGCGGGGGAGCTTGCCCCGATCGACACGTACCTCGATTCGCCGCTCGCGATCAGGCTCATGGAGGTCTATAGCCGATATGGCCGGTATTTCAATGATGCCGCGCAGGCGGATGCCAAGAAGGGGGATATCTTCTCGTTCCCCGGGCTGTCGGTCGTCGAGCGGCGGGAAGAATCGGCGAAGATCGAGCACCAGCCGGACCCGAAGATCATCATCGCGGCATCCGGCATGAGCCACGGCGGCCGCATCCTCGGGCATGAGCGCGAGCTCTTGGGGCGCGCCGACGCCATCCTGCTGCTTGTCGGCTACCAGGCTGCGGGCACGCTCGGGCGCGCGCTCGAGGAGGGCGTGAAGCACGTGCATATCGAAGGGCACAAGGTGCACGTGCGCGCGTCCATCGAATCGCTGACCGGCTATTCGGGGCACGGCGATCGCGATGAGCTCATGCATGTCGTCGAGACAGGCGCCTCGACGCTCGAGCGCGTGTTCGTCGCGATGGGGGAGCCGAAGAGCGCGATGTTCCTCGCGCAGCGCATCCACGACTTCCTCGGGCTCGATGCCGTCGCACCATCTGAAGGCGATTCGTTCACGCTCGCGTGGTAGCGAGGGCCTTGCGCATCCGCACGCATGCTATACTGCACGCATCTGTTCATTGTATGAATCCTAGCGATCGCGAACATCGGAAGATCTACTCATCCCCGCCGGATACGCTCGGGAAGCTCTCCGGCGCGACGCGCCATGGGCATGAGTACATCAAGATCTGCGCCTCCGGCGCAGCCGAGACAGGGCACTGCGGGCTCGATGTCGTCGAGCTCGGCAAGGAGGTCGGCCGTGCGGTCGCAGATAACGATGCGGTCCTGACGAGCGGCGCTACGACCGGCTTCCCGCTCTATGCGGCGATGGGCGTGAAGGAGAATTGCGGCTTCTCGATCGGCTTCTCGCCGGCCTCGACCGAGCGCGAGCACGTAGAAACTTATCAGCTCCCGCTCGATTACATGGATGTGATCGTTTACACCGGGTTCGGCTATCCGGGCCGCGATCTCATGCTCACGCGCTCCTCCGATGCCGTCGTTATCGGCTGCGGCCGCATCGGCACGTTCCACGAATTCACGATCGCGTTCGAGGATCGGAAGCCGATCGGCGTCCTCGAAGGGTCGTGGGAGACCGACGAGCTCATCAGGCAGATCCTCGCGGCGAGCCACAGGCCAAATGATAAGATCATCTTCGATTCGGATCCGAAAGCGCTCGTGGAGCGGCTGATCGAGATGGTGAAGGCAGACAAGGCGGAAACGATGAACCTCGTGCACCGCAATGACGACATGATCGGCGGCTACGGCCGGCATGCCGAGCCCATCCTCTAGCTGTGCACCGCGTCGCCCTTGGCGCAGGTGTATACTCTTCCCATGCAGAACACACGCAGAATGCAGCATATGATCAAATTCGCCCTCGGGCTCGCGCTCGTGGTGCTTGTGCGCCTGATTCCGCACGTGCCGAACGTGGAGCCGATCACCGCGACCCTGATGCCGTACGCGCGCAAATGGGGGATGGCAAGCGGCGCTGTCTTCGGCATCCTCGCGGTCGTGCTCTACGACCTCGCGACCGGCACCTTCGGGCCGTGGACGGCGTTCACGGCGGGCGCTTACGCGATCCTCGGGCTCGCGGCGGGTCTCTACTTCAAGCATGTGCATGGCCGTGCGGTCTTCCAGTACCTCGGGTTCGCGATCGGGGGGACCATCCTCTACGATGCGCTGACCGGCCTCACCGTGGGCCCGCTGTTCTATGGGCAGCCGCTCATGGATGCGCTCATCGGGCAGATCCCCTTCACGCTGATGCATCTCGCGAGCAATATCGTCCTCGCGGCAATCGTCTCGCCGCTCGTCGAGAAGTTCATCGTGGCGAACCCGAAGATCGCGCTGCCTGCGGTCCCCGCGGCGAGCTAAGGCTCGGGCCGTATAGGACGAAAGAAAAGAGACGGGCCCCGCATGCGCGGGGCCCGTCTCTTTCTCTGCTCGCAGCCGCTTAGAGCTGCTTCGCGACGCGCTCGAAGATCTCGGGGCTGTCCTTGGCGAGCGTGGCGAGGACCTTGCGGTCGAGGGCGATGCCTTTCTCCTTCATGGAGTGGATCGTCTTGCTGTACGATGCGAGGCCGAGCTGGCGGAGCGCCGCGCTGATGCGCGTGGTGAAGAGGGCGCGGAAATCGCGCTTCTTCATCTTGCGGTGCGCGAATGCGGAGTTCCCGGCATGCACGAGGACCTCGTGCGCGCCGATCTCCTTGTTCTTGCGGCTGTTGCGGAAGCCCTTCGCGCGCGCAAGCACGTTGCGGCGGGTCTTGTTGGCGATGGTTCCTCGTTTGACGCGGGTCATGGTAGTGGATAGGGAAGGTTACTTGCTGTTGGGGAGGAAGCGGCCGCGGTTCTTGTTATTGAGCACGAACAGGCTGGTGCTCTTGCGGCGCAGATGCGCGGCGCCGCTCTCCTTCGAATTGAAATGGTTCTGGCCCGGCTTGCGCACGACAAGCTTCCCCGTACGGGTGATCTTCATGCGCTTCGTGTAGGACTTATTGGTCTTGGTCATGGTCAATATCCGCACTAGGCTCGTTCGGAACCGTCTCGGGCTCCTCATCCGCCATGTCGTCGTTCAGAGGCGCGAGTGCCGATGCGGGCGGCACCCATGCCTTGCCGGATCCAGCGCGCTCGATGATGGTCGTCAGACCCTTCGGGCTCCTCTTGATCTCGTCCGCAATCTTAAACGATTCCGGGATGATTGCAAGGAAACGCTCGAGGCGGCTCTTCAGGAACTCGAATTCCATGTACTTGTACCGTCCCCAGAGGAAGAGGTCGATCTTGACGCGATGGCCCTCCTTGAGCCAGGCAGCGATGCGCTCGGCCTTGATCTCGCGATCCCGGCCGCCCGTGCCGATCTTCACCTGCGCGGACTTGGTCTCGGTGACATGCGCCTTGGCCTTCGCCTGGCTCGCTTTCTTCTTGAGCTCGTACTTGTACTTGCCGTAATCCGCGATCTTCGCGACAGGCGGCTGCGCGTTGGGGGAGATCTCGATCAGGTCGAGCCCTGCCTCCATCGCGAGCCGGATCCCTTCGCGGGTCGGGATGACGCCGAGATTCTCGCCGTTAGCACCGATAGCGCGGACCTCCGGGACGCGGATGCCCTCGTTGATGCGGACGCTGTCGTTGATAGCCACGGCGAGAAATGCAGGCGCCCGAGGGCGCCGTGCGCATACTATAGCACGGATTCCGGCGGCGTGCCACCGATCTCCTGCACCAAAACGGCCCCGCGCGTACGCGGGGCCGGATTCTCAGGTGCGGGAGCCGAGCGCGTCAAGCACGGGGTCGAGCTCGGGCTCTTCCAGCACGGCGTAGAGCCGGACGCGGCGCCAATCGAGCGGTGCGGGGACCCTCTCGATATGATCGCGCGTCTTTTGGAGAGTGATCGCCCCGCTGCGATACAGGGCGACAGCCATGAGTGCGACCGCGTATTCGGCAGGGAACCGTTTCGACGCCAAGCGGAGCGCCCACCTGCAGCCGGCCGCCTCGATGCACTCGGCAGCCGGCGGCTTCGCCGTGCGGTCGAGCCGAGATGCCATCGCGAGCGGGATGTTCGCCCAGTATTGCACGGGGCTGTCCCCGATGGATCGGACGAAGACCCATCCCGACTGCTGCGGATACTCCAGGAAGCGCAAGCTCTCGGAGAGTGCCGCGAAGACGGCAGGGAATTGCTTTTGGAAATCGATGGTAGCCAATGAGGAACTCCTTCGTAGCTTTCCAAAGTATACAATCTTATTGAGGTATGTCAATGGTCTCGGAGCACCTAGCCGCGCTCGCTCGGAATGAGCGTGGTGGGCTGCCCGTTGAGGTAGAGCTGCACGCGGTCGACGGTGGGGAACTGGAGCGCGGTCTGTTCGATCTGGATCGCCGCGCGCGGATCGTCGCAGACGCCGGCGAGACCGGAGAGCGATCCGGTGAGGTAGATACGGGCGGTCCCGGAGGCGACCGCCGCGTGATCGAAGGCGAGCGTGCCGTTCGTCTTCGCGATGAAGTTGTACCAGCCTTCCACGGTCGTCGTGCTGAGCGAGAAGAGGGTCCGCAGCGCTGCCGTGAGTGGCGCTTGCGTCGCGGGGATGCTTCGCGTGACCATCACGACGCGATCGCACCCCTGCGCGGGGCCGCTCGTCGTGTCGGCGGTATCGAGCAGCGCAAGCTGCACCTGCGTATAGGTCGGCGGGGATGCGGTCGCATCCATGCCGCTCGCGTTGCCGGCCGTATCATCGGGGAAGATCGCCGGACTGAATGCGTACCAGAGCCCGGCGAGCGCGGCGATCAGCACCACGAGAATAACGATAAGCCATCCGAGCCCGCGCGTGCCTTCCATGCATGCACGCTAGCGTGCATGCGCTGAATGCCTGATGAACGGCTCAGGAGAGGTGGATCGGCAGCCAGCGCATGAAGGCGCGCCGGGCGAGCAGGGGCAGGATCACGCGATCGGCGCCGAGCCATCCGGCAACGCGCCAGGAGAGCATGAGCAGGATCGCGAGCGTGAAGAGGATCGGGTTCGTAGAGACCGAGCCCGCGAGCATGAAATTGAGGTTCATGAACCCGCCGAAGAAAGCGGAGAGGCCGACGAGGAACCCGCAGATGAGGGCGGCCCCGACAAGGCATTCGCCGGCGACCACGGCGTACGACCACGTGTGCACGTTCGGCAGCACGGCTTCCCGCAGGAATGATGCGTACCAGAGCTGCACGTCCGGATGCGCGCCCCCGGTCTTGCCGAGCGTGCCTTGGATGAAGCCGGCCAGGGCGCTCCCGGCGTCCGCCCCCACCCATGCGGGATTCGAGAGCTTCTCGATCCCGGCAGAGAGCCACTGCCATCCGACATAGAGCCGAATCGCGAGCCAGATGATGGCAGAATGCCGATCTGCGGTGAAGAAGTGCGTGACGGGCCACTCGGTAATCGTGTAGTGCTTCATGCAAAAGAGTAATAGCAATAAATGAAGGCTATGCAGCCATTGTATGGCCTGCGCACGCGCGGGAACATGAGCGGTGTTGATAGGGTTCGATCCCTGCAGATCGACTCGCGTGCGGCGTCGCGCTCTCCGCAGACGAAAAAGCCACCTTTGTCGCAGAGCGACATGGCTCCGCCTTTCGATTCCCGACGCGAGCAACGCAGGTTGCTCGCTCCATCTCCACCGACGAAAAAGCCGCCATGCGGCGGTTTCTCGTAACGGTGGAGATGGCGAGAATCGGTCACGAATCACTCAGCCTATCCCTTCGCTCCGCTCGGAATCTGCTGAGTGTTCTCGACCCCGGCTCGCCTGTCGCAGAGCGACATGGCTCCGCCTTTCGATTCCCGACGCGAGCAACGCAGGTTGCTCGCTGCATCTCCACCGACGAAAAAGCCGCCATGCGGCGGTTTCTCGTAACGGTGGAGATGGCGAGAATCGAACTCGCGTCCAAAGGAGGGACCAGAAAGACTGCTACGGAGGCTAGTCCGCTCTGCTGTTTAGCGACCACCCATCCTATTGAGCGGACAGAACGGATGAATGGTCGTGCTCTCATTCAGTTCAAGCGGGCGCACGGAGCGGGGCGCCAGCCGGATCCGAAGCTATGACGCTCGCGATCCCGCTATCGGATGTCGCGGGGCGAGCGGTCGCGTAGGCAGTCTATGCGAGTGCGTACGCGAGCTGGAGATCAGCCACCTGAATGGGCGACTTCACTCCGAATGCGGTTTTGTTCGCATGTGAGTGTTCGGGCAGTTGAATAGGTACCCAGCTATCCTCCGCATCTCTCTGAACCGATTCTCCCTGTCGAAGCCAATCATCCCCGACCTCGAACGTGGCAGGAGCTGCGTTCGAGGTCGGGAACGACTCGCTGAGGAGTCGGTGGAACGAGCAGCGGAATGCGGGCGGAACCGGAGTTCCGCCGAACGTGGTCATGCATCTGCATCGAGGCGGGCGATCAGGCGATCCTCCGCCGCAGTCCAGAGTTCGATCTCGCCGATGGCGCACAGGTCGAATGCGACGAAATCATCGTCAGGACAGGGATCGTCCGGGGTGCCGGCGCGTGCCGCGCGATCCCCGGTGCAGGTCCGCTCGTAGCGGCGGCGGCGGTCGTTCGGGCGCGCATGGCATTCCCGCTCGGCCTTCGTGCGGAGCGCCGCCTGGTGCCGCTCCTCTTTCCGTTGCTGCTTCTCCCGCGCGTGCGCGGGATCATAGTGCCGCAGCGTGAACCAATCCCATGCGTCCCGGAGCACTGCGCCCTCCTCTTCTCATGCCACATTCCGATGCTCGTTACCGGTCTTTCAGCGAACGCTCGAGGTCGCGCGCCGTGTCGCGCTTCTTGATGGTCTCGCGCTTGTCGGCTTTCTTCTTGCCGCGCGCGATGCCGATCTCGACCTTGAGATTCCTGCCACGATTATACATCGAAATAGGCACCACTGTCAAACCTTTCTGCCCTTCCGCCGCGGCGATATCCGCGATCTCCTTCTGGTGGAGCAGGAGCTTCCGGGGGCGCGAGGGGTCGTACTCCTTGGGCGCGTTCGCTGCCTGGAAAGCGGGGATGGTCGCGCCGACGAGGAACGCTTCGCCGCCGCGTACCAGGACCCGCGCGCCCTCGAGCTTCCCGTGGCCCGCGCGGAGCGACTTCACCTCGTAGCCGGCCAAGACGATGCCCGCCTCGATGGTATCGAGGATCTCATAGTCGAAATGCGCTTTCTTGTTGCGGATCGCTGCCATACCGGAATCATACACGCCTGCGCATGAAAAGGAGAGCGGGCGCATGCGCGCCCGCTTCGTCTCAGTGGATGATGCGTTCCTCGAACGGGAACCCGTACGGCTCCTCGCCGGGCGCGAGGTGCACGCATGTGTGCATCGTATGCCCGTCCGGCTCGCATGCCGGGCAGCCAGGGATGTCGATCGTCTTCACATCGCCCCCGCCCGCGCATCCGGGGAAGCGCGCATCGTGCAGCGAGACGTACGCGGTCCCGCTCAGGACCTGCGCACCGCATCGCCGGCAGGAGTACGCATCCTTCTCACGCTCGTAATCGGCGTCGAGCAGTTCCTTGTATGCCGCTTTGAATCGGGCGAGGTCGAGCCCGCTCGGGATCTGTCGCATGGGAACTCCTTCCTGGTTTCCTGCGCGGATGCTAGCGCGCAGGCGGCGCGCGGGCAACTACGCCGCGAGCGCCGCTGCCGCGAGCGCCCCTTCCTTGCTGCGCGCGATGAACAGGAACCGCCCTTTGTGGCAGAACACCGCGTCAGCGATGCCGGATGCCTCCGCAAGCGCGCTATCGCGCAATCCGGCCCAGCGTTCAGGGAAGGAGACGCGGGTCTCGAAGGTGCCCGGCTCCTTTTGGATCGCGTTGGCCTTCCAGCTCCCGTTGTCATCCGGCGAGACGACGATCGCTACGTCGGGGTAGCGGACGAATGCCCAGGCAGGGACTGCGCGATCGAACGAGAGGACGCGCTTCTCGCTCGCGCTCTCATAGGCTTCCTTTATGAGCGCGGCGAGCTCGAGCTCGGCGCGCGCGTGCGCGATCGCGCGATCGAGCAGGGTCCCGGCGAATCGGACCGCATCAGCGAACGCATCATCCTTCTTCTCCGTCGAGCCCCACTCAGGGAGGAGGAGCGAGATCACGCCCGGCACCGTCACCGGCGCGATGCCGAGCTCCGTCACGGTATACGTGGGGACGCCGTTGTCGCCGGCGTCTATCGGCTGCGCAAGGCGCTCGTCTACGATGGCTGCCGCTTCCGGCGATCCGGCGAGCGCCTCGCCGACGTGTTGCCAGATGAGGCCGAAGGCGGCATACGGGATGCCGTTCTCTCGGATCGGCGCGCCGCTCTGATGGTGGTCGAAGCGGTGCCTCGCCGGATCGTGCTCGCCGCCGACATCGAGCGCCCATTCGGCAGCAGCGATCACGGCTTCGTCGCGCGTGCGCACGATGCGCACCGCTTCCGGAGCGAGGAACCGGGTGAGCGCGGCGACCGCGAACGCATCGTCCGCGTGGAAGGATCCGCTGTGCGTCGCGATGGTCTGCATCGGCACACTATACCGCATCCGCAGCCCAGGATTCATCCCGGCATCAGGTTTCTTCCTTCAGAATCGAATTCGCGTATAATGCGCGGATATGGCGGATTCTGAAGGAAACACGAATGCCTCTCGGGGCGAGAAGCGGGCGAACCGTCGTCCGAACGGCCAGGGGCCGAAGATCCCGCAGGGCGGGAATAATAATTTCTGGCTGCAGGTCGGGCTCACGGTCGTCATCTTCCTGGCGCTCCTCGGCGCATACTCGTTCGCGGAGCAGTACTTCGGGCAGACGCCCACGGTCTCGCTCACGCAGCTTGCCAATGACGTCTCGCGCGGGATGGTCACCAAGATCGTCGTCGAAGGCGATGACATCACCGCCACGTACGCGACGACCACCAAGTCCTCGCGCAAGGAGAGCGAGGCCTCGCTCACCGACACGCTCAAGAACTACGGCGTGAGCGACGCGCAGCTCGCGAGCACGAGCATCACGGTCCTCAACCAGAACGGCTTCCGCTACTGGTTCGCCATCCTCGGCCCGGCGATCATCTCGATGCTCTTCCTCTTCGCGCTCATCTGGTACCTCACGCGCCAGGTGCGCGGCGCCGGCATGCAGGCGTTCACCTTCGGGCAATCGCGCGCACGAATGACGAATCCGGAGGACGCCGCGCAGAAGGTGACCTTCAAGGATGTCGCCGGCGCGAAGGAAGCCAAGGAGGAACTGACGGAGATCGTGGATTTCCTCAAGAACCCGAAGAAGTTCCTCGCGATCGGCGCGCGCATCCCGAAGGGCGTCCTCCTCATGGGCGGCCCGGGCACCGGCAAGACCTTGCTCGCGCGCGCGGTCGCGGGAGAGGCAGGCGTGCCGTTCTTCTCCATCTCCGGTTCCGAATTCGTGGAGATGTTCGTCGGCGTCGGCGCCTCCCGCGTGCGCGATCTCTTCCGCATGGCGAAGAAGGCAGCCCCGGCGATCGTCTTCATCGACGAGATCGACGCGGTCGGCCGCGTGCGCGGCGCGGGCCTCGGCGGCGGCAATGACGAACGCGAGCAGACCCTCAACCAGATCCTCGTCGAGCTCGACGGCTTCGAGCCCTCGGAGAAGGTGATCGTCATGGCGGCGACGAACCGGCCGGATGTCCTCGACGCGGCGCTGCTGCGCCCGGGACGCTTCGACCGCCGCGTCACGATCGACCTGCCGGACCGCGAGGACCGCGAGCAGATCCTCCTCATCCATGCGCGCAAGAAGCCGCTCCACTCGGACGTGGACCTCGCGGTCATCGCCGAGCGCACGCCGGGCTTCTCGGGCGCGGATCTCGCGAATCTCATGAACGAAGCAGCCATCCTCGCTGCGCGCGAGAACCGCACCGAGATCACGCAGTACGACCTCATCCGCTCCATCGAGAAGGTCATGCTCGGCCCCGAGCGCCGGAGCCACGTGCTCAATAAGAAGGAGAAGGAGATCACCGCATACCACGAAGCGGGGCACGCGGTGCTGGCGAGCGTCCTGCCGTACGCCGATCCGGTGCACAAGGTCTCCATCATCTCGCGCGGCCGCGCGGCAGGCTACACGCTGAAGCTCCCGCTCGACGAGCGACGCATGCAGACCAAGCGGGAATTCCTCGACGATATCGCCGTCTCGATCGGCGGCTACGTGACCGAGCAGCTGATCTTCGACGACCTCACGACCGGCCCGTCGAACGACTTGCAGGTCCTCACCGGGCTTGCGCGCGACATGGTCGCCCGCTGGGGGATGTCCGAGTCCGTCGGCCCGATCGCGCTCACGAGCAATGGCGGCCGGCCGCTCTTCGGCGGCACCGGCGTCGAAGGGTCGGAATACTCCGAGCAGGTCGCCGCGCAGATCGATGACGAGGTGAGGCGGATCATCACTGAGGCCTACGACCGCGCGAAGACGGAGATCACGAAGCATCGCGACCTTCTCGAAGCGATCGCGAAGCGCCTGGTGGATGTGGAGACGATCGAGCGCGAGGAGTTCGAAGGCATCCTGCGCGCGCATGGCGTGACGCCGAAGCACCGCGAGGACGCGATCGACCTCGTCTCCGAAGCGCCATCCATCCAGGAGTAGCACCGCTGCTTCCTATGCACACGCACGCCGCCATCCCCATGGCGGCGTGCGGTATACTGGACGGCATGGATGCCGTAGAAAAAATGAGTCCCGAAGACGCTGCGAAGATGGCAGCGATCAATGAGAAGATCGATGCGCGCCGCGCAGGCGCGATGAACGTGATGCCGGATGCGCCCGAAGCCGCGCCGGCCCCGAGCAGCGCGCGCGAGCAGCTGCACGGCAACGACAGCTTCCTCGCGAAGTTCATGCCGCACCGGAAGGAGGCGAATGGGGATCAGCCGGCGGACGAAGCGGCCATCGAGGCTGCGGCGGGCTCGATCAAGGACGAGCAGGTCGCTGCGGAAGCCCCGGCCCCGGCTCCTGCGCCTGAAGCGGCGCCGGCGGCAGGCGGCATCGATCCCTCGCTGACGCCCGAACAGGCCGAAGCCCGCGCAGCGGGCGGCATTGCGCCGGTCATGGCGATGCCGCGCATGGAAGCGCCTGCTGCACCGGCCGCTCCCGCTCCTGCGAACGAGCAGGCACCGGCTGCGTCCTCGGACACGGATGCACTCCGGAAGCAGTACGAAGACCAGCTGAATACGATGATGAACGCACCGGCAGCCCCTGCCGCGCCGAGCGAGGCTGCACCGGCCGCTTCCGTTCCTGCGCCGGCAGAGCGGCATGATGTGCCGGCCCCCGCGAAGCCGTCGGTGAGCGATCGCCTCACGGAAGCGCTCGAGCGCGAGCACGCGAAGACAGGCCAGGATGCCGCGAAGCCGGAGGCCGTGCCGGCAAAGCCGATTGCCGCTGCACCGAGCGTCGCTCCCGCAGAGGTCGCGCCGCATGCCGTTGCGAAGAGCGAGTCTGCGCACGAGCACGCGAAGGCCGAGGCAGCTCCGCATGCGGATGCCGATCTCGTGAAGCTGATGGAGCGCCTCGACAAGGAAGAGGCTGACGCGAAGCAGGCGCTTGCCGCGATCACGCAGAAACGCGAGCGCTTCCTCGAAGCGAAGAAGAAGCTCGACGCGCTCCGCGCGCAGGAAGCCGCAGAGAAGCAGAAGCTCGAGGAGCTGCTGAAGGCCGCGTAGCCTCTCGCGCCCGCATGAAACGGCCGCTCCCTTTGGGAGCGGCCGTTCGCTACTGCGCGAGCACGCGGTAGCGCTTCACTGAAGCAAGCCGCCGGATGACAAGCATCGCGATACACGCGATAAGGACGATGGCACAGAACAGCATCCGCCTCTCCTATGGTGCGAACGGCTGCATGATACGGCTGCTGGCAGCTCGGTGCAATCCTTGACCGGTCTGCTATAGTAGCCGCATCCGCCCGTAGCTCAGCTGGTTAGAGCTCGGAGCTTATACCTCCGCGGTCCTTGGTTCGAATCCAAGCGGGCGGACACGCATTCGCAATTCGTACGAGCGGCACCAGGGTGGCGTGGGATATTCCGCCGCGGTCCTTGGTCGGATCAGTGGGCAGGCGTGCACCGCAAGGATCTACTCCTGGTGCAGCGCCTGCGCGATCGCGCGCGTGCGTGCGCGCAAGGCAGGGTGCGCATCGAGCGCAGGATCGGCTGCGAGGACGGCTGCGGCTTCCGCGCGCGCTGCCTCGATCAGGCGCGGGTTCTTCAGCGCTTCCATGCCGAGATCTGAGACGCCCCACTGCGAACGACCGTAGAGGTCGCCGGCGCCACGGTTCGCGAGATCTGCTTCCGCGAGGGCGAACCCGTCCGCGCTTCTCTCGAGCGCCCTGAGGCGGCTGAGCGATGCCTGCGAGCTCGTGTCCGGCAGGAGGTAGCAGAAGGCATCGAACGCGCTGCGCCGCACGCGGCCGCGCAGCTGGTGGAGCTGCGAGAGCCCGAAGCGCTCCGCGCCCTCGATCGCGATCACGGTCGCGTTGGGGACATTCACGCCGACTTCGATCACCGACGTGGCTACGAGGATCTGCGTCTCATTCGCGGCGAATGCCGCCATTGCCGCGTCCTTCTCGTCCGGCTTCATCTTGCCGTGGATGAGCCCGACCGCGTATTCGGGGAAGACATCCGCAGCGAGGCGTTTCGCTTCCGCGATCGCGCTCTTCGCCTGGAGCGCCATCTCCTTGGCCGGATCCGGCTCATCGATGCGCGGGCAGACGATATACGCCTGCCGGCCTGCCGCGAGCTCGCGGCGGATAGCCGCGTACATGGCATCGCGCTCGCTCTTCTTCACGAGTGTCGTGGTGATTCCTGCGCGCTGCGGCGGCAGCTCGTCGAGGACGCTGATATCGAGGTCGCCGTAGATGGTCAAGGCGAGCGTGCGGGGGATCGGGGTCGCGGTCATGCTGAGGAAATGCGGCGCGCCATTCGCCTGCGATCGGCGCGCTTCCTCGCTGCGGCCCACCTGCGCCTCGGCTACAGCCCGCCGGTGCGCATTCTTCGGCGCATTCCCCGCGCCTCGAACCGCATCCGATTCCGGACGGATTGAATTCTTCTGCGCGAGCGCCTGTCTCTGCCGCGTCCCGAACCGATGCTGCTCATCCACGATCGCGTAGGCGAGGTTGCGGAACTTCACCGTCTTCTGGATCAAGGCGTGCGTGCCGACGACCATCGCGATCTCGCCTCCGGCGACCCATTTGAGGAGCTGCGCGCGGGAGATCTTCGTCGGCTCGGTGCGATTCACCTTCGAGGGGTACTTCCAGCAGCCGCTCCCGGTGATGAGGGCGAGCGAGATCGGGAGCTCCTTGAAGTACTCGATGAACGAGCGGAAGTGCTGCCCGGCGAGGATCTCGGTCGGCGCCATGTAGGCGACCTGCAGGGTCCCGCTCTCGCGCCCGGCCGGGCGGCTGGTAACCGCGGCGTAGCTCGTCACGGCGGCGACGGCAGTCTTGCCGGCGCCCACGTCGCCCTCGAGGAGGCGCGCCATGGGGTGCGGCTTCCGGAAATCCGCGAAGATCTCGGCGATCGCGCGCTTCTGCGCGCCGGTGAGCGCGTAGGGGAAGGTCGCGGCGAATCGCGCCGCCTGCGCCTCATCGGCATCGATCGCAGGCGCGCGCATCGCATCGTTCTCGCCGCGCTCGAGCCGCTTGCTCGCCTGGATCACGAAGATCTCCTCGAACGCGAAGCGCTTCCGCGCGGCCTCGGCGTCGCGCAGGTTCTGCGGCGTGTGCATATAGATGAGCGCAGCGGGAAGCGCGGGGAGATGCAGCTTCTCGGCGACATCCGCCGGGATCGGGTCGTCGAGCGTATCCTGCAGGCCCGCTTCGAAGAGGCGCCGCACGGCATGGTAGAACCATCTGCTCGTGATGCCCTTCGTCTCCGGATAGACGGGGTAGAGCGTATCGTCCCCATCCGGTTCTCCGAGCAGGGGGGCGGGGATCGCCGAGCGCGAGATCGGCTCGATCTCCGGGTTCGTGATGTAGGGCTTGTCCTTGCCGGCGACGGTGCCGGTGAGCCGGACAGGGACGCCCATGGGCACCATCTTCGCGATATACGGCTGGTTGAACCACAGCACCTTGATCCTGCCGGTGCCATCCTCGAAGTAGCCTTGCGCCACGTTGCGCTTGCTCTTCCAGAGCTTCTTCGCTTCGAGCCTGCTCAGCTGCCCGTAGAGCGTGACGTGCTGCCCGCTCTCTAGCGCGGCGACGCTGCCGCCCTCGCCTGCGCGCTCATGCCGGACAGGGAAGTGGCGCAGCAGGTCCTCGAGCGTGACGAGCCCCAGGCGCTTGAGCGCGCTCTGCTGCACCGGCGTCAGCCGGAACTGCTGGATGATCGGATCCGTCGCGCGCATGCGGGCAGTATACCCGCTAGAGGAAGATGCGTGCGAGACGGATGTCATCGAAGGAGTAGGAGGAACCGAGCTTCGACTTGGCGGCGCCGAGCGGCATCTCGCCGCCGCGGCTCTTCGCGATGCCCTCGAGCGCCGTTTTCATCTTCCCGAAGCGCTTCGCCTCCGGCTTGAGGTATTCGATGTCCGCACGCGTGATCTTCCCTTCGCCGAGCAGCTTCTCGACATGCCCGATGATCGTGCCTTCCGTGAGGCCGCGCGCCTTCGCCATCTCGGCGATGCCGCGCTGCTCATTGATGAGCGCGCGCGTCGCGTCGAAAGTCGCGCCGGGCTTCTGCTTCGGGCGGGGCTCCGCGGAGGGCGCGTACGCGATCTCTTTGAGAGAGCCTCCCGCCGCACGCAGGAAATTCTCATGGAGTGTCGCGAGCTCGGCGGGATCGAGTGCGGCGAACTGCTCCGCAGCCGCATCGGACCGCTCGCGGAAGGCAGCGTCGGCCGCGAGGATCTCGGGATGCACTTCGAGCGCGCGCTTGTTAAGGCCGGCGAGCGAAAGGCCCTCGAGCGAGCGCACGCGCGAGAGCGCCACGTATCCCTGTCCGTACTCGAAGACGTCCGAGAGGTCCATGTGCGCCGCATCGAGCGACATCCCTTGGCTCTTATGCACCGTCATCGCCCAGGCGAGCCGCAGCGGCACCTGCCGGATCGAGGCGAGCACGCGGCCGCCTTCTTCGAGGCGCCATTCATCGGGCTCCGCGACGATCGTCGCGCCATCGTGCGTCCGTACGATCGGGTAGCCGCTCCCGTCCGCGAAGCCGGCCACTTCGCCCAGGGTGCCGTTCGCGTAGCGGTGCATTGCCGCATCGTTCTTCGTGAACATGACGCGGGCGCCTTCCTTCAAGACGAGCGTCTCGGGAGAGAGGCACCCGCGCACCAGGGCGGCGACCAGGTTCGCGGGCCCGGCGCTCGTCATCGAGAATGCGCGTCTGTCGCCGGCAAGCGCGCCAAGAGCGCGATCGTTCAGAGCGTCCACGTTCGCGTTCCTGCTGTAGAGCTGCGTGACGCCCGGAGCAGGGCGCGACGCGTAGCGCGTGCGCAGGAGCGCGAGGTGCTGCTCGCCGTGCGTGCCGCTCCTCACGGCGTTGAGGAATTCGAGGAACGGCTCATCGCTCTGACGATGCTGCTCGGTGAGGTAGCAGATGAGCGGGTCGAGCGCGTCCCATGCCGCGCTCCCGAAGGCGAAGCGCGGCGCGGGAGGCGCGTCGTCATAGACGATCTCCTGAGCGGCGCGCTGCTCGCTGCCCTTTGTCTCGACGGGCGGCAGCTGGAAGAAATCGCCGACGAGCACCACAGTGAGGCCGCCGAATGGGCGCGCATCGCGCCGCACTTCGCGGCAGACAGCGTCCACCATGCTGAGCGTCGCCGCTGAGAGCATCGAGATCTCATCGATGATGAGGACCGCGGGTGCGGTGATCCGCTTCACCGCGTTCTTGTTCTGGCTGATCGCATCGAGGTCGTACGCGCTGAGGTCGCGCTTGATGCCGATGCCGCTCCAGGAGTGGATGGTCATGCCGCCGATGTGCGTCGCGGCGATGCCGGTCGAGGCGGTGATCGCCGGCTCGAGCCCGTGGCGGCGCAGGTATTCGACGAATCGGTTGATCGTGTACGTCTTGCCCGCGCCCGGCTCGCCGGTAAGGAAGGCGGATGCGCCGGTCTTCAGTATCGCGAGCGCTTCATCCTGCGTCATGCCCGCATTCTAGCAAACGCAGCAGGCTTAGAAATCGATCTCGATATGCTCAGGCCTGAATCCGAGACCGATGACACGCGCGGGGATGCGGCGCAGGATCGGGAACCAGGCGAGGAACCGGAACGGCAGCGGCATGCGCACTCCTTTCTTCGCGCGAAGGATGGGGGCGAGGAACCGGTCCTGCAGCAGGACCTGCAGCTTCTGCATGCGCAGCGCCGCCGGCGCGCGCCTCGCCTCGACGGCGTTGAGCGTCGCGAGCGGGAGCGCGCCCTTCTTGGCGCGTAGCGCGGGCACGAGGATGTTCGCGGCTCCGATCGCATCCGCGATCGCGTAATTGATGCCGACGCCGCCGACGGGGGACATCGCGTGCGCCGCGTCGCCGATCAGGAGGATGCCGTCCGCGGCCCACGGCGATACGTGATCAACCGCGACCGAGAGGAGCTTCACGTCGTCCCAGCTCTCGATGCCGGCGAGCGCGCCTTGGGGGAGCTTCGCGAGCGTGGCGATCGAGGAGCGGAACGCGTCCAGCCCTGCGGCCTTGATCGCATCGAATGCGCCTTTCTCGATGATGAATCCGCACTGCCAATAGTCGTGGCGGTCGAGCATCACGAGCGCGCCGCCTGCTTCCGTATACGCCAGCGATTCGCGCGTGTCGGCGTCGTGCCGGTCGATCCGGAACCAGAGCACATCGATCGGGACGCCGAGCGCCGCGACCTTCGCGCCGAGCGCGTCGCGCATCGTCGAGTGGCGGCCGTCGGCGCCGATCACGAGATCCGCGCTGATATCGAACGCGCCATCGGCGTCGCGCGCCGTAATGCCGGTGATGCGGCCGCTCTCGTCGCGGATGAGCCCGGTCGCATCCGTCGCCATCAGGAGGGTGAACGCAGGGAACGCGGCGGCTTTGGTGGCGAGGAAATTGAGGAAATCCCACTGCGGGATGAACGCGATGAAACGCGCGCGAGTGGGGAGGTGCGAGAAATCGGCGACTGCCACTTCATCGGGGCCTACGGTGAGCGACATACGCGCCATCTCGCTGTGCGGGAGCGCCAGGAACTCATCGAGGAGCCCGAGCTCGGCGAGCGCATCCATCGTGCTCGGGTGGATGGTATCTCCGCGGAAGTCGCGGAAGAAGTCCGGCCATTTCTCGAGCACGATGACGCTGATCCCGGCTCGCGCGAGGAGATAACCGAGCATGATGCCTGCGGGCCCGCCGCCGGCGATGCAGACGCGGGCCTCCTTGTGTCGTGTGTCCATGCCCTCAGTATACCCGTATCGGAGCGATCGGCGCCGGGAGCCCACAGCACCGCTCTTCGCTGCGCAGAGATACGATACAATAGGCATATGCATGCACGTGCACTGTCATGCTGCCGGATCATCCTGGCATGCTTCGCGATTGCCATAACCGCCCCTTCGGCGGCTATCGCTGCACAGCCCGCGGACGGGCTCGGCAGCGCGGTCGCGGTGACGGTCCCGTTCGCGGCAGCGCCGGGGGATATCATCGCGTACGACGATGCGAGCGGCGCATACCGCCTCGCGCAGGAAGGTGACAGCGCCATCGCGGGCGTAGCTGTCGCGGATCCGCCCATCGTGCTCTTCAGCGGCACCGCAGCGAGCGGGACGCCGATCACGCGAAGCGGCAGCGTGCCGGTGCTGGTCTCGCTCGAGAATGGCCCGATCGCGGAAGGAGATGGCATCGCGATCTCATCCGTCCCGGGCATCGGCATGCGAGCCGGCGCCTCGAGCAGCGCGGCAGTCGGCACTGCGCAGGAAGCGTTCGACGGGACGGATGCGACGGGCACGCTCGCGATCGGCGGCCGCGCCGTGCCGGAAGACGCGATCAGCGTCATGCTCGCGGAGGCAGGTCCGGGCGCAGGCGGCGACGAGGGAGAAGGAGGCATCGCCTGCACCGCTGGCGCGACCGCGTGCGCGATCATGGCGAAGATCAATGCTGCGCCGCTTGTCGCGCTGGTGCGCTACCTGCTCGCCGCCGCGCTCGCGTTCGGCTCGCTCTTCGTGGCCTTCCGGATCTTCGTCGCGAATGCGATCAACGGCATCGTCTCGATCGGGCGCAACCCGCTCGCCAAAGGCGCGATCCAGGCGATGATCATCCTCAACGCCGTGCTCGCAGCGTTCATCATGGTCGCGGGCGTCGGGGCGGGTATCGCCATCCTGCTCGTCCAGGCATGACGCCCGCGTGCTAGCATATCCACGTATGATCCCTCTCGTCCTCTTCGCGATCGCCTCACTCGCTGTCCTGCTCATCGCGGCGGCGCTCGCGCTTGCGGCATACGCGTGGCTGCGCGGCCGGGGGGACGCGGCGCTCGCAAAGGAGGATGCGCGCCTGCGGGCCGAGCGCGAGGCGGCGGGCATCGTCGCGCATGCCGAGGACGAAGCGCGCGACCTCATGGGCGAGGCGCAGGAGGCGAGCATGCGGCTCGCATCCGCCCGCGCGTCTGAGGATGAGAAGGCGGCGCGCGCGTTCGAGGCGCGCTTCGATGCGCTCCTCGCGAAGCTCGAAGCCAGGCTCGATGCCACGGGCGAGGCGATCGCCGCGGCCGAGCAGCACGCGAGCGCCGAGGCCCTCGCGCGGCTCAAGGCATCCGGCGAGACGGCACAGGCGCATCTCGAGGAGGCGCTTGCCGCGCTCGGGAAGGATGCATCCGCGCGGATCGAGACGGAGGTGGCGCAGGCGTTCTCAGCCGCGCGCGACGCAGCGGCGCAGTACGTCGCAGCGCGCACCGCGGCCGTGGATGCGCAGATAGGCGCGCTCATCAGCGAGACAGTGAAGGCGGTCCTCGGGAAAGACATGCCCGAGTCACTGACGGTCGAACTCGCGCAGAAGGCGCTCGAGGAGGCGAAAGCAGCGCATGTCTTCTAAGAAGGAGGAGGTGGGAGCCGATGCGCTGCTCGCGTCTCTCATCGCGAGCGCGTACACGCTGACGGATGCGCACGCCTGCATCCGCGCGCTTGCGGATGCCGTCGAGCGATCCCGTTTCGGCGCCGCTGCAGAAGACGCGGCGCGGGCTGCGCTGCCGTGGGGTGCCGCGACTATGCACGCGCTCGCGGGAGGGGAGGACGCGCACGATACGCTCACGGAGCTTGCGCGCAGGGCAGACGCCCTGCCAGTCCTGGTGCTCTATGTCCCGGCCGCGCTTTCTGCCGCCGGGGTCGAGCGCCTCGGCCGATGGTGCCGAGCGAACATCGATCCGTCCCTCATGCTCTCGCTGCATACCGATCCCGCGGCGGCAGGCGGCTGCATCTTCGCTTGGCAGGATCATCTGCATGATTTCTCGCTCAGCTACTTCCTCGCGAAGGAGCGCGATGCCTTCTCGCGCGTGCTTGCAGCGCACGCCCCGGCTGTCGTATGACTGATCGAACCGATACCCGCGGGACTGAAGTCGGCTTCATCGTCGAGGCGAAGCAGTACGTGCTCACGATCGAGGGACTGCCATCCGCGCGCGTGCACGACGTGATCGTAAGCCAGTCGGGGAGCCGGGCGCTCGTGCGCTCGCTCGCCGATGATCGCCTGACCGCGCTTGCGCTCGACCCGGTGGCGCCGCGCGTCGGCGATCGGTACGGCTTCCTGCCGGACGATCGCATCTTCGCGCTCGGCGAGCATCTCTTCGGGCGGACGATCACGGTCCTCGGCGAGCCGATCGACGGCGGCGCGCCGTTCCCGGCCGGGAATGCCCGGCTCACGCTCGATGCGCAGGCGCCGGGCATCGACGTGCGCGCGCCTATCGCCGGCATGCTCGAGACCGGCGTCACGCTGATCGACGCCTTGATCCCGATCGCCAAAGGCCAGCGGCAGCTCCTCTTCGGCGGCGCGCCGGGGAGCAAGGCATCGTTCCTCGAGGATGTCACGCTGCACCAGGCGTCGCTTGGCGCGGTATGCATCTACGCCGCGATCGGCATGTCGCTTTCCGAGCTCGAGCGCATCGAGCGGCGCGTCATGCGTGCTGCCACAGGCGATGTCATCCTCATCGCGGCGCTCTCGGACCAGCCTTCGGCGCGCATCATGCTCGCGCCGGCGATCGCCTTCGAGATCGCCGCGCATTTCCAGGGGCAGGGGCGGGACGTCCTCGTCATCCTCGACGATCTCGACGTCCATGCCAAGTACCTGCGCGAAGTGGCGCTGCTCGAAGGGCGGCTGCCAGGGCGCGAATCATACCCGGGCGATCTCTTCTATGAGCATGCGCACCTCCTCGAGCGTGCCGGCACCTTCGTCCCGGAGTTCGGCGGCGGCTCCATCACGGCCTTGCCGGTCATCAGGAGCGATCCCAATGCGGCGCTCGGCATCGTCTCCACCAACCTGATGTCGACGACGGACGGTCATCTCGCGTTCGACCCCGCGCTCGAGCGCGAAGGCGCGTACCCCGCCGTGGACGAAGCAGCGTCCATCACGCGCGTGGGCCGGCTCTCGCAGACGCTCCTCGAGAAGCAGCTCTCGCTCGAAGTACGCCAGCGGCTCGCGGAGGCGAAGCGCCAGCGCCAGTATGCTGCATTCGGCGCGCCGCTCGGCAAGGCAGCTGCCGACGCCGTGCGCCAGGCGGACATCATCATGGCGCTCTTGCGCCAGCGGCCGGGCGAGCGGGTCCCGCGCGACCTGGAGACGCCGCTCCTTACGCTCGCATTCACACCACTCCTCCTTTCCAAGGATACGGCGTTCGCGGCGGCCAAACGGCAGCAGCTCCTCGACGGGCTCGGGGCCGATCCTGCGCTCGCCGAGCTGCGGACGAGCGCGCGGGAGGGGAGCATGCCGTTCGATGCGTTCCGGCGGCTGGTCGAAGGGAAGCAGGCAGCATTCGAAGCGCTATGTCGAGACTGACCGATCTCACGCGCCTCCTCGCGGAGTACCAGGCTGCCGATGCTGCGGCCGGCTCGCTCGAGGACATTACGGCGCTGCGCACGCGGGCCATCCGCCGCGCGTTCGAGAAGAACGCAGCCTTCTTCGCCGACATCCGCGCCCTCTACGACATCGTGAGCGCGCAGCCGCGGGATCCCGCGCGCGCCGAGGCGGCTGATGCGCCGACCCGGACGCTCTTCGTCGCGCTCACCTCGAACCGGCGCTTCTTCAGCGGGCTCATCAGCCGCATCATCGAGAAGCTCCGCGAGGAGCTCGCGAACGAGCCGGATGCCGAGGCCGTTGTCATTGGCTCGGTCGGCTGGGAGTTCTGCGAGGAAACAGGCGTTCCCGCGCGTGCGCGCTACATGCCGTTCGCCGATGATACGCCGACACCGGAAGAGCTCGCATCGCTCGTCGGAACGTTCGCCGGATTCGGGCGCGTCGTCATCCTGCACCCTGCGTTCGTGAACGTCTTCAGGCAGGAAGTGGCGGTCGAAGACATCACGCACTCGCCGGAGCAGCTGCCGGAACCGGCTTCCGCGGCCTTTCCTGAGGGCGTGCCCCCGCTCCCGGGCATCCCGGAGGCGGCCATCATCGCTGCGCGCACGTCAGGAGAATACATCCTCGAGCCGGATGCTACGGCGCTGCTCGGCTTCTTCGATACGCAAGTCCGGCACGTGCTCTTCGACCGCGTGCTGCTCGAATCCGATCTCGCGCGCACCGCTGCGCGCCTCATGCGTCTCACCGAAGCGCAATCCCGCGCTCGCGCGCTCGTCGATGAGACAAGGCGCGCTATGATACGGGCATCGGCAGCACGCGCGAGCAGGGAACTCCTCGAGACATTCGCCGGCCTCGCCGCATGGAACCGCTCATGACCACGACCGCCAGTACCCGTTCCGACAAAGCTGCCCTGCCGCGGGTCGGCTCCGTGCGCCGCGTCGTCGGGCAGATCGTCGGCGTCGAGTGCGACGGCGACTACCGCCCGGAGCTCGGCGAGCTGCTCCATGCCGCAGACGACCCATCGGTCCGGCTCGAAGCGCATGCGTACCGCGGCGAGCGGATGCTCTACTGCCTGCTGCACTCCTCTGGCGACAAGCTTGCGCGCGGCTCGGCGATCGTGACCACCGAAGCGCGCATCACCGTGCCGGCAGGTTCGGCGCTCCTGGGACGCGCGATCGACCTCTATGGCGACCCGGCGGACGGCGGCGGCCCGATCGGCGAAGCGGCTCTGCGCTCGATCTACGCCGTGCCGGACACGGCGCGCGGGCTCGCCCCCCTCGGCGACGTCCTCGATACAGGCATCAAGGCGGTCGATTTCTTCGCGCCGATCCAGAAAGGCGGCAAGGCAGCGCTCGTCGGCGGCGCCGGGGTGGGGAAGACCGTGCTCCAGACGGAGCTGCTCCGCAACCTCCTCACCGTCACTAACGGCGTCTCGGTCTTCGCCGGCATCGGCGAGCGCGTCCGCGAAGGCCGTGATCTCTACGACGACCTCGGGAAGCAGGGCGTCCGTGACCGAACCGCCATGGTCTTCGGCTATATCAATACGAATGCTGCGGTGCGCTTCCGCACCGCCGCCGCTGCTGCAGCGCTCGCGGAGCATTTCCGCGATGAAGAGCGGCAGGATGTGCTCCTGTTCGTGGATAACGTCTTCCGCTTCCTGCAGGCAGGCAGCGAGCTCGCCACGCTCCTCGGCGAGATCCCGTCCGAGTACGGGTACCAGGCGACGCTCGAGAGCGAGATCGCGCAGTTCGAGAACCGCCTCGTCTCGACGGCGCAGGGCAGCATCACTTCGATCCAGGCGCTCTACGTGCCGGTCGATGAGCTTGATAACCCGGCAGTCGTCGCGACGCTCGACCATATGGATACGACCATCATCCTCTCGCGCGAGATGGCGCAGCAAGGGCGCCACCCGGCGATCGATCCCTTGCGCTCGACATCGCGCGCGATCCACCCGGATGTCGTCGGGCCCGAGCACTACGCGGCAGTGACAGATGCTGCCGCGCTCCTCAACCAGTACGACCGGCTCGCGCGCATCGTGGCTGTCGTGGGCGAAGAGGAGCTCGCGCCGCAGAACCGCCAGGTCTTCCGCCGCGCCGAGCTGCTACTCGCATACCTGACGCAGTCGCTCTTCGTCACGGCAGCGACCGACGGCCGCACCGGCGTCTCGGTCGCGCGCGCAGATACCGTGCGCGACGTGCGCGCCATCCTCGATGGCTCGCTCGATGCAGCGGAGCCCGAGAAGCTGCGCTTCATCGGCGATCTCGCAAGCGCCGGGCTCCTGCCATGAGCGAGCAGGCGCGTCGCGAGCGGCTCGCGGTCATCATCCAGACGCCGGAGCGGATCATCTGGGAGGGGGAAGCGGATGCGGTTTCCTCGCAGAATGCCGCCGGGCCGTTCGATATCCTTCCTGAGCACGCGAATCTCATCACGCTGATCGAACGCGTGCCGATCGTCGTCCTGACCGGCAAAGCGACGCAGCAGTACTCCTTCGATCGCGCGCTCCTGCACGCCGCGGACGGGAACGTGACGGTCTATGGCGATATCGCGGAAAACGCGTAGCGCTATCCCCAATCGAAGCCCGAACAGAGCCGAAAAATCATGGGAGCTTGCTATCATGAGTCCCATGCCACGCTACACGCATGAGAAGACAGCCGCACCTCGGCGCGCTCGCGGTACGACCCGCCTCGGCGGGCTGCTTCTTGCGCTCATCGTGGTGCTCGCCGGCGTCGCTTCAGGCGTGCCGGGCCGGTTAATGACACTCGCCTCGGTCCCGCGGACGCCGCTCCTTGCCGCTGCCGCAGCAGCAGATGCGACCGGTACCGCACCGATAGGTGCTGCCGCAACGAGCATGCCAGCGCTCGCGGGCGCGCCGAGCAAGCTCGGCATCAACGTCCCGCTCGAGCTCTCGCGTCCGCTTTCGGCGCAATCGGCTACCTTCGCGAAGGATGTGTCGGCGAACTCCCTCACGATCTCCGGCAGCGCGACCTTCGGGTCGCCGCTCTCGAGCCACGGCCCGGCGACGATCGACGGGCTGCTCGAAGCCGAGGGCGGCGTCTCGACGAACGGCGCCGATATCGACCTCGGCGGCGGCAAGCTGTTCGCGTCGAACGTGCTTTCCGGGATCACTGCGGGCACGAACGTCACGATCACCGGGCCGGCGAACCACCCCACGATCTCCGTCAGCATGCCGCAGCAGCAGGCGCCGATCTTCTTCGGTGGCGGAGGCGGCGGCCTCAGCTCGATCACGGCAGGGAGCGGGCTCTCGGGCGGCACGATCACGGGCGCTGGCACGCTCGCGCTCAACCTCGCCAGCGCGAACGTCTGGAGCGCGCTGCAGTCGTTCGGAGCCGGCGCATCGACGACCGATCTCGTCATCGCCGGCACCGCGACCACGAGTGCGCTTTCGATCACGAGCGCGACATCCACGCTGCTGAAGACCGATGCGAGCGGCGCCGTCATCCCGGCAATAGCGGGCGTGGACTACGAGCTGCCGGGCGGCCCGAACGCGGCCGACTGGCTCGTTACGGATGGCGCGCTCTCGCCGACATCCACGATCGGCATCCTTATCGGGGCGAGCTCAACCGTGGGCGACGGCTCGCAGGCAGGCGGCCTCACGGTAGCGGGCGGCGCGACGACGACGGGGGACGCATATATCGGAGGGAACATGGCTGCAGCCGGTGCCCTTTCGATTACCGGCACGACGACGCTCGCGAGCATCGCCTCAGGCCTCGTGAAATCGGTCGGCGGCGTGCTCTCGGCGGCTATCGCCGGGACCGATTATGTCGCGACGTCGACCCTGGGCAGCTATTTCTCGCTTCCTGACTGGTATGCGACGACGACCGATGCCCTCGCCGAAGGCCCTACGAACAAGTACTACACCGACGCCCGCGTGCAGTCGTATCTCGATTCGCTCAGCAAGGGCTACTACTTCGGCACCACCTCAGCCGCATACTTCCTCTCGCAGAACCAGGGCCTCGCGTTCTCTACTTCGTCCGCTAACTACCTTCTTTCTACGAAGGGCTACGGCACCTTCGGTTACCTCTTCCCGAACGACGCGACGACGACCGGCCTCGGTTTCTATGCGTCGACGACGATCGGAGATGGGACGCAAGCCGGCGGCCTCACGATCGCCGGCAACGCGACGACGACCGGCTCTCTTACCATTTCAGGCACAGCGACCTCGACTTTCGCCAGCGGCATCGATCTCGCGAGCGGCTGCCTTGCGGTGAATGGCGCCTGTGTCGGCTCGGACCCGTGGGTGGTGAGCGGCGCGGCGATCTCCTACGGGATGGGTAACGTGGGTATCGGGACGACGACGACGCCGTATGCGCTAACGGTCGCGGGCGATGGCAGCGTCTCCGGCGCGTTCACGGCAAAGAGCACGTTCATGGCTGGCGAGTACACCCGAGCGCTGCCGTGGCTCGATCGCACGGAAGCGGGTACACGCGATTGGGCTCCCGTCACATCCTCTTCGGATGGAACGCATATCGCCGCAGCGGTATATGGGGGTGATATCTATACCTCGACCGACGATGGCGCGACGTGGACTGATCGCACGGCTGCCGGCAGCCGTAATTGGCAGTTCATCACGTCATCTTCCGACGGCATGAAGCTCGCAGCAGTAGTCAACGGCGGCGACATCTACACCTCGACTGATGGCGGCGCGATCTGGACCGATCGTACTGCTGCCGGCAGCCGCAGTTGGCAGTCCGTTACCTCATCTTCCGACGGCACGTACCTTGCAGCGGCTGCCTATAACGGCGATATCTACACCTCGGCCGATGGCGGCGCGACGTGGACCGACCGCACCGCTGCGGGCGCGCGGTATTGGCGCTCCGTCACTTCATCTTCCGACGGCACGAGACTCGCGGCTGCGGACGGCGCCGCCGCCGGGTACATCTACACCTCTACCGATGGCGGCGCGACGTGGACAGTACGCACCGCTGCGGGCGGGCAGCGGTACTGGCAGTCCATCACTTCCTCCTCCGACGGCATGAAGCTCGCAGCGGTAGTCAACGGCGGCGACATCTACACCTCGACTGATGGCGGCGCGACCTGGACCGATCGTACTGCTGCCGGCAGCCGCAGTTGGCATGCCATTGCCTCGTCCGCTGACGGCTCGCTGATCATCGCGAGCGCGGATAATGGGAATGTCTATACATCAAGCGACTCCGGTGCGACCTGGACGGAACAAACGGCGCTCGCTTCAGGTCGCTGGCTCGGCGTCAGCATGTCTGCTGACGGTACCAAGCTGGTAGCGGCAGCTCTTGGCGGCGATATCTGGGTATACGATGCTGCAGGCATCCAGACCCCTTCGTTCATCGTCGACTCGACGACCCACAACGTCGGCGTCGGCTCGACGACGCCTGGATCGCTCCTCGCCGTCGGCGATAGGAACGGCATCAATTTCTCGACCGCCACGAGCACGTTCTCTTCGATCGGCGGCATCAACCTCTCTGCCGGCTGCTTCGCCGTCGATGGCACGTGCATCGGCACGGTCCCCTGGGCCACCAATGGCTCGGCTATTTCCTATACCGCCGGCAATGTGGGGATTGGGACGACGACGCCGTTCGCTGCGCTTTCCGTCGCCGGCAATACGTTCCTCGGCGGTACGCTCACCGCGACCGGCACCGTCTCCTTCGCGAACGCTCTCGGTATTTCTTCCGGCGGCACGGGCCTCGGCACTGCTCCTGCCTATGGGAATCTGCTCCTCGGCAACGCGAGCGGCGGATACGATCTCGTCGCCACCAGCTCGCTCGGGATCAGCGCGCCGTGGACCACCAACGGTTCCACCGTCTCCTACATTGCCGGCAACGTCGGCATCGGCACCACTTCGCCCTTCGCGAAGCTCGCAGTCGCAGGCGATGGCTACTTCACGGGCGGGCTCACGGCATCGAGCTCCCTCGTGGCAGGCTTGTGGCAAACGTCCGTAGGAGGCGGATTCGGGACGCCGGTCTGGACCGACCGGACTTCTGCAGGCATTCGCAACTGGCATGCCATCACATCCTCTTCCGATGGCACGAAGCTCGCTGCTGTTGACGCTAGCGGCTATATCTACACCTCCACCGATTCCGGTGCTACCTGGACAGCTCGGGCAGCTACCGGCAGCCAGGAGTGGCAATCCATTACTTCTTCCGCCGACGGCACGAAACTCACAGCTGCTGTTGCTTACGGCGATATTTTCACCTCCACCGATGGCGGCGCCACCTGGACCGATCGCACCGCTGCCGGCAGCAAGGTGTGGTACGCCATCTCTTCTTCCGCCGACGGCACGAAACTCGCAGCTGCTGTCTATGCGGGTGATATATTCACCTCCGCTGATGGCGGCGCCACCTGGATCGACCGCACCGCTTCCGGCAGCCGAAATTGGGTTTCCATCACCTCCTCTTCCGACGGCACGAAACTCGCGGCTGTTGTCAATGGCGGTGATATCTATACCTCCACCGACTCCGGCGCTACCTGGACCGACCAGGCTGCCGCTGGCAGCCGCGATTGGATGAGCATCACCTCGAGCAGCGACGGTACGAAGCTTGCAGCAGCAGCCGGCAACGGCGATATTTTCACCTCCACCGATGGCGGCGCCACCTGGATCGACCGCACCGCTGCCGGTACACGCCGTTGGACTGCCATCACGTCATCTGCTGACGGCACTGCATTAGCAGCTGCGGTAAATTCTGGCGGCCATATCTACACCTCCGCTGACGGCGGCGTTACCTGGACCGACCAGACCGTCGCCGGTGGCCGCTCTTGGACAGCTATTGCTTCCTCCGCCGACGGCGCAAAGCTCGCGGCCGCCGTCTATAACGGCGATATCTACACCTATAACGCCCCCTACACCCCGCCCACCATCACGAAATATGCGACGTTCACGGTGGACGGATCGACTCACAACGTCGGCGTCGGCACGACGACGCCTTCGATGACGCTTCAGGTCGCCGGCTCGATCGGGCCGACCGCCTCCTCGACCTATAATCTCGGATCTGCCACGTACAATTGGGGCTGCCTCTACTACGACGGCGGCACGCTCGGCACCTGCGCATCCGACGAGCGGCTGAAGACGAACATCCACGCGCTCAGCTTCGACATGGGCAGCTCGACGGCGCTCGATCAGATCGCGGGCCTCTCGCTGCATTCCTTCGCGTACAAGACGGCGAGCACGACCATCTACCATGGCTTGATCGCGCAGGAGGTGCGGAACGTGGCGCCGGAGCTCGTCGCCGTGAATGCTGCGACAGGCTTCTTCGAGGTGCGATACGGCGACGTGCAGTGGCTCATGCTCGAGGCGCTGCAGCAGCTCATCGCGAAAGTGGATGCGCTCGAAAGCGCGGTCGCAGGCTTCGCGCAGGCGTTCGCTTCCGACAAGCTCACGGCGGGCAACGAGCTGTGCGTCGGCGACACGTGCGTGACCCCGGCGCAGTTCAAGGCGATAGTCGCAGCGGCGGGTGTGGCTGCGGCAGGCACGAGCACTGAGGCCGCCACCCCCGCTCCGACCATCACCCTCCTCGGCGCCAACCCCGCCGCCGTCTCCCTCAACGCCACCTACAACGATCTCGGCGCCACCGCGAAGGACGCCGAAGGCCACGACCTCGGCATCACGTACACAGTGAACGGCTCCACCACGCCTGCCGTCTCCCTCGATACCTCGACCAGCACCACCTACACCATCATCTATACGGCTACTGACACGGACGGCCGCTCCGCTTCCGCTACCCGTACCGTGTATGTCGGCGCTGCGACCTCGACTGCACCGACAGGCACGGACGCGACGAGCACGCCGAAGGGTTCGGATGGTACGGCGCCGGGCACTGAGCAGGATCAGACGAATGCGAACGATACCGCCTCTTCCACGCCGAGCGTGAGCGCCGATGCGAGCTCGACGCCATCGGCAGGCTCACTCGCCAGCAGCACGCCATCCGTGTCTTCTGATGCGACGAGTACGGCTGCGACCTCGACGCCGAAGTAGCGGCACGCATACGAAACGCCCCGCCTGAATGGCGGGGCGTTCTGTATCGCTCGTGCGTTAGATCGTGAGGAGCGAAGTGATCGACGAGAGAAGGGAACAGGTCTCGCCGCAGGAGCCGCCCGGCGTCGTGCCGGTCATGGCCTCGAAGTGGCTGTCGATCTCGGACTGGCTGAGGAGGCGGTCATACACCGCGACCTTGCCGACGGCGCCCTTGAAGAAGGTATCCATCGCCATCGTGCCGATATCGAGCGGCGAGCCGCCGGCCTTCGGCGTGATCTTGTACTGGCTCATGCAGCCGGTCGGTGCATGGTCCGCGAAGCTCTGCTTCACGCCGTCGACCCAGATGCTGATCGAGCCAGGGTACTGCGAGGAGCAGCCCGACGGCGTCGTCTTCGTCTGGTACTCGGCGACGACATAGACCCACTCGCCGGAAGCGATCTGTCCCTTCGACGGCTGCCAGTCCGCGGCGCTGCCGAGGCCCGCCGACGGGTTGAAGACGTAGGCCGAGAGGCGCTCCGGACGGCCCTCGGCCGTATCGGATCCGTAGATGCGGGCCTCCCACTCGCACGAGGGCGAGTAGTCCTCGCACTTGCCCATCCAGTCCACGTAGCCGTCATCGCTATCCTTGGGGAAGGAGAACGTGTCGGCGCGGACCCAGCCTTCCCAGGTGAGCGCGCCCGTGGCGGGGATGGAGAACGAGCGATCGGACGGGACAGTCAGGTACTGGCTCGTGCCGTTGAAATCGGCCGCCGTATCACCGTTCGGGAGCGTCGCCGAAGACGGCGTGCCGCCCTTGTAGGTGCCAGTGTGGCCGTTGCCCGAGAGGTCCTGCTCATGGCCGGAAGCCATGCCATCCATCGCGAGGTAGAGGACAGGCTTCGCGGCAAGGATCGTCGCGTCGTACGCGGTGCCGGCCTTGGTGCTGCTCGTGCCGCTCTCAGCCGGAGCCGGATCGGATGCGACAGGGTCGCTCGATGCGGCCGCTGCCGACGCCGCTGTCTCGAAGTTATCGAAGACGAGGTCGCCGAAGGTGCTCTCGATGCCGGCCGTACCAGCCTTCGCGAGCGTCGCGTCCGAGTCGAGCGCGGACGCCGCGAGGGTCCAGCGGCCGGTCCAGCCGATGTCGGTGTAGAGGCTGAGCTTCTGGCCCTTCGACGTGTTGGTCACGTCGAGCTTGAGGCCGACCCACTTATTGAGCGGGATCAGATCGGCATCGCCGCTCGCGCTCCATGTGCCCGGAAGCACCTTCTTCACGGCGAGCGTGGTGAACGAGCCGTTCACCTTGCGCTTGATGACGACATTGCCGTCAGCGCGGATGCCGGCGTAGTAGTAATCATTCCCGTCCTGGTAGCGCGCGATGACGGACTCGCCGTTGTACGCGTGCCGGTTCGCCGCGTTCGACAGGTTGTCGCGGATGCGGTCGAAGTAGGCGGAGACGGACCCGTCCGCGAGCGCCTGCTTCGTCAGCATGAGGAAGCTGTTCTGCGGATGCGTGCCGCTATCCGACCAGACGGCGCTGCCGCTGCGCTTCTGCGCTCCTTGGAGCGTCTGGCCGCGGCCGCCCTTGATCACGAGGGCGTCGCCCTCCGCGAGCCAGAAGTACGGGCTCGTGCTATTCGCAGGAGAGGACGCCTCACGCAGGGTGCCGGCGCTGTTGAACGTATAAAGGAAGGGATTCGGCACTGCGCTCTGCGCGGTTGCCGGCGCTGCCGGGACGAGCACGGCTGCTGCCGTGATCACGCCCGCAAGCGCGATGCCGAACGTGCCGAGGGCGCGGAGCGCCTGCGGACGAGCGGCATGGGATAACGGAGGGTTCATAGGATCACGTCCGGGGCGGAGCGAAGGCTCCATCCGGACTGCTGTTCATTGGTCGTGTAATCAGCGGGTGGCATACGTTCCTGAGTTTGAGATGAACGCACCGCAGGGTCATGTTCGCGCAGCGGCTACGGAGAATCAAATGAAGCCGCCACCATGAACAAGCCGCTCATATTCATATGCGGTTCACCGGGGCTGCATACCATAGCACTAACGCCACGATCCTCTGTATGAAGTTATCAAGACTCGTCTTTGCATAATCGAACACGATCCATATGAATCCCAGGCCCTTTGCAGTGTGGGGGTTGGTGTGCCTGTTCGTGCTTGCGCCCGCCGTCTCGGCTGCGGCGACGCTTCGCGTGCGCACGGAGAGCGCGCTTCCGCTGCAGATGCTGCGCGATAAGGATGTCACGGCGCCGATCGGCGCCTCGATACGTCCCGCACGCATCCCCGCGAGCGCGCCGCTTCTGCAGATGCACGCGCTCTCCGTGGCGCAGCCGGCGCAGCAGAACCTGATCGGCAACGCTTCGCTCGAGACAGCCGGATCGAATGGCATGCCTGCCGGCTGGCACCAAGGCGGCTACGGCTCGAACACGCGCACCTTCGCGTACCCGGCATCGCCCGCGCACGACGGCAGCGTCGCCGCATCGGTCTCCATCACGAAATACGGAAGCGGTGACGCGAAGTGGTACTTCGACCCGGTGCCCGTTACCGGGGGAGCGACGTACCAGTTCTCGGACTGGTACGTGTCGACCGTACCGTCCGAAGTGGACGTGCAGGTCACGCATACGGACGGTTCGATCACGTACCTCGTCCTTGGCGCGCCCGCGGCGAGCGCGACGTATGCGCAGTTCAGCGCCTCGTTCACTGCGCCGTCGGATGCGGCGTCCGTCACCATCTTCCATGTGATCGACTCCGTGGGCACGCTCACGGTGGATCAGTATGCGCTGACGGATGCCGCCGATGACACGCCCGTGAACGACGTGCCGAACGGGAATCTCGATGCGGAGGAGGACGGTATGCCGGTCGGCTGGATCGAAGGGGGATACGGCGACAGCACGCGCACGTTCACCTACCCGGTGCCGGGCGTCTCGGGGAATGCCGCGTCCCTTACGGTCACTGATTACGTGAACGGCGACGCGAAGTGGGGCCCGCCGTACGCGTCCGTCCCAGCCGGCGCCTACCTCTATGAGGACGACTACGAATCGGATGCGCCCACGGTCCTCACGGCCGACTTCGCGCATGCCGACGGGACCGACCAGTACGTGGACCTCGCCGTGCTCCCGGCCGAGCGCAGCTGGACGCACGTACGCCTGCCGTTCACGGTACCGGCGGATGCGATCGGCGTGCGCGTGTTCCATCTGCTCGACCGAGACGGCACCCTCACGATCGACAATACCTCGATCACGCCGCAGCCCGGGAGCGATCAGGGCATCTTCAAGACGGGCGCGGTCACCTTCCGCTTCGATGACGGCAGCGTGGACCAGTACGACAACGCTGCGCCGGTGCTTCAGGTGGCGGGATTCACAGGCACCTTCTATATCGTCTCGCACCAGGTGAAGGACAACGGCTACAGCGGCTACATGTCGATCGCGCAGGTGAAAGACCTCTACGCGCGCGGCTTCGAGATCGGCGCGCACACGCGCACGCATCCCTTCCTCTCGCAGGAGAGCGCCGCAAAGCAGCAGGATGAGATCGCCGGCTCGCGGCAGGACATCCTCGGCTGGAATGTCGGGCCGGTGGATTCATTCGCGTATCCCTATGGCGATTATGACGCGACCACCACGCGGATCGTCGAGAATGCCGGCTTCACGAGCGCGGCAGCCACCATCTCCGGCGATGTGACGCCTCTCTCGGACCACTACCAGCTGCAGTACGAGGAGGTGAAGCAGGGCGTGACGCTCGCGCAGGTGCAATCGTGGATCGACACGGCCAAGAAATCGCACACCTGGCTCATCCTCACGTTCCATCAGGTCTCCGCGACCTCGAGCGACTCGTACGCGTCCTCGCCAGCGCTCTTCAAGCAGATCGTCGCGGCCGTGCAGGCATCCGGGCTCCCCGTAGTCTCCGTCTCCGAAGGGATGCAGTCCATGCCCTAGCGGTTATCCACCGCATGCGTGCTCATGAGCTTGCTACTGAGCACGCTCAGTAGCAAGCTATGGTCATGATCATGACGTTCATCAGGAAGCTCACGCGCAGCGGCGGGGGCCGGAGCCTCTCGGTCATCATCCCGGCGGAGATCGTGAAAGAGCTCAAGCTTCGCGAGCATCAGAAGCTCGCCATCCATCGCCGCGGCGCGGAGATCATCATCAGGGATTGGCGGGGGTGAGGCCGTGCATCCGCAGGAGCGCAGCGCAATCGGTCGTCGTTGCCGATTGGTCGCACGAGGGGAGCCGGGCAGGGCTCACGGAGTAGCGGCCGAGCAGTACGTCCCAGAGGGTGTACGGATTCACCTGCATGCGGTCGGGGATGCCGGTGAAGACGACCGTGCCGCGCAGGAGATCGGAAAGCGGCGGCGGGGTGATGCTGAACGGGCAGAGCGCATACACGGGCACCTGCGTGCCGTCCGGCGCACGCGCCGTCTGCGGATGCGCGAGCTGGTATTCGCACGCTTCGCGCGCGCGTATGACCGCGTACCGATGGTACGAGTACCAGGAAGCATAGCCGGCAAGCGCAGCGATGCACGCGATGCCGATCATGAGCGTGATCCGTCCCGCAGCCATGATTCTTGTATGCGTACCATTCTATACCATGCTCGAATGACGATAGACCTATCCTATGGTATCGTGTGGCCGTACAGGAGACGTGGCTGAGTGGTCGAAGGCACCTCACTGCTAACGAGGCGGGGTCTCAAAGCCCCCCAGGGTTCGAATCCCTGCGTCTCCGCAAAAATAATGAGGGCGAAGCGTCAGCTCCGCCCGATTATATTTTTGCCGGAGACGCAGGGATTCGAAAGCCGCAGCCCCGTGGAGCGGGGCGAGGCGGGGTCGCGAACGCTTGCGGGGTTCCGAGCCGGAGGCGAAGGAACCCGTCAAGCGATTCGTGACCGAATCCTCCGCAAAAATAATGAGGGCGAAGCGTCAGCTCCGCCCGATTATATTTTTGCCGGAGACGCAGGGATTCGAAGCTGCGCGTCTACCGCTCCCGCGTCGCGAGGAAGGCAGCCATCGTGGGCCAGTTGCGCACGCCGGTCGCGGGCGTGCCGGATTCGCGCAGGATCTCATGCAGCCGCTCGGGCGAGGTGCGCGCGAGCGCGCCGTACGAGCGGATCCCGTGCGCGGCGAGCGCATCGGCGACCGTCGGGCCGATGCCCGGGATCTTCTTGAGGTCGTCAGCGTGCCCGTCCCCCTGATCGGGCATGCGTGCAGGGAGCGCTGCGGCGGAGGAACGGCGGAAGCGCCCGTTCGGCGCAAGGAGCGTGCGGCCGAAGAGCGCGCCGAGCGCGAACGCGATGAGGAGGCCGAGCAGGAACATGCCTGCGCCCCCTGCGGCATCGAATGCGTGCGCTGCGCCGATCCCTTCCATGTGCCCTGAATCTACTCCAAATCGCGAGACAGCGCCATCAGGCCCGTGCAAGGGCGAGCGCGGTCACCGCGGCCCCTTGCGTGCGCAGCGTGCGGGCCGCTTCCGTAAGCGTCGCCCCGGTCGTAGTGACGTCGTCGATGAGGATCGCGTGCACGCCCTGGTACGCGGCCCTCGGGAGGGGCGCTGCGAACGCGCCTTTGACGTTGGTGAGCCGCGCATGCCGCGAAAGCAGGGTCTGCGGCGTCGTCTCCCGGGTGCGCGCGAGGAGATCGGCGCGCACCGGGAGCGCGATGCCGAGCGCCGGGAGCTCCGCGAGGGAAAGCGCGATCTGATTGTAGCCGCGCTCGCGGAAGCGCCGCTTCGCAAGCGGCATCGGGACGAGCACGAGCGCTCGCGCATCGAATGCGTCCTCCTCGCCCATGAGCTCGAGCAGAAAATCGGCGAGCAGCCCTGCGAGCTGGCGCGCTGCAGCGCGGCTCTTCTCATACTTGAGCGCCTGGATCGCGTCGGCGATGGATGAATCGCGGTACAGCGAAAGCGCGATGATCGCATCGTCCGTCGCGGCAGGCGCAGCGGGGAGCGGGCGGCGCGCGTTCCTGCGTACGCGCCGCTCGCGCGCGGACGGCGGGAACACGAGATCAAGGATCGCATTCCCGGCATGCACTGCTTGTGCACCGAGAGGGATGCGCATGCAGCCACTATAGCGGATTACCCGATGCTATACTGTGTACATCTATGCCACGGATCGGTCTTTCGCAGATCCTCAGCAAGGCGCAAGCCTTCCTCGGCCAAGGGACGCCGACATCGGTGCTCGGCATCGACGTCGGCTCCTCGTCGCTGAAGGTGGTGCAGCTGAAGATGGTCCGCGAGACGGTCGTGCTCGAGACGTACGGCGAGATCGCGCTCGGGCCGTATGCGAACCAGCCCGTCGGCAAGACGGTGCGGCTCGACCCTGAACAGATCGCGGCGGCGATCGGCGACCTCTCGAAGGAGGCGAACGTCACGGCCACGCACGCCGGCGTCGCGATCCCGTTCTCCTCGAGCCTCGTCTCGATCATCGACATGCCCAAGGTGGGGGAGAGCCAGCTCTCGCGCATGATCCCGATCGAGGCGCGCAAGTACATCCCGGTCCCGATCACGGAAGTGACGCTCGATTGGTTCGTCATCCCAGAGAAGCACGAGGAGGACGCGTTCGATCGCGTGCAGGAAGAGACTGAGATGCAGAAGACGGGGCGCGAGGTGCTGATCGCCGCGATCCACAACGAGACGATCCGGAATTTCCAGACCACCATGGAGACCGCGAAGATCGCCGTCTCCTTCTTCGAGATCGAGATCTTCAGCACGATCCGCTCCGTGCTCGGCACGGGCATCGAGCCGGTCGTCGTGGTGGATATCGGCGCCTCGACGACCAAGATCTACGTCGTCGAGCGGGGGATCGTGCGCGCATCCCACCTCGTCTCGATCGGCTCGCAGTCGCTCACGGAGGCAGTCGCTCGCTCGCTCGGGTGGACGTTTGAGAAAGCGGAGCGCATGAAGCGCGAGTGGGGGCTCACCGACTCGGATGCGTACAGCCGCGATGAGAACGATCGCATGCATGAAGCGATGCTATCCACATTGTCGCGTATCTTCGCGGAAGTGAATCGCGTATTATTGACGTACGGGAAGCGGTACAACAAGAACGTCTCGCAAGTCGTATTCGTCGGCGGAGGCGCAGCGTTGGCCGGGCTTGCCGATATCGCGACGAAAGAGCTGAACGTGGATACCGTCATGGCCGCGCCGTTCGACAAGGTCGAGGCGCCGGCGTTCCTCGATGGGGTCCTGCATTCGATCGGGCCGGGATTCGCAGTCGCAGTCGGCGTCGCGATGCGGCGCCTGAGGCAGGGATAGACCCGACCATACCGCATGGAATCGCAGATCAAGTCATCATTCATACCGCAGGACGTCGGCAGGCCGGCAGCATCGGTGCGCCGCACCGGCAGCGGCGGCGAGCTCCTGGTGCTCGGCGCCATCATCCTCGTCGTCGCATCGGTCGCGCTCGGGGCGTCCGTCTTCCTCTATACGCAGTATCTCAATAATGCGATCAGCAGCCAGCAGCAATCGATCGATCGGGCGCGCGCGGCGATCGAGCCATCCCTCATCGATGAGCTCACCCGCCTCGATCAGCGCATGAAGACGTCCGATACGCTCCTGCAGCAGCACGTCGCGCCTTCGATCCTCTTCAATTACCTCGAGCAGGTGACGCTCCAGTCGGTCACCCTCAAGTCGCTCGAGATGAAGATGGTCTCGCCGACCAAGATCGAGCTCACGATGAAAGGCGCGGCGGCGAGCGTCAACGGCATCGCGCTGCAATCCGATCTCCTCGGCAAGAGCGGCCTCATCACGAGCCCGATCTTCTCCGATATCAATCGCGGTGCCGATGGACTGATGGATTTCCAGGTGAACGCGGGGATCGATCCCTCGTCGCTTCGCTACGAGCAGCTCGTGAGCGGCGGCCAGCCGGCAGCAGGCGCGCAGCTTTCGGCACCGCAGCAATCATCCGCGACGAACGGGAGCGCCGCTGGCGGCCTGCCGCAGTCCTCGGCGCCAGCGACGAGCGGCACGCAGGCGACCAGCACCGGCGCTGCGTCGTCGGCCGCAGCATCAGTCCCGACGTTCACCCCCACCCAGTAACGTATGTTCAAGCTCTTCACGACCATCCTGCTCCTCCTCGTCGCTGCCGTGGTGTTCTTCGGCTATACGAAGCCGGCGTACTCGCATGTGCAGGAGCTCCGCGCGCAGTCCGGGCAGCTCAACCAGATCCTCTCCGAGGCGAGCGAATTCCAGAAGCTCAAGTCGCAGCTGATCGCGCGCTACAACGCGCTGCCCTCGGACAAGCTCGCGCGCCTCTCGAAGCTCCTGCCCGATCATGTGGACAACGTGCGGCTCATCCTCGATATCGACTCACTCGCCGGGCAGAACGGCCTCGCGCTCGAGAACGTCGTCATCAATTCCGGCACGGGCGCTTCAGGCTCAGGCTCAGGCTCGGACTCCGACTCGAGCGACGCCCCGACAGCGCTCGGCGCGGCGAGCGCGAACCAGGTCCCGTACGGCACGCTCACCATGCAGTTCAAGACCGAAGGGTCGTACCAGCATTTCCTGCAGTTCCTGCACGGGCTCGAAGGCAGCCTCCGGCTCGTGGACGTGACGGATCTCACGGTGAGCCAGGGCAGCAGCGCGTCGGCGCCGGATTCCTACGCGTACGCGATGACCATACAGACCTACTGGCTCAAATAGCACCTGCTTATGATAGACACGCTCAAATCGCATAAGGTCGTCGCCATCGTGATCGTCGTCATCGTCCTCGGCGGCCTCTGGTACATCATGGGCGGCGGGGGAAGCAGCAGCCAGCTCTTGGAGAGTTCGGACGCGTCAGCATCGGCATCCGGAGACGCGACCGTCGCGGCGGTGGATCAGGAGCTCCAGTCCACCCTCGCGAAGGTGCGCGCGATCTCGCTCGATGATTCGATCATGAGCGACCCGGCATTCCTCGGCCTTACCGACATCGGCCAGCAGATCGTCTCCGAGCCGTTCGGCCGCTCAGACCCGTTCGCGCCGATCAGTTCGCGCTCGGGCGCGAGCAGCGATGCGGGCTCGGCGGGCAGCAACTAGCCCGCGCACGCCGCGCATGCGGCAGCATCGGGTACAATACGTAGACGTATGCCGAACGACCTAGCGCAATCTGCCGCTCCAGCGCCCGTGCCGGTGCCGCCTGCAGCCGCTGCACCGGCCGCGCAGGAGCAGGACGGCATCCCCGTGCGATCGCTCAAGCCGGATGAGAAGATCCCGTACGAGGTCCTGCGCATGGTGCCGCAGGAATCCGCCGAGCATTACAGCTTCGTGCCGCTCGACGTGGACGAGAACGTCCTCGAGGTCGGCATGCTCGACCCGGAGAACCTCCAGGCCATCGACGCCCTCAATTTCATCACCCGCCAGAGCGGGATGCCATACAAGATATTCCGCATCTCCCGGGAGGATTTCGATACGGTCCTCAAGATGTACCGCGGCCTCTCCGGAGAGGTGGACGAGGCGCTCTCCGAGCAGGCAGGCGTCGCCGGTGCGGCAAAGCAGAGCGGCTTCACGCCGGAAGGCGCCGATACGCCGCTCGATCTCGATGATCCGAATGCGGGCATCCAGCAGTCGGAAAGCGACCAGCAGGGGAAGGGGAAGAAGGGCGAGATCGAGATCCGCGTCGACGCGCCCTCGATCAAGCTCGCATCGACCATCCTGCGCTACGCGATCGACGGCAAGGCATCCGACGTGCATATCGAGCCGACCTCCGCCGGCGTGCGCGTGCGCTACCGCGTGGACGGCACGCTGCATACGAGCGTGGTCCTGCCGATCGGCGTGCATCGCTCGCTCGTCGCGCGCATCAAGGTGCTTTCCTCGATCCGGCTCGACGAGCAGCGCAAGCCGCAGGACGGCCGCTTCGCCGCACAGATCGACAACCGCAAGATCGACTTCCGCGTCTCGACGCTTCCGTCCTACTACGGCGAGAAGATCGTGATCCGCATCCTCGACCGGCAGGAGGGCCTGATCCCGCTCGATACGATCGGGATGCCGGAAGACATGCTCCGTATCACGCGCGAAGCGCTCGCGCAGCCGCATGGCCTCATCCTGATCTCCGGCCCGACCGGGTCCGGCAAGTCCACGACCCTCTACTCCATGCTCTCCGAGCTCAATCGCGAGGAGAAGAACGTGCTCTCGCTCGAGGATCCGATCGAATACAACATGGACGGCGTCACGCAGTCGCAGGTGCGGCCGGAGATCGGGTACACGTTCGCGAACGGGCTGCGCACCACCCTGCGCCAGGACCCGGATATCATCATGGTAGGCGAGATCCGCGACGGCGAGACGGCGAAGCTCGCCATCCAGGCGGCGCTCACGGGCCACCTCGTGCTCTCGACCATCCACACAAACAGCGCCGTCGGCACGATCCCGCGCCTCATAGACATGGGCGTCGAGCCGTACCTCATCCCGCCCACGCTCATCCTCTCGATGGCGCAGCGTCTCGTGCGCAAGCTCTGCCCGGACGGCGGCGAGCCGACGCCCGTCACCGAGAGCGTGCGCGACATGCTCGCGAAGGAGTTCGCCGACCTGCCGGAGCACAAGCGGCCGGCCATCCCTGACACGGTCTACGAAGCGCGCCGGACCCCGAGCTGCCCGAACGGCACGCGCGGGCGCCAGGCCGTCTTCGAGATGCTGCCGATGAGCTCGCCGCTCGAGCGCATCATCCTCAAGGAGCCGATCGAGTCCGAGCTATGGGCAGTCGCGCGGCAGGAGGGCATGCTCACGATGAAGGAGGATGCTATCCTCAAATCGTTCGCCGGCGAGATCCCGTTCTCGGAGGTGAACGCGCTCGGCACGACCCTCCTCATGGACGAGGAGACCGACGAGGCGCTCGACACGGCGGCGGAAGCGCCTGTCTCGGCGGCGGGCGAGACGAATGCCGACCCGACCGCCGGGATGGTGCCTGCGCCGCAGACGATCGACCTCGAGGACGAGTCCGGCGGCGAGCCGCCGACCGCCTAGCGCCGCTACTACTACCGTAATCAATACCGTATGACCGAATCCGAACCCTACTCCGTACTCCTGCTCGATGACGACCAGTTCCTGCTCGATATGTATGCGAAGAAGTTCTCCGACGAGGGCTACGAGGTCCAGTCGTGCCAATCCGTGCCGGAAGCGGTCCAGATCCTCGAGAAAGGTTTCCCGGCCGATGCCATCGTCTTCGACCTCACCATGCCGCAGGACGACGGCTTCGCGCTTCTGCAGCTCCTGCGCGAGAAGCAGCTCTCGCCGGCTGCCGTGAAGGTGGTCCTCACGAACCAGAGCAGCGAGGAAGAGGAAGCGAAGACGAAAGCGCTCGGCGCCGACGCATACATCGTGAAGGCGACGATGATCCCGTCCGAGGTATTCGCGACCATCAACGGCATGGTCGCGAGCCGCCGCGGCGCGTAGCGGGTTGTGCAGTGGATACTGCAGCTGCGCGTTCCCGCGATAGGGTACAATGAGAGCGATCGCTATGGACTACGCAGCCACGCTCCAGAAGTACACGAACGTCCTCTCGCATGAGGGCGGCTCCGATCTCCACTTCTCGGTCGGCACGCATCCTACGATGCGTATCGCAGGCGAGCTCGCCCCGCTCCTGAAGGAGCCGGTGCTCACGCCGAAGGATACCGAGGGCTTCCTCGCCGCCCTGGTGAACGACGAGCAGATGGCTGTGTTCCGCGAGCGCCAGGAGATCGATTTCGCATACCAGATGGATACCGGCACGCGGTTCCGCTGCAACGCGTTCTACCAGCGCGGCACGATCGGCATCGCGATGCGCCTCATCGCCCGAGATATCAAGACCGTCTCCGAGCTCGGGCTCCCGCCGGTCCTCGAGACCTTCGCGCGGCTCCAGCAAGGCTTCTTCCTCGTGGTGGGGCCCGTGGGGCAGGGGAAGTCCACGACGCTCGCCGCGCTCATCGAGCTCATCAATACGGAACGCACGGAGCATATCGTCACGATCGAGGACCCGATCGAGTACTCCTTCGAGCCGAAGCGCTCGATCATCGAGCAGCGCGAAGTCGGGATCGACTCGCATACGTTCGCTGCGGCGCTCCACTCCGCGTTCCGGCAGGACATCGACGTCCTCATGGTGGGCGAGATGCGCGATGCGGAGACGATGGGCGCAGCCGTGACCGCGGCAGAGACCGGCCACCTCGTCTTCTCGACGCTGCATACCAATAACGCCAGCCAGACGATCGACCGCATCATCGACTCGTTCCCGGCCGAGCAGCAGGACCAGATCCGGCTCCAGCTCGCCGCATCGCTCGCAGGCGTCTTCAGCCAGCGCCTGATCCCGCGCGTCTCCGGCGGCCTCATCCCTGCGTGCGAGCTCCTGATCAACAACAAAGCGGTCGCGAATCTCATCCGCGAGAAGCGGACCCAGGAGATCGACGTCGTGATCGAGACCTCCTCGCAGGACGGCATGATCGACATGAACCGCTCGCTCGCGGACCTCGTGCAGCGCGGCGAGATTACCGTCGAGGAGGCATACGCGCATTCGCTCACCCCGCAGGTCCTCGATCGCCTCATCTAAGCCGCCACCTCTCATGCAATTCGCCTACAGTGCCCTCGATTCTGAAGGGAAGCAACGCAAAGGCACCATCGATGCGGTGAACGAGGACATCGCGATCGCCGCGCTGCAGCGCCGCAACCTCATCATCTCTTCGATCGAGCGCATGGATCAGCGCTCGTTCTGGGAGCGGGAGTTCTCCACGCTGAATCACGTGAAGAACGAGGATATCGTGATGATCAGCCGGCAGATCACCACGCTCTTCGAGGCGCAGGTCTCCGCATTGCGCGCATTCCAGCTCCTCGCCGCGCAGGCGCGCACGCAGACGATCGAGCAGATCCTGACGGCGATCGCGAACGACATCCAGGCCGGCAGCTCGATCGCCGACGCCTTGGGCAAGCACCACGAGATGTTCTCGGATTTCTATGTGAACATGGTGCGCGCCGGCGAGGAATCGGGCCGTCTCGACGAGACATTCAGCTTCCTCGCGAACTATCTCGACCGCAGCTACGAGGTGACCGCCAAGGTGCGCAACGCCCTGATCTACCCGGCATTCGTCATCGTCACGTTCGTCGCGGTGATGCTCCTCATGATGACCATGGTCATTCCGAAGCTCGCCTCGATCCTCGGCGACGTGGGGCAGAACGTGCCGATCTACACGCGCGTCGTCATCTCGGTGAGCCAGTTCATGCGCCACTACATCTGGTTCATCCTGATCGTGATGGCAATCGCGCTCATCCTCGCGGTGCGATACCTGCAGACGGAGAAGGGACAGCAGCAGGTCGCGATGATCCTCCTCGATACGCCGTACGTCGGTGGGCTGTACCAGAAGCTCTATATGTCGCGCATCGCCGACAACCTCGCGACGATGCTTGCCTCCGGCATCCAGATGGTGCGCGGCTTCGAGATCGCGGCGTCCGTCGTGGGGAATCCCCGCTACGAGAAGGTGATGCTCGAGGTCGCCGAGAAGATCAAGGGCGGCATGCCGGCGTCTGAAGCGCTCGCGCAGTACCCGGATATCCCGAAGATCATGAGCGCGATGATGAAGATCGGCGAGGAGACCGGCAACCTCGGCAACGTGCTCGGCACGATGGCGAAGTTCTACCGCCGCGAAGTGGATAACGCCGTGGATACGCTGGTGGGCCTGATCGAGCCGGTCATGATCGTCGGTCTTGCCGTGGGCGTCGGCTTCCTCCTCGCCTCGGTCCTGATCCCGATCTATAACATCGCGGGCAGCTTCTAGGCCCGAAAGAGGGGGATGCGGCCGGAAACTTATCCACAGCAGCGTTTCCGGCCTAGTCCGTGCCCTTCTATAATGTGAGGCACACCAGGTCGTGTGCCTCTAATTCAATAAAGGCTTACTAATTACTCATTTCATTCCATTCATTTCATCTTTATGAAGAATACCAATACGGGCGCACGAGGCTTCACCCTCATCGAGCTCCTCGTCGTGATCGCCATCATCGGCATCCTTTCGGCGGTGGTGCTCACGTCCCTCAACTCGGCCCGCACGAAGGCACGCGACGCACGGCGTCTCTCAGATCTCGCTGAGATGGCGAAGGCAGCGCAGATCATCGATAACGGGAAGGCCGTCTCGTTCGTCGGCTGCACGGCTGCGAATGCGGCAGTGACCACGTGCACCACGCCGGATCTCAGCAAGTACAAGGATCCGGCAGGCGCAACGACGGCATGCACGGGCAGCTCGAGCGCTACGTGCGAGTACTCGGTCAAGGCAGCGAACTCGACGACTGAGAACTTCGAGATCTGCACCTATCTTGAGAACGGCGGGGGTCCGAGTTCGGGCGCCGGCTTGGTCAATGTGAACCAGGACGGTACGATCTCGACCGGCTGCTAGCCTCAGTAATCCTACGCATGCATCCTATGAAAACAACGAACACAAGCAGCCGAGGCTTCACCCTCATCGAGCTCCTCGTCGTGATCGCCATCATCGGCATCCTTTCGGCGGTGGTGCTCACGTCCCTCAACTCGGCCCGCACGAAGGCACGCGACGCACGGCGCGAGTCGGACATGAAGTCGGTCCAGCTCGCACTCGAGCTCGAGTATGACAAGAGCGGCGGGTACCCGACAGCGCTCACCGCTCTCGTGACAGATGATTTCCTCCCGAGCGTCCCGACCGACCCGTCGAGCGCGAATAACGGGTATGGATATGTAGCGCTCCCGAGCGGCTGCAACAACAGCTCGAGCATGTGCACCAGCTACGTGCTCGCGGCAATCCTTGAGGGTGGTGCTGGTGTGGTGCCTGACAACGCCTACACGGGCAGCCAGGCGATCACGATCGGCGCAACTTCAGCTAACTGCAGTTCGACGGCCGGCATCTACTGCCTCAAGCCGTAAGGCCTGAGTGACAGAGTCCGTGAACGCTCCGCCACATGGCGGAGCGTTCGCATTGGTGGGGTATACTGAGCCGCGTGGACGCGTATCTCCTCTGCTTCTACGGCATCCTAGGGCTCATCGTCGGGAGCTTCCTCAATGTGCTCGTGCTGCGCACCGGCAGCGGGCGCTCGCTCGGCGGCCGCAGCTTCTGCGATACGTGCGGGATGCAGCTCGCCTGGTACCACCTCGTGCCGGTCGGCTCGTGGATCCTCCAGCGCGGCCGCTGCAGCAGATGCAAGGCGAGGATCAGCGCGCAGTACCCGGCCGTGGAGGCGCTCACCGGGATCGCGTTCGCGGTGATCGGCTCCGCGATCCTGCCGATCGCCGCGACAGCGCTCGCGCTCCTCGCCGCAGCGCTCCTGATCGCGATCAGCGTCTACGACCTCAGGCACACGATTATCCCGGATGCCTGGTCGTACCTGCTCGCCGCGGTCTCGCTCGCGTTCGCGATCGCGATCGCGCCGCCCGCCTCGCCCGAGGGCTGGCTCGCGCTGCTCGTGAGCGGGCCGGCGGTCGCGCTGCCGATCTACGCGCTCTACGCGCTCTCGCGCGGGTCCTGGATGGGGCTCGGCGATGTGAAGATCGCCCTGTCGTTCGGATGGCTTCTCGGCCCTGCGTGGGGTCTCGCCGCACTCATGGGCGCGTTCGTGATCGGCGCGGTCATCTCGGTCTGCATCCTCCTGCCGCTGCCGCGCATCGCGCGTGCGGCGCGCGCTCTCAACATGCCGCTCTTCGGTGCCTCGCGCGGGCGGTTTACAATGACAAGCGAGGTCCCGTTCGGCCCCTTCCTCGCATGCAGCCTCTCTCTCGCCTGGTACGCACACTTCGTCCTGCACCTTCCCCTGATGGTGCTCTCGTAGCGCGCCGGACACAGGGCGGCTTCACGCTGATGGAGCTTCTGGTGGTGACGGCGATCATCATGATCCTCTCCGCCGTCCTCTTGACGCGCAATAGCGCGTTCGGCGGCGTCATCATCCTGCGCAGCCTCGCCTATGACGTCGCGCTCTCGGTCCGCGAGGCGCAGACGTACGGCATCTCCGTGCGCCAAGCCACGACGAAGGAGTTCTCGAATGCCTACGGCGTGCACTTCATCCCTTCGGCCGGCCTCACGAACGATTTCTACTGGCTCTATGCGGACGTGACGCCGAACGGGCATTACGATGGCGGTACGCTCGGATCAGGCGGCGAGCTCGTCACGCGCTACTCGCTCGCGAGCGGGTATCGCGTCAAGGACCTGTGCGTGACGGATTACACCGGCAAAGAGACGTGCGGCCACTCGCAGGTGGACATCGACTTCCTCCGGCCCGAACCGGATGCCTGCATCGGCGCCGATGGCGTCGGCACGATCGCGCACGAGGGGGATGACCCGGCCGGCAAGCTCGTCTGCGACACGAGCGGCATCAAGTCATCCGACCGCACCTACCAGGAGGCGCGCATCGTGCTCCAATCGGCGGATGGCAGCACGGCGAGCATCGTGGTCGAGAATACCGGGCAGATCACCGTGAAGTAATATGAAGGGCATGCTGCAGCAGCAAGGGACCCGCAGGGTGACGCCGGCGCGCGTACGCGCCTTCGGCGGCATGGCACCTCATACGCGTGAAGCAGGCTTCACATTGGTCGAGATGCTCGTCTCGATCGCGCTCTTCTCCGTGGTGATGCTCGTATGTACGGGGTCCCTGCTCGCGCTCGTCGCAGCGAATAAGAAAGCGCAGGCGCTGCATTCCGTCATGGAGAACCTCAACATCGCGACCGACAGCATGGTGCGCGCGGTCCGCATGGGCAGCGCCTATCACTGCGGATCGCTGGGCGACCCGAGCACCACGCGGGATTGCACGAGCGGCGATTCATACTTCTGGTTCGAGCCGTTCAATGGCTGGCCCGGTGAAGAGGTGTACTACTTCGCGGACGACGGGAACGGGATCGGACGCCTGTACCGGGCGGAGAGCACGCAGAGCGGCGTCGCGGCCAATCCGAGTACGGGCGTGCCCGTCACGTCGGCGGAAGTGAATCTCACGAGCGTCCAGTTCTTCGTCTATGGCTCGACGCCGCAGGAGGGGACGCAGCCGAAGGTCGTTATCATATTCAAAGGGGAAGCGAATACCGGAAATGCCAGCGACCCCACCTCGCAGACCTCATTCACCGTGCAGGCGACCGCGAGCCAGCGCGCCCTCGACCTCTAGCCTATGCAGCATCGAACCAATGAATCCGGCTTCACCCTGATCGAGACTCTGGTCGCGATCACGGTCCTGGTCATCGCGGTCGTCGCGCCGATGTCGCTCGTCGCGCAGAGCTTGACGGTCTCGTACTACGTCCGCGATGAGGTGACCGCATCCTATCTCGCGCAGGAAGCCATCGAGACCATCCGCAATATCCGCGACTCGCGCGTGGACCAGGATCTCCTTTCGGGTACGAACGGCGACCCCTTCCGCGACCTCGATGGCGGGACCGGCGGGACCGTCTTCACGAACAACAAGCCGTTCCGCGTCGATGCGCACATCATCGGGAGCGATTATGCCGATGCGCTCCTCTCGTGCAGCAGCACCTGCCCGCCGGTCCAGACTGACGGCACGTTCTACGGCTATGGCACCGGCTGGGCGAACACGCGCTTCACGCGCACCGTGACCGCGCACTACATCGACCCTGGTCCCAACACGGATCTCCTCATCACCGTGACCGTTACCTGGCAGACCGGCGGCTTCGCCAGCCGATCGCTCACCCTGACGGAGAACCTTTATTCCTGGGCTGAGATCAGCACACCATGATGAACTTTCTTGCTCGGTATCGCGCCCGCTTCGCCGCCGCTGGACGGAAGCGCGGCTTCACGCTCCTGATCGCGGTCCTGGTCGCTTCGCTCATGCTCATCCTTGCGAGCTCGATCTTCGATCTGGTCGAGAAGGAAGTGATCCTCTCCTCGCTCGGCCGCGATTCCGAAGACGCGTTCTATACGGCCGACTCAGCGCTCGAATGCGCCCTCTACTGGGATTTCCAGCAGCAGGCGTTCTCGAACCCCTCAGGCGGTCCCTCGATCGTCTGCAATGGCACGCAGGCGAGCGGGCCCATCACGTACGGGGGCGTGGAAGACCCCATGACGTACCAGTACGAGAACACGAGCGTAAGCGACAGCCCGCATTGCGTGAAGGTCACGGTGACCAAGCACGCGACGAACCCCAAGACCACCATCAATGCCTACGGCTATAACGTCTCCTGTTCTGTCCTTGCGGCAGGGTCCGACGAGCGCGCGCTCGAGCGCGCCGTCGAGGTGAACTACTAGGAAGCGTGCGGTATCATGGCGGGGTATGGCAGCCCCCAAGGAGACAGCCGCCCGGGCGAAGAAGCTGCGCGCCGAGATCGCGCGGCACGCCCGCCTCTACCACCAGGAAGACGCGCCGGAGATCAGCGACGAGGCGTATGACGCGCTCGTCGAGGAGCTCGCGGCGATCGAGCAGGCATACCCCGAGCTCGCGAGCGCGGCGAGCCCCACGGCGCAGGTAGGCGCGGCGCCTGCGGCCGGCTTCTCGAAAGTGACGCACGCAGTGCGGCAGTGGTCGTTCGACGATGTCTTCACCGAGGATGGGCTCATCGAATGGGAAGCGCGCACGAGGAAGCTCGCGGGGCGCGACCTCGCATACGTCTGCGAGCAGAAGATAGACGGCTTGAAGGTCGTGCTCACGTATGAGGACGGCGTGCTCGTCACCGCGGCGACGCGCGGCGATGGCAGGATCGGCGAGGACGTCACGCGCAACATCATGACGATCGCACGCATCCCGCAGCGCCTCGCCAAGAAGCGCACGATGGTGGTGATGGGCGAGGTGTGGCTCTCGCGCGAAGAGCTGGCCCGCATCAACCGGGAGCGCGCCGAGGCGAGCGAGCCGCTATTCGCGAATACGCGCAATGCCGCCGCCGGGTCGCTGCGGCAGCTCGACCCGGCAGTCACGGCGAGCCGCAAGCTCGAGTGCTTCATCTATGATATCGGCCGCATCGAGGGGGATGCGCCGGCGACGCAGCACCAGGAGCTCGCGCTCCTCTCCTCGCTCGGCTTCCCGGTGAGCGATGCGTGGGAGCGCGTGGAGAGCGCCGAGCAGATACTTCGCTACTACCGAGCGCTCGAGAAGAAGCGCGCGAGCCTTCCGTATGACATCGACGGCATCGTGATCAAGGTGGATGATGCGCGCGAGCAGGAGGAGCTCGGCTATACCGCGAAGGCGCCGCGGTATGCGATCGCGTTCAAGTTCCCGGCCGAGCAGGCCACGACGATCGTCGAGGATATCGTGCTCCAAGTGGGCCGTACGGGCGTGCTGACCCCGGTCGCGCACCTGCGCCCTGTGCGCATCGCGGGCGCCATGGTCTCGCGCGCGACGCTGCATAACGAGGATGAGATCAAGCGGCTCGACGTGCGCATCGGCGATACGGTCATCCTGCAGCGTGCGGGCGACGTGATCCCGGATATCGTCCGCGTGCTCCCCGAGCTGCGGCCGGAAGGCGCGAAGCCGTACCGCTTCCCGAAGAAGGTCGCCGCGTGCGGCGGCGACGGCTCGATCGAGCGCGTGCCCGGCGAAGCCGCATGGCGCTGCGTGCACCGCGGCTCCCCGGCGCAGCAGGCGCGGCTCTTCGAGCACTTCGTGAGCAAGCGGGCGCTCGACATGGACGGCGTAGGCCCGGCCGTGCTGGCGCAGCTGCTCGAAGCGGGCCTCGTTACGGCCTACGACGACCTCTTCACCCTGACCGAAGGGGACCTGCTGCAGCTCGAAGGATTCGCCGACGTCTCGGCGAAGAATGCCATTGCGGCGATCGCGGCCTCGCGCGCGACCACGCTCCCGCGCCTCCTCACCGCGCTCTCGATCCCGCACGTGGGCGAAGAGGTCGCGCGCCGGCTCGCGGGGGCGTTCGGCACCATCGCGAAGCTCAGGAAGGCGAGCGTCGAGCAGATGGCGGCAGTCGACGGCGTCGGCGAGGTCATCGCGCGCTCCGTCCGCGAGTGGCTCGACGACGCGGAGAATGCCGCGCTGCTCGATCGGCTGCTCGCGCACCTCTCGCTTGCGCGGGAGGCCGACGCGTCCTCGCAGAAGCTCGCAGGGAAGTCCTTCGTCCTTACCGGAACGCTCGAATCGCTCTCGCGCGAGGACGCCGAGGCGATGATCCGCGCGAACGGCGGCACCGCGACGAACTCCGTCTCGAAGAAGACGAGCTATGTGGTCGCGGGCGACGCGCCTGGCAGCAAGCTCGACCGCGCGCGCGAGCTCGGCGTGCCCGTGCTGACAGAAGCCGAATTCCTCGCTATAGTGGGCGCATGAGCATGGCAGACACCCCTGAGGTCGACGTGCGCGCCCTCGCGGCGCTTTCCCGCATCCGCGTCGAGGAGGACGCGATCCCTGCGCTCACGACCGAGCTCAGCGGCATCCTCGCGTTCATCGAAGAGGTGCGGGCGATCGAGCTTCCGGAGCCGTCCGCGCAGCACGGGCTCCGTAACGTGATGCGGGAGGACGGGGATGCGTACGAGCCGGGCCGCTTCACCGAGGCGCTGCTCGATGCCGCGCCTGAGCGCCGCGGCGAGTACCTCGCCGTGAAGCAGGTGCTCTCGCACGTGAAGAAGAATGCCGCCTAGTCCTATGCCGGATCTCGACACGCTCACCATCACTGAGGCGCGTCGCGCGCTTGACGCCCGCGAAGTGAGCGCGGTCGATCTCGCGCATGCCTACCTCGAGCGCATCGCGGAGCGCAACGAGGAGCTCAATGCCTACCTCGAGGTCTACGATGACGTGCGCGCGCAAGCGGAAGCGGCGGACAGGATGATCGCGGAGGGCCGGGCGCAGCCGCTGACCGGCATCCCGATCGCGATAAAGGATAATCTCCTCAACGAAGGGAAGCGCGCGACCAGCGCCTCGAAGATCCTCGAAGGGTACGTCGCGCCGTATACCGCGACAGCGGTCGCGAAGCTCAAAGAGCAGGGCGCCGTGATCCTCGGGCGCGCGAACATGGATGAGTTCGCGATGGGCGGCTCGACCGAGCACTCGGCGTACGGCCCTTCGCGGAACCCGCACGACCCGTCCCGCATCCCGGGCGGCAGCTCGGGCGGCTCGGCCGTCGCCGTTGCGGCCGGCCTCGCGCTCGCAGCGCTCGGCTCGGATACCGGCGGCTCCATCCGCCAGCCTGCGAGCTTCTGCGGCGTGGTAGGGCTCAAGCCCACGTACGGCAGCGTCTCGCGCTACGGGCTGATGGCGATGGGCAGTAGTCTCGACCAAGTGGGGCCTATCACGAAGACGATCGCGGATGCGAAGCTGCTCTTCGAGGCGATCCGCGGCCACGATGCGAATGACGGCACCTCGCTGCCGGACGGCTTCTATCCGGCGCCGGGCGCGCCGAAGCGGATCGGCGTGCCGCGCGCGTTCCTCGGCGACGGCGTCGATCCGGCCGTGCTCGACCGGTTCGAGGCGATGCTCGCCCGTGCGCGCGATGCAGGGTACGACGTCGTCGATATCGACCTGCCCGCGCTCGCGGCGACGCTCGCGGCGTACTACATCATCATGCCAGCCGAGAGCTCCACGAACCTCTCGCGCTTCGACGGCATCCGCTACGGATTCTCGGCCGAGGCCGAAGCCATCCAGGAGACGTACGAGGAGACGCGCGCGCGCGGCTTCGGGCCGGAGGTCCGCCGCCGCATCCTCACGGGCGCCTTCGTGCTCTCATCCGGCTACGTGGATGCCTACTACCGACGCGCGCTCGCGATCCGCGAGGCGCTCCGCGATGAGCTGCGCGCCGCGTTCGCATCCGTCGATGCGATCGCGCTGCCGACCGCCCCGACCGTTGCCTGGCATATCGGCGAAGTCACCGATCCGGTCGCGATGTACGCGTCGGACATCTTCACCGTCCCGGTGAACCTTGCCGGCGTCCCGGCCGTCTCGATCCCTGCCGGCACGGCCGATGCGGAAGGTACCGACATGCCGGTGGGCTTCCAGCTCATCGCGCCGTGGGGCGCCGAGGAGACGCTCTTCACGCTCGGCGAAGAGCTCGCTTAGGCACAGCGGCTCTCTCAGGCGCGATCGGCCTTCGGTATACTAGAGCGATGGAGTTCTCGACGAGCACGTCGGTCGCCATTCAGGATGGCATCCTCACGGTGCTCATTTTCATATCGAACCTCGTCTTCAAATGGGTGCCGGCGGCGATGAACGTGCTGCTCGCGCAGCTGACGGGGACGGCAGTACCGGCCGCGGTCACGAGCGGCACGGGGACGCAGGTCGGGCTTGAGGCGAGCAGCTACGCGCCGAGTGGCATCGAGACCGGCACGACCGCGCTCGGCAGTGCGGCGACGACCGCGCCTGCGACGCCTGCAGCCGAGACGATCTCGTTCGGGAGCCAGACGCTGCATACCGCATGGAGCATCTTCGCGCCGCTCTCCATCTTCATCTCGCTCCTGATCGCGACCTGGGTGGTCTACGCGCTGATCCGGCTCTCCCAGGTGAAGCGCGCCGAGAAGCAGGCGCTGGCCGCAGTGAGGGAGCGCCCGACGCCGCACATCGCTGCACAGCCGGTCGAAGCCGGGCCAAGCGACGCGCAGAAACGCTGGGCAAGGATCGAGACGCAGATCGCGAGCGATAACGAGAACGAATGGCGCCTCGCCATCCTCGAGGCGGATATCATGCTCGACGAAGCGCTGGAGCGCGCCGGCTATACCGGCGATACCATCGGCGACAAGCTGAAAAGCGCGCAGCGAGGCGATTTCAAGACTCTCGACCTTGCCTGGGACGCGCACAAGGTGCGCAACCACATCGCGCATCGCGGCACGGCGCACGATCTCAACCAGCGCGAGGCCAAGCGCGTGATCGGGGAATACGAGCAGGTATTCCATGAATTCAACTTCATATAAGCGCGGCGCATGCCTTGACCGGAGGCTCCGCGAGAGGTACCCTATGGATACACAGCGGGGTGGAGGAGCGGTACCTCACGAGGCTCATAACCTCGGGACCCTGGTTCGAATCCAGGCCCCGCAACAAGCAAACGAGAACCCGGCGCATGCCGGGTTCTCGTTTGCGCGGCGCGGGGAAGAAGGCAGCCTGCGCTGCCTTCGCCTGGATCCGAACAGGCGGAGCCGTATCGCGCGCAGCGAAGCGAGCACGATCGGCGAGCCCGGGGAGGAAGTCCTTAACGAGCGGAGCGAGTTTAGGAACTTGACCCTCGAATCCAGGCCCCGCAACAAGGAAACACGAGCGGCCATTCGGCCGCTCGCGTTCTTCGTATTTCTCGTAGGTGCGGGCAGGTGCCGTCCGGAGTCGACTTTCCAGGCCCACAACTGCTGCTCCACCCTCCAATAGCAACGATCCGATAGGCAAGCCTATCGGATCGTTGCTTATGCGCGAGTGAAGGGACTTGAACCCTCGGCCTCCGCCGTGACAGGGCGGCGCTCTAACCAGCTGAGCTACACCCGCATTGAAACTGGGTCGCAGGTCTCCCGCAGCGGGGCGGAATGACTATAGCATAACCATGCCCCGCGAACACATCCGCATCAGGTGGATGCGAACGATGCGATTGTAGCAGAAAAAGCTTCCCGTGTCGTGTGCCGAGCGGCCATCCTGGCGGCCGCTCTACTGCGTGCACCACGTGCCGCGGGTACGGCTCTGGCGGGCGCGTCCGCCCTTGGTCTTGTGTGTCGGGGGTGGGGCATGATCCCACGACCTTAGCGTTATGAATGCTACGCTCTAACCAGCTGAGCTACCCCGACAAATGAGGAGCGAGGTAAATGTACCACAGTTACCTCCTCCGAACGCCACCGGGGCGCGATGCTCTTGCTCCGGCCCCTCAGGAACAGATTGAGAATACCAATTCCTCGCCTCTTTCTCAAATAGGCTCTCTATTGACTGGGACGCTTCTGCGCTGCATAACGAAGACGGATACGGAGATCCGAGAGAGGGGATTCAGCATGGAGAAAAACGGTTTCTTGCGCACCATCAGAAGAGTGCCGCCAGGCTCTCAAGTGGAGCTGATCCAGCTCTGGCATGGCGATCGTCCGGTTGCGGAAGTCACGGTGCCGCACGGCCGGGAGCGGGATTTTGCGGCCATTGCGGACGCGTTACGCCAGCTACAGACCGCGGGGTTCCATTTCCTGCCACTTGCTAAGGCGGATGCTACGGTGTCCCGCTGCTTCGTCTCGCACGAGAAGGATCTGGTGCAGAAAGCACTCGAGGCGGCGCGCCGCGGCGATCACCGGCAGTTCGGAGAGATGATGGGATTCCCGGCTTCCGCGATCGATGCGTTCGTGCACAAGGAAGCGATGCTTTCTGAGGAAGACATCAGTGCTTCGATCGGGTTTAGGAATTGGCATTTCCATCTGCGTTTCGCGAAAGCACATCCGGAAGACATGCACGCGTACCTCGCCCGGGGCTACGCGCACCTGCTCGACGATGCGCCTGATCTCATGCTCGACATGCTCCCGAAGGAAGAGGATCCGCGTGCGTACCTCGCGTCCGTCAGGCAATTCGTCGGCGCGTGATCATGTCTGTTGCAGAGGCCGCTTCAAAGCGGCCTCTTCTATTTCTTGGGAAGCACCAGCATCCCGTCGCCGAAGGAGAAGAAGCGGAAACCGTGCTGCTTCGCGAGCTCATAGAGCTCGAAGAGCTTCGCCCGGCCGATCATGGCTGCCACGAGCATGAGAAGGCTCGACTTCGGCACATGGAAATTGGTCATCAGGCCATCGGCTGCTCTGAATCCGTACCCCTCGCGGATGAAGAGCCGGGTCGAAGCGGAGCCGGCCTCGATGCGGCCGCTTGCATCTGCGGCGGACTCGATCGTGCGCAGCGCCGTCGTGCCGACGGGGATCACCGGGCGGCCTTCGGCCTTCGCGCGGTTGATCGCGTCAGCTGCCTCACGCGGTATCTCGTAGCGCTCCTCGTGGAGCTGCCCGGTCGCGAGCGCCTCATCCGTGAGGGGAAGGAACGTGCCGAGGTTCACATGGAGCGTGACGAACGCCGTCTCGATCCCGGCATCGGCAAGCTTCTGCAGGAGCTCTGGCGTGAAGTGGAGCGACGCCGTGGGCGCTGCGATCGAGCCCTCGGCGCGCGCGAAGACGGTCTGGTAGCGCGTCCGAAGCGCATCCTCGGAGAGCGGCGTCTTCTTGAGATAGGGCGGGATCGGCGTCCTGCCGTTCTCCTCGAGGATGCGCGCGAGGCTGCCGCTCGCCTTGAAGCGGTAGCGGCCGGCGGTATCGATCACGGTGAGCGTCTCGGCGCCGACTGAAAGGACTTCATCCAAGGCGAGCTTCTTGTTCGTGAGCGCAGTCGCGGTGTCCGTGCTGAGGTCGAGCTCGGTCATGAGCACCTCGACCGTGCCGCCGGTCGCGCGGGTCGCGAAGATGCGGGCAGGGATCACCTTCGTGTCATTGAAGACGAGGAGCGCCCCGCGCGGGAGATAGCGGGGCAGGTTCGCATAGGTGTCGTAGCGCGCAGAGCCGTCCTCGGGCGAGTAGACGAGGAGCTTCGCGGAATCGCGCGGCTCGGCAGGGGAGAGGGCGATCTGCTCGTCGGCGACCTCGTAGTCGTAGAGCGCGAGGAGCTGCTCGAGAGGAGTCATGGCGAAATGCTAGAGCTCGTCGTTGCCGATGCGCTCCCGCAATTCCCGTGCGAGCGCATTGAAGCGGAAGACGTTGTGCATGGAGAGGAGCATCGCGCCCGATGGCTCGTGCGCGTGCACGAGGTGCGCGATGTACGCGCGCGAATAGGTCGTGCAGACCGGGCAGGCGCACGCTGGGTCGAGCGCGATGTGCGTCGCGGCAGGTTCGCGATGGATCGCCTTGCCCATGTCGAGGCGGCCCTCGCTCGTGAAGGCCGTCCCGTGCCGGGCGTAGTGCGTGGGCGTAATGCAATCGAACGTATCCGCGCCGCCTCTCGCGATGTAATCGAAATCCTCCGGGTGCCCGACGCCGAGGAGGTGCCGGGGTTTCCCGGCCGGCAGGGCATCCGTGACGACCTTCGCCATACGCTCGAGCGACTCCTTGTCGTAGCCGAATTCGCCGCCGATGCCGAAGCCGGAGAATCCTTCCATCGCGCCGATCACCTCGGCGCTCTGCCGGCGCAGCTCGGGGACGCCGCCGCCTTGCACGATCCCGTAGAGGGCCTGATCGGTCGCTTTGGCTGCAATGCACTGCGCGGCCCAGCGATGGGTCTTCTCGAGGGACTGCTCGAGGTACGCCTGATCCGCGAGCGGCGAAGGGCACTCATCGAAGGCGAACATGATATCCGAGCCGAGCGCTTCCTGGATCGCGATCGATTCTCTCGGGCCGAGGAACAGCTCGCGGCCATCGAGAGGCGAACGGAAGAAGACGCCCTCTTCGGTGATCCGCACGCGCCGCGGCTGCGCGCCGGCAGCGAGCGTCTTCTGACCCTCTTCCTGGAGGATCTTGCCCATGCCGTGATCCATGCCGAATCCCATGCTGAAGACCTGGAAGCCGCCCGAGTCCGTGAGGATCGGCTTCTCCCAGCCCATGAATGCATGCAGGCCGCCCGCCTCCTTCACGAGCGCTTCGCCCGGCGTGAGATGCAGGTGGAAGGTGTTGCAGATGAGGAGCTGCGTGCCGAGTTCGGCCGCTCGCTCGCTCGGGATAAGCCGCACCGAGCCGCGAGTCGCGACCGGCACGAACGCGGGCGTCTCGATAGCGCCATGCGGCGTCTCGATGACGCCGAGCCGCGCGTTCGAGCGCGATGATTGCTTGAGGATCTTGAATGAGATCATGGCCGTAGCATACACAGCGCGGCGGTGCTTGGCGAACCCTAGGCCTGCTCGCGCTGCGAGGCGCTGCCGTTTCCGCAAGAGAGGAGTGCCCTGCGGTTGAGCGTGCTGCGTTCGTATAGTATCCTACCCCGCAGCGCCATCTTAGCTCAGTAGGTAGAGCACGCCCATGGTAAGGGCGAGGTCCCCGGTTCGATCCCGGGAGATGGCTCCCGGCCGCGATGCCGTGCTAGTATCGTGGCACGCCACCTTAGCTCAGTTGGTAGAGCGACGCACTCGTAACGCGTAGGTCCCCAGTTCAATCCTGGGAGGTGGCTCAAAGAGATTCATCAGATCCATTCGCTCCGATTCGGAGCTCCAGGGGTGGAGGGTGATGCGAGCGCGCGCAGCATCGCCCACTCGTACCTCACGGTGCCAGTTCAATCCTGGGAGGTGGCTCAAGTGGAGAAGGCGCCTGCGGCACCTTTCTGAGTTGGTATACTGCCTTTGATGGATGTGCACGAGGAAGCGCGCGAGGTCCTGCGGAGGAACCGCCGCACCACGAGCGGCCACCAGTACACGGTCCCCGCACCCGATACGTACCCGTACCAGTGGCTGTGGGATTCGTGTTTCCACGCGATCGCGCTCGCGACATTCGAGCCTGAAGCGGGGGCGGCTGAGCTCCGCTCGCTCGTCACGAAGCAGTTCGAGAACGGGATGATCCCGCACATGATCTATTGGGAGCCGAGCCCGCTCTACGATTTCGCCTGGGGCACGAGCGGGACGAGCGCACTGACCCAGCCGCCGATGCTCGCGTATGCCGCGCGAGCAGTCGCCGATCGGCTGCCGGACGGGCACGCATTCCTCGAGGAGCTCTTCCCGAGCATGATCGCGTTCTACCGCTTCCTCGTGGATAAGCGGGATCCGCGCGATCATCACCTGATCGGCATCATCAATCCGGATGAGTCCGGCGAGGACAACTCGCCGCGCTTCGATGCGATCCTGCACGTGCCGCCGGATATCGCGCTTGCCGATCACCTCAAGCGCCGCCTCGAGCTCGTGGATGCGAACCGGACGTGCAACTTCGATGCGGAGCGCTGCATGCGCAAATACTTCTGGGCGAAGGACGTGCCCTTCAATGCGATCATGATCGAGAACCTGCGCTCGCTCGAGGGGATCGCCCGCGAGCTTGCCCGTGAGGATGACGCGCGCTTCTGCGCGCTCAATGCCGACCTCATCGCGCGCGCCATGCACGACCTGCTGTTCGCCGACGGCATCTACTGGTCCGCGAAAGGCATCGATTACGAGAAGCTGCGCGTCGCGACCTGGGCGCATTTCGCGCCGCTCTTCGCCGGCCTGTACTCGCCGGACGAGGCCCGGTGCCTCATCGAGGAGCATTTCACTGATGAGACGACGTTCCGTTCGCCATGGGGGATCCGCACCACCTCGGCGAAGGAGCCGTCGTACCGGCCCGATGGATTCTGGCGGGGCCCGGTGTGGATGGCGCCGCACTGGTTCATCTATCATGGCCTCATCCGCTACGGATTCAACGATGAGGCGGCATGGATCCGTGAGCGCAGCGAGGCGCTGCTCGCGCACTCAGGATTCCGCGAATATTTCGACCCGGAGACGGGGCAGGGATGCGGCGCGCACGACTTCACGTGGGGGGCGTTGATTCTTGCTATGATGAGCTGATATGGAAGGCGATGTGGAAGGACGGCAGCTGGCGTACCAGCCTCAAGTGGCGGGGCACGTCCAGCCGCACGCGGCCGTCGTCGTAGGCGGCATGGGCGGCTCCGGGCTCGCGGGCCGCGCGGCGCAGTGGCTCGGGGTCCCGCACGTGCTGCGCCATGCCAGCTACGACCTGCCGCCGGCGCTGCCGCCGCACGCGCTCTACGTCGCGATCTCCTATTCGGGGAACACGGAAGAGACGCTCTCGTTCGCCGAGGCGGCCCTCGCGCAGCACCTGCCGCTCGCGGCGATCACTGCAGGCGGGCGGCTCTCGCAGATGGCGGTGGAGCGGCAGCTGCCGCACGTGCTCGTGCCCGGCGGGATGGTGCCGCGGGATGCGTTGATCGCGCAGACCAAGGCGCTGGTCGCGCTGCTCGGCGCCTCGCTCGATTGGGATGCGCGCGATGAGCCGGCGCATGGCGCGATCACGACGGATTCCGAACGGCTCGCCCGCGCGCTTACGGGGAAGGTCCCGCTCGTCTACGCAGGCCCAGGCAGCGAATTCCTCGCGTATCTCTGGAAGACGACGCTCAACGAGACGGCGAAGGTGCCTGCGTTCAGCAATGTCTTCCCGGAGTGGAATCACAACGAGCTGCAGGGGATCGACCCCACGGGTCCCTTAGGACAGGCGATACCGGTCGCGCCGGTCATCCTCGAGTCCGAGCAGGACGACTCGCGCATCCGTCACCGCATGGAAGCATTCGCACGCGTGTTCGTCGAGCACGGGGGAGCGGAGCCGCTGGTGATCCCGCCGCCGGTCGCGCCGCGGGCAGGGACATTCATCTACCATTGGGCGCTCGCTCGCGCTGTCGCGCACGCGCTCGCAGCCCGCTACCATGCGGACCCGGATGCGACGCCCCTGATCGAGGCATTCAAGAAGGAACTCTGATATGGCGAAGATCGTATTCGACATCGGCGGGACGAACATGCGCGTAGCGCGCTGGCAGGACGGCGCAGTCGCGGACGCGCACAAGGAGCCGACGCCGCGCGGGCGCGAAGCGGGCCTCAGCAAGCTTCTCGAGCTCGCCCGCGCGATCGCAGGCGAGGAGCCGATCGAAGCCGTGGCCGGCGGCTTCGCCGGCGTCATCGGCCCGCGCGGCACCATCCTGCATTCCCCGCACCTGCCGGGCTGGGAGGGCTGTTCGATCGCTGATGCGTTCGTGCCGCTCGCCGAGCGCGTCTCGGTCACGAATGACGCCGCGGCAGGCGCACTCGGCGAAGCCGTTTTCGGCGCAGGCAGCGGGAGCCGCGTGGTCGCGTATGTCGCGATCGGCACCGGCGTCGGCGGTTCGCGCATCGTGGACGGCCAGGTAGACTCGCCTGCGCACGGCTTCGAGCCCGGGCATCAGATCGTGGAGGTGAGCACGGACTCCACGCTCGAGTCGCGCGTCTCGGGGAGCGCCATGACTGCGCGGTATGCCATGCATCCCTCGCTCCTGCCGCGCGAGGCGTACGATGGCGCGCTGCCGTACCTCGCGGCAGGCCTGTCCAACATCCTCATGCTCTGGTCGCCCGATATGCTCGTCCTCGGCGGCTCGATGATGAACGAGGAGAACGGCTATCGGCTCGCGGATATCACGGCGGCGGTCCGTGAGCTCGCCCTGCCGCACATCGAAGTGCCGCCTATCGCGAAAGCGGAGCTCGGCGACCAGGCCGGCCTCTACGGCGGAGGCGTGCTATTGCAGCGATAAGCGTACGCGTGCTATACCGCACGGAGCACTCACGGAGGCTCGCATGATCGTACTGCAGCTCTTCTTGCCGGACGGCACGCCCATCACCGATGGCTCCCATGCCGTCATGAACCTTCTGATCGACGTGCCATCCGAAGCGTTCGAGTGCGGGGACTATCCAATCGAGATCAATGGATACCCGTACCGGTTCCGCGCCATCCGCAAGAACGCCTTCCTCGATGATTCCGGCGAGGTGCTCGATGTGATCGAGCTCGTCAAGAAGCCGAACTGACAGCAGCTGCGCCCTCGGGCGCGGCTTTCGCATCGGTTATGCACGTATCGCGGTTGCGGCGCACGCAGCCGTCCTGCAGTATCAAGGCATGCACCGCGCGCGCCAGCACCCCTTCCTCGCAGCCGCGCTCGGCATGCTCTGCGTACTGCCGTTCCTCGCTGCCATGCCGCAACGGGCGGTCGCGGCCGATCTCTCGCTTCCGCAGCTCGTCTCGCTCTTCATCTCGCTGGGGATCATCCCGGCAGAGAAGGCGGATGCAGCGCGCGCAGCGATCGCACGCATGGGCGCCGGGAGCGGGAGCGCCGCGGCGTGCGCGGATATCTCGCATGCGCTCAGCCTCGGCTCGACCGATGCGGCGACCAGCGGCGATGTCTCGGCGCTCCAGCGGCTCCTCACGCAGACCGGCGACTATGCGTACCGCACGATCACCGGCTACTTCGGCCCGGTCACGCAGCAGGCGCTCGAGCGCTACCAGGCGCGGCTCGGCATCGTCTCTGCCGGCTCGCCGGCGACGACCGGGTACGGCCGTGCCGGCCCTGCCACGCGACGCGCGATGCGCTGCGCGGCCGCAGGCACGGGGAGTGCAGCCGTGCCCGGCTCGAGCGAGGCATCAACGCTGCCCGGCAGCTCCGCGGCGGCATCATCTACCGCAGCGGCATCCACGGCATCCGCGACCATCGATGACGTGCCGCTCTCGGTCGAGACCGGCGACCTCATCCTGACCGGCTCGGCCACCGGGACCGCATCGCTCATCCCCGTCATCATCCCGGGATCGTACGATGGCCCGACGAACTGGCTTTCGATCGGCGGCGTGCTCTCGGGGCAGAGCCACGGCGAGCTCGACGGCACGTCCGTCTATGCGTTTACCGTCCCGGTCGTCGGCGGCCGCTGGTTCACCTACTTCACGGGCCTTCTGCCGGGCGCGTACGACGTGCTCGTCTATGATGCGCTCCCGGCATCGCACCCCTTGGTCACGACGGGCGAGGTCACTATCGCAAGCGCGACGAGCACGAGCGCGACCTGCACGCTCAGCCCGAGCGCGACGACGACATCGGTCGGCACTCCCTTCACGCTCGCCTGGACGAGCGACGGCGTGGAGGCGCCCATCCTCTATGAGAACGACGCCCAGGTGGTCTCCGCGCGCGAGATCCCGGCGGATGGCTCGCTCCCGTACCAGGACTCGCAGCCGACGGTGCACGTGTTCGGCATCGGCGACACCCACTCGGTTTACTGCCACGCGACTGTCTCTACGCGCTAGTCCTGCTATACTGCCGGTGGAATCGCACAGGGGGATCCCATGCTCTCGCAGTATCTTTTCCTCGGCGTAGCCGTGGTCGGGCTCGCATTCGCCAGCTCGTTCGTGATGACAATCCGGTTCGGCCGCGCGCTCGCCGTCCCGGGACGCCAGATGCGCACCGACGCCCATCGCCGATGGGCGAGCATGACCGTCGCGGCGCTGATCGCATTCGTGCTCGCCGCGGAGGCGTTCGCGGATCTCGGCGGCATGGCGCGATCGTTCGACCAGCCGGTCTTCTGGGTGCACCTTCCGAGCGCGCTGCTCGTGGCCGTGCTCCTATTCACGCTGCGCATGCGCTACACGGGGCTCGCGAGCCCGCGGATGCACCGCGTGCTCATCTATTGGCTCCTCATCCCGGCGTTCGTCGTGATGTGCGCGACCGGCATCGTGCTGTTCGTGCCGATCACGGGCCAGCTCTTCTGACAGGCTTCCCAGCCACAAGCCGCGCCTCCGGGCGCGGTTTTGCTATACTGGCAGCATCATGCCGGGCAAGGAGGAGCTGGAAGCGCGCATCGCTGCGATCGAATCGAGCATGTCGCAGCCCGACTTCTGGAACGACAAGGAGCGCGCGCAGGCGGCGATCCGCGAAATGCAGGACCTCAAGGCGAAGCTCGAAGGCGCTGATGCGTACGACAGGGGCAACGCCATCATCTCGATCATGAGCGGCGCCGGCGGGGATGATGCGGAGGATTTCTCCGCGATGCTCTACCGCATGTACCAGAAGTACGCGGAAGCGCGCGGCTGGACGACTGCCCTCATCCATGAGAATACGAACGACCATGGCGGCTATCGCAACGTCTCCTTCGAGGTCGCCGGGAAGAATGCGTACGGCACGCTGCGGAACGAATCCGGCGTGCATCGCCTGGTGCGCGTCTCGCCCTTCAATGCGCAGGCGAAGCGCCAGACCAGCTTCTCGATGGTCGAAGTGGTCCCGGTCCTGCCGCCCCTCGGCGATATCGAGATCGATGAGAACGATCTCGAGGTGGAATTCTCCCGCGCCGGCGGCAAGGGCGGCCAGAACGTGAACAAGGTGGAGACAGCCGTGCGCCTCACGCATGCGCCGAGCGGCATCACCGTGCGCGTCACGAGCGAGCGCAGCCAGCAGCAGAACCGCGAGCGCGCGCTCCAGATGCTGCGCGGGAAGCTCTACCGCAAGCAGGAGGAGGACCGGCAGAGGCAGGCACGCGGGCTCTCGCCGGCCTCCGGCACCTCGATCGAGTGGGGGAATCAGATCCGCAGCTACGTCCTGCACCCGTACAAGCAGGTGAAGGACCACCGCACCGAGTACGAGAGCCACGATCCCGATGCGGTGCTCGAGGGCGATCTCCAGGGGTTCATCGATGCGGAGCGGAGCTTGGACGGCTCCGAACGTGGGGTATAATAGGCAACGCGTTCCTATGATCTATTTCGATAAGGTGACTAAGGCATATGGCGACGGAGTCCCGGCCGTCGAGGACATCGAGCTCTCGATCGAGCCGGGCGAGTTCGTCTCGATCGTCGGCCACTCGGGCGCTGGCAAGACGACCCTCCTCAAGATGCTCTTCGCCGAGGTCGCGCCGACCGCCGGCGCGGTGTATTTCGGCTCGCGCGATATCAGCCAGCTGCGGCCGAAGGAGCTCCTCGAGATGCGCCGCATCATCGGCACGGTCTTCCAGGATTTCCGCCTGCTGCCCACCAAGAACGTGTACGAGAACATCGCGTTCGCGATGGAGGCGGCCGGGCGGCTCGATGAGGATATCGAGGCGGATGTCCCGCACGTGCTCGATCTCGTCGGGCTCGCGGATAAGATGTGGAGCTTCCCGCACGAGCTCTCGGGCGGCGAGCAGCAGCGCGTCGCGATCGCACGCGCCATCGTCAACCAGCCCGATATCCTCATCGCGGATGAGCCGACCGGCAACCTCGACCCGATCAATACGTACGAGGTGGTGCAGATCCTCAAGAAGATCAACGACCTGGGCACGACCGTGCTCCTGACGACGCACAACAAAGGCGTCGTCGATTCTATCAATCGCCGCGTCGTCACGATGGACCAGGGGCGCATCGTGCGCGACGACCCGGCTGGCAAGTACGTCCTCTAATCTATGCAGCATCTCTGGCTCTCAGCGAAACGCATCGGCCGCTACGGCCTCATCGGGTTCTTCCGCAACGGCTTCGTCACGCTGGCGGCGATCCTCATCATGACGATCACGCTCGCCGTGATCGGGACGATGATGGTCACGGGCGCCGCGCTCTCAGCGACGCTTTCGACGCTCTCGGACAACGTCGATATCAGCGTGTACTTCACGCCTGATGCGCCGGAGGACCGCATCATGCAGGTCAAGAGCGCGCTCGAGGCGCTCCCTGAGGTGGCGAACGTCACCTACACGACACGCGACCAGGCGCTCGAGCAATTCAAGGCGCGCCATCAGAACGACCAGCTCACGCTCCAGGCGCTCGATGAGCTCGCGGACAACCCGCTCGGCGCATCGCTCTCCATCCAGGCGAAGGACACGAGCGAGTACCAGGCGATCGATACCTTCCTGCAGACCGCGCCGGGCGTCGGCGAGGGATCGGATAGCATCATCGACAAGGTGAACTTCGCGCAGAACAAGACGGCGATCGAGCGGCTCTCGAACATCATCGCGACCGCGCGCACGGCGGCGATCGCGATCGCGATCATCTTCGCGATCGCATCCATCCTCATCGCGTTCAACACCATCCGGCTCGCGATCTATACGAGCCGCGAAGAGATCGGCGTCATGCGGCTCGTGGGTGCCGGCTCGTGGTACGTGCGCGGGCCGTTCGTGGTCGCCGGCGTGCTCTACGGCATCATCGCCGCGATCCTGGTGCTCGTCCTCATGTACCCGGTCACGTTCTACCTCGGCGGGCCGTCGGAGCGATTCTTCGGCACGTTCAATACCTTCACGTACTACATGCACGCGTTCCCGCTCATCTTCTCGATCATCCTCGGCACCGGCATCGTGCTGGGCGCGCTTTCGAGCTTCCTCGCAGTGCGCCGCTACCTGCGATAAGCGGGGATTCCGGGAAAAGAAGGCCGCCGAATCATTCGGCGGCCTCTCGTTTGGGGGCGCGGTAGCGCAAGAACGAGCCCGCGATACGCTCGACGAGCATGACATAGGCATCCGTCCCGTCAGGGACAGCGAAGCGCCGCGTGGTGCGTCGCAGCTTCGTGCGGACGCTCTTCTCGAATGACGAGAGAGCGACGCTCCCGTTGATGCGGGCCTCGATCAGCTTGCTGTCATGCACGACCTTGAGAAGGATCGTCCCGTCCGGATGCCGCCCGCGGCGGACCATGAGGCCGTCGCGCTTCCACGCGTCGACTACCTGCTGCGGGATGATCCGTTCCGCCTCCTCGCGGATGCGAGGGTCCTGCGGCGGGAACTTCTCGGTCTCCATTGCTGTACTCCTTCAAAAAAGAAAAGGCCTTGCAGGGATGCAAGAACCTCGTGCCCTTTCTATTGTACGCATCCGCTCGGCTGCGGCAAGGCCGGCATGTGCATTACCCGAGCGGCACCTGCTATGATGCGGCAATGGCGCTCTCGCTTATCTCTCTCAATATCGAGCGGGACCGGCACCTGCCCGCAGTCGAGGCGCTCCTGCAGGAAACGGCACCGGATGTGGCTTGCCTCCAGGAGGTTTTCGAAGCAGACCTGCCAGCACTCGCGAAAGCGGCCGAGGGTGAGGCGCTCTTCGTGCCGCGCATCCGCTATCCGAGCCCGCGCGGCCTCATGCCGGAAGGGCTCGCGATCATTTCCCGACGAGGGCTCTCCGATCAGGCATCAGCATGCTATGCCGGCGAGAAGGCCGCGATCCCGATCGCGGCGATCGACGGCTCCGTCGAGGAGAAGCAGCGCGACCAGCGCTATAGCATCGCGTCCTGCCTCGTCGAGAAGGATGGCGCCTCTTACCGCATCGTGACGACGCATTTCCCCTGGACGCCCGACGGCGAAGCGGATGCGTTCCAGCGCGATGCGCTCGCAGGGCTCTTCAGCGTGCTCGAGCCATTAGGCGAATTCGTGCTGACCGGCGATTTCAATGCGCCGCGCGGCAAGGAGATCTTCAGTGCGATCGCCGAGCGGTACGCGGATGCCGTGCCGCCCGCGTATGGATCTTCGATCGACGGACGCATCCATCGCGCCGGACCGATCCCGTACATGGTGGATGGCCTGTTCTCGACGCAGGACTATCGCATCTCGGACGTCGTGATGCGCTGCGGCGTCTCCGATCACTGCGCGCTCGCCGGGGCAATCGAGCGCGCCTGATTCCCGCCGAGCCGCTCCGCGATGCCGTCCTCGACAGCCATCAGCGGCGCGCCGAAGGTGAGGCGGGAGAGCTCGGCGAGCTTCTCCGCGACCTCGGGGCTGCCGCGCGGAGGCAGCGGGATCGTCATATTGAACGCGCGCGTGGGCTGCCCGTGCACCAGGGGGCGGATGATCGCGTGCAGATTGGGGAGGGTGATGAGGTCGGTCGAGGCGAAGTTCGGCGCCATGTGCTTCTCCAGGGCCTCCGCGTCCTCGGTCCCCACGCGGAAGGAGACCAGCGTGCCCGCATTGCCGAAGACCGCATCGCGGATATGCTCCGGCAGCTGCCCGAGGTACTGGTGCGCGATGGTGAGATTAAGGCGGTACTTGCGCGCTTCGGAGAGGATGGTCGTGATGGAGTCGGTGGTGAAGTTCTGGAATTCATCGATATAGAGGTAGAAGTCGCGCCGTTCCTCCTGCGCGACGTCATCGCGCCCGAGCGCAGCCATGAGGAGCTTGCCGGTGATCACCATGCCGAGCAGGTTCGCATTGATCTCGCCGATCCTGCCCTTCGGGAGCTTCACGATGAGGATCTTCCCTTCGTCCATCACCTGCCGGAAATCGAAGGCGCTCTTCACCTGGCCGATGATCGGCCGCATGTAATCGTTGCCGATGAAGCCGCCGAACTTCGAGGTGATATAGGGCGTCATGTTCGCGAGCGCGCCTTCGCCGCCGGCCTTCTCGGCCTCTTCGCGCCAGAAATTCGCGACGACAGGATTCCGGCAGCGCTCAAGCTTCGCGCGGCGCCACGCGGCATCGGTGAAGATGCGCGGGACCTCGACGAGCGTCGCCGGCTCGACGGCAGCGTCTTCCATGAGCAGGAGGAGCGCGTTGCGCATGTACTGCTCGAACATCGGGCCCATCGTCTCCTCTGAGTAGAGGCGATTGAAGATGGATTGCATCTCGTTCACGATGAAGGTCTTCTGCTCCGGGCGGCTGGGGTCGAACTCGAGCATGTTGAGCCCGAGCGGGCGGCCGAGCTCCGAGGGGTCGAACACGATCACGTCCTCGATGCGCTCCGCCGGCACGAGCCCCAGGATCTCATCGGCGAGGTCGCCGTTCGGATCGATGAGGCACGCACCAGCGCCGCGCGCGATATCCTGCGCGAGCATGCCGCGGATGAGCGTGGACTTGCCGGTGCCTGTCTGGCCCACCATGTACACGTGCCGCCGTCTATCCTCGTCCGTGAGCCGCACGTCGCGATGCTCGCCCCGGAACTCGCTTTGGCCGAGCATGATGCCTTCGGCGGGGAGCGCCGGGGCTTCCGCTGAACGCGCCGAGTGCCAGGCGATGCGCGGGATATCCAGATCGGCAGTAGGCAGGTGGAAGATGCTCGCGAGCTCCTCGGTGTTCATCGGCATGGCGCCTTCGCCCGGCTCGCGGAACGCGTAGCGATACGCGAGGCTTTTCATATCCCGCGGCTTCTTCAGCCCGAACGCGTTCCGGGTAGGGCCGGCGAACTGGCCGAAGCTTCCGGCGATATCGAGCAGGAGGTCAGCCGCGCGGTCGCTCGATTCGGCTGCGACGATGATGCGCACTTCCGCCGAGAGCAGCGGCTTCGCGATCTTGCGCTCGAGCGCCTGCACGGCTGCATCATCGATAGGGCGGAAGCGCTCTTCATGAGGGTCCTCCTTGCGCGGGCTTCCCGCGAAGGCCTTCTTCACGTCGGTGAACGCATTCTCGCTGAGGATGGCGGAAAGCTTCTCGCCGCCCTGCACGCGCTCGATCGCGCTCCGGACGGATTTCGCGAAGCTGCCAGGGGCAGGGCTGACGATGATCTGGAGCGCGGCCCCGTCGCCTGCATCATTGAGCTTCCCCAGAGAGGAGAGGATCCCGGCGAACGTGTCCACCTCCGCTTCCGCATACGTGCGGATCGGGAGAAGCGGCTTCTCTTTCATGGTGAGCGTGCCCCCGGCCGTCCGGCTTCCTTGGCCGAAGATCGTATAGTCGTCCGTCTCCTCGACGCGCGCACGGGGGAATAGCCCGAGGATCTGCTGCTCGGCGAAGCTGCGCTTCGCGCGGGGCACGGCGATATAGAAATGGATATCAGTCCCGACATTGTGCACCGCGACCTCGAAGACGAACGGTTCGCCGAGCGAGAGCAGGGATGCGAAGAGCTGCTCGCTGCGCTTGATATCGGAAAGCTCGTTCCGCGGATCGCGCTCCTCGCCGGCCGGACGCGGCAGCGTGATCTCGAGCAGCCGGAGCTCGAGCTGCTCCGCGAGATGCTTCTTGGAGAAGGGGAGAGCGAAGGCCATGCGGCTTAGATGAGCCCGCGCTGCGAGAGGGCATCGTAGAGCTTATCGACCAGCGCATCATGGAAGGCATCGAGGATGTACGGGTCTTTCGTGCGCGCATCCGCGATCGCAGCTGCGATGCCTTTCTCCTGGATCTCATCGATGAGCGCATTCACCGAGGCGGCGGTTGCCGGATCCGTATGGTCAAGGTAGCTGCCGCTCGAAGCCGCGGGATCCGCGGGGGCGGCAGCCGCCTGCGCGGCATCGTGCAGCGCATTGCCGATCGCCGCCTTGGCGATCTCCTGTGATGCGGCGCTTTCGATGCCGGCTTCGCGCTCGAGCACGCTGCGGCGCGATGCGATTTCCGTATTGATCGCTGCCACTTCCGCCTCGAAAGCGGGCGAGAATCGCTCCGGTTCCATGCGCCAAGTATAGCAGCTTAGCGTTGAAGGAAGCCGTCGTTTCATGTATGCTGTGCAGACGCTGAGTCCGCCGACTCGGCGTATTGCCGGATCGTCTAATGGTAGGACAACGGATTCTGGCTCCGTTTATCTAGGTTCGAGTCCTAGTCCGGCAGCAGCTTAGTTTAGTATCGAAGGACCTAGAGGGGTATAAATGCTTCTGTTTCTACTCACCCCCCGAAAGGCCTATAATGTATGGGTTGCCCATTATGGATTCTTACAAGTATGGGTCTAAATGGCGTAGGTGGGATTTGCACCTACATACACCAGAAACCCTAAAAGAAGATCAGTACACTGGAACGACGCCCGAGGAAAAGTGGGAGAATTTTTGCAATGATATAAACTCCACCGACGCTGAAGTATCGGTCGTGGGCGTAACCGACTATCTCCTCATCGATAACTACAGGAAATTCCACTCCTTCATCGATTCAGGGAAGATCACCAAGAAATTCGACCTTGTCATCCCAAACATCGAGCTTCGGCTTACCCCGGTGACCGGAAGCGGGACAGCCTTGAACCTCCACCTATTAATCGATCCTGCGTTCGTGGACCAGCTCGAGTCCCGCATTTACTCAAAACTCAAAATCAAAAGCGGCACGACGGAATACACCGCTCTTCGGGCTGACTTGATTCGTCTCGGTAAGACGATAGATGCGGCAGCTTCAGACGACGTCGCGTACAAGAAAGGAGCCGAGCAGTTCGTCATCGATTTCGATACCCTCAAAGGAGTCTTTGATAACGATCCCGACCTGCGTAACCACTGCCTCATTGTGGTGGCTAACAGCTCGCATGATGGAGCCACGGGTGTAACGCACCACGCAAGCTTCTTCACGGCTACCGGCTCGAGCCTCGATACTAAGCGACAGGCGATTTACAAATTTGTTGACGCTATATTCTCCGCTAATCCTAGCGACCGTACATACTTCCTCGGTAAGTCTTCCAGCGATACACGCGACATCGTCATCGACAAGTGCGGAAGTCTCAAGCCGTGCGTGCACGGATGCGATGCGCATACTAACGCGAAGATCTTTAAGCCGGATCAAAATCGATATTGCTGGATAAAGGCGAATCCTACGTTCGAGGGCCTACGACAAATCCTATTCGAGCCGGAGGAGCGCATCTGCGTTCAAGAGCTACAGCCGGATGAGAAGGAGCTTTATCGCGTTATCGACAAGGTGAAGCTGACCGATGCGAATTTCACTGCCGAGCCGCTCGAACTCAATCCGAATCTGAACGTAATTATCGGCAGCCGCTCATCAGGAAAAACGACGCTGCTTAACAGCATTGCTAAAGCGGTAGACGTATCTGAATACGAGCTGCGTCATAAAGATTCCCCGCCCATAAAGGAACCTCCAAGCGCAAACGTGTTCTGGCTCGACGGCGCGGAAAGCGGTGCTGCAGAAACGCAGAAAGGCATTACCTACATACCTCAAAACTACATAAACAGCCTCGCCGAAGCGACCGAGGAAAATTCGCCCATACTTGAGATCGCCGAGAATGCGCTCTTCGACAGCACAGGCGGCATTGCTCAGGAAAGGAAGGATTTAAATCTCAAAATCGAGCAACTTAACCGCACCATCGGTAACGACGTCTACCAGCTTTTTGTTACCCGGAAGCAGATCGCCGAGCAGAAGGAGAAGATCAAAAAGATCGGCGACAAAAAAGGTATAGAGGAGCAAATCAAGAAAGTCGAAGCCGAAATCGCGAAGCTTCAAAAGGACCTTACCAAAGCTGAGGCTGCTACTTTAAAGAAGCTCCGTGAAGAGTATGCGGACAATAAAAAGCAAATCGAGACCATTACTGCTGATGTCGAGACGCTGACCGAGGAAACCGCTGATGTCGAAAGGGGTGCCAGCTTTTTTGAGGAAAGATCGCTCAGCTTGAAATCCGAGGAGCTGTCACGAGAGCTTGGCGAATTCACTGGCAAGCTCCAGGATGAATACCTGCAAAAGTACGTAGCGTTCGTTAATAGGAAAAAGGAGGAGCTGGCCAAGGAAAAGAAAAAACTCGAGGAAGACAATAAGAAAATACTCGACAACAACAAGGTCCTTATTGATAAGGCAAAGCAGAACACGGCCGCCGATCAGAAAGTGAAGGAGAAGGAGGCTCAGGACAAAAAGCTCGCGGAAATATCGTCGGCAGAGAAGGCGCTCAAGACCAGCGAGGATGCGCTATTGGCCACGCTCACAAAAATCGTTCTGGCGCACAAGGAGCGCTCTAACGCCCGACATGCCTTCGTCGCGAAAGCAACCGGAGATCTGGAAGGGATCGAGTACCGCGCAGTGGTGGGGATCGACACGGTGAAGCTCGATAAGTTCATGACGGATTTCGTGAACTTCCACAACTCAACCGGCGCACGTACCCAGCTCAATGCGATTCCTGGCTATAAAACGGGCGAGGACACGGATGTTTCGACTCTGATAAAAAACGACAACATTAAGACAACCGCCGAACTTATTCTTAGCGATACCTTGAAGCTTAAAGCCGGCATCGATTTGCAGCGCGCCATCGAGGGACTGTTCGGCGACTTTGAATTCATCAACTACTCTCTCAAATATGAGGGCGACAACTACCCTGAAATGACCCCAGGCAAGAAATCTCTCGTCGTATTAAAGCTGCTCGTCGAATCCAGCGAGGATAAATATCCGATTCTCATAGACCAGCCAGAGGACGATCTCGATAGCCGTTCAATATCGGGCGAAATCGTCGATTTCTTACGCTCCAAAAAGAAGGAGCGACAGATTATCCTCGTCACACATAACGCGAACATTGCTATCAAGGCAGATGCGGAGGAGATCATTGTCGCCAACCGTCACTCTACGCAGCATCCGAACAAGAATGCTGTCATGTTTGATTACACGACAGGCGCTATCGAGACGAGCTTCGTAAATCCGTCTGCCGCATTTTCTCTTGACAAAATGGGTATGCGCGAGCATGCATGTGAACTTCTGGAAGGTGGTGAGGAAGCGTTCGAGAATCGGAAGAATAAATATAATCTAAAGTAAAATTAGGTTTTTATTTTCCAGCTGTAGTTGGGATTTCAGGCAAGTGAGAAGATCTCGCCTCTCAAATATCGACCCTTCGGTTAGCAGGTACTTCGCGTAGTTGCGAATATCGGCGTCCTTCACAGAATAATTCTCGTCTGCCTTGCCCATAATCCCTGAATGGAACTTCTTATGCCGCTCAATCTCAGCCTCGAGCTTTTTCTTGATACCAGAGCGGTCAAGATCTATCTGGTCAATAATTTCCGTTAGTTGCGAGATAAGGACCTTCTCCTCAATGTAGCCTTCTTTGCAGTTGATATTCCGTGAGCGAGTGCAACCATAGTAGATGTACTTGGCGATCGAACCGTCCTTCAGGGTCTTGAATTTCTCTTGGGCCGTCACACCGGATCCGCAGGTTCCACAGGAGAGCAAACGAGTGAAAGCGAACTCTTTGTTTTTGCCTCGGGCTTTGATTTGAAGGTGAAGCTGCTTCTGCACCTCTTCGAAAAGTTCTCTGGATATGAGTGGCGTATGCTTACCCTGGAACCATCGGCCGCTGTTCTTGGGGTATTCAAAAGTACCGTAGTAGAAGTGGTTATTGAGAATGACGTATACGTTGCTCAGAGTTAGAGGTTTGCCGGTACGGGTAACGAATTTGATTTCCTTGAGCCAGCGATATACTTTCCTACCACTCCAGCCTTCATTGGCTACTTTCTGAAAGAGTTCCTTCATAACAGGGGCTCGATCAGGATCTACGAACACCACGCCTTTCTGATCCTTATTTTTTGAATTGAGATAACCGGTTGGGGCTACTGAAGGCCAGAGGCCGAGCTCGCACTTGGTTTTGAGCCCGCGCTTCACATTGATGCTCTTGTTGTCGTTCTCCAGCTTCGCCTGGCTACCAAGGATCATGAGAAGGAACTTCTCATTGGGGTTGTTAGTGAAGCGTTGACTGTAAGTACGAATTTCAATGAGCTTCTTCTGGTCGAAGAGATCCACGATCGCCCCAAGGTCGCCGGCATTGCGGGATAGACGGTCCGGATGCCACACCAAGATCCCATTGAATTTACCCTCCCGAATATTGAGAAGGAGCTGGTTGAACACAGGCCGCTGGCCGGCATCCTTTGCGGAGTGCGATTCTCGGTACATATCGACCACATTCAGTCCGTCTCGCTGCGCTAAGGCCAACATCTCCTTAAGCTGGGAATCTATCGAAAGCGCCTGTTTTTCCTCGGCTTCGCTCGATTTTCGGGCGTACAGGCAGTACCTGACTGGCTCCTGGTTTTCCATACAACACAACACATGCCCGAAGCCGGGGAAGAAGTCCATACCCAAGCTGGTGGTAAGAAATACGGCTTTAAACCAAGGCGATTTCGTGATAAAATCATGAAAATCCTTATTTTATGGCCACGTTGAATTGGATCGGAAAAGAGGCGGTGGCAAACCACGACAAAGAGGTGCCTTTCAAGTTGCTTGAGAAAGTCCCGAGCGCATCCGTCGGTAAGGAATCAAAGAATCTCGTCATTCACGGCGACAATCTAGAAGCACTTAAAGCACTTTTGCCTTTCTATCAAGGCGAGGTTAAGTGCATTTATATTGATCCTCCATACAACACCGGAAACGAGGATTGGGCATACAACGATAATGTAAGTTCTCCCAAAATTCGAGAGTGGATCAAGAAAACTGTGGGGCGAGAAGGGGAAGACCTCACTAGACATGACAAGTGGCTTTGCATGATGTATCCCCGTCTTAAACTCCTTCGTGATCTTTTACGGGATGACGGGGTCATATTTGTCAGTATCGATGACAATGAACAGCACCACCTCAAGATACTGATGGATGAGATTTTCACAGCTCGGAATTTTATTGGGCAGATTACCGTCGTTGGAAACCCACGAGGTAGAGATTATGGTGGAATTGCGCGCATGCACGACTACCTTCTTGTTTACTCGAAGGAGTTTGGAAAGGCAGATATCAACAACTTGAACGATCCTGATAAGGAGTTTCCTTTTGAGGACAGCAGGGGAGGTTTTGAGATTCGCGAGCTACGCAATCGCAATATTGCTTTCCATATAGGGAATAGGCCTAATCTTCATTACCCCTTTTATGTCAATCCAAAGAAGAAAGACGAGAATGGTTTTTTTGAGATCTCGCTTGAGAAAAAGAGTGGCTGGACTGAAGTTTTTCCGAAAGAATCTCAGGGATTTAAGACTGTTTGGCGTTGGGGGAAAGCGCGTTCTCAGCAAAATCTGAATACTGAAATTGTTGCAAAGAAGATGATGGATGGTGGTTATCAGATTGTTGAAAAGTATCGTGAGAGAACACGGATGGCTCGATCTGTCTGGTGGGACAAAGATGATAATACTGAAAAAGGAACGCTGGAGGTTAAGAATCTTTTTGATGGCAAGAAAGTGTTCAATTTCCCTAAGTCCATGGAAATGGTACGGAAGGTGGTTGAGATGGGTACTGGACCAGACGACATTGTCCTTGATTCGTTTGCGGGATCGGGTACAACAGGCCACGCTGTGCTCGATTTAAACAAAATGGATGGCGGACACCGTCGCTTTATTTTGGTTGAAATGGAAGATGACGTCGTGAAGAAAATCACTGCTGAAAGGATCAAGAAAGCTATAAAAAAGTACGACTATGACGGAGGCTTTGAATATTGCGAGCTCGCTTCCGCCCTTTTTGATCAGAATGGATTGATAAATGAGTCGTGTTCATATGCCGACTTGGCTTCTTACATTTTCTTCACCGAGACGCAAACAAACGTCGATAAAAAAGCAATCAAAAATCCATTCGTTGGTGAGAGTGGCGGGATTTCCTACTACCTCGTTTACGCTGGCCGTGGAAAAAATGACTTAACTCGAGCTTCACTCAGCAAGCTCAAGATCGCCGGTCCTGCAGTCGTATATGCTGATCGTTGTCTTGTGGACGAGGATGAACTGAAGGAGAAAGGTATTACCTTCAAACAGATCCCGTACGAGATAACAATCTACTAATCCTATGAAGCTCAAGCGTTATCAAACAAACGCAATAGAAACGCTGGATCAATTCCTGGATCTCGTCAGGAAGATGAAGCCGCGGCATGCCTTCAATGAGATAACGGAGCAGGTCTACAACCATGAGTGGTTCGGGGACGTACCTTTTGTGTGTATTCGTATCCCCACGGGCGGCGGAAAAACGTTCGTTGGCTGCAAGGCAGTCGAACGGATCATGAGCACAGTCCTCCAGAACAAGATGGACACCGGCATTGTGATGTGGTTCGTACCATCAGACTCCATCAAGACTCAAACGTTGAAGAAGTTCCGAGATCCTAAAGATGCCCACTACCAAGCGCTGAACGAAGCATTCGGGACGAAGTTCAAAGTCTTTTCAAATGAAGAGGCTTTGACAATTTCGCCGGAGGACGTGACGAATAATCTCTGCGTTATCGTCGCCAGTCTCGATGCATTCAGGAAAGACGCGTCTATTCAGAAAAAGTACAAGGTCTATAAGGAAAACGGTTCGTTGATGGGGCACTTTGAGAATCTGAAAGACGACTCAAATCTTGAAAAAGATGCCGACAAGACAGTCATCAATTCGCTCGCGAACGTTATCCGCAAAAACAGCCCATTGATCGTCATTGACGAAGGGCATCACACCCAAACGGATCTATCTGTGCGTTTTCTCTCCGATCTCAAGCCGGCGTTCATTATCGAGTTTACCGCTACTCCCAGAGACGGTAGCAATGTGCTTGTGAAGATTGGTGCCTCAGAATTGAAGATCGAAGAGATGGTAAAGATTCCAATCGTGCTTGAAAGCCGCTCTCAGTGGGAACAGGTTGTTCTCGATGGCTTGATGAAGCGAGATGAGTTGGAAAAGCGCGCCAAGAAACTCAAGGGGGAGTACATCCGCCCCATAGCGCTACTCCAGGCGCAGTCCAAGAGCAAGGTGCGCGCCACTGTCACTGTCGAAGCGCTCAAGGAGATGCTGCTTAAGCACAAGATTCCCGAAGAACAAATCAAGATCAAGACTTCAGAGCTCGATGAGCTTGAAGGTATAAATCTTTTCGATAAGAAGTGCGAGGTTCGCTACATTCTTACTGTTAATGCTCTCGCTGAGGGCTGGGACTGTGCTTTTGCCTACGTCCTCATCTCCGTTGCAAATCTCGGCGCGAAAGTCGCGGTGGAACAGATCATCGGGCGCGTCATACGTATGCCGTACGCGAAGCGAAAGACGGACGAGGTGCTTAACAGGAGCTATGTATTTGCCTCCGCGCCGAAGTTTGATGATGCGGCCAAGAAGGTAATTAAGGGGCTTGAAGATAACGGGTATAGCCGTTCAGACTTCGTAGGGGCGAGCGAGGAGAAAGAGTACTCTGACCCTCTCGAAGCAAGGAAGGCAATAAAAAAGGACCTCTCGGTGCCGATGATGGCGATCGGCAAGGATAAGCTTTCTTTTGAGGATCTTCTTAGCGAAGATTTCGAATTGGCAAAACAGGATCCCGATTTTGAATTTGCTATTCATTACGATCTCGACGGCCAAGCAACCATCGACATTTCCGACGAGGATGAGTGGCTCCAGGGGAAGCAGCTAAGTCTCCCGTACCAGTATCTTGAGGGAGACCATTCTGTTGGTGAATTGGCTTCATGGCTCGATAAGAAATTACGCTTCCCGATGGTGAATCCCGAGGACAAGCTGGCTTTCATCGAGAAAGCCGTCCAAACCCAGATTAAGAAGCACAGGAGAACTCTCCCGGAGCTCTCAGTGAATAGGTATCTACTCGCCGATCGACTTGGTGCGGTCATTACGGACCGCCTCGAAGTTTATGCGAAGAAGAATTTTTCGAAGTTGCTTGCAGCAAAGAAGCTTTCGACCTCTGCATTCGAATCGTTTCCTGCAACGATCGCTCTCAAATCGCCGGTGCCCAAGGCATTCAATAAGAATCTCTACGAAAGAATCGATGCGATTAATGGAGAGGAACGCGGGTTTGTTGAGCGGATTGATCTCGGCACGCTGGATAATATCGAGTTCTGGGTTCGCAACCGGGAAAAGGTCGATCCGTTCTACATTCAAGGATGGAAGAAGGGTAAATTCTATCCGGACTTTGTTGCGGTCACGAAGAAAGGCAATGTCGTCGCGCTTGAGTGGAAGGGAGAGGATCGTATCAGCAATGAAGATACTGCGTATAAGCTCGGAATCGCGCAAGTCTGGGAGAAGCTTGGGAAGGGCAAACTGCACTTCTTCCTTGCGCACAATGGAAATGCCGACGAGGTACTGAGTGAACTTAGGAAGTTATAGCCCATGGACAGTTTCGAGCTGCATAAGAATATCGATGTAGTCTTGCAGGAAGAAGTTCGTTCATACGCGGCCCGCGGCAGACAGCGTGGAGCACTGGGGAGT
>DASSSZ010000006.1:0-103280 GCA_035708165.1 Minisyncoccota bacterium
CGCCGGAGATCCAGATCGATTACGCGGACCGGCTCGAGGATATCGACGCGGAGGAGCAGCGGATCGAGAGCCGGTTCTCGAAGACCAAGCGCGCGGCGTGGGATACGTACCTGCGCGGCGCAGGCGCGCCGCCGGTGAAGACGCCGGAAGGGTGGCTCGTGCTCTATCATGCGATCACGGAGAACGAGCCTGACCGGTACCGCATCGGAGCGATGCTCCTCGATCTCGATGATCCCACGAAGGTCATCGCGCGCAGCGCCGGCCCGCTGCTCTCCCCGGATATGCCGTATGAGAACCACTGGAAGCCGGGCATCGTCTATACATGCGGTGCAGTGGTGAAGGACGGCACCTTTTTCCTGTATTACGGCGGCGGCGACCGTCACGTGTGCGTTGCGCACGCGCCGATCTCCCAGATACTCTATGATTTGAAGCATGATCGGGCGCCTGCGCTCTCCCCGGCCGAAGCGGTGATGGCCTAGCGCATGCTACGCTACTAGAGCAGGTATGTACGTCGTCCGCCGTTCTCCCAACAACCCGATCCTCTCTCCTGATCCCGGCCGGACATTCGAGTCCGCAGCCGCGTTCAACGGCTGCGCCGTCAAGAAAGGTAGGGACACCTACCTGATCTACCGCGCGATGGCGCGCCCCGACCCGCTCGTGGCTCCGGGTACCTATCGCTCCACAATCGGGATCGCGAAGCTCGCGGGCGGTGAGCGCGCAACGCGGCAGCGCGAGTTTATCGTGCCCTCGGAGGCATGGGATGCATACGGCTGCGAGGACCCGCGGACGACCCTCTTCGAGGGTCGGTACTACACCTTCTACACCGCGCTCGGCGGCGTACCATTCGGGCCGGATAATATCAAAGTGGCGTGCGCGGTCTCGGATGACCTGTTCTCCATCGCCGAAAAGCATCTCGTCACGCCGTTCAATGCGAAAGCCATGGCGCTCTTCCCTGAGCGCATCGGCGGCAAGGTCGCGGTCATCCTGCTCGCGCACCAGGACGAGGGCGACAGCAAGGCGACGATCGCGATCGCCTATGCCGATCACGTCGAGGAATTCTTCGAGGAGGCGTACTGGCGCGCATGGGATGCGACGATCGGGCAGCATGCGCTGCCGCTCGTGCGCAGCGCGGAGGATTTCGCCGAGATCGGCGCGGCGCCGGTGAAGACGAACGAGGGCTGGCTGCTCATCTATTCATATATCCAGAACTACTTCCGCGGGGATGAGCGCGTCTTCGGGATCGAAGGGGTGCTCCTCGATCGCGGGGAACCGCAGCGCGTCATCGGCCGCACCGAAAGCCCGATCCTCGTGCCGGAAGCGCCGTACGAGATCTACGGGCACGTGGGCCGCGTCGCATTCCCTGCTGGCGCTCTGATCGAAGGGAAGCGCCTCGATATCTACTACGGAGGCGCCGACACCGTCTGCGCCAAGGCAAGCCTCTACCTGCCGCACCTCCTCGATGCGATGCTGCCCGGACGGCGCGAGGCGCTCGTCGCGCGCGCTCCTGAGAACCCCATCATCGTGCCCGACGCGGCGCACCCATGGCGCGCACGCGACGTGATGAATGCCGCCGCGTTCGACCTCGATGGGGAAGTACAGATCCTCTTCCGCGCGATGTCGCCGGATAACACCTCAACGGTCGGGCTCGCCACCTCGAAGGACGGCATCCATATCGATACCGTGAGCGACGAGCCGATCTACGTCCCGCGGGCGGATTTCGAGCAGAAGCGCGGCGGCGCCGGCGGCAATTCTGGCTGCGAGGACCCGCGCGCGATCCCGATCGGCCGCACGCTCTACATGCTCTACACCAGCTACGACGGCGCGTCGGTGCCGCGGGTAGCGCTCACTTCGATCCCGCTTGCGGCATTCCGTGCGCGCGATTTCAGCCAATGGTCCATGCCGGTGCGCATCTCGCCCTCCGGGATCGACGACAAGGATGCGGCCATCATCCCGAAACCCATCGACGGCAAGTACCTCGTGCTGCACCGCATCAACTCGATGATCTGCATGGATTGTTTCAACGATCTCTCGCTCTCCGAGCACGCGATCACGCGTGCGATAGAGATCCTGCGTCCGCGCGACGGCACATGGGAAGCACTGAAGGTCGGGATCGCCGGCCCGCCGGTCGCTACGCGCCGCGGCTGGCTCCTCTTCTACCATGCGGTCGGCGACGACCGCACCTACCGCATCAGCGCTGCGCTCCTCGATGCGAACGACCCGACGCGCGTCATCGCGCGCCTCGCGGAGCCCCTGCTCGTGCCGGAAAAGCAGTGGGAGAAGGAGGGGGAAGTGCCGAATGTCGTCTTCTCCTGCGGGCAGGTGGTGCGCCGCGATACCATCTTTCTCTACTATGGCGGCGCAGATAAGGTGCTCGGCGTCGCGACGCTCTCGCTCAAGGACCTCCTCGATCGGCTGGACCCTAAGGCGCTGCGCGCGTGATCACTCCGCCACGTAGCGGATGACGACGCGACGCTCCTTTCCTTCGCCCTGCGACTCCGTCTTCACGTGCGGCTCGTCGGCGAGCGTCGAGTGGACGATCAGCCGCTCGTACGGCCGCATGGGCGGGAGCTCGACGTCATACGCGAACGAGCGTGCGCGTTCCGCCATCATCTTGGCGCGCATCTCGATCTCCCTGATCCGGCTCGCTTGGTACTCGTTCACATCGAGGATGAAGCGCTCCGTGCGGATATCCCGCTGCTCCACCAGACGCTTCAGCAGGTGATCGAGCGCCAGGAGCGTCTCGCCGCGCGTGCCGATGAGCGCCGAGGGGTCGCTGGTCTCGATCCGCAGCAGCGGCTGCCCCGCGATCGAGCCTTCTGTCACGCGCTCATACGAAGCGCCCATCGAATCGAGGAGGCCAGTCAGTACGGCAATGATCGATTCGTTCATACGTACTGTGTACCACGGATGGCAGGAGCAGTCCAAAAAAGGCCCATTCAGGCCATGAAACAGAGCCTCTGTCGCGCTTAGTTCGCGTTCGCAGCCTCGCGTTCGAGACGACGCCGGACGAACAGTTCCTGCGCGATGTTGAAGAGATTGCTCGTGGTCCAGTAGAGCGCCACTGCAGCGGCGAGCGAGTAGGCGATGAAGCACATGACGAACGGCAGGACATAGCGCATCTGCAGGTGCATGCTGCGCGCAAGGTCGTGCGAGAACCCGCTCCCGTCCGCCGCCGGCGGCTGCATCGAGAGCTTCGCGAAGACGAACTGGGTGATGCCGGTCGTGAGCGCGAGGATGACGCTGCGCGTGCTCATGTCGATAAGCCCGAGGAATTGCATCGAAATGGCTGCTGGTGCATGCACGAACGCGTAGAGTTGCGTCATATCTATCGCCGGAAGATTGCCGTAGCGGAAGACCCAATAGAGGCCGATGATGAGCGGCAGCTGCACCAAGATGAGCAGGAACGGGGCAGACATATGGATATCGTTCTCCTTGTAGAGCGCCATCGTCTCGCGCGCTTTCGCGTCCGTATCGTTCTGATGCTTCTTCTTCAGCGCCTCGATCTGCGGCTGCAATTTCTTGAGCGCGATGTTCGTCTTGATCCCGTTCTGGGCGAGCGGGAAGATGATGATGCGCACGAGCACCGTAAGCACGATGACCGCGATGCCTACCTCGTGCCCCGGTACGAGCCCGAGGAGGAATACGAGGGCGTTATAGAGCGGCTGATAGAGGACCGCGTGGAAGAAAGCGCCCATGACGGTGCCATTCTACCGCACAATCGCGCATGGAGCGACGCTACGAAGCCTTCGCGAAGGCTTCGGGGAGCTCGGCGAGGAAGTCGTCCCAGGAAGCATCCTTGCTGAGAATCCTGATAAGGACTGTGCTCGGGTGTGCAAGGGAAGAGAGGGATGCGCGGGCTGCGGCACGGCACTGGCGCTTCAGGCGATTGCGGTCGACAGCTTGTCTTGCGACTTTTTTGGCTACACTGCAGGCTATTTTCGTAGTTCCATCATCCGATCGCCGTGCCGTAACGAGAAAATGCCGCGTGCGCACGGCACGGGCACCTCGGATCGTCGTGATGTCCTCTGCAGAAGCCCGGTTCTGGCGGGGCATGGCAGGGAGTTAGACGGTGGTCAGCTTAGCGCGACCCTTGCGGCGCCGGCGGGCGAGCACCTGCTTGCCTGCCGTCGTCGAGGAGCGCTTGAGGAAGCCGTGTGTCCGGTTCCGCTTACGGACCTTCGGCTGGTACGTTCGTTTCGTAGCCATATGCGCGCATCATACCGTATTATTCAAGTATTTCAAGCTGTTTCGAAGTCTTGGGAAAGGGGGATACCGAGGGTGGGGATAATGGTACACTTATCAACATGTTATCCACAGGAGTGTTTATTTTCAGCCATGCTGGATTGAAAAATAAGCCTCATTCCTCAGTGGGCTATAATTCTGTGCATATCCGATTCATCCTATGTTGTGCGCATGACTGAACGGGAACTCTGGCAGAACGCCTTGGTGCAGATCGAGCTCGGCACCTCAGAAGCGAGCTTCCAGACGTGGTTCCGCGGGACTGATATCGCGCGCCGGGAGGGGGGTTCGGTATTCGTTGCCGTCCCGTCAAAGATCGTAAAGGAGTGGCTTCGTGAGAAGCACCATAAGCTCATCCTGAAGACGCTGCGCGATCTTGATGAGACGATCCGATCAGTCGAATACGTCGTGCAGAAGAACGCTCGGGTCGCCGCGACGACCGGCAAGCAGGCGCCGATCACGGATACCGGCGCAAGCACGATGGCGACCCTCGGGCTCAACGAGTACTACATCGATAAGCGGGATAACCTCAATCCGCGCTATACATTCGAGTCATTCATCGTCGGCCCCTTCAATCAGATGGCGCATGCAGCCGCGCAAGCGGTCATTCAGAAGCCTGGATTGTCATATAATCCCTTGTTTTTCTACGGATCGACCGGCCACGGAAAGACGCACCTGATCCAGGCGATCGGAAATTACTTCAAGAAGACGAATTCGAACCGGAAGGTCTTCTACGCGACAGCCGAACGGTTCACGATCGATTACTTCAACGCATTGCGCGACGGGCGCGCGAATTCCTTCAAGGACCAGTACCGCCAGTACGACGTCCTCATCATGGATGATATCCAGTTCATCGCGAACAAGGAGAAGACGCAGGAGGAGCTCTTCCACCTTTTCAATGCCTTCCATGACAATAACAAGCAGATCATCTTCTCATCGGATAAGCATCCGAATTTCGTGCCGGATTTCGAGGATCGCCTGAAGAGCCGCTTCAATGCAGGGCTCATCATCGAGATCCCACAGCCAGACCTCGAATCGCGCATCTCGATCATCACCGCGAAGGCGAACCAGTACGGCTACGCCATGCCGCACGAGACGATCGAATACATCGCGCAGCATGTGAACGGCAACATCCGCGAGCTCGAAGGGGTACTCAACGCGATCATCGTCAAGGCGCAGCTCAAAGGAAAATCGCTCAACCAAGCCGAATTGCATGGTATCCTGAAGAATACGGCACGGCCGGCGAAAGGCTTCTCTGTCGAGGATGTCGTCAAGAAAGTCGCGCAATACTACAAGATCGATGAGAAGAGCATCTACGAAAAGACGCGCAAGAAGGAGGTGGTGAAGCCGCGGCAGATCATCATGTACGTGCTGCGGGAGGAATTCAATGTCTCCTACCCTTCGATCGGGGAGAAGCTCGGCGGTCGCGACCACACGACCGTGATCCACTCCTGTGAGAAGATAAAGGAAGACCTGAAGGGGAATAGTGCGCTCGAATCTGAGATCGATCAGATCAAGATGCTCATACACGGGTGAATTTGCTGTGGATAGCGCGAGGGAAAACCTATGGGAAAGCATGCGGAAAACCACTCGAATAACAGCTCGCGAACGGGGATAACCAGAACGGCAGTTCGCTTATCCCCAGCCCTATCCCCGCTTTCCACTCGGTAATCCCCAGCTCCATAAACAAATCATGAAGCGAGAATCCGAGATATCAAGCCGAGTTTGCTGTTTTTCCCCGTATCCACACCCCTAATAGTAGTTATAGTAGTTTTTAATAAAACCTTTATGAAAACCAGCTGCACACAGGAACGATTGAGAGCCGCGGTGGATATCGCTGAACGTGTCGTCGGCAAGAAGGAGTCGCTGCCGGTACTCTCATGCATCCTGCTCGAAGCGAAAGGAAAGGCTCTCTATGTGCGTGCGACGAATCTCGAGACCGGCATCGAGATCGCTGTGCCGGCTGAGGTCATGCAGGAGGGGGTCGTGGCGGTCCCTGTCGGCGTGTTCTCGCATACGGTACGTACTAGCCGTGCTGAGAAGATCGAACTCTCACTCGATGGGCAGAATCTCTCCATCCGTTCGCCGCATGGCGAGACGACCTTGCGGACCATCGCTCATGACGAATTCCCCTCGATCCCGAAGGAGACCGAGGGAGATGCCTACCAACTTTCGCCGAAAGCTCTTCTCGACGGCATCAGTGCCGTCGCTTACGCGGCTTCGCAATCGATGATCCGCCCTGAGCTCGCGAGCATCCTCATAACAGCGCAGGATGGTACGCTCACGTTCGCCGCGACGGATTCCTTCCGTCTGGCGGAGAAGCGCATTCCGGCGCGCGCCGCTTCCATCCCTGACACGCTCTTGCCAGTGAAGAATGCGCTTGAGCTCACGCATGTGCTCAGTGCGCTCCCGGATGAGCCGATCGAGTGCCGATTCAGCGACTCCCAACTATCCGTCACGGCCGGCACTATCTATTTCATGTCCCGTATCGTGGATGCGACCTTCCCGCAGTACCAGGCCATCATCCCGAAGGAATTCATGACCGAAGCGGTCCTCCTCAAGGAGGATCTCAACACCACCATGAAGAAGGCGCGCATCTTCTCTGCCGGAACGCAGCAGATCGGCTTCCATGTATACCCATCGAAGAAATCATTCACAGCGACCGCCCGGACTGCGGATATCGGCGAGACGAGCGATAGCATCGATGCAGCGCTCGAAGGGAGCGATCTCGATATCAACTTCAACCTGCAGTATCTCTCGGACTGTTTCAGCTCGATACGCGCGGACAGCGTCTCGCTCCAGTTCGGCGGGCTCGGCAAGGCGTTGGTGATCAAAGGCGTCTCCGACCCCACATTCCTCTATCTAGTGATGCCGCTCAACCGATAAGGCAAACCACTCTCATCGTGAGCGTAACGGCGGCCTATGGGCCGCCTAGCGCGTTCTAGAGGGGTGGCCGCTCTATGGATGCGTCGAGAAATTGACGGTCTGCGAGCTGACGCCGAATGAGCCGTTCGCGACGATCTCCAAGGATTGCGGGCCGAGCGTCGTCGGAGTGATTGACATCTCGAGCTGTCCGCCAGCTGCCGTACTGACGAGCGCACCATTGAGATAGGACGAGAACGAGGTGATCGTGACGCCATTCGCCGGCTGGATCCGTATCGAGACCGCCTGATTGACCGGAACGGCGCTTCCAGGGCCCGGCGAGACGATTCTGAATGGCCCGTTTAGCGTGACCGCGGCTGAGGAGGACGCATACCCCTGCGCGGCTGCCCAGATGCGGATCGGGTACTCCCAGTTCGCATACTGCGGATCGGTGACCGAGGTGCCCGGCGCGCTGCCTGCGAGCGGCGTGTTCGGGTTGAGCCAATAGAGGATCGAGTGGAGCTGGCCGTCAGGGCCGGGGATGTCCCACTGCCCGCGGATGATCGGCGGAGCGTTCGCGGGTGTCGGATCGGGCTTGATGAACTGCCCTGCCGGGTACTTCTCGATAGCGTACTGCATGATGTCATGCCACATCGGTGCCACGATGAATCCGGCGATCTTCTTGGCCATCGGGGTATTGTCGTTATTGCCCGCCCATGAGCCGACGACGATCGAAGGCGTGTAGCCGATGATCCAGGCATCCCGCGAGTCGTTCGTGGTGCCGGTCTTATCAGCGACATCGAAGCCGGGGAAGTTGAGCGGCGAATCCGTGCCGAATTCCGGCGTACGCGCGACGTTATCAGAGAGGACGTCGCTGATCTGCCGCGCTACCTGCTCATCGAGCACGCGCGTGGACTGGTCCTGGTATTTCTCGAGGACGTTCCCGTTCGCATCATCCACCTCGAGGATCGCCGTCGCCTGGTGATGGATGCCATCCGTCGCGAAGCCGCCGTATGCGCTCACCATGTCGAGCAAAGTCACTTCGCCGCCGCCCAGCGTGAGCGTGAGCCCGTAGCGCGCCGCATCGCCGAGGGTCGTGATCCCCATCCGCTGCGCGGTCGCGAGCGCGTCATTGATGCCGACGAGGTACAGGAGCTTCACGGCGACGACGTTCACGGATTGCGCGAGCGCATCGCGCAGGCTCATCGGGCCGCTGAAGAGGCTGTCGTAGTTGTCAGGCGAGTAGCATGTATCCGTGGTCTCGAGGTCGTCCGGCGCGCAATTCGCCGCGAACTGGGTCTTGAGGTTGAAGAGGACGGTATCCGGCGAGTAACCCTTCGCGAACGCTGTCGCGTATACGAACGGCTTGAATGTCGAGCCTGGCTGGCGGTGCGCCAAGGCATCGTTGTACTTGCCGTCGATCGTATCGCTGAAGTAGTCGCTCGATCCGACCATGGCGAGGATCTGCCCGGTATTCGGATCGATCGCGACCGTCGCGGCATTGCTCGCATTGAATTCCTTGAGGTTGCTCGCGGCATACTGCTTCTCGACATCCTCCGCCTTCTTCTCGAGGTCGTAGTCGAGCGTGGTGATGACCCTGAGGCCGTTCTGATCCACCGCATCGGCACCATACTTCTGCTCGAGGTATTGCAGGACGTACATCACGAAGTGCGGCGCCTTGATGCCGGAATCGCTCTCCTGGATGAAGGTGACGTTCTCGTTCTGCGCCTGATCGCGCTCAGCCGCGGTGATGTATCCCTGCTCATACATGCGCTCGAGGACAGTGTTCTTCCGAGCATCCAAGGCGTCCTTATTGTTGCCGTACGGAGAGTAGTAGGTCGGCGCCTGCGGGAGGGCAGCGAGGTACGCGGCTTGCGCGAGGTCGAGATCCTTGGCGTGGACGCCGAAGAAGTATTCGCTGGCTTCCTCGATGCCGTAGATAGTGCCGCCGTACGGCGTCTCGTTGAAGTAGACGTCGAGGATCTGGTTCTTGCTGTAGGTCTGGTCGAGCTTGATGGCGAGCACCCACTCCTTCAGCTTGCGCGGGATCGTCTTCGAGCTCGTGAGGATAGTGTTCTTCACCACCTGCTGCGTGATCGTGGAACCGCCCTGGCTGAAGGAAAGCGTCGTGACGTCCACCCAGATGGCGCGCAGGATCGCCTTCAGCTCGATGCCGTTATCGGTATAGAAATTCGGGTCCTCGATCGCGATCGCGGCATGCTGCACGTACGGGGAGATCTGGTCGAGCGTGACGTCGGTGCGGCGGATGCTGCCGTGCACGTCATAGAGGAGGACCTTGCCGGTTCGGTCGTAGATCTTCGTGGATTGCGGGACGCGGCGTGTCTCGAAATCGTTGATATCAGGGATGGGCGTGGTGACGAACCAGAAGAGCAGCACGCCCGCAAGGAAGAACCCGAGAATGAGAATCCCCAGGATGATCTCATAGAGGAGGGGAATCCTGTGGAAAAACCCCTTCTGAGAACGATTTCGCGGCCTATTCCTGAGCTTTCTGAAGAACGAGGGCATGTGGAAAACGCTGGGGATTACGTGGGGTTAATACTAGCATATCCGGTGCGTACCTGGCGCATGAATGTGCCACGGAATCGGCGTTTCAGGTGATATCTCTTCCGTTAGCGCGTGTGCGCGAGGTGCGTGATGCCGATCGCTATCGCATCGTACTCGTCATCGAGCATCGAGCGCGAGGGAAGGCTGATCAGCCGCGGCACCATCGCCATGACCTGCCGCTTATCAGCTTTCCCGGCGCTCGTGACGGCGATCTTCACGGCAGCAGGAGAATACTCGATGAGGGGCAGTCCCCGCGCAGCAGCGGCGAAGGTGATGACACCGCGTGCCTCAGCGACCTGCATGGCTGTCTTCGTGTTCTTGCTGAAGTAGAGGGTCTCCATGGCGAGCGCGCGCGGCGCATGCGTATCTATCGCGCGCCCTACGGCTTCGCCGATCTGGCGCAGACGCTCATGAAACGGAAGGGATTTCTCGGTCCGCGCGCATTCGGAGTAGATCAGGACATCGCGGCCATCCTGCCGCTCGAGGATGGCGATACCGCAGCGCTCGTACCCGGGGTCGATCGCAAGGATGCGCATGACGGAAGTATAGCGCGGCGCGGATATGCCTGCTTTTCACTCAAATAGAGCAGAAGCACGTCTTCTGCCGCCCAGCGCGCGCTTCTACGGCTATTCCGCGTTCGTATAGACGTTCTGCACGTCGTCGTTCTCGTCGAGAACCTCGATCAAGAGGGAAAGCTTCTCGCCGTCTGCTTCGCTGATGGGGACGGTGCTCGTCGGCTCATAGCCGTCGGCGGTCTTGGTGAACGCCCATGCGGCGGAGCCGGGCGCCGCGAGCTCGCAGCCATTCTTCGAGAGGAGGTGCTTGATCTCCTGGGCCGTGCGGTTGCGATTGTCGGTCACGGCATCGATGATGATCGCGACGCCGCCCGGGCCGTACGTCTCGTAGACGACCGATTCGAGCGCGACCGAATCGGCGGCAGTGCCTTTGGCGACCGCACGCTCGATATTGTCCTTCGGCATGTTCTCCGCCTTGGCGCGCTCGATGACGGCGCGCAGTGCCGAATCGTTCACGTTCCCGTTCGCCCGCTTCGATTCGATCGCGATAAGGCGCGCATACTTCCCGAATACCTTGCTCTTCGCCGCATCCGTCACCCCCTTCTGCCGCTTGATCTGCGACCATTTGTTATGTCCTGACATACGGCGGCAGTATAGCGCGTCCGCCCCGGCTGTTCAAAACCGCTGGGTATGAGACACTGGCGGTATTAGCCTAGCCGAAACTCCTATGGAATTCGATTTCAATGCCGTCCCCGAGAAGGTTTTCGTCGACACCGTGCACCTGCGCGTCATCAACGGTCTCCTGCATGTCGTGCTGCGCTCGGGCGACGCGATGGACTGCTATCTCCTGCCGCTGCCGTTGGCGAAGCTCATGGGCAAAGGCATCATGGCGCAGGTCGAGGAGATCGAGAAGAAGCACAATATCTCGTTCGACGAGCAGATCCCTGAAGGCGCCCAGATCTCGCCGTGGACGATCGATTCGGAAGAAGGAGGCAAGTAGAGTGAAGGCCGCATGGAACTGTGGCACTATGGGCCCATATGGCCACTCTCGAGGACGCGATCGCGCGGTATGTCGCCGCGCTCGATGAGCAATACCAGACCGGGATCGCCATCGAGCATGCGTACCGCCCGGCGCTCAAGGCGCTCCTCGGCGAGATCATCCCCGGAACCACGCCGGTCAACGATCCGAAGCACTCCGAGCATGGCGCGCCGGACTTCGCCATCGTCCGCGGCAAGATCCCGCTCGGCTACGCGGAGGCCAAGGACATCGGCATCGATCTTGATGCGGTGGTGAAGTCCGACCAGATGCGCCGCTACTTCGGCTATAAGAACCTAATTCTCACGGACTATCTCGAGTTCCGCTTCTATCGCGATGGCGCGCAATACGAGGAATCGATCACCGTGGCGAAGGTTTCGGATGGCAGGATCGTGCCGGTCGACACGACGGCGAAGCTCGCGCACGTCACGCTCGAGCTCATGGAAGGCGCACCGGAGCCGATCCGGAGCGCGAACCGGCTGGCGGAGATCATGGGCGGCAAGGCACGACGCATCCGCGACAATGTCATCCGGTATCTCGAGGGCGATAGTGAGCGCAACCGGGAGTTCCGCCAGATGCTCGAGGTGTTCCGCGATCGGCTCGTGCACACGATCACGCCTGCGCAATTCGCGGACATGTATGCGCAGACCTTGGTGTATGGGCTCTTCGCGGCGCGCTACGCCGACCGGACGCCAGACAATTTCTCGCGACAGGAGGCGCGCGATCTCGTGCCGCACAGCAATCCGCTCCTGCGCGAGTTCTTCGATCATATCGCCGGCGCGGGCTTCGACGAGCGTCTCACTATCATCGTGGATGAGCTTTGTGAGGTCTTCACGCATGCCGCCGTGCATGAGCTCATCGAGCGCGCGTACCGGCAGGACGCGAAGATCGGCGAGACGAAGGAATCGCGCGACCCGATCATCCACTTCTACGAGGACTTCCTCAAGGAGTACGACCCGGCGCAGCGCGTCCAGCTCGGCGTCTTCTACACGCCGCCCGCGGTGGTCTCATTCATCGTGCGCAGCATCGATCGCATCCTGCAGGAGCGCTTCGCGCTTCCGCGCGGGCTCGCGGACGAGAGCATGATCGAGGCGAAGCTCCCGACGCAAGGGATCGACAAGCGCACGAAAGGCGAGGTCAAATACGAGACGCGGCAGGTGCACCGCGTGGAGATCCTCGACCCGGCGACCGGCACCGGTACCTTCCTCAATCAGGTCATCCGGCACATCCACGCCGCGTACTTCGAAGGCAATGAAGGCGCATGGCAGCCGTACGTCTCGGCGCACCTCCTGCCGCGGCTCTTCGGCTTCGAGCTCCTGATGGCCAGCTACACCATCGCGCACCTCAAACTCGCGATGACGCTCGCGGAGACCGGCTATACGGACGAGCGCACGCGCCTCGGCATCTATCTCACGAACACGCTCGATGAGCCGATCGACACGATTCCGCGGCTCGCCTTCGGGCTCGATCAGGCGATCACCGACGAGGCGTACCAGGCTTCGCGCATCAAGAAGGACCTGCCGATCATGGTCGTCTTAGGGAATCCGCCATATAGCGGCATCTCATCCAACCCGCAGTACAGGGGCAATGCCGACTATAAGAAGGAGCCAGGCACGAATGAGAAGCTGAACGAGCGCAAGAACTGGCTCGACGACGATTACGTGAAGTTCATCCACTTCGCCGAATCGCTCATCCGCAAGAACGGCGAGGGCATTGTCGGGATGATCACGGCGCATGGCTATCTCGACAACCCGACCTTCCGCGGCATGCGCTACCGCCTGCTCGAGACCTTCGACGAGATCTACGTGCTTGACCTGCACGGCAATGCCAATAAGAAGGAGAAGGCAGCGGATGGGACCAAGGATGAGAACGTCTTCGATATCAAGACCGGCACGGCGATCCTGCTCGGCATAAGAGGAAAGAAGGAGGGGAAGGGAGAAAGGAAGGAGCTCGCTGATGTCTACCATGCGGAGATGCTCGGCACGCGCCTCTCCAAATACGAGCGGCTGAATCAGAGCGACTGGGCAAGTGTGAGCTGGCAGAAGCTCGAGCCCGCGCACGACAGGTACTACTTCGTGCCGGTCGCAGAGGGCGACGACGAGTACGAGCAGGGCATTGCAGTGAACGATATCTTCGATGTAGGCGTGACCGGGATCGTGACAGCGCGCGATAGCGTCGTGATCGATACTGACAAGGATGTGCTCCGGGCGCGCATCGATATGTTCTGCGACCCCGAGCTTTCGGATGATGAGGTGCGCCGGAAGCTCTTCCCGGGGAAGAAGGACGGTAAGTATAAGGCAGGCGATACGCGCGGCTGGAAGCTCGATGCGGCTCGCAAGAAGATCCGCGACAAGGACCATGATGCCGCGATCAAGCCGATCGCATACCGGCCATTCGATACGCGGTGGGTGTACTACGATCCGGACATGGTCGATTGGGGGAGGGAGAAAATAATGAACAGGATTCTTAAGGGTAAGAATTTGTATCTTGTCGTACATAAGCGAGAGGAATTGAAGATTCCTTTCGCCCATGCGCTTGTTACCGACCTAATGACAGAGCACGGTGTTACTTCCGGGAAAACGACCAATTATCAATTTCCTCTCTATCTTTATCCTGAGCAGCAAACGACCGACGACACCCGGCGCACGCCGAACCTGAAGACGGATGCAATCAAACAGTTCGAAGACGCGACAGATCTCGCATTCGAACCAGAAAACTGCGGGGGGGGGGCGACTATATGTCCATACGACATTCTCGATTACATCTACGCCGTCCTCTACTCGCCCAGCTACCGGGCCAAATACGGCGAGTTCCTCAAGCGCGACTTCCCGCGCGTGCCGCTCCCCTCGAGCGCCGAGCAGTTCCGCGCGCTTGCTGGGAAGGGAAGCGAGCTGCGGCAGCTGCATCTCCTCACGCATCCGGTGCTCGCGAGGCCGGTCGCGACATTCCCTGTCCTGGGCGACAGTGTCGTGGGCGCGAAGTTCCCGACCTTCGAGAATGGTCGCGTGCGCATCAATGACACGCAGTACTTCGACGGCATCCCGAAGGAAGTCTGGGAGTTCTATATCGGCGGCTATCAGCCCGCGCAGAAATGGCTCAAGGACCGCCGCGGCCGCACCCTCACCTACGATGACATCGAGCACTACCGCCGCTTCACCACCGCGCTCCAGGAGACAATCCGGGTGATGGGCGATGTGGATAGCATCCTAGCTTCATCTGGGAACTGATGTGAAAATGCGGATGTCCCGCGGAGCGGGACATCCAAATGGGGAACTGGCCGAAAGGTCAGTTTCTGTTTTTGCGCTTTGGGGCGCGTTGTGAGAGGGCACTACCAGCCGCTTTCTTCGAATCCCGGCCTGTACGTCCATCTCGAAGAACTCGGCTCGCTGCCTTGCCAGCACTTCTCCCGGTGTGTCGCTGTTGTGCCATGCGAACTCAGATTATTCCAATAATCCTCGGGTTACCCGAGTTACGAGTATTCTCTCATGCGTACATCACGTGTCAAATGTAAATACATTTGCACAGGAGTGGACTTCCTGTGGATAAGTATGCTATGAATATACCTATGGATATACAGAAACTTCGGAAAGAGCATGGTATGACCCAGGCGGATCTTGCAAACCGCCTCGGGATGTCACGGCCGACGCTGATCCGTATCGAGAAGGGTGAACGGCCGTTGACTGCACGCGAGGGGCACGAACTCCGCATGCTTTTCGGTATGCTCGATTCGGATGCTGCCGAGCGCGAGCAGTTCGACGATGTGCGCATCAGCATCCCCCAGAAGAATCTCGAGAAATTCAAGCAGGTACTGCTCTATGTCTTGAAGCAGGCCGGTGCCAAGCCGAATATCGGCATGACCGCACTCTACAAACTGCTCTACTTCATCGATTTCGACTATTACGAGAAGTACGGGACGCAGCTGATGGGCCTGACCTATTTCAAGAACACGCATGGGCCAGCGCCGCGCGAGTTCATCAAGGTGGTGAATGAGATGAAGGAAAAGAAGGAGGTGGATGAAGTGAAAAGTAAGTACTTCACATATGAGCAACGCAAGTTCTTGCCGCTCATCGAGCCAGACCTGGCTATCCTGAGTGCGCGCGAGAAGGAGATGATCGACAATGTGCTGCTGCGGTACTCGGATAAGTCCGCATCAGAACTCTCACGCCTTTCGCATATTGATACGCCATGGGATGTCGCGAAGGATGGCGAAGACCTTGATTATGAGCATGTGTTCTATCGGCCGGCCGAGCTCTCGGTGCGCGAGTACGATGAGCTCTAATGCGGCCGTGTATGGAATTCGCCGAACTGCCGGAATTTTCCCGAGAACTGAAATCCCTGAAGAAGAAATATAAGTCGCTCGAGGGCGACTTGGAAACGCAGCGGGACGTGTTGCAGACCAGGCCGGAAGGAACTGGTGGTAAACACTGGATTTGCCTGCACCAGAACGACGAATTCTCGATATGGAAGACGAGGCTCGCATGCAAGACGCTTAAGGGGGACAAGATGCGCGTGATCTATGCATTCATTTTCAGTAGTGCACGGATCGAGTACGTAGAGATTTATTTCAAGGGAGACAAACCCAACGAGGACCGCGAGCGCGTAGCGGCCTATATAAAAGAAACGAAGAAGCGGCTAGGGCTAGACTAGCTTCGTCTGGAGGTCCTCCGGCATGTCGAAGCCGAGGTGGGCGTAGGCGGCGGGGGTGGCGATGCGGCCGCGCGGCGTCCGTTCGAGGAAACCGATCTGCATGAGGTACGGCTCATGCACCTCTTCGATCGTGCTCTGCTCCTCCGAGAGCGCGGCACCGAGGGTCCCGAGGCCGACCGGCCCGCCGCGGTATTTCCCGATGATCGCGGAGAGGATATCGCGGTCGCTCTGCGTGAGGCCTTGCTCGTCGATCTCAAGCAGCGCGAGGGCTTTTGAAGCCATCTGCGCGTCCATCGCGCCGCCATGCACCTGCGCGTAATCGCGGCAGCGCTTGAGGAGGTAGTTCGCCGTGCGCGGCGTGAAGCGGCTGCGCTTCGCGATCTCCGCGCGGGCGTCGGCAGGCAGGGAGAGCCCGAGGATGGCCGCCGAGCGCTCGAGGATCCGCTCGATCTCGGCGGGCGTGTAATAGATGAGGCGGAACGTGCCGCCAGAGAAGCGGGAGCGCAAGGGCGCCGAGAGGAGCGAGATGCGCGTCGTCGCCGCGATCAGGGTGAACGCCGGCAGCTCGAGCTGCACCGTGCGGGCCGACGGGCCCTTGCCGATCACGATATCGAGGACGCCCGATTCCATCGCGGGGTAGAGGACTTCCTCGATCGTCTTATTGAGGCGGTGGATCTCGTCGATGAAGAGGATATCGCCCGGCGAGAGGTTCGTGAGGATGCTCGCGAGGTCGCCCACGCGCTCGATCGCGGGACCGGAGGTCGCGCGCAGCTGCGAGCCCATCTCGCGGGTGATGAGGTGCGCGAGCGTCGTCTTGCCGAGCCCCGGCGGCCCGTAGAGGAGCACGTGCTCCGGCTGCTGGCCGCGCTCCTTCGCCGCCGTGAGCAGGATCGCGAGATTCTTCTTGATGGATTCCTGGCCGATATACTCGTCCCACTGCGCCGGGCGCAGCGCTTGGTCCAGCGATTTCGCGTTCTCCGGGGGGATCGTGGGTTCGGTATCGGTCATGGGCGATAGTTGACAGATTATGGCGGGTGTGCTACACTGCCGCCCAGTGATGCAGCGATGCATCATCTTCCATTTTCAGAGGCACGAATCTCTCAGCAATGGGTGAGTGCTACGAGGACGGGCCAGTTCCGCATTCGTGCGGCTCGCTTGCCCTATCCTTAGCCGGCGCTCCTCTTTCGCATACCATTGAAAGCATTGCTGAGAGGTTCGTGTTCCCGAACGGGCCATCGCTGCATACATTATATAAGAGGAACCCCCGGTCGCCACTGTCGGCGCCGGGGTTCTTCTTGTCTGGTATGCCAGAGAATAAAAAAGCTGGCAGGAATTCCTGCCGGCAGTCCGCTCCATAGGTGCCAGACGAACCCATGTGCACGTGTAAGCATACCGTGCGATCCTGAGGAACGAATGAAGGCTCAGGCGTTGAGGTCGATGACGCGGCCGAGCTCGTCGAGGGAGGTGATGCCGCGCAGGACCTTCACCATGCCGTCCTGCGCCATCGAGCGGATCTCCTGGTGCTTCGCGCCTTCCCAGATCTCGCGCTCGGTCGGGTTCTTGCGGAGGAGCTCTTCGATAGTGCGATCCATGACGATCGCCTCGACGATGGCGATGCGTCCCTTATAGCCGATCCCCCCGCATTCTTCGCAGCCGGTCGCGGTCCACATGATGTCGCGGTTCCTGGGCGTGTCTTCCGGGTGGGGGATGTCAGCCATCAGGCGCTCCACGATATCCCGGTCCGTGCCGGCGATCGGCGTCGCGGCACGGCAGTGCGTGCACAGCTTGCGCACGAGGCGCTGCGCCATGGCGATGTTGATCGAGGAGCCGAGGACTTCCGCCTCGATGCCGAAGTCGATGAGGCGCGGGAACGTGCCGGCGGCATCGTTCGTGTGCAGCGTGGAGAAGACGAGGTGGCCGGTGAGCGCGGCCTGCACGGCGGTCGTCGCCACTTCAGCGTCACGGATCTCGCCGACCATGATCACGTCCGGGTCCTGGCGCAGCGTCGAGCGCAATCCCTGCGCGAACGAATAGTCCTTCGAGACCTGCGTCTGCACGATGCCTTCGAGGTGGTACTCGACCGGGTCTTCGATCGTGACGACCTTGTTCTCGGACGAGTGCACCGCCGTCAGGAACGCGTAGAGCGTGGTCGTCTTGCCGGAGCCGGTCGGGCCGGTGTTGAGGATCATGCCGTTCGGCTTCTGGATCTCATGAGTGATGATGTCCATGAAGTAGGAATCGAAGCCGAGCTCCGGCATCGAGAGCGCGATCGTGGTCGGGTCGAGGATGCGCATCACGATGGTCTCCGCGTAGTTGCCCGGCAGGACCGAGGTGCGGATCTCGATCTCCTTATCGTTCACGATGATCGAGAGCCGCCCGTCCTGCGCGATGTCCTTGAGGTTGAGCTTGAGGCCGGAGAGCAGCTTGATGCGCGCGGCGACGAGCTCGTACGTCGCGTGGTCGAACTGCAGCACCTCATGGAGCACGCCGTCGAGACGGTAGCGCATGCGCACGAACGATTCCTCAGGCTCGAGATGCACGTCGGATGCGCCGAGCGAGAGCGCGCCTGCCATGATGACTTCGAGCACGTGCGAGATGCGGTGCGAATCCGTGCCCGCGATGTAGCGCTCCGCCTGCTCCTTCACGGAGTCGATCGAGTTGATCTCGTTGATCAGCTTCTGGATGGTCTCCTGCGAGATCGTAAGCACGCCCGCCTCGCTCTCGGTCGAGTAGGAGATGTCCTTATAGCGGTCCCACGCGCGCTCGAGAGATGCGCGTGAGACGATGAATCGGACGATGGAGTAGCCGAGCCGCTCGATCGACTGCAGCACGGCGAGCGAGTCCTGCCGCTCAGGCGCGCGCATCGCGACGAACACCTTCTTGCCGATCTTGCGGAAGAATGCGAGCTCGGCTTTCCGCGCGACATCCTCCGGCACGAGCGAGAGCGCATCAGCGTCGATCGAAGTGCGGGTGAGGTCGGTGTAGTCGATGCCGTATTTCTGCGAGAGCATCTGCGCGAGCTCCTCCTCCTCCTGGCCGCGGAGGTCATCGAGGCGGTCTTCCTGCTTCTTCTCGTCGAACTCGATCATGTTCCTATTGTATACGACCAGCGCTCGAAGGCCGCGGCCGGATGGGCAAAATGCTACAATTCCCCCATGGCTGCAGGCGATGCGGACAGCGACGTGGTCACGAAGGACGAGCTCGAGGCGGAAGCCGCGCGGCTTGCCGATGAGGTGCGCAGAGCGGCTCCCGCAGGGCACGCGGCAGTGATCGCGCTTTCGGGCGATCTCGGCAGCGGCAAGACGACCTTCGCACAGGCGTTCGCGCGAGCGCTCGGCATCGAGGCGCATGTGACCAGCCCGACGTTCGTCATCGAGAAGCGCTACCCCGTGCCGCAGGCGGGCAAGCACGCGTTCCGCACGTTCGTGCATGTCGATGCGTACCGCCTCGATGACCCGAAGGAGCTCGCGCAGCTCGGCTGGCACGGCACGATCGACGACCCGTCGAACATCGTCCTCATCGAGTGGGCGGACAAGGTGGCTTCCCTCCTGCCGGACGATGCGTATCGCATCGCGCTCGCGTTCCGCGACGAGCGCACGCGCACTCTCACCTATGGCGACTAAGAAGACGGCACCGAAGGCGGCGAAGAACGCAGCGGCGAAACGCGCGCCGAAGCGCGTACCAACGACGAAGGATGCGTCCGCGAAGAAGCCTGCGCATGCGCTCGCGGGCGCGAAGCGCCCGCGGGTCATCCTCCTCGATTCTCACGCGATCATGCATCGCGCGTACCACGCGCTGCCGGAGTTCACTTCCGACTCCGGCGAGCCGACGGGCGCCCTCTACGGGCTCGTCTCGATGCTGGTGAAGATGGTGCACGACCTCTCGCCCGAGTACATCATCGCGGCATACGACCTGCCGGGCGGCACCCACCGCCATGAGGTGTACGAGGAGTACAAGGGTACGCGCGGCCCGCTCGATGACGCGCTCGCGCGACAGCTCAACCGCGCACCCGAGGTGTACGAGGCATTCGGCATCCCGGCGATCGGCGTCAAAGGGTTCGAGGCGGATGACATCCTCGGCACGCTCGCGCACCGCCTGCGCGATACGACCGAAGCCGACGTCATCATCGCGACCGGCGATCACGACACGCTGCAGCTCGTAGATGATTCGCGCGTGCGCGTGTACACCTTGCGCAAGGGCCTTGCGGACACCGTGCTCTACGACGCGGATGCCGTGCGCGAACGCTACGGGTTCGGGCCGGAGCACATCGCCGATTACAAGGGGCTCGCCGGGGACCCGTCCGATAACATCAAGGGCGTGAAGGGGATCGGGCAGAAGAGCGCGACCGAGCTCATCGCCGCATTCGGGGGGATCGAGGATATCTACCGCGTGCTCGAGGCGCATCCCGAGCGGTTCGCCGAGGCGGGCATCAAGCCGCGCGTGCAGTCGCTCCTCATCGAAGGGAAGGACGATGCGATCTTCAGCAAGATGCTCGCGACCATCCGGACCGATGCGCCGGTCGTCTACGAACTGCCGAAGGAGACATGGCGCGAGAGTTTCGACGTATCCCGCGCGCTCACGCTCTGCGATGATCTCGGATTCCGCTCGCTCGGCGGCCGGGTGCGCTCGCTCACGCCCGGGATCGCATTCGACCGCGAGCAGGATGCCGCGGACGCGGACGCGGCCAGCGCGGATGATCCGCGCGAGCTCGCCGAGGCGAAGGTGATGCTCTGGCTCCTGCACTCCGATATGACGAACCCCGATCGCGAGGATGTCCTGCGCGCGACCAAGACGAAGACGCTCGGCGAGGCGCACGCCGCGCTCCTGCAAAGCCTGCGCGCGACCGGCCGCCTCGCGCGCGTCTACGAAGAGATCGAGAAGCCGCTCATCCCGATCGTCCTCTCCATGCACGAGCTCGGGATCGTCGTCGACAGCGCGTATCTCGGCAGGCTCTCCTCGCGCTACCACGCCGAGCTCGAGACGATCGTTTCGCGCATCTATGAGCTCGCCGGCCACGAGTTCAATCTCAACTCGCCGCGCCAGCTCGGCACGGTCCTCTTCGATGAGCTCGGGCTGGGGCAGGGGGGTGCCAAGAAGAAGACGGCGACCGGCCAGCGCTCGACGCGCGAGGACGAGCTCGCGAAGCTCGCCGGCGAGCACGAGATCATCGGCAAGATCCTCGAATACCGCGAGCTGCAGAAGCTGCTCTCGACCTACATCGACAACCTGCCCTCCATGGTCGCGGCGGACGGCCGGCTCCATGCGCGGTTCCTGCAGGAGGGCACGACGACCGGCCGCATGGCGAGCGCTGATCCCAACCTGCAGAACATCCCCACGAAGCCCGGCTACGGCAAGCCGATCCGCGATGCGTTCCGCGCGAGCGAAGGCTACCAGCTCGTCGCGATCGACTACTCGCAGATCGAGCTTCGGATCGCAGCAGGACTCTCCGGCGACGAACGGCTCATCGAGGTGTTCCGCGAGGGCGGCGATATCCATCGATCCGTCGCGTCGCGCGTGTTCGGCGTGCCGCCGGAGAATGTGGACGCTGAGATGCGCCGGCGTGCGAAGGTCATCAACTTCGGGATCCTCTACGGCATGGGCGTGAACGCCTTGCGCGCGAATCTCGGAGACGCGGTCTCGCGCGCGGACGCGGCAGCGTACCTCGCCGGCTACTTCGCGAACTACGCGGGCCTCGCGGCGTACATCGAGCGCGTGAAGGCCGACGCGGCCCGCCTCGGCTACACCGAGACGCTCTTCGGCAGGCGACGCAGCTTCGCCGGCTTCGACTCGCCGCTGCCGTACGTGCGTGCGGCAGCCGAGCGCATGGCGGTGAACGCGCCCATCCAGGGTACGCAGGCCGATATCATCAAGCTCGCGATGGTCCGTGCCGACCGGGCGCTCGCCGAGGAAGGCGCGTCCCTCGATGCGCGGCTCCTCTTGCAGGTGCACGACGAGCTCGTCTACGAGATCATGGACGCGCGCGTGCACGAGCTCGCGAAGCTGATCCGCGGCATCATGGAGTCGGTCGCTCCCGAAGACGGCCTCTCAGGCGTTCCGATCATCGCCGAGGTCTCGGCCGGGAAGACCTGGGGATCGCTCTCGCGCATCGAGCGGAAGGATCTCTGATCGGCCGCATCCATTTGCATGCTTTACGTCTACTACGGCACTGATACGGGCAAGACGCTCGACGCGATGATGGCAGCGGCGAAGAAGCTGCACGACCGCGCGCCGGAGGCGGCGATCGAGCGCATCACGCAGGAGGATGAGACGCTCGACCTCGAGACGCTCCTCGCGAGCCAAGGGCTCTTCCATGCGGCACGCGTCGTGATGCTCGACGCGCTCTTCGCCGATGCGGCACGCAAGCAGGCGATCCTCGATGCGCTCCCGGCGCTCGCGTCGAGCGAGCACATCTTCTTCATCCGCGAGGGGAAGCTGCTCGCGCCGGAGAAGAAGAAGCTCGAGAAGCATGCCGCGAAGGTGACCGTCTATGACGTTCCGGAAGCGAAGAAGGCCGATGCGTTCAATCGCTTCGCGCTCGCCGACGCGCTGATGGCAGGCGACAAGAAGCAGCTCTGGCTCGCGTACCAGGAAGCGCTCGCTGCGGGCGCGGCGCCCGAAGAGCTGCACGGCATCCTCTTCATGGGTGCGAAGAACCTCGTGCTCGCTGCCGGTGCGGCCTCTGCCGAAGCGGCAGGCATGCATCCGTTCGCGTTCGGCAAGGCGAAGCGCGCGGCTGCTGCGCGGGCGCCGGGCGCATCGCGCGCGCTCCTCGCCGCGCTCGCCGCGCTCCCGCACGAAGCGCGCCGCCGCGGCGTCGAGCTCGAGTATGCGCTCGAGCTTTTCATCCTCGCGCGCTGATGCGCGTGCAGCTGCGTGCTAGAGTAATGGCATGGAACGGGAACCGATCGCGAGCGCGGGAGCGCGCGGAATCCTCCTCGTCGCAGCGCTCTTCGCGCTTTCGCTCCCCGCCAGCGCGCACGCGCAGGCGAACACGGCGAACTACTGCATCACGAGCACGAGCCCGGTCCGCGCGGAGACTATTCCCTGGACGCCCACGCAGTGCTGCAACACGGGCCCTGACGGCGAGGCGAGCGCGATCCAGTTCAGCGCGCAGTGCAGCTTCGGCGGCACGATCAGCGAATCGAACGGCACATCGGGCGCGAGCGGCGGCGGCGGGGGCGGCGGAGGGTCTTCGCAGATCCAGCAGGTCTTAGGACAGGTCATCCAGCAGCTGATGAAGCAGACGCCTTCGCAGATGGGGACGGCGGGGCAGTGCGGCTCGTCGCTCTCCGGCGTGACCAGCGCGACCGAAGGCGATCCCCGCTACTGCTCGATCGTCGTGCTCACGCCATGCCCCATCATCATAAAGGTGAGCAAGAACGAATTCAGCGGCAACTGCCCCGATCAGGCCATGGCGCTCGGCGGCCAGGTCTCCGGCATCGGCTCCCAGCTCTCGGGACTCATCCAGAACGTGATGAAGGGCGTCGTGACGAACCTCGTCGGCTCGATCATCGGCGGCTTGGGCGGCGGTGGCGGGAGCGGCGGCGCGGCATACCCGACCGGGAGCACGGTGGTCGGCACCGGGACCGGCGACTCGAATCTCTACACCGACACGAGCGGCTACAGCACCGGCGCGAACAGCTCGGCGGACATCAGCCAGCTCCTGCAGGACATCCTCAATGGCTCGGCCGGGAGTGGCACGGATACGGGAGTATCCGGAACCTCAGGGACGAGCGGCGGCACGGATACGGGCACGTCGGGTTCTGACACGGGAACGTCCGGCACCTCCGGCATATCGGGAACGTCCGGCATATCCGGCATATCCGGCACGAGCGGCACAAGCGCGGGTACGCAAGGCAACAGCTCGAGCGGCGTCGTAATCCCGCCGCCGCCATCGTACTTCACGGGCGAGGCGGGGCAGTCATCGTCCGCCCCGGCCGCGTCGAGCGCGGGCACGGCGCAGAGCGGCGTCGTCGGGAATGTCTGCGCATCGCGGCCGTGGGCGAGCGGCATCATCTCGTCGGTCATTCCGACTTCCTTCTTCGACAGCCTCTGCTCGCTCTGGAACGGCGCAGGAAGCGATACGGGCGCAGGGGCGCCGCAATCGCAGACGTTCGCACCCGATGTCGTCGTACGCGGCATCTCCTGCCCGGCTGTCGCCCGGCCCGGGGTGCCCGTGCGGATCAGCTGGACGTGCGGGCCGCGCGCGACGCTCTCCGCCGTAGCCGGCTTCACGCTCGCGAACAAGAATCTGACATCCATAATGGTGACGCCGGCCCAGGCGAGCCAGGTCTACGGCATCCAGTGCTCCGACGGCTTCGAGAGCGTGTGCACCGTGAACACGATCGATCCGAAGGTACAGCTCGTCGCGACGCCGGCGCATGTGCGCGTCGGATCGCGCACGAGCCTCGCGTGGGTCTCGCAGGACGTGCAATCGTGCGAAGTCACGGGCCCCTCGATGGATCAGACCGACCTCTACGGCAACGCACAGACGGGTCCCATCACGCAGCCGACGACCTTCACCGCGACGTGCAAGACGGCGGCCGGCGAGACCGTCTCGGATTCGGTGACGGTGGATTTCGCGCAGTAAGCGGACGCGGCGCGGGCCGTCCCGGACATCGCTCGAAAGAATGCCGGATACGATGTATCCTTACTCCGTCCTCACTCCCGCCCGTAGCTCAGTCGGTAGAGCAGTGGCCTTTTAAGCCAACGGTCGATGGTTCGAGTCCATCCGGGCGGACAGCAATGGCAAGACGGCGCTCCAAGGAGCGCCGTCTTGCGTGGGAGCCGTGCGCGCATCAGAGCGGCAGGTCGAATGCGAAGAATCCGGCGCCGCCGACGAGGACGGTGAGCGCGATCGCGCCGGCAAGCAGGATCGTGGAGAGCGGGTACGGGCGCGCCTTCGGCAGCGCGAGCCAGAGCGCGAACAGGAGGAGCGCCGCGATCGCGGCGGCTTGGGTCCAGATCCCGAACGCAAGCCCGATCACGATCACTCCCTCGATCCCGATGAGGAGGCGCGAAAGGACGCCGCGGGAGTCCGGCCATGACTCGATGATGCCGACGGCGATAAGCGCTGCGAGCACGCCGCGCAGGAGCGTGAAGCACAGCGGAGTGAGGAAGAAGAGCTGGGGCAAGAGGGAGAGCATGAAGAGTACACTATAGCGCCTTGGGGCCGAGCATGCTACTGAGCATGCTCAGTAGCATGCGCATATGGATACGGGGCATGCTACGTAACACGCTAATACGAGAGCACGTCGACGGTGCGGCCGGACGGGTCGAGGAGCCGGATCACATCGTGCGACGGGTTCCAGAGCGGTTGCGCGCTGCCGAGGTAGACGCGCCAGGCTGTCCCGGCGAAGCCGCTGTCCCATTGGTGCCTGTCGATGCAGCCATTATATGAGAGCGCGCCCGTGACGAAGCTGCGGCACGCATCCGAGAGGCCTGCCGGGAACGAATCGAGGTGGTACGAGCACGACGGCAGGGTCGCGACGTAGTCCACGCATGATGCGCCGTACATCTGCAGGTTATCGAGCGTGTCCGGCAGCTCGGACTGCGGCGTCGGGCAGCGGTTCGAAAGGGAGGGAACGAAGTCGCGGAACTGAGCGAGGTACCCTGAGCACTCATTCTCCTGGAACGAGATGCCGACAGGCGAGACGCCGGAGGCGATGATCGCGGAGCCCCCGGGCGCGAGCGTGATATCCGAGAGCGCCGGGACCGCGCCGAGGCGCAGCACGGCAGTGCCGGACGGGAGCGGGATGACGCGGCCGGTGACCGCGCTCTCGAGCGACCAGCCGGCGAGGTCGACGGGCGCCGTCGCGGTGGCGGAAGCCGTAATCGTCACGTACTCGCTGTCAGGGTCCGCGCTGCCGGCGCCATGGGGCGCGCCTGCAGCCGCGAAGGATACCTCACCGCGCAGAGGCGATTGCTGCCCGAATTCCTTGGCGCGCTCGATCCGCTTCGCGTCCGCATCCGATCCGGCCGTCCCCGAGCCGCCCTCGACCCATACCGTCGTCCCGTCGGCGTTCACCTGGGGGACTGCCGGGGCCATGGCCGCCGGCGTGAATGAGACGGGCTTGCCTTTCTGCGATTCGAGATAGCCGGCCACCGGATTCTGGTACCCGGCAGCAGCATCCTTGATGCGCGCCCACGCGCCGCCGGCGAGCCAGAGATAGGCGCCGATCGCGATCGCGAGCAGGAAGAGGATGGCGAGGAAACGGCCCATGCGCGGTCAGTATAGCAGAGGCGGAAGTGCTACCGGTCCTTCCCGGCGAGCTCTTCGCGCGCGACGTCGGCATCGCTCCAGGGCGTCAGGGTGCCGTTCGGGCCGCAGATGGCCGAGTTGCTCCCCTTGCCGGTGATGAGGATCGCGTCGCCCGGCGCGGCGAGCGAGAGCGCGCGGCGGATCGCGAGGCGCCGGTCTAGGATGATCTCGGGCTGCTTCTTCGTGACGCCGGCGGCGACCTCGGCGACGATCTTCTCCGGATCCTCGTCGTACGGATCCTCGTCAGTGAGGATGACGTGCGCGCAGTATTCATCCGCGACGGCGCCCATGGCAGGGCGCTTCCAAGCGTCGCGGCCGCCGCCCGTGCCGCCCAGGACGCAGATGCGGCGCCTGCCATCGTATGCCTCATAGAGCGCTTTCAGCGACTCGGCGGTGTGCGCGTAATCGATGATGACGGCGAAGTCCCGCCCTTCCGCGATGTTCTGCGCGCGGCCGGGGATGAGCGCGAGACCCTCGAGGCCGCGCACGATATCGGGCAGAGAGATGCCGAGCGCGGCGGCGGCATCGCCTGCCGCGAGCGCGTTCATGATCGAGAACTCGCCCGGGAACCGCAGATGCACCTGCTCGCCGGCGAAACTGAACGTCGCACGCGCGTTCGTGGTCACGTACGGCTCCGCATCAGCGAGCCGGAAAGGGATCGCATGCTCGACCGGCGTCTCGAGGAAGCGCGCGCCGTACGCATCATCCGCATTCGCGACGATGATCCTGGGCCGCTTGCCTGATTTCGCGAGCTCCCCGGCGATCCCGAGCTTCGCCGCCGCGTATGCCTCGAAGGAACCATGCGCCTCGATGTGCTCGGGCGCGAGATTCGTGAAGATGAGGCAATCGAGCTCGAGGAAACGGTCGCGGGACTGGACGTGGCCCTCGCTGCTGATCTCGATGATCGCGTGCGTGCAGCCGGCGCGCAGCGCCCGCGCGAGCGTGCGCTGGATGACAAAACGGCCCGGCATGGTCATATGCCGGCGCTCCTCATGCGACTCGTCGCCGACCTTGATGCGGATCGTGCTGATGAGCACGGTCTTCTTGCCGGCGGCCTCGAGAATGGCGTTCAAATACTCGCATGTGCTCGACTTTCCCTTCGTGCCCGTGACGCCGATCACCGTCATCGAGCGGGCGGGAAAGCGATAGAGGATCGCGCCGAGCACGGCGAGCGCGCGATGGTAGGAGGGCTGCGCGAGACGGAAGAGGCGCCGGGGGATCAGTCGCTTGATGAGGCGGAGTACCCTATCGATCTGCATACGGTTATGAGCCTAAGCCCCGGAGCGCCTCGCGCAGGCGCTCGTTGCTGCCGGTAATGTCGCGCGGCACCCGCTTCAGCGCCTCGCGGGCGTCGCCCGCCGAGTACCCCATCGCGACAAGCGCTTCCATCGCGTCGAGGTCGGCGCGATCGGCGTCGCTCGCGGCGGCGGGCCCGACCTTGTCGCGCAGCTCGAGCACGATCTTCTCGGCCGTCTTCTTCCCGATGCCCCCGACTTTCGTGAGGTGCGTCGCGTCGCCGCTCGCGATCGCGCTGCGCAAAGTCTCGAGCGTCGCGACCGACATCACGCCGAGGGCCGACTTAGGGCCGATCCCTGAGACGCCAAGCAGGAGCTCGAAGAACCTGAGCTCGTCTTTGGCCGCGAATCCGTAGAGATCGAGCGCATTCTCGCGCACGGCGAGGTGCGTCCAGAAGGCCGCCGCCGACCCCTCTTCGGCGCGGGCGAGCGCATCGGGGGTGACGAAGATCCGGTAGCCCACCCCGCCCGCGGAGAGGATGACGCTCTCGGTTCCGGTCGCGATGATGGTTCCCTCGAGGTGCCCGATCATACGGTCCATCATACCGCACGGGGTAACGGCCCCGGGCTTGCGGAGCATGGGGAATTCCGGTACTATGCGGCCCACATGGCAAACACCAGTTCAGCACGCAAGGCGATCCAGGTCTCGCAGAAGAAGCGCGTCTTCAACCTGCGCCGCGCCCGCACGATGAAGGAGGCGGTCAAGGGCATCGAGAGCGCGATCGCGGGCAAGCAGAAGGATATGGCGGCGAAGCTCATGCCGGCTGCGCAGAAGGCGCTCGACAAGGCGGTGAAGCGCGGCATCATCAAGCCGAACACGGCTTCGCGCAAGAAGTCGCGTCTCGCAGCAGCGATCAAGGCGCTCGCATAGCCGGCCTCTCTATAGATGAAGCAGACGGCGCCTCGAGGCGCCGTCTTCTTTGTACATAGCTAGTGCGGGAAGAGCTCGCGCTCGCGCGCGGCGAGCCGCTCCCAGAGCGGGCGGTAGAGCAGCTCGAACACGCCCCCGTGCGTGCGCACCCGCGCTTCCTTGTACTCAGTGGCCATCGCGAGCGTGACGCCGTGCTCCTTCCACAGGAGTCCGTCCTCCATGTAGATATTGAGGGGGTCCATCATCTTATCGAGCGCGTACACGAAGCGGCTTTCTTCATCATCGCGTCGCTCGTATGCCGCCATGGTCTCGATGAGGCTGCTGAATTCAGGGTGGTCGGCCGCGATCCGCTCCCGCGCCGCGCGCTCGCGCTCCTCTTTCGTCTCCCGGCAGGCTTCGTCATAGATGTACGTATCCCCGGCGTATGCCTCGACGATGTCATGGCAGAGCGCGTACGCCAGCACACGCTCGCGGTCGAGCGCGAGGTGCTGCGTATCCATGACGTACCACGCGGCCATCGCGACCTGCCAGCTATGCTCGACCATGTTCGCGCGACGCGTCTCTCCGGGGATCCGCGCCACCCGCTCGACGCGGTGGGCCGCATGCGTGAGCGAAAGGAAGGAGAGCAGGCGGTCGAGGAAGGGCATGCGGCCAGTATACCGGCTCCGGCGGCTCGCTAAAACGCGCGATAAATGGTACAGTACGGCGGCGAAGCGATTGAACTGCTCCCGTAGTTCAATGGATAGAACGCGGGCTTGCGGAGCCCGTAATGTAGGTTCGATTCCTACCGGGAGCACTTGCATGGACGAGAGGCGGCCGCACTGCGGCCACCTCTCGTCCGGTATCCGATCCCGCTATGCACGGCAGCGCGTAGCTGCCTGCGCACGCACCCGGTATCATGAGTGCATGACCACCTGGCGCATCGCCATGCCGATCGTGCTTGCTGCAGCCGTGCTGTGCCTGCCGATCGCCGCGGCAGCCACGACGGGCACCGATGCGCAGGGGAGCGGAGGCACGGCAGGTTCGCCGCAGGCGACGACAGTGAGCAATACCGACGAGAGCACCGACTCGGCCGGCGTCTCCACGAGCGGCGGCAACACGACCATTACGGGGACGGCGCACAAGCCGACGTGCGACTGCGAGGATATGAGCACGTGCACGCCGGACCAGAAGCAGCAGCTGATGAATTCCTGCAACCGGACATGCGGGACGATCTCGTGGACGGACGAGACCGGCTCATCGCATGCATGCGTGAAGACGGGCGGCGGCTGCACAGGGGGCGGCGGGGGCGCGTCCTGCAGCGCGACGGACCTCAAGACCGTGGCGTCGCGCCTCAATGCCGGCCTGCCAGTCACGCTCAATGAGGACGGAAAGTTCTATTCGAACGTATCGATCGGCAGCGCCTCGGGCGGCGGCCTCTCGCTCGAGAAGATCTTCGGCGACGATGCGCCCGCCGCACCGGCTTCTGAGAGCGGCGTGACGGATCCCGGCCTCCTCACGCCGACCCCGGAGAGCGAGATCTCGCCCCCGAACCTCGCTGGCGTGACGGGAAGCAAGGATCCCGCCCAGGCCCCCATCACGACGGCGCCGACAGCTGCGAGCACGCCGGGCTTCCTGGTGGACAGTTCATCGTATATGGCGGACATGGGCGACGCGCCGCTCTCCGGCGGCAATGCCTTCGTCCCGCAGGATCGCTCGCCCGTGCAGACGAGCAGCTTCACCGGCTTCTTCCCGACGCTGCCAGTCTCCGGGTCATCGCCGGAGCAGGCATACCTCTCGAGCGGCGGCCTGCTCAGCAGCCATGCCTCGGCGAATGCGGGCACGTTCTCGCTGTACGCCCGCGATTACGGCGCGCTCTATGGCGGCACGGGAAATTCGGAGAATGTCGCGAGCCTCGTGACGGCGCAGACCGCGTATGAGAACCCGAGCTATGACAGCACATGCTCCGGCGTCGGCGCGTGCGGCATCGGCCAGTACATCCCGTCCACGTGGAATGCCGATTACGGCAAGATGCTCTCGGCGACGCAGAACCTTGCCGCGAACGGCACGCCTTCCGAGCAGCAGGCGGCGAACGAGCTGCTCACGCACATCGGCTCGCTCTCCGGGACCGACCTGCGCAGCGATCCGCAGACCGTGGCGGCGGTGATGGCATACCACGACGCGGGTCTCTACCCGAGCTTCACACAGACGGCGCAGAACCTCAATGCGAACTACGGCACGAACCTTTCCGTGAGCGATGTCGCGCAGATCGAGCATTTCGGGACCGGCTACTACAACACGCTCAAGAACTCGCCGACCACGCCGATCACCAGCGTGCAGAGCAGCTTCCTCGCGCAGAACCCGGCTGTCGCGCGCTACTGCTCATCGCCGTGCACCATGATCCAGGCAGCGCAGGCGGTCGGCGCGGGCTACAGCGGCCGGCCGATCAGCGTCGCCAATAACCTCATCGGATCGACCGACTCGTTCGTCCTTCCCGGGAAGGGGTCGAGCGCAGGGCAGGCGTTCCAGGTCGCCTCGAATGAGTCGAGCGCGCCGTTCCCGGCAACCTATTCGGGCCCGCCGCGCGGGAACCCCCTCGACGACGTCTTCGCCTACCTCGGGCAGAACGCGCAAATGGGCGATACGGGCGTCGTCACGACCGGCAACGGCGCACTCGTCGCGATCAATCAGGCGCTCGGCAACCCGATCCAGACAGTCACGGAATCCGTCGCGCAGAAGGTACAGGACGGCCTTTCGCAGGTCGGCGCGTGGGCGCTCGGCGGCTATACGGGCGCAGGGAATGCGGGAAGCAGCGTACCGGATGGAGGCCCGGCGGCAGGTGGCACGGCGGTCGCGGCCGGTCCTGCGCCCGCGGAAGGCACGAGCGTATCGGCTGCGCCCGCAGGTGAGGATGCGAACCCGATCGTCACTGTGACGGCAGGAACGCCGAGCGTGGCCGACGGCCTGCGCGCAATCGGCACCTGGGCCGTGGACGCCAACGAAAGCGGGACGATCTCCGCTGACATGTCCGCGATCGGGACGGCCGGACAGGGGTCGCTCGCCGGCACGGACCTCTCCGCATACGCGCAGACCCATGGCCTTACCTCGATGGGCCAGGTCGTGAACGGGGATTTCAATGCGCTCGGCATGACGGGCGATGGGTCGGCTGAAGAGGGCCTGCGCGCCATCGGCAGCTGGGCCGTCCCGCAGGGGAGCGGCTCCGCGATGATCGGCGGCGCGCTCGATTCGGAAGGAGGCGCAGGCTCCGAATACGCGCCGACCCTGACCACTGCTCCTGGCACGGGCGAATACGTCGTCGGCACGTCGCCCGACGTGCCGACGGATTTCGATACTTCCGGCGTCTCGCAGGCCTCAGGGCTCGCGACGGGGCAACCCGGCATCGCGCTTCCGGTCGGGCCCTCCGGCGCGGCGATCCCTGCGGGCGGCGAAGGCTCGGCTGATGGCGCGGATATGCCAGGAATCATCGGCGGCACGCCCCTCCCTCCCTCGGGCTCGGCAATGATCCAGCCGGGCAACATTACGGTCGTGAAGGGCAGCATCTTCGGGACGATCGGCACCATTGCGCATGCGGCGACGGCGAATATCTCGAACTATTTCCAATCGCTCGCGAACGCGCAGAAGGGAGTGGGTACGGGAGGCGACACCGCCGAAGCGGTGCACGACGGACTCATGAACGTAGGCACATGGGCAGTCCCCGGCGCGCCTTCGGAAGCGCCGGACGCATCGCCCTCGGGGACGGCGCCTGCAAGCGGCATGGATGACCTCTTCACGGCGCTCGGCGGGACGGACGCTGCGGGCGTCACGCCCACCCTCATGGAGACCACGCAGACGATCCCGGGCACGGTCCTCGCGCCATCGCGATCCACGGTCGCGCAGAGCCAGGAATACCAGCAGGGCATGACGGATCTGCTCAACGGGAGCGCCGTGCGGTTCGGCTCGCTCTCACCCGGCGACCAGAAGAAGCTCATCGGCTACATCCCGCAGATCACGGCAATCGCGGGCGACAGCAGCCTCACGGAGGCGCAGAAGAAGGCGCAGATCACGACAGTGCTCATGAGCGACCCGGGCGGGAAGTACGCCGGGCATGACGCCGGCTTCGCGATCGAGGTGAGCACCATCCTGCCGGAATCCTTCAAGGAGACAGGAGACCTCTCGAAGCTCGGACTCGGTACCGCCGATCAGGCCATGACGAAGATCAGCAGCGTTTATACCAATGCGGCGCAGGCGCTGACCACGACGGCGCCCAGCACGCAGACGACGAGCTACCAGGTGACGCCGGGCACTGCCGTATCGCAGGCGCTCGGGGAGACGCCGATGGAAACCGATATCGGCATCGACCAGGCCATGACACCATCGGGCGCGGCGGTAGGCGCACCCGCTGTTCCGGCGAATCCGGCCGCAGGAGGCTCGTCCGCCGGCACGGGTGCATCCGCTCCCGCGGGTGCGGGCGCGAGCGCCGGTACGGGCGCGAGCGCGCCATCGTCCGCCTCGCCGCTCGGGGGCATCCTCGATCTCATCGGCAGGTCCGGCTCGTCGATCAGCAACGCATTGAGCGGGCTGCTCTCGGGGCTCTTCGGCGGCGGCTCGAGCCAGGGCGGTTCCTCACAGGGCGGAGCACCGCAGGGCAGCGCGTCGCGCCCCGCGTTCACGTGCGATCCTGCAGCGGTCGTCAGCAGCGCTGAGGCGACCGTGACGATCGCCTGGCAATGCGACAGCGGATCGTCATCCGCGCGCGGCACGGGCTTCGGGCAGGGCACGCTCGCGCCGGCCGGGCGCGCCACAGTCATGATCGGGACGACGACAGACGAGTGGCTGTCGTACGGAGTCGGCTGCAGCGACGGCACGAGCAACTCCTGCCAGGTGCGCGTGCTGCATCCGTTGGTGACCCTCGTCGCCTTCCCGGAGGCGGTCGCGCGAGGCGCTTCGGCGCAGATCGGCTGGTCGGGCGCTGACGTGGTGGCGTGCGCGCTCTATGATGCAGACGGCACGCTGCGTGCGCATGGCGGTGCCAACGGGTCGTACGCGACCGTGCCGCTTTCGCGCTCGGTCGTGTTCCGCATGGCGTGCCGCAGCAGCCTCGGCACCATCATCGTCGCGAGCACGACGATCCCGGTCATCGGCGATGCCAGCGCGCCGCTCGATACGCCGCTGCCGGCGGCGGTGGCGATCCCGGACGCGCAGTAGCCCTGCGGCAGCGCTCAGAACCCGAAGAATTCGAGCACCGCGAGCGCGAGCGATTCCGTGAGCGGCTTCTCGGGGATCTCGTGCGCGACGAACCACGCGTGCACGTCGCGCGGATCGACGCCGACGAGCGGGATCACGAGGTCCGGCGTCATGAAGCGCGGCGTATCGACGAGGAGCAGCGGCGCCTCGTCCGCGTCCTCGGCCGGTTCGCTGATCCAGAACGCGTGGAGGTGATCGGGCGGATAGTGTACGCCGTCGATCGAGAGCCCGCGGCGCGTCAGGGCGAACACGACAGTCTTCTGCTCGCGCTTGGCGAGAATCGCCATAGTGAAGGCGGCGGCGATGATCAGGATGCCGAAGAGCGTGTCGCCGAGGATGACGGCGGTCGCCGCAGCCGCAGCCGCGATGATGCCGAGCGCCCAGAACCAATCCGCCGATTTATCGAGCGGCTGGTGCTCGATGGCTTCCCACCGGATGGTCGTCTCGTCATGCATACGGATACGGAGCGGTTATGCACCGTATAGTACCACGCGGCGTGCGCACGCAGTCGGGGATTTGACAGGCGCGCATCCCTATCGCGCAGCGTGCGTCATGTATCAAACGGCCGTGGATCGGTGTAGTAGGGGCACGCGCAGCGGCTGCATGCGGCCGCTGCCGGGACGCAGGCTGCTGCTCCCGGCATCCACGGCGCCGCGCGCGCCGCTTATTCTCATAGCGATTCCGCACGCACCACATAATGGCTTCCGCACCTCTTGAGCTCGGCTCGATCAGCGCCAGCATCCGCGCGCTCGGCCGCTGGACCCGCACGCACATGATCCGCACTGCGATCGCGGTGCTCGTCATCGCCGCCCTTGCCTGGTGGGGATGGGGCGCGCTGCACCCGAGCGTCGCAGAGGCTGAGTACGTCCTCGGCACGGTCGCCAAGGGGACGGTCGTCGCGACCGTCTCGGCTTCGGGGCAGGTGGCGAGCGTGGATTCGGTCAATATCACCCCGAAAGCGTCGGGCGAGCTCACCTGGGTCGGCGTGCAGGAGGGCGACACGGTCCGCGCCGGACAGGCGATCGCGTCAATCGACGACGCGGACGCGAAGAAGCAGATCGCCGATGCCGAGCAGTCGCTCGCGCAGGCGAAGCTCGCGTATGAGAAAGACCAGGCGCAGGCCCCGCTCGACTACCAAGGGGCGCAGCAGTCGGTCAGCAACGCGCAGTCGAGCCTCGCCTCCACGTACACCGATACGCTGAACGCGCTCGCGAGCGCCTACCTCTCGCTGCCGGCAGTGGTGTCGGATGCGCACGATGCGCTTTACGGATACAGCCTCTCGCCGAAGAAGACGCAGTGGAACGTGGACACCCTCAAGGCATACTTCATCCCGTTCGCTGCCGATTCCCGGGACATCGGCTCATTCGCGGAGAAGGCCGAGCAGGAGTATGCGGCAGCGAAGCCGAAGTATGATGCGAGCCTCGCGGCATACAAGCAGCTGACGTACTACTCCGCGACGAGCTCGATCGAGCAGAATCTCGATGCGTCCATCGACATGGCGACGGCCGTCGCCCAGTCGCTGAGCAGCACGGTCAATTTCATAGACGAAGCAGAGCAGGATGCGGATACGGAGGGCGTCACGCTCGACTCGGCCGTCGCGACGCTCCGCACGACGGCGCAGGGCGATCTCACGACCGCGAACTCGGTCCTCGGCTCGCTCGAGAAGGAGCGCTCGGCCATCACGGCCGCGAAGCAGGCGCTCGCGTCGGCACAGAACAGCTTCGCGATCGCACAGATCGGGAACAATGCCTCGGGCACGAACCCGATCAGCCTGCAGTCCGAGGCGTACTCGATCGCAGGCCAGGAGCAGGACCTCGCGACGCTCAAGGATGACCTTGCCGATTACACCGTCACGGCGCCCTTCGCGGGGACGATCGCGTCGCTCGATTCGCACGCGGGAGATACGGTCTCGACCGGCACGACTATCGCGACCTTGATCTCGCGGCAGCAGGTCGCGCAGCTCTCGCTCAACGAGGTGGACGCGGCGAAGGTGAAGGCGGGGGACAAGGCGACGCTCACGTTCGATGCGCTGCCGGATACGACGATGACCGGCACGGTCGCTTCGATCGACCCGGTGGGCACCGTGACGCAAGGCGTCGTCTCGTACGACATCACGATCACGTTCGATACGCAGAACGACGCGGTGAAGCCCGGCATGACCGTGAATGCCGATATCGAGACGGCCGTGGCACAGGATGCGCTCATCGTGCCGAGCGCTGCGGTAACGACCGCAGGCGGCACGAGCTACGTCATGGTCGTGAACGGCGCGGATGGAGCCGCGGATGGAAGCACGATCCCGGCTGCAGGCGCGCAGATCGAGCGCGTGCCGGTCACGACGGGCATCTCGGATGCTACCGAAGTGGCGATCACGGACGGCCTCACGGACGGCCAGCGCATCGTCGCGGGCACTCGCGGCGCGAGCGCGAGCCCTAGTAGCGGCGCTGCCGTGCGCGCCGGCGGGGCAGGCGGCGGCGCGAACCGCGCATTCGGCGGCGGCTTCGGCGGCGCAGGCACGATCCGCATCGGCGGCTGATCCCATGCTCGAGCTCGCAGGAATCACGAAGACGTACGGGGAGGGGGATGCCGCCTTCGAGGCCTTGAAGGGCGTCAGCTTCACAGTCTCCGATGGGGAATTCGTCGCGATCATGGGACCGTCCGGTTCCGGCAAATCGACGACGATGCATATCCTCGGGTGCCTCGATACGCCGAGCAGCGGGTCGTACCGCCTCAACGGGACCGATGTCTCGACCATGAGCGACGACCAGCTCGCGGATGTGCGCAGGGAGAAGATCGGCTTCGTCTTCCAATCCTTCAACCTGCTTCCGCGAACGACGGTGCTTCGGAATGTCATGCTGCCGCTTATCTATACTGGTGTCCCGCCCGAGGAGCGCGCGCTCCGCGCGCGTTCGGCGCTCCTCGCTGCGGGCCTCAAGGAGTCGCATTTCCTGCATAGGAGCAACGAGCTTTCCGGCGGCCAGGTGCAGCGCGTGGCGATCGCCCGTGCGCTCGTGAACGACCCGGTCCTGATCCTCGCCGACGAGCCGACCGGCAACCTGGATACGCGGACGGGCGAGCTCGTCCTCCATACGTTCCAGCGGCTCAATGAGGAGCGCGGCACGACCGTGGTGCTCATCACGCACGAGCCGTATATCGCGGAGCATGCGACGCGCATCATCACCATCCGCGACGGGCGGATCATCGCTGATCAGCCGAACCGGTCGCGCCGCACGGCGCGCCCTGACGACTATGACGATCAATGACATCCTGCAGGAGACCTATATCGCGCTGTCGGCGAACAAGGCGCGCTCGGGGCTCACGATCCTCGGCATCGTGATCGGCATCGCCTCGGTGATCGCGCTCGTCGCGATCGGACAGGGCTCGACAGCGGCCATCCAGTCGAGCATCGCATCGCTCGGGAGCAATCTCATCGAGATCTCCCCGGGGGCGCAGCGCACGCCGGGTTCGCCCGTGCGGCAGGCAGCCGGCAGCGCGGCATCGCTCAGCGCCGACGATGCGGACGCGATCCTCTCCGGGGTCGCGGACGTCGCGAATGTCGCGCCGTCCATCAGCGCGCGCGAGCAGGTGGCAGCCAAAGGCACGAACACGAACACGTCCGTCATGGGGGTGACGCCGAGCTATGCTTCCGTGCGGGACGTCGCCGTCTCGGATGGCACGTTCATCACGGACAGCCAGGAGGCCTCTGCCGCTAAGGTGGCGGTGCTCGGCCCTGCAGCGAGCGCGAACCTCTTCGGGTACAGCGGCGCGACGACGAGCGATATCGTGGGGCAGCGCATCCGCATCAATAATCTCGATTTCACGGTGATCGGCGTGAGCGCCCCTAAGGGCGGCAGCGGCTTCAGCAACGAGGATGATGTCATCTATGTGCCGATGCTCTCTGCGCAGCGCTACCTCACCGGGTCCCGGTCCGTGAACTCGATCAGCGTCGAAGCGGCGAGCCAGGATGCGATGACGCAGGTCCAGGCGGACATCACCAGCCTCCTGCTCGCGCGGCATGGCATCAGCGACCCTGCACGTGCGGACTTCAGCGTGCTCAATCAGAACGACCTCATCTCCGCCGTCTCATCGGTCAGCCAGACCCTGACGCTGCTCCTCGGCGCGATCGCCGGCATCTCGCTCCTCGTAGGCGGCATCGGCATCATGAACATGATGCTCACGACGGTGACCGAGCGCACGCGCGAGATCGGCCTGCGCAAAGCAATCGGCGCGACGCGGACGGACATCACTACGCAGTTCCTCGCCGAGGCGATCGCGCTCACGGTGGTGGGCGGAGTGATCGGGATCGCTTTGGGGTGGGGGATCTCCGCCATCGTGGATGCGACGGGCGCGGTCACGACGGTGGTCAGTCTCGGCTCGGTGGGGCTCGCGTTCGGCGTCTCGGCCCTGATCGGCATCGTCTTCGGCTACTACCCGGCTCGGCGCGCCTCGCGCCTCAACCCGATCGAGGCGCTGCGGTACGAGTAGCATCTATCAGCTAGCAGATTGCACCTATGGATAAGAGATTGATTACCTTCGCAGTGATCGCGTTTCTCATCGGTGCGGCAGCAGGCTTCGGCGGCAGCCGCATCTTCGCGATGCGTCAGGTCTCTGCCGCCCGCTTCGCGGCAGGACGCGCGTTCGGCGGCGCGGATGCCACTGGCACGGCGTCCATGCGCGGCAGCTTCGGCGCGCGCGGCGGCATCGTGACGGGCACGGTCCTCTCCAAGGACAGCTCGAGCATCACAGTCGCGACGCAGAACGGCTCGTCGCTCGTGCTCTACGGCGCATCCACCGGGGTCTCGAAGAGCGTCTCCGTCCCGATCGCCGATGTGGCGATCGGCGCGCGCGTGAGCGTAACGGGCCCCGAGAACAGCGACGGGAGCGTCACCGCCGCGCAGATACAGCTCCTGCCGGCGACCACGACGTCGCGCACGCCTTAGAAAGGGGCGATGGGACCGGTCAGGTAGATGTAGATAGTGCCTGCGAACAGGAATGCGAGAAGCGCGATCACGATCGCGATCTCGAACCGTTCCCGAGGCGACATATGCCGCGAGCGTATCGCGGCGCGTGCGCGCTTGCAACTGAGCCGCTAGGCGCCGGCTGCTGCCGAGCGGACGAGGTCCACGACCTCATCGAGCGAGAGGGACACCTTCACGACGAACTTGTCGGCGCCGAGCTCCTTCGCCTTCGCGATATCCGCATCCTCGCCGAAATTCGAGAAGATGATGACCCGGACGCCCTTCGTCGCAGGGTCGCTGCGGATATGGCGCAGGACCTCGAAGCCATCGATGCCCGGGAGCCGGATATCAAGCAGCACCAGGTCCGGCTTGCGCTCCTTCCCGAGAAGCTCAAGCGCGATCTCGCCGGTAGGCGCGTACTCCATCTCGATCTTCTCATCGGAGAATTTCCGCGCGATGAGGTCGGAGAGCAGGGGATCATCCTCGACGACGAGGATGAACGGGCTTTCGGCAGTGTCTGCCATATGCGCCTAGTATAGCACCCGCGGGAGAGGCGTCCGCTAGCTATCCCCGCGGGAGAGCGGGAAGGAGAGCGTGATCGTGCTGCCGCTGCCTTGCGCGGAGTCGATCGTGATCGAGCCGCCGTGCGCTTCCGCGATCGATTTCACGATGGCGAGCCCGAGCCCGGTGCCGTCGGCGGCCATGTCGACGGCGCGCGGCGATCGGTAGAACTTCTCGAAGAGATGGGTACGGTCCTCTTCGGAGAAGCCGATGCCGGTATCCGTGACCGCGATCACGAGCGCATCATTCTCCGTGCGCGCGCGGACCGTGACGTGCCCGCCTTCCGGCGTGTACTTGATGGCGTTGTCGACCAGGTTCTGGATCGCGAACCGGAAGCGCTCCGCGTCGGCGGAAAGGTGCGGGAGCTCGGGGTCGACCTCATCCGTGAGCGTGATGGATTTCTTGGCGGCAAGCGGCGCGAGGAGCGCGATGCTCGCCTTGGCGAGCGCGGCGATGTCCGTGTCCGCGAAGACGTAGCGGATCACGCCGCGGTCCGTCCGGGCGCTCATGAGGAGGCCCTCGGCGATGCGCTGCATGTTCGAGACGCCTGCCTCGCCGCGCGCGACCACCTCGCGCTGCTTTTCCGTGAGCCGCGCATCGCTGAGGAGCTCGAACGTCCACCGGATGGCAGCGAGCGGCGTGCGCAGCTGGTGTGCCGCCGTGGCGACGAAATCGTTCTTGGCACGCTCGAGCGCCGCGTGCTCGGTGATATCGCTCGCGATCACGATCCAGCTCGCATCCTGCCCGTCGTTGATGGGGGCGATGGTGATGCGCAGGTCGCGCAGCTGCGGCGAGGTGATCTCGGTATCGAACGTACGCGCCGCGAGCGCATCGCCGAAGAGCGATGCGAGCGCGCCGACTGCCGATGGGCGTTTCCCGACCGCGTCGGCGCGCGCGGCACCGAAGAGCTGCTGCGCCGCTTCATTGATGCGCGCGATGCGCCCGTCGGCCCCGATCTCGATGAGGCCTGCCGGCAGCTGCTCGAGCAGGAGTTCGGTATGGCGCTCTTCGCGCGCGAGCTCTTTCGTGCGCTCCGTGACCGTCTCCTCGAGGGAGCCGTTGAGGGTGGCGAGCTTGCGCGAGACAGCCTCGAGCTCGATGCGCATCTCGACTTCCTTCATCACGCTCCTGATCATGAGGGCGCCGAGCACGATGACCGCGCCGAAGATGAACAGGTTCGGCACGAGGTCGGCCGCCGTGCGCTCGAGGAGGATGCGGAAGAAGAGCACGCCCCAGATAGCGAAGATGAATGCCTCTGCCTTGGCGACGCGGAGGCTGAACAGCCGGTACTCTATGATGAGATAGAAGGCGACGGTCGCGAACATCGGGACCGCGAGCGCGCGCGGCAGCGCGAGCACCGCGCTCTCGATGCCGTACCATGGCATGATCCCGCTCGCGCCCATGAGATACGCGCCGGAGATGCCGAGCGCGAGGAGAAGGCTCCGGCGCCGCATCGCGCCTGTCTCCGCCGCGCCGCGTCGGCAGAAGAAGACGGCCATCGAGATGAATGCAGCGAAATAGTACGCGACGTACCAGCTGAACCAGGCGCCGCGCACGAGCGTCAGCGCGCCGGGCTCGGCTGCTCCCGCGAAGTATGATGTCGAGCCGAGGTCCGACGCGAAGATCACGAGGACGACCGCGCCGAGGATCTGCATGATCCAGTAGAGGTCGCGCTCCCACTGGCGCGCCGGGCGCTGCTCGCTGAGATAGATGAAGGCGAAGCGGAGATTGAGGATCATCGAGACCGATTCGCCGATCAGGGAGAAGAGCCGCGCATCGCGCGCGAGCGACAAATCCGCGATGAGCGGGAAAGCGAAGCCGAACCAGCCCCACACCGTGAGCGCTGCGAGCCCGTAGCCGAGCGCCCGCGCGGTCCTGTTGTGCCATGCCGACACGAAGAGGAAGATCGTGGTCAGCGTCATCACGAAGGCCGCTACGCCGATACCGACCTCCTGCACGTTGCTCGGATCGAATCCCATATCCACTATGATAGTGCATCCGTACGCAACGGACGTGCATGCATGTATACTGCATGCGTTATGCGCGTACGCACGATCGGCATCGGGATGGTGGTCGTCGCAGGCCTGCTCGCCTGCACGTATGCGGGGCTCGCGGCATATGAGCGGCAGGATGCTGCGGACGCATCCGCGCTCGCCGCGTGCGGCGCGTACCCGAACGGCGCGACGGAGCGCGTCACGCCGACGTCGCGGCTCACGATCATGCTTCCCAAGGACCGCTATCCGAACCAAGGCGGCATGCTCGCGTTCCGCACGGCGAGCGGCACCGCGAGCGCGGGCTGGATCTCGAACGCAGGGCCGGCTGCGGGCGCATACGGCGCTTCCACCTCCTGCTGGGCGTACTACTACGAGTTCGACGGGAACGGCACAGTGGACCTCATCGCGACGAGCTCGCTTCCGAACGTGCCGCCCTATGTCGTGCATTTCTCAGTCGCGCCGCTGGTCGCGTCCGGGACGATCGAGTATCGCAACGACGCGTACGGGTTCTCGTTCGCGCTGCCGGATGATTGGCGGGGCTACTCGATCGTGACGGATGATTGGAACGGCGGCATGCACGCGGGCGATGCGGGCGAGGCGGAGGCGACGAGCGGCCCCGAGCTCCTCATCCGCAATCCGCGCTACACGGCCGCGGACCCGTACCAGGACATCCCGATCATGATCTTCACGCATGCGCAGTGGGATGCAGTCGCGGCAGGAAGCCTCGTGGTCTCGGCGGCGCCGATCGGCCCATCGAAGCTCGGCGAGAATGCGCGCTACGTCTTCGCGCTGCCGCCGCGCTACGATTTCGCGTACCCGGATGGCTACCAGGAAGTGGAAGCGATCATGCAGGGGAAGCCGCTTGAGGCATTCTAGGCAAGAACCGGCGTACAGTGCGCCCGATAGAGCGGCGGCTGAGGGGCTCGACCGCGGCATCGGCATCTGCGGAGGGAGTGAGATTCGAACTCACGGTGCCGTGCGGCACTCCTGTTTTCAAGACAGGTGCATTAGACCGCTCTGCCATCCCTCCGTACGGCTACTATAAACTGCCCGCTGGCACGCGCACAATCTCCCGGCGAGGCGTACGCCTGCCATCCGCGGTACACTCAGCGCATGGCACCTCGTACGAGCGCACGCCCTGAGATCTATACCATCGGCCACTCCAACCGCACGTTCGAGGATTTCCTCGCGCTCCTCGAAGCGCACGGCATCGAGCAGGTCGCGGATGTCCGGACGGTCCCGAAGTCGCGATATAACCCGCAGTTCGAGGAAGAACGGCTCGCCGCTTCGCTGAGCGAGCACGGCATACGCTACGAGCGCATCGAAACGCTCGGCGGGTTCCGGCGCGCCCGGAAGGATTCCGTGAACACCGGGTGGCGGAACGCCTCCTTCCGCGGATACGCGGATTACATGGGGACGGACGGGTTCGCGGCAGGGATCGCGGAGCTCGAAGCGCTCGGCACGGCGCGCCGGAGCGCGTTCATGTGCGCCGAAGCGCTGCCCTGGCGCTGCCACCGCTCGCTCATCGCGGACGCGCTCACGATGCGCGGCTGGCGGGTGCTCGATATCATGAGCCTGTCGAGCGCGACGCCGCACCGCCTCACGCCGTTCCTGAGGGTGGAGAAGGGCGTACTCATCTATCCTGCGCCCGAGGAGCCCCGCGCATGATCCGCTACCGCTACAAGGGCGCGCGGCTCCTGTTCGTGGGTATCAACCCGCACCACGGATCGTTCGCGCGCGGCATCCCGTTCTCGAACAGCAAGCTCTTCTGGTACCTGCTCTCGGATGCCGGGATCCTGCCGGAGCCGCGCAGCGAGCTGCGCTCCGATGAGGGGCTGCGCACAGCGTACCGCACGCGCTTCGGCGCGGGGGCAGGGCTCGGGTTCGTGAACATGATCGACCGCCCGACGCGCGGCATCGCCGAGCTTGCCCGCGGCGAAGAGGCGCGTGGGCGCGCCCGTCTGCGCCGGATCGTGAGACAGGAGGAGCCGCTGGTGGTGTGCTTCGTCGGGAAAGCGCCATACCAGCGCTTCATCGGCGCGACTGCGGCCGAGTACGGATGGCAGCCCTTGCTGCGCGGCTCGCGGGTGTTCGTGATGCACGTCCCCCAGCACGGCCTGGCGGCTGTGCGCGTCCGCGAGCTGCGCGTCGTCGCGCGTGCAGCCGGCATCCCGTTAGCGTAGGAATTCCTTGAGCGCGACCGCCTGGTTGTGCTCTTCGTCCTTGGCGCCGTAGACGAGCGTTACCGTGCGTGCGCGGGAAAGCGCACGCAGCTCGGCAAGGACGGGCGAGCCTTTGAGTTCGGCGCGGTACTTGCGCTTGAATGCCGCCCACTTCGCCGGGTCATGCGCGAACCACTTCCGCAGCGCCGTGCTCGGCGCGATCTCCTTCTCCCAGCGGTCGAGCCTGAGCTCCTCCTTGCTCCTGCCGCGCGGCCACACCCGGTCGACCAGGATCCGCACGCCATCGCTCTTCGCGGGCCTCTCGTACGCGCGCTTGATGCGGATGGCCATGAAGGAAGCATAGCACGCTAGGGAGCGCGCCGGCGCGAGGGTACAATGCGCGCATGAAGTATCTCGGCATCGATTACGGAGAGAAGCGCATCGGGCTCGCAGCATCCGATGATGGCGGGCAGTTCGCGTTCGCGCGCGAGGTCATCCCTAATGACGAGAAAGCGATCGGCATGATCGCCGCGCGCTTCATCGAGGAGGATGCGGATCGCGTGGTGATCGGCATTCCGGCGATCGCGTCCGGCGGTGCGAATCCTGTCGAATCTCGGATCCGCGCGTTCGCGGAAGCGCTCGAGGCGCACATCAATGCGCCGGTCATCTTCGAGAACGAGCAGTGGAGCAGCCGGGAGGCGACGCGCTTCGCGCCGGGTGGGGTGAAGAGCGACGCCGTCTCGGCAGCCATCATCCTGCAGCGCTACCTGGACGCGCATCCGCCGAGCGCGTAGAGTAGCACCATATGGATACCGAACAGACGAACGGGATGCCGACGCAGGAGCCGGCGGGCGCCGCGATCACGTACGATGATTTCGCGAAGGTGGAGATCCGCATCGGCACGATCAAGGCGGCTGAGCGCATCGAGGGTGCGGACAAGCTGCTGAAGTGCACCGTGGATTTCGGCGAGCTCGGCGAGCGCACGATCGTCTCCGGTATCGCGAGCTGGTACGCGCCCGAGGACCTGGTGGGGAAGCAGTGCCCGTACGTGGTGAACCTGGCGCCGCGCGTGCTCTTCGGCGTCGAGAGCCAGGGCATGCTCTTCGCGAGTTCGCCTGATGGCGGCTGCGCGCTTCTGCATCCGGATCGCCCGGTGCCGCCCGGCACGAAGACGAAGTAGGCGCGCTACTCGCGCACCTGCATGCGATATACTGTACGCATGCAAGGCATCGAGACACCGCGCGTCCGGCACGCGCGCGCCGAGGGAGAGCCGCATGGGATGCTCGCGCAGTGGTTCCCGACGCCATCCATCCTCGTGCGCGTGGGTGCCGGCGTGGACATCTCGGACAGCTCGATCAAGTGGATCGAGCTCGTACCTGCGGTACATGGATGGGAGGTGGGCGTGCATGGCCACCTGCCGCTGCCGGAGGGGGTGGTCGTGGAGGGTTCCGTACGCGATGCGGCGCAGCTCGGCGCGGCGATCGCTGAGTTGCGCGAGCAGGTCGGCGGTTCCTCAGTCGTGCATGCTGCGCTTCCCGAGGAGGCAGGCTACGTCTTCAGCATGACCGTGCCGGAAGCGGGGAACCGCGAGGAGGTGCTCCACATGGTCGAGTTCGAGCTCGAAGGGCGCGTTCCGCTCAAGGTCAATCAGGCGATCTACGACTACGACATCGTCGGCCCCACGGAAGAAGGGATCGAGCTCGCGGTGTCGGTCTTCCCGTCTGCCCTCGTGGACGGGTACCTGCAGGCATTCGCCGCCGCCGGGATCGAGCTGCGCTCGCTCGAGGTGGAGGCGCGCGCCATCGCTCGCGCAGTCGTCCCCGCCGATGCGGCGGACGTCTCCCTGCTCGTGGATTTCGGCCGCGCGCGCACGGGCTTCGCCATCCTCAAGCGCGGGATGCCGATCTTCACGGATACGGTCGCTGTGGGAGGCGCGAAGCTGACCGAGACGGTCATGGGGGCGCTCGGCGTCGGCGAGGCCGATGCGAACGAATTCAAGGACACGATCGGGCTCCTCTCGACCGATGATGCGCGCGTGCATGAGGTGGTCGCCGCGACGGCGGCAACGCTCGCCGACGAGGTCCTGCGCCACTACCGCTACTGGGATACGCGCCGCAATGAGGAAGGCAAGCGGGTGACGCCGGTCGCCCGCGTGCTCCTCGCCGGCGGCAGCGCGACCCTCAAGGGGCTCCCGGAGTACCTCGCATCACGCGTGCAGGCGCCCGCCGCCCTGGTCGACGTGTGGCGCAATGTCTGCTCGTTCGATGAATACATCCCGCCGATCGAGCGCAAGGCATCGCTCGGGTATGCGACGGCGATCGGGCTGGCCCTGCGGGGCGCATAAGCTATGGCGAACCTCCTGTCGGTGCCGGTCCAGAAGACGATCTTCATGCGCGCGATCGCGCGCATCCTGATCGCGGTCGCGCTCCTCTTCGCGGGATTGGGGCTGGTCGGCATTTTCGCCCTGATGCCCGCGTATCTCACCTTGCAGACGCGCCAGGCGGCCATCGCCTACGAGCTGACTGCCCTCAACGGGTCGCAGGCAGCGCAGCAGCAGGATGACCGCGATGCGATCATCACCGCGAACCGGCAGCTTGCGGTCGCCGGCGGCATGGCTGCGCCTGGGCATGATCCTGCCCGCGCCATCCGCACCGTCATCGAGAGCCGGCCTGCCGGCATGACGCTCGCGCGCCTCGACTATGCGGCAGGGAAGGCGGGATCGAGCACCGAAGCCACGCTCAGCATCTCGGGCATCACGGCGCATGCGGCCGATCAGACGGCCTACCTCTCCGCGCTGCGGGCAATCCCGGGATTCGCTTCGGTCGAGATCCCTATCTCGGCGCTCGCGCATGCCGATACGAACGCGGTCACCTACGAGGTACGCGGCACATTCTGACCATGCAACGCACGCGCACGACACGGCTCTGGATCTTCGCGGCCATCTCGCTCGCGGCGCTCGCGGCATCATGGGCGGCCTTCGGGTGGATGGTGCTCTCGGTCGGCGGGCTGCGCGCACAGCTCGCAACGACCACGGACGAGCGCGATCTCGCGCGCGCGAAGGCCGCGTACGCGCAGACGCTCAAGGAGATCCTCTCCGACACGGCTTCGGACCGCGCGCAGCTCTCGGAGCTCGCCGATGCGTCCGCTGTCTCGATCGTCTCGCTCATCCGCGGCGCTGCGACGGATGCGGGCGCGGACGCAAGCATCACCTCGATCGCGCCCGGCACCCTCACGGTCGGCGGGCGATCGGTAGAGACGCTCACGGTCGACCTCACGGCGCAAGGCTCCTTCGCGGAGGATTACCGTCTCCTCACGCTCCTCGAGGCGCTTCCCGTACCGCTCGCGATCGACTCCGTCTCGCTCGATCAGCGCGGCGCGACGAAGGGCGCGCCGTGGACGATGACGGTCGAGCTCGCGGTGTACACTGAGACCGCGGATGCCACAGGGCAGTAGTATGCGATTCTTCTCTTCACTCACCCTCCTGCGCGAGAACCGGTTCGACCCGCTCGTCATCCGGCATGTCACCGATGCGCTCTGGTACGGCACCGTGCGCGCAAGCTTCGTCCTCGTGGGATGCATGCTGGCCTACGGCGGCTGGCAGCTCTGGCTCGCGCAGCACGAGGAGCATGATGCGGCCGATGCAGCAGCGGCGCCGCTCTCGATCGACCGCGACCAGCTGAGAAGCGTGCTCGAGACGTATCAGCAGCGGCACGTGCAGTACGATGGCTTAGTCGCGCACCCTGCCGCTATCGTTGACCCCGCGAAGTAGGACAGGTACGCTCATGACGCTGGCGGGCACCGGCCCGTCTGCCCCTGTAGCTCAATGGATAGAGCAGGAGACTTCTAAGCTCTTGATGGGGGTTCGATTCCCTCCGGGGGCACCGATGCCCGCTTCCGGTTCCGCTTGACCCGCACCCGCCGCCATGTAGGCTGATGGGACGGGCGATTAGCTCAGTTGGTAGAGCAATTCGTTTACACCGAAAAGGTCGCAGGTTCGAGTCCTGCATCGCCCACAAAGGCAGCGCGCCGGAAGCGAACGCGCGGAGCTTCCGGCGCGCATGTTTCTGCGGTGAGCAGGACACGAAAGCCGCACGTCGCCCCCGCCGAAGCGCCATGCTAGATGAAGCTCCCGCGGAATGCCTGCGGGTTGACCCTCGACCCGTTTTCGTCCATGCTCTGCAAATGACTGACGAGGCATCGCTCCCGCTGTGCGTCGGCATCATCCCCGATGGGAACCGCCGCTGGGCGCTGCGTCATGACACGGCGGCGCTCGAAGGGCACCGCGCCGGCGCCGATACGCTCGCGCGCATCGTGCTGCATGCCCGCGATCGCGGGATCGCGCACATCGTCGCGTACGCATTCTCGAGCGAGAACTGGCAGCGCTCGGAAACCGAGGTCTCGTTCCTCATGAGCCTCATCGTCGAAGGCGCGCGCGGGGAGCTCTCGCGCCTGCGGAAAGAGGGCGTGCGGATCCGTTTCATCGGGGAGCGCGAGCGGCTCGCGATCGCCGTGCGCGACGCGATCGAATCGGTCGAGAAGGAGAGCGCGGGGAATACGGCGTGCACGCTCTGGATCGCATTCTCCTATGGCGGCCGCGCCGAAATCGCCGCGGCCGCCCGCTTGCTCGCCGAGGCAGGCGAGCCGATCACCGAAGATTCGCTTCCTGCGCGCTTCTGGAGCGCGGGCATGCCGGACCCGGATCTCATCGTGCGCACGAGCGGCGAGCAGCGTCTCTCGAATTTCCTGCTCTGGCAGGCGGCGTACAGCGAGCTCTTCTTTACCGATACGCTCTGGCCGGATTTCACTCCGGACGAGTTCGATCGCATACTAGATACGTATGCAGTCCGCGAGCGCCGGCATGGGAAATAGCGAGCCCCGCGTCCTCTATGAGGATGCGGATGTCCTCGTCCTCGCGAAGCCGTCCGGGCTCATCGTGCATGGGGATGGGCGCAGCACGGAGCCGACGCTCGCCGACTGGCTCATCGCGCGCGATCCATCCATCACCGAGGTGGGGGAGCCGTGGACGGCTCCGAGCGGCGCTGTCATCCCGCGGCCGGGGATCGTGCACCGGTTGGACCGTGAGACCTCCGGCGTCATGATCGTCGCGAAGAATGACCGCGCGTTCGCGCACCTCAAGCAGCAGTTCAAGGAGCGGCTCGCGAAGAAGACGTACGACGTGCTGGCATACGGGCACCCGAAGGAGGACGGCGGGCTCATCGACAAGCCGATCGGGCGTTCGCCTCGCGACTTCCGGCGCTGGAGCGCGCAGCCAGGCGCACGCGGGGAGCTCCGGAACGCGCAGACGCGCTGGCGCGTGCTCGCGCGCGGACGTGACGAGAAAGGCGAGGCGATCGCGCATCTCGAGGCCGAGCCTCTGACCGGCCGGACGCACCAGATCCGCGTGCACCTCAAGGCGATCCACCATCCGGTAGTCTGCGACGCGCTCTATGCGCCGAACCGGCCGTGCTGCTTCGGGATCGGGCGCGTCGCGCTGCACGCGCGCCGCCTCGCGATCACTCTCCCATCGGGGGAGGAGCGGGTGTTCGAGGCGCCTGTGCCGCAGGATCTCGAGGCCGCATTCGCGGCGCTTGGGGCGGCGTGACATTCTTGCCTTGGGGTACGCTGCATGCTACAGTACCGCCGTTATGACCAACGGCATCGCCATTTCGCCCGTCAACATGGACGAGCGCAAGAACCTCGGCATCAGCACAGGCGACACGGTCCGCGTCTGGCAGAAGATCGAGGAGAAGGGCAAGACCCGCCTGCAGGCCTTCGAGGGCCTGGTCCTCGCGGTGAAGCATGGCGGCGAGCCGGGCGGCACGTTCACCGTGCGCCGCGTCGCTTCCGGCATCGGCGTCGAGAAGGTGTTCCCGCTCTACTCGCCCCTGATCGATCGCATCGAGATCGTGAAGCAAGTGAAGGTCCGCCGCGCGAAGCTCTACCATATCCGCGACAAGGTCGCCCGCGAGGCGCGCCGCACCCTGCGCCGCATGCAGATGGTGAACATCTCGACCAAGAGCGAGGCGGAAGCTGCTGCGGAAGCAGAGGCTGCCGCGAAGGCCGAAGCCGCCGCCGCTGCAGAAGCCGCCGCTGCCGAGGAGGCGAAGCAGGCCGCTGAGGCTGCCGCTGCCGCAGAAGCTGCGGCTCAGCCGGAGGCACCGGCGGAAGCTCCTGCCGAAGATGCTCCTGCCGCAGAAGCGAGCACCGAGGAGAAGGCCGCGTAGGCCTTCTTCATATATTGAAAACGCACCTGCGACCGCGTATACTAGCGGTCGTACGAATGCCCAGGTGTTGAAATTGGTAGACAAGCTACCTTGAGGTGGTAGTGCCGAAAGGCGTGCTGGTTCAAGTCCAGTCCTGGGCACAGCGGCAAACAGAATGCCCCGGCATGCATGCCGGGGCATTCTGTTTGCCGGCGGGTGACCGCAGGGAGCTGTTCGTTTGCTATCATGCCTCCATGGCGTTCTATACCGGCAAGGGAGACGGCGGCACGAGCAAGCTGTTCGATACCACGTCAGGCGTACGCGTGCCGAAGTCCTCGCCGATCTTCGAGGCGCTCGGGACATTCGATGAGCTCACGACCATAGTGGGCTTCGCCAAGGTCGCTGCCCGTGAGCTTCCCGTGGAGGAGAAGAGCGCAGCGGCCATCCTGCACGAGGTGCAGGATCATCTCTTCACCATCCAGGCGGAGCTCGCGGGAGCCGGCAAGACCATTCCCGAGGCGAGCGTGGCGGCAATCGAGGGTATCATCAATGGCATCGAATCATCACTGCCGCCAGTCACGACCTTTCTCGTGCCGGGCGCGACGGAGCTCTCCGCGCGGCTCGACATGGCGCGCGCGATGAGCCGCCGCGCGGAGCGGCGGCTGGTCATCCTCAACGAGCGCGGCGAGCGGCCGATCGGGGAGCACACGCTCCGGTACGCGAACCGGCTCTCCTCGCTCCTCTATGCGCTCGCGCGGCTCGCGAACCATGCCGCAGGCGCTGATGAGGCAGCGCCGTCGTACCGGTAGGTCGGGAAGTACGATGCGGTTCGCTCTGCCGTGCTTCCCGCGATCATTCGCCGAGGATGGCGAAATCTGCTATAACAGGTGCGCGAACATGCTTCGCAGATGGCGGCGTTAGCTCAGTTGGTAGAGCTCTCGGTTGTGGTCCGAGCGGTCGAGGGTTCGAGTCCCTCACGTCGCCCCTGTCGGTACGAGCCGGATGCCTAGGCATCCGGCTCGTTTGCCGCAGGAGCGCGAGGGACTCGAGCGCCGCAGCCCCGTAAAGCGGGACGAGGCAGACGGCGACGAACATCCGCGAGCGCATCAGCGCGCCACTCCCTGCGCGAGAAGGACGCGCCCGATCCCGCGCCAGAGGCTGAGCAGCCGCCCGATGAGGACCCCATCGATGACCGCGAAAGAGATCGCCGAAAGAGCGGCGCCATCGAAGTACTCGCCGAGGAGCTGGCCGCTCACGATGCGGAATACGATGTAGGCCGCGATCAGGATGAAGCCGGTGCGGTCCATGCGCAGGATGACCTTCCGCGTGTCTTCGTGCCATCGCAGGATGAACATGCGGCCGGCGGCGTAGCCGACCGCGATGCCGGCAAGGGCGGCGAGGATGACCGGGATGATCCCGATCGCGCCTTCAGCGGCATCGTACGCGACTGCAATGAAGAGGCCGATCGCGACGATAAGCAGGATCGCGACCTGGACGATGATCCGGCGATGGAGATAGCGCAGTATGCGGAATCGCATGCGAGGACAGTATAGCAGCGCCCCTCCGCGCGCCGTACAGGAAAGCGTCCGCTCTCGCGCATGGAGGCCGGATGAACGCCAGCGGATGGGCAGGCCTTCTCGTGGCGATAGGCGCAGTGCCACCCTGCGTTCATCTCGGGAGGCTACGATGTGACCGTAATGCGATTACGTACGTATGCAGGCATCATCATGCTAATACTCGGACTTGCCGCGCTCGCGCTCGCGATCAGCTACGGGGCATCGGGGAACCAGCCGGTGCCGCCCGCCGCGACGAGCACGCCTTATGAGCTGCCAGGCGCAGCATCATCATCTTTGTGATGTGCGCTCTCGGCGCCTTCCGTGCTGTCCTTGCGCACGCGCATGCGGTAGAGATGCCAGAGCGCCGGGATGAATGAGATGAAGACGATGAGGAGGACGAGCGGCAGGAGATAGCGCTGGGCATCGGGGATGACGCGTCCGAGCCAGTACCCGAGCTCGAGCAGGCCCGCGATCCAGAGCAGCGCGCCGAGCGCGTTGTAGCGCATGAATCCTCCGAGCGGCATCCGTGCGGCGCCTGCGACGATCGGCACGAAGCAGCGCACGATCGGCACGAAGCGCGAGAGCAGGATCGCGCGGGCGCCGTAGCGGACGAAGAATCGGTTCGCTTCGGCGACATACTCGGGCTTGAAGTAGGGCGACTCGGGGCGGGAGAAGAGCCGCGGGCCGAGCTGCTTGCCGATCAGGTATCCCGCGATATCGCCGAGGATCGCGGCAGGGATGAGCAGGAGGAGCAGCCACCAGATCCCGAAGACGCCTTGGCTCGCGAGCAGCCCTGCCGTGAAGAGCAGGCTATCGCCGGGAAGCACGAGCCCGATCGGCGTGCCGGATTCGAGGAAGACCGCTGCCGCGATCCCGGCGTAGCCGGTCGCGATGATGGTGGCGGCGAGATCGAAGCCGAACATGCAGCGAAGGATACCACGCGGGGCATGACGGGTGCGCGGCGGTATACTTTGCGCATGAGCACGCTTTCGAGGATGAGGCATGCCGCCGCCCGCCTGCGCGAATGGATGAAGCGCTATGAGCGCTTCATCGTGCCGGCAGCGCTCATCTGCGGCTTCCTGGTGGATACGCAGATCTTCACCCGCGTCGATCTCCTCTGGAACGACCTCCTGCTCATCGCGTACTTGCTGCTCGCGGCCGCCGGCATCGTCCTCGTGCATCTCGCGGATGAGCGGCAGCTCCACGGCTGGGTCACGCGGACCATCGCGGCGGTGATGCCGCTCGTGATCCAATTCTCCTTCGGGTCGCTCTTCAAGGGGCTCATCATCTTCTACGGCGAGAGCGCATCGCTCGCAGTGAACTGGATCTTCGTCGTCGTGCTCGCGTTCCTCCTCATCGTGAGCGAGGTCTTCATCCACAACTATCGCCGCTTCCCGTACCAGATGGGGCTCTGGTTCTTCCTCCTGCTCTCGTACAACGCGTTCTACCTCCCGGTCCTCCTCGGGCGCATCGGCCCGTGGATCTTCCTTGCGAGCATCGTCGAGAGCGCGGCCATCCTCGTCGCCTTCATCTGGCTGCTCAGCCGCCTCGTGCCGAAGCGCGCCGCTGCTTCGCGCGAGTTCGTCCTCATCCTCGCGGGCGGCATCGCGGCGGCATTCGCGGGACTCTACTTCCTCGGCGCGATCCCGCCCCTGCCGCTCTCGCTCATGGACGCGGGCGTCGCCCATGCGGTCACGAAGGAAGGCGACGCCTATGTCGCCTTCGTGGAGCCGCGCCCGTGGTACGACTGGTACGAGAGCTACAACACGCAGCTGCACCTCTCGGATGGCAACCCGGCGTACGTCTACACGTCGGTGTTCGCGCCCTCCCGGCTCTCGCTCACCATCACGCATGAGTGGCAGCGGTACGACGAGGCGAGCGGGCAGTGGGTGACCGAAGCGACGGTCTCGTTCCCGGTCAATGGCGGGCGCGATGGCGGCTACCGCGGCTACTCGATGAAGAACGATCCCCGGCCGGGGAAGTGGCGCGTGAACGTGCTGACCGGCTACGGCGCGATCATCGGCAGGGTCTCGTTCAGCGTGGACGCGGCGAGCGGGACGCCGGCGCTCGAAAAGACGGCGATCTGATGCGCGCAGAATGAGCGCTTCATTCTTGTGTATAGCCACGAAATGCGATGAAGGCCGATGCTATACTGCGGCCATAACATAAGACGAACATTCGAATGTATGACCGATGATACGCAACGAAAGACATGCGAGGCCTGCGGCGGCGCGATCTGCGCCGAGCACGGGATCTGCCATGAGTGCCATGGCGGCCACCACGGCGGCGCGCTCGCGTTCGCGCGCGGCCGCAACGTGCGCGCGCTCCTCATGCTCGCGCTCCTCGCGCTCGCGCTGTGGGGATTCGCCGAGACCGCTTCGGTGATCAAGGGGTACCGCTATATCGGCTCAGGGGTCGCTCCGGCGAATACGATCAACGTGACCGGCATGGGCAAGGTGTTCGCCGTGCCGGATGTCGCGCAGTTCAGCTTCTCGGTCATGGATACCGAGAAGGATGTCGCGAGCGCGCAGGCGAAGGTGACGGACCAGATGAATAGCATCACCGATTACCTCAAGCAGACCGCCGGCATCGCCGATACGGATATCCAGACGAGCGATTACAGCGTTGCCCCGAAGTACCAGCAGACGAGCTGTGCGGCCGGCGTCTACTGCCCGCAGAATACGGGGACGATCATCGGCTACACCGTCTCGGAGACGGTGACCGTCAAGGTGAAGGACACGAGCAAGGCCGGCGACGTGCTCTCGAATGTCGGCAGCAAGGGTGCCACGAACGTCAGCGGCCTCACCTTCACCGTGGATAACGAGGACCAGCTGAAGCAGCAGGCGCGTGACAAGGCGATCGAGGATGCGCAGGCGAAGGCGAAGGTCCTCGCGAGTCAGCTCGGCGTCTCGCTCGTGCGCGTGACGAGCTTCTACGAGAACGGCGGCCCCGTCATCTACGAGAAGGCCATGAGCATGGGCGCGGCGGATGCAGCGTACGCGCCGGCGCCGGCGAACATCCAGACGGGGCAGAACGAGATCGATTCGAACGTGACGATCACGTACGAGATCCAATAGCGGATACGCATCTGGGCTGATCGCTGCTTACGCAGCTGCCGTCCCCGATGCTCTGACACGCAGCGCCGAGGCTTTGCCTCGGCGCTGCGTGCATGCATAGGGACGGCCAGGCTGATGCTATACTTCCGGCCATGACAGTAGGACAGGCGATCGTCATGGGCCTCCTGCAAGGCATCACCGAGCTCTTCCCGATCTCAAGCCTCGGGCATAGCGTGATCCTGCCGACGCTCCTCGGCTGGCAGATCGACCAATCCGACCCGGCATTCCTCGATTTCGTCATCCTCACGCACTTCGCGACTGCGCTCGTGCTCTTCCTCTTCTTCTGGAAGGACTGGGTGCGCATCCTGCGCGGCATCGCGCGGACGCTGATCGGGCGCGGCGCCCGCGGCGTGGACGCGCAGCTCGGCTGGCGTCTGGTCGCAGCGACGATCCCTGCCGGGCTGATCGGCCTCCTGCTGCAGAAGCGGATCGAAGCGCTCTTCGCGGACCCGGCGCTCATCGCCCTCGTGCTGATCGGCAATGGCGTGCTCCTGCTCATCGCCGAGCGGCTGCGCCGCATCCGGGCGCGGCAGGAAGGGGAGCTGCCCGCCGGCCGGGCCGCGATCACGGGCGACGCCCGGCTCGCGATGATGCGCTGGCGCGATGCGATCCTCGTCGGGCTCTCGCAGTGCCTCGCGCTCATTCCAGGCTTCTCCCGCACGGGCGCGACGCTGGGCGGTGGCCTCCTCGCCGGGCTCTCGCATGAGGATGCCGCGCGCTTCTCGTTCCTGCTGGCGACGCCGATCATCGGGGCCGCCGCGCTCCTCAAGCTGCCGGGGCTCGCGCTCTCGGGGCGCCAGGAGCTCGCAGCTCCGATGATCGCGGGCGCGCTCGCCGCCGCGCTCGCTGCATACCTCTCGGTCCGCTTCCTCACGCGCTACTTCAAGACGAAGACGCTCGTCCCGTTCGGCGTCTACTGCATCGTCACGGGTATCGTCGCGGCGCTCGCATTCATGGCATATGGCGCGTAGCGCGAAGGCCGGCGGGGCAGGAAAGGCGGCCGCCATGCTGCGGTTCCTCGGCGATCCGTCGCGCGCGGCGCTCCTTCTCCTCCTCGCCGAGCGCCCGAGCGGCTTCACGGTAGGCGAGATCGCCGACGCGCTCGCCATCACGCACTCGGCGACGAGCCACCAGCTCGCGGGCCTCGAGGAACGCGGGATCATCGAAGGATTCCGGGAAGGCCAGGCAGTGCGCTACCGGCTCGCGAAGAGCAGCGTCGCGCGCGGCGCGCTCGCGCTGCTGCGCGCTGCCGCGCGCCTCAAGTGACCGGCTTGACGGCCCGCGCCATGCGAGGTACCATCTCTCCATACGAAGCCCCGCGAGGGGTTTTAAAATTGGCTCGATTAGCTTCTTCTTAGCCTATGGCATCACGCTTCGTCCGCTACATCCAGGATACTCGCCGCGAGATGGCACACGTCTCGTGGCCGACCCGCGCGCAGACGGTCGCCTTCACGCTGATCGTGGTCGCGATCTCGCTCTTCGTCGCGATCTACCTCAGCGTCTTCGATGCAGCGTTCTCGAGCGGCGTGCGCGCCGCGCTCGACCATGCGCCGCGCTTCGGGAATTCCCCGGCTGCCGCGGTCGGCACGACCCCGAGCACGGCAACGACGAGCGCGACCGGCACGGTCCCGGCGTTCAATGCGGCGCCCGATGTTACCCCGTCTAACTCTCAGCAGTAATCGTATGGCAAAGCAAGTTCATGGCGCGCAGCGCGGCTGGTACGTGGTCCACACCTACAGCGGCTACGAGGATGCGGTGGCGCGCAATCTCACGCAGCGCATCGAATCCTTCGGCATGCAGGACAAGATCTTCGAGGTCGTCGTCCCGAGCGAGAAGAAAGTGAAGGTGAAGGGCGGCCGCAAGACGCACGTCCGCGAGAAGATCCTGCAGGGGTACGTCCTCGTGGACATGATCCCGTCGGACGACGCATGGAGCGTCGTGCGCAATACGCCGCAGGTGACCGGCTTCGTGGGCACTGCCAATCAGGCGGTCCCGCTTTCCCAGGCGGAAGTGGACGCGCTCTTCGCGCGCATGCAGGAGACGGCGGTGAAGCACACCATCGACCTCTCGGTCGACGATGCGGTGCGCATCATCGACGGGCCGTTCAAGGATCTCGAGGGCAAGGTCGGCGAGGTGGACGAGGCGCGCGGGAAGGTCCGCGTCATGGTCCCGATGTTCGGCCGCGAGACGCCGGTCGAGCTTGAGGCGGATCAGGTGCAGCGCATCTAATTTTAGTGTATAACTTCTGAACCATGGCTAAGAAAGTAACCAAGATCATCAAGCTCCAGATCCCCGCAGGCGCCGCGACGGCTGCGCCGCCGGTGGGTACGGTGCTCGGCCCCGCCGGCGTCAACATCGGCGAGTTCGTGAACCAGTTCAATTCCGCGACCAAGGAGAAGGCCGGCAACATCATCCCGGTGGTGATGACCGTCTTCGATGACCGCAGCTTCGAGCTCGCGTACAAGCAGCCGCCCGCATCGCGCCTCATTCTCAAAGCGCTCGGCAAGGACAAAGGCTCGACCAAGCCGCAGAACAAGATCGGTTCGATCTCGGATGCGCAGCTGACCGAGCTCGCGCAGCAGAAGATGGAGGACATGAATACGACCGATCTCGAGGAGGCCAAGCGCACGCTCGCAGGCACCGCGAAGAGCATGGGCATCGACATCAAGTAATCGCAGCCCTTCTGGGGGACGAAAAAAGGCCCGCGCCATTGGCGCGGGCCTGTTCGTATCAGGAAGCGAGGCGGATATCCTGGTCGGCGCGCTTCCTGCTGAAGCGTCCCGGCTCGTCGCTCGTGTAGATCGGCATGCCGAAGCGCTTCCGCAGCTCGTTCGCGAGATCATGCGCCTTGAACTCGAGCGTCGGGTGCACGTCGTTCTGCGCCCGCCTCTCGGCGAGATAGGCGAGCGCGTGCAGCCCGCCCGTGATGCGGTTCGGCAGCACGAATCCCATCGGGATGTGGTACTGCTGCTCAGCCGGCGGGAGCTCCCCGAGCCGGCCGTAGCGGATCGCTTCCGTGACGGTCTCGAGCGCGCAGCGCACGCCATGCGCCATGGATTCAGGCATCTGCGCGAGGTACCACGGCTCGAAGCCGTGCCGGGTCGTCAGGAGCGGCATGCGCTGCACGACGCCCCGGTGCCGCTGGATATCGCGGAACGATGCGAAGTCGAGCCCGAACTCGCACTGGAGCGTGCCGCACTCCTCGATGGCGCGCGGCAGCTCGGTGTGCGGCGGGCGCTTCAGGATCGCCGGGCGGTACGTCGCGAGCAGCGCCCGGTCGACATGGTCGGCTGTCACCCGGAATGCGCGCGGATAATAGTCATCCGGCTGCTCGTAGTAGTAGAGCGTGCGCATGTACCGGCGGTTGTACGCTTCGGTCTCGGGATAGCGCTTGGCCGGGAACGAGCTCGGCCAGGCATCCGCGAGCGCGTCCTCGATCTTCCGCGCGATCATGCGGACCTCCGCGAGCGGATGGTGCCGCAGGTAGGCGAGGTGATCGTTCGCTTGCCGGATGCTGCTGTGCCAGGCGAGGTTCGTCACGGCGCCGGCAGGCAGGAGGCAGCGGGCGATATCGAACGTCCGCTTCTCGATGTTCTTCGCGAACTTCTGGTCGCTCTCGTCCGGCGCCGGCGCGTACTGCCGGATCAGGTGCTCTGGCAGCGCGCTCCTCACGGAGAGATACGTCTCGCGCAGCAGCTCCACGAGCGACGAGTCGCCGTTCGTCACCATGAACGGCTGCGTCGAGAAGTCGATGTAGCGCGTCGAAGCTTCCTGCCCGCTGTAAAGCCGGGAGTCCTGGATGGCTTTCGCGGCAAGCATGGAGACGCCTTCGATGAAGACGGTCACGCTGCCGCAGTCGCCGATCGACTGGTGGCCGTAGCCGATGTACGCCGATCGGATGAACTTCTCGGCGCCGCGCTTCAGGAACTCGGCGAAGTGGTGGTCGAAGCCGCCGATCGAGCGCGAGTGGAGCGCCTGGAGCATGGCTTCGCCGTCCGGCCCCACGAGGGCGCCGGTATTGAGCACGATGACCTGCGCGGGCAGGCCGAAGAGCCTGAAGCGCCGGCGGATATGCCGGAGATCTTCGAGCACCCGTTCCATAGCCGTCCTTCCTTTCAGTGTACTGTGGACTGCCGGCAGCCTACCGCTCGTCCTCGGTGCGCACAATGTCAAATCGTGTTGTGGTGTGTGGAGAAAAGACTCGTTCTATAGTACAACCAGTGCCAGCAATCAGTTCTCGAAAGGAGAGAGCCATGGGCGTATTGCCGTCGCAGGACCTGCGCGCGCTGCTGAGGCAGGGACTGTTCCCGGCCATCGAGGAGCAGTGGGTCAATCCCGCGTCGATCGACGTGCCGGTAACGGATGAGATCTACCGCATGCGCTACGTGATGAAGCCGGGGGAGCACGATGACGTGCTCTCGCTCGTGCATCAGTACGGCGAGCGGATCTACTCGCGCAAGCACGAGTACCTGCTCGATGTGGGCGTCCCGTACCTCGTGCGCGTCGGGCGGTGCGTGCTGCCCGAGGGCGTGTACGCGTATGCGAATCCGAAGTCGACGACCGGCCGCCTCAACGTGCTCGTGCGCGTGGTCGCAGACCGCGTTCCCAAGTTCGATGCCCTCGAGCCGGCCGGCTGGCAGGGCGACGTGTGGATGTACGTGCAGCCGCAGAGCTTCCCGATCCGGGTCAGGCCCGGCGTGACGCTCACGCAGCTGCGCCTCATCGACGGCCAGTCGTTCGTGAGCGAGACGCTGATGGGCCGCATGCATGCGCGTGCGGACGGCGGATTGTTCTTCGATGCGGACGGCGGCCGATTGCCGTATCCGTACGGGCTCGTGCGGTCGCATGCCGACAAGCTGCACATGACGCTCTTCGCGCAGACCGGCCACGTGGGCTGGGTGTGCGACGGCGGGTTGCAGCCGCTCGACCTCTCGTGCGCGCAGGGATCGGTGGATGCACGATCGTACTTCCGCCCGCTCTACGCGCGCGGCGGTACGATCGAGCTCGTCCCCGGGAGGTTCTATATCCTCACTACCAACGAGTACCTCCGGGTGCCGTCCGCATACGCGGCCGAGCTCCGGCCGGTCGACCCGCGCATCGGCGAGTTCCGCGTGCATGCGGCAGGGTTCGTCGATCCGGGGTGGGGCGGCGCGCGAGGCGCGCCCATCACGCTCGAGGTGACGCTGCCGGATCGTTCGCCGCTCTTGGTGCGGCACGGCGAGATCATCGCGCGCGTGCGCTTCGAGCGGATGAAGCGCGTGCCGGATATGCGCTACGGCGCATCCATCGGCTCGCACTACGGCGAGCAGCGTACCGCGCGGCTCGCGAAGTACTTCCGCGAAGCCGCATGATCATGCCGCCGCGACCCTAGGGTTGCGGCGGTTTCTCATGCGTCGTGCGCGAAGGCGAACGCGAGCTCCTCGAACGCGAGTCCGCGGGCGCGGGAGGTCGCGATGCGCAGGACGTCAAAGACGCCCGGCATGCATGCCGCCTCGGCGAGCGCTTGCCGCGTCATCCAGTGCGTCGTGCCGAAGCCGGCGGGCGCGGGCGCGCCTTCCTGGCGCGGCGCCGTGCCGAGGAAGATGTGCGCGAGCATGTGCGCGATGATCTCGCCGGCCGCGTCCGTCACCAGGAGGTAGATGATCCCTTTGTGCGCGAGCGTCGCGTGCGTGCCGCACTTCTCCGCGAGCTCGCGTGCTGCCGCTTTCGCAACCGTTTCGCCGAGGTGCACCTTGCCGTACGGGAAGCCGATCATCCCGAGGAACGGCTGCTTCGCGCGCCGGTACATGAGGAAGCGCCCGGCTGCGTCGCGGCAGGCGATGAGCGTGACGATCTTCGGCTGGATGCGCACGGAGTAGTCCTCGAAGTGCACCGTCGTGCTGAGGTGCACGCCCTTGCTCGTGAGCGCATAGCCGTCCCGCACCTTCTTCACGAAGCCACCCGCGATGAGCTTGCGCAGGTGGTAGGAGAATGTATTGCTGGGGATGCGCTGCGGCTGCAGCTCCCCGTAGCGCCGGGACGCGTGCTGCGCGAGCTCGCGCAGGATGTGCTTCTGGATGAAGTGCATGACAGGGGAATCGTACGGCGAGGAGCAGCTGGTTGCAGGTCAACAGTAATTGACTCAAATCCAGCTGTCTAGCGGCGTGCCCGCGCCTCTGCGATACTGCGCGCAGGTCAGTACGAACGGAGGTCCTGATGGATCGTTTCGCATACGATAGCAGCCGTTCTCGCAGGGCGGCACGCACGCAGCTGCGGAGCCTGGCTGCGCACCTGCTCCCGCGCGCGGCGCATGATCGCGTGCGGCAGGTGGCCGTACTCCTGGTCGAGAAGGATGACCGGGTGCTGCTCGGATTCCGCGACGGGTCCTGGTCCTTCCCGGGCGGGGAACGTGCCGGCGACGAGCCGCTCGATCGGACGCTGCGGCGCGCGATCATGAACGGGCCCGCATTCGGGATCTGCTGGACGCTGCGGCCCATCCATGCCGGCATCTTCGAGGCGCCCCCTCTCGGCGAGACGTTCCGCTTCCATGCGTTCGCGTGCCAGCATTGGCAGCTGATCGGCATGCCCTCGCCCGGCGCGAAGGAGAGCGCGGAGGAGTTCGCATGGGTCGACCGGCCGCTCGAGCTCAATCTCACCGAGCAGACGCGCGCCGTCCTCGCGCTTCAGGAGCGCTGGCGCACGGAGCGGGCCTAAGGCCCGCTCCTTTACTTATCGGATAGCAGTACGTACTATCGCTCCAGGTAATGGAGGGTTGATCATGACTGGCAAGAAAGGATCGTTCGTCGTCTTCGACGGCGGCGAAGGATCGGGAAAATCATCGACGCTGCGGCGCCTCAAGGACGAGCTCGGCGAGAGGATCATGGTCTCGCGCGAGCCTGGCGGCTGCCCGCGGGCGGAGAAGATCAGGACGTTCCTGCTCTCGGCGGAAGGGGGCGCGCTCCCGCCGGAAGAGCAGTTCGGCATGTTCTGGAGGGCGCGCCGCTACCATCTCGAGGATGTCATCATCCCGGCGATCGAATCCGGCGTGACGCTCATCTGCGACCGGTTCGATACCTCGACATGGAGCTATCAGGTGCGTGCCGCGAACCGGCCGGACCTCATCCCCGCGTTCTGGCAGCAGCGCGCGCTCGCGCTCGATGGGATCGAGCCGTTCTACCTTATCTTCGACGTGTCGCCCGACGTGGGGCTTGCGCGGGCAGGGAAGCGCGGCGATACCAACCGTTTCGAGGAGCTGACGGTCGCGTATCATAGGGCGGTCCGGAACGCGATGCTCGAGTTCATCGAGCTGCCTTCGATCGACGGCGTCCTCATCAATGCTGACCGTCCGGCGGATGACGTCTACCGGCAGGTGCATTCCATCGTCAGTCCGCTCCTGCTCGAGCAGACGTGATGCGCATTGCCGCAGGCCCATGGGCCTGCGGCATTCCTTTTTGCTACAATCGATCGCATGGAGCTCTCCGTGAAGAAGCTCGTGCCGGATGCGAAGCTGCCGCACTACGCGCATGCGGATGATGCAGGGATGGATATCCACGCGTGCGAGGACGTGACGATCGCGCCCGGCGCGCGCGCGACGATCCGCACCGGGATCGCGGTCGCGATCCCGGACGGCCATGTCGGCCTCTATTGGGACAAGAGCGGGCTCGCGAATAATCACGGGCTCACGATCATCGCCGGCTGCATCGATGCGGGGTATCGCGGCGAGCTCATGGTCACCGTCCTCAATACGGGCAGCGAGGCGTACGCGTTCGCGAAGGGCGAGAAGGTCACGCAGCTGCTCATCGTCCCGGTCATGCACCCGGCGATCATCGAGGCCGAGTCGCTGCCGGCGAGCGAGCGCGGCGAAGGCCGCTTCGGCAGCACGGGGAAGTAGCGCGCAGGCGCCCTGCAGGTATACTGCGCGGCATGGACTACGAGCGCATCAAGGCCGAGGACCCGGACGCGTATGCGGCCATCAAGGGCGAGGCGGAACGCGAAGCCGATGGCCTCGAGCTCATCCCGTCGGAGAATTACGTCTCGCGCGCGGTGCGCGAAGCGCAGGGTTCGGTCTTCACCAACAAGTATTCGGAAGGCTATCCGGGCAGGCGCTACTACGGCGGCCAGGAGTTCACGGATGCGATCGAGACCTTGGCGATCGAGCGCGCGAAGGCGCTCTTCGGCGCAGCGTTCGCGAACGTGCAGCCGCACTCCGGCAGCAATGCGAACCTTGCCGCGTACCTCGCGCTCCTCGCTCCGGGCGATACCGTGCTCGGCATGGATCTCAGCCATGGCGGCCACCTCACGCACGGGGCGCCGGTCACTGCTGCCGCGTCGTTCTACCGGTTCGTGCGCTACCGCATGCAGGATCCGGACACGGGCGCGATCGACTACGATGCGCTGCGGCAGCTCGCGCTCGCCGAGCGTCCGAAGATCCTGCTCGCCGGCTTCTCGGCGTATCCGCGCGCGCTCGACTATGAGCGGCTCGCGACGATCGCGCATGAGGCAGGGGCGCTCGCAGTGATGGATGCCGCGCACATCGCAGGGCTCATCGCCGGCCATGCGCTGCCGAACCCTCTCGATGCCGGTTTCGACGTGATGACCGCGACGACGCACAAGACGCTGCGCGGCCCGCGCGGCGGATTGATCCTCACGCGCGATGACGCGCAGATCGCGAAGAGGATCGACAAAGCTCTCTTCCCCGGCCTCCAGGGCGGCCCGCTCATGCATGCGATCGCGGGCAAGGCGGTCGCGTTCCGCGAGGCGGCAGAGCCTTCCTTCCGCGCGTATGCGGCGCAGGTGCTCGCGAATGCGAAAGCGATGGAGCGCGTGTTCCGCGCGCGCGGCGTGCGCCTGATCGGCGGCGGGACCGACAATCATCTCCTGCTTGCCGATGTGATGGGCAGCCTCGGCGTGAGCGGCAAGGAAGCCGAAGCGCTGCTCGACGCGGCGGGCCTCACGGTCAACAAGAACGTCATCGCCGACGATCCGCGGCCGCCGCTGGATCCGTCGGGCATCCGCTTCGGCACGCCGGCGATCTCCACGCGCGGCTTCGACGAGGAGGGGAGCGCGCGCGTCGCCGAGCTCATGCTCGACGCGCTCGCGGCGAAGGACGACCCTGCCGCGCAGGCGGCGGTCCGCGACGAGGTGCGCGCGCTCGCGAACGCGCATCCGATCCCGGACTCGTTCTTCTAGCAGCGCTCGGGTTCGTAGTGCATACTGCAGCCATGATCGATACGATTCGGCAGCGCGTGCTCGGCGCGCTCGGCGAGAAGGGGCTCCCGGCGGACGGCGTCACGGTCGAGTTCATCGAGGGTGCCGCGCACGGCGATATCACGACCAACGCGGCGATGGTCGCGGCCAAGGCGGCGGGCATGCCGCCGCATGAGCTCGCCCGCGTGCTCATGAGCATGCTCATGAGCATCGAGGGCATCGAGCGCATCGAGGCCGCCGGTCCCGGCTTCATCAATTTCACGCTGACGGATGCTGCGCTCGGGGATGCTGTCGCCGCGATCGGGGAGCGGTACGGCACCAGCGGCTCGCAGGCAGGGACGCGCGTGATGATCGAGTACACCGACCCGAACCCGTTCAAGGAATTCCATATCGGCCACCTCATGAGCAATGCGATCGGCGAGTCGATCGCCCGCCTGACGGAAGCCGCCGGCGCGAGCGTCTTCCGCGCGAACTACGAAGGCGATGTCGGCCCGCATGTCGCGCGCGCCCTCTGGGGCAAGCTGCAGGAGCCGGAGCTCGCATGGGGCGAAGCGTACGCGCTGGGCGCCAGGGAGTACGAGGCGCACAAGGAGGAGATCGATGTGATCAATCGGAAGGTCTACGACCAATCCGACCCCGCGATCGACGCGCTGTACCGGCAGGGGAGGGAGGAGTCGCTCGCGCACTTCGAGGCGCTCTACGCGCTTCTCGGCACGCGGTTCGATCACTACTTCTTCGAGAGCGAGACCGCGCCGATCGGCGTCGCGCTCGTGGAAGGGCATCCTGAGGTCTTCGAGGAGAGCGATGGCGCGACCGTTTACAGGGGCGAGCAGGACGGGCTCCACACCCGCGTCTTCATCACGCGCGACGGCTTGCCGACCTACGAAGCGAAGGACCTCGGCCTCATCAGGCTCAAGGCGGATACGTGGCCGGCGGATAGCTCGATCACGGTCACGGCGAACGAGCAGCAGGAGTACTTCAAGGTGATGCGCGCCGCGGCGATGCGGATCATGCCGGAGCTTGCGGCCGCAGTGCGCCATATCACGCACGGCATGATGCGGCTCTCGAGCGGCAAGATGTCGTCACGCACCGGCGATGTCATCACTGGCGAGTCGCTCCTCATGAAGCTCATCGAGGCGGCGAAGGGGCGCGCGAGCGAGAGCAAGGCGGACGATCCTGAGCAGCTCGCGCAGCAGATCGCCGTCGCCGCCATCAAGTTCCAGATCCTCAGGCAGGGGATCGGCAAGGACATCGTCTTCGACGAGGCGCGCGCGCTTTCGCTCGAAGGCGATTCCGGCCCGTACGTGCAGTACGCGCATGCGCGCGCCTGCTCGGTCGTCGCAGCGGCAGCGGCAGAAGGCATCGAGCCGTCGCCGGCGGCGCCGGCGAGCGACGGCGAGCGCGCCATCGCGCGCATCCTCATGCGGTTCCCGGCAGCCGTCCTGCGCGCGCAGGTCGCATGCGAGCCGCACCATGTCGCGCAGTACGCGAACGCGCTCGCGTCGCGGTACAACAGCTGGTATGCGCAGGAGCGGGTGCTCGGGAGCGATCGCGCCGCCGCGCGCGCCGCGCTCACGCGCGCGGTCGCCCGCACGCTCAGGAATGCGCTCGATCTCCTCGGCATCGAGGCGCCGGAGAAGATGTAGCCGCCATCATTGACATTGCGCTCCCGAGCGATAGATTGCAGAAAGGACACGGGATCCATGGGGATTGCGTGAAGTTCCTTGACTATCGGAACTCAACACAGGACAGGGAGGTCCCGATGGGGACTGCATCCATCTTCACGACGTATGCGAAAGCATTCGAATCGCGCCGCGAGAACGAGCTCTCCCTCGAGGAATTCCTCGAGGGCTGCCGCACGGACCCGCTGCGCTACGCCACTGCGGCCGAGCGCCTGCTCGCCGCGATCGGCGAACCGAAGATCATAGACACCGCGAAGGATCCCCGGCTGGGCCGGATCTTCCTTAACCGGACGATCCGCACCTATCCGGCGTTCGCCGAGTTCTACGGCATGGAAGAGACGATCGAGCGGATCGTCGCGTTCTTCCGGCACGCCGCGCAGGGCCTCGAGGAGCGCAAGCAGATCCTCTACCTGCTCGGGCCGGTCGGCGGCGGCAAATCCTCGCTCGCCGAACGGATCAAGGCGCTGATCGAAGATCAGCCTATCTACGTGCTGAAGGCCGGCGACGAGCTCTCGCCGATCTACGAGAGCCCGCTCGGGCTCTTCGATCCCGAGACGATGGGCCCGCTGCTCGAGCGCGAGTACGGGATCCCGACGCGCCGGCTCACCGGGCTCATGAGCCCGTGGTGCCTCAAGCGCCTCTCGGAATTCGAGGGCGACATCACGAAGTTCAGCGTCGTCCGGCTCAATCCGTCGCGGCTGCGGCAGATCGCCGTCGCCAAGACCGAGCCGGGCGATGAGAACAACCAGGACATCTCGTCCCTGGTCGGCAAGGTGGACATCCGCAAGCTCGAGCACTACTCGCAGGCCGATCCGGATGCGTACAGCTACTCCGGCGGGCTCAACCGCGCCAACCAGGGCGTGCTCGAGTTCGTGGAGATGTTCAAGGCGCCCATCAAGATGCTGCACCCCTTGCTGACGGCAACGCAGGAAGGGAACTACATCGGCACCGAGAACATCGGCGCGATCCCGTTCAGCGGGATCATCCTCGCGCACAGCAACGAGGCCGAATGGCAGAGCTTCAAGAACAACAAGAACAACGAGGCCTTCATCGATCGCATCTTCGTGATCAAGGTCCCGTACTGCCTCCGGGTCGCCGAAGAGCAGAAGATCTACGAGAAGCTGGTCAAAGGCTCCGAGCTCGCCGACGCGCCATGCACGCCGGAGACGCTCACGATGCTCGCGCAGTTCTCCGTCCTCTCGCGCTTGCACGAGCACGAGAACTCGACGCTCGTCTCCAAGATGAAGGTCTATGACGGCGAAAGCCTCAAGGACACGGATCCCAAGGCGAAGAGCGTCCAGGAGTACCGCGACGCGGCCGGCATCGACGAAGGCATGGACGGGATCTCTACCCGCTTCGCCTTCAAGGTGCTGTCCGCGACCTACAACTACGACACGACGGAGGTCGCGGCCGATCCGGTCCACCTCATGTTCGTGCTCGAGCAATCCATCCGGCGGGAACAGCTGCCGGATGAGAAGGAGCAGCATCTCCTCGAGCTCATCAAGACCGAGCTCGCGCCGCGCTACGCGGAAGACCTCGGCCATGAGATCCAGAAGGCGTACCTCGAGTCGTATGCGGATTACGGGCAGAACCTGTTCGACCGCTACGTCGACTACGCCGACGCCTGGATCGATGACCTCGACTTCAAGGACCCGGATACCGGCCAGCTGCTCAATCGCGAGCTCCTCAACCAGGAGCTCTCGAAGATCGAGAAGCCCGCCGGGATCGCCAACCCGAAGGACTTCCGCAACGAAGTCGTGAAGTTCTGCCTGCGCACCCGCGCGAGCAACGGCGGCAAGAATCCGGAGTGGACGTCCTACGTGAAGCTGCGCGAGGTGATCGAGCAGCGCATGTTCTCCCAAGTGGAGGACCTGCTGCCCGTGATCTCGTTCGGCACCAAGAAGGACACCGAGACCGAGACGAAGCATACCGAGTTCGTCGCGCGCATGACCGCGCGCGGCTACACCGAACGGCAAGTGCGCCGCTTGGTCGAATGGTACATGCGCGTGAAGCAGGCAGGGTGACCTGCCGGCCGCGCGCCGAACGCCCGCGCGACGCTGCATCATGCGGCGCCGCGCGTTTCTTTTTGGAGCGCGGCCACGCCGCGGAAAGGAACAGGGATGTCATACGAGATCATCGACCGCCGCCTCAATCCGAGCGGCAAGAACCTGGGGAACCGGCAGCGGTTCCTCGCACGGCAGCGCGCGGCGGTCCGCCGCGCGGTCGCCGACATCGCCGTCTCCGGGAAGATCCGGGATATCGGCAACGGCGAGACGGCCGTCCCGGTGACGGGCGGCACGCGCGAGCCCGCATTCCGCATCAAGCCCGGCACCGGCGAGCGCGACCATGTCCTCAACGGCAACAAGGAGTATCGCAAAGGCGACCGGATCGCGCGGCCGCAGGGCGGCGGATCCGGCGGCAACGACGGCGCCGCGACGGGCGACGGGGAAGATCCGTTCCGGTTCTTCCTCACGCGCGAGGAGTTCCTCGAGATCTTCTTCGAGGACCTTGAGCTCCCGGAGATGGTGAAGAAGCGGCTGCGCGAGCAGATCGAGTTCTCCCAGCCGAGACGGGCGGGGTATGCCACGACCGGCACGCCGAGCCAGATGGCGATCTCGCGGACGATGCGGAACCGCCTCGGACGCGATCTCATCCTGCGCAAGCCGCTCAAGCGCGAGCTCGAAGAGCTCGAGCAGCGGCTCGCCGAGGCTGAAGCGGACGGATCGCCGGAAGTACCGGCGATCCGCGCGCGGATCGAGGCGCTCCGCCGCACGCTCGCCAGCAGGCCGTTCATCGATCCGATGGACCTGCGCTTCCGCCGGTTCGAGCCGCAGCAAAGGCCGATCAGCCAGGCTGTCATGTTCTGCCTGATGGATGTCTCGGGCTCGATGGATGAGCACATGAAGGACCTCGCCAAGCGGTTCTTCCTGCTCCTGTACGTCTTCCTCACGAAGAAGTACAAGCACGTGGACATCGTCTTCATCCGGCATACCCACGAGGCGTCGGAAGTGGACGAGAACACGTTCTTCTATAGCAGGCAGAGCGGCGGCACGATCGTCTCGACCGCGCTCATCGAGATGCTCCGCATCATGCGCGAGCGGTACGATCCGAGCGTCTGGAACGTCTACGCCGCCGAGGCATCGGATGGCGACAACCTGAACGGCGACGAGAAGGAGGTCGTGTCCATCATGACGGACGCGATCCTCCCGGCCGTGCAGCACTTCGCCTATCTCGAGGTCCGTGAAGCCGTAGCCGAAGAGGCTCGCGACACGTCCCTCTGGAAGACGTACGAAGGGCTGGCGGGGCCTGACGCTCCGCTCGCCATGCAACGCGTGCATCAGCGGAACGAGATCTTTCCCGTCTTCCGCGCATTCTTCGAACCCAAGCGCAAAGGAGCAGCCGCATGACCACGACCCTCGCGGATGCCGGCAGACTGCTATTCACCGGCGCGGAGTGGGATTTCCCCATGCTGCGCCGGATCACCGATGCCATCGAGCCGATCGCGCTCGGCGAATTCGGGCTCGATACCTACCGCAACCAGATCGAGGTGATCACGTCCGAGCAGATGCTCGATGCGTACGCCGCGATCGGGATGCCGGTATTCTACCGGCACTGGTCCTTCGGCAAGCAGTTCGTGCGGCAGGAGGAGCTCTACCGGAAAGGCGCGCGCGGGCTCGCATACGAGATCGTCATCAACTCATCGCCGTGCATCTCGTTCCTCATGGAAGGGAACACGGCGACGATGCAGACCCTGGTCATCGCCCACGCGTGCTTCGGCCACAATCACTTCTTCAAGAACAACTATCTCTTCAAGGAGTGGACGGATGCCGAAGGGATCCTCGATTACCTGCAGTTCGCGAAAGCGTATGTCGCGAAGTGCGAGGAGAAGTACGGGGTCAGGCGCGTCGAGCTCACGCTCGATGCGGCGCACGCGCTCATGGGCCAGGGCGTCTTCCGCAGCCCGCATACGAGCCGCCCGACCGAGAAGAAGCGCCTCGCTCGCGAAGCGGATCGCGTCCGCTATCAGCTCGCGCACTGGGATGACACCCTCGAGCGGACGACGGCATTCGCGCACCGCGACCAGGCGGGCACGACAGCGCGCCAGCACTCCGGCGGCATCCCCGACGGGGCGCTGCCGGAGGAGAATATCCTCTACTTCATCGAGAAGTGGGCGCCGCGGCTTTCCGTCTGGCAGCGCGAGCTGCTGCGGATCGTGCGCAACGTCGCGCAGTACTTCTACCCGCAAGGGCAGACGAAGGTCATGAACGAAGGCTGCGCGACGTACGTGCACTACCGCACCATGCGCCGCCTCCTCGAGGAGGGGCGCATCTCGGAAGGGAACTATCTCGAATTCCTGCAGTCGCATACGAATGTCGTCTTCCAGCCGGCGTTCAATGACCCGTTCTACAGCGGATTCAATCCGTATGCGCTCGGGTTCGCGATGATGCGGGATATCGAGAGGATCTGCACGGGCGTCGCCGAAGACGGGACGCCCTCGACGGATGCGCAGCTCGAGGAGGACCGGCAGTGGTTCCCCGAGATCGCCGGCAACGGCGATCCGTGGGGAACGCTCCGATCCATCTGGGCGAACTACCGCGACGAGTCGTTCATCGGGCAGTTCCTCTCGCCCAAGCTGATGCGGGATTTCCGGATGTTCCATCTTTCGGACTCGCAGGACGAGAAGCATTTCGTCGTCGAGGCGATCGGGGACGAGCACGGGTACCGCGACATCCGCCGCACCCTCGCGCGGGCGTATGACACCGGCGCGAGCGGGCTCAACATCGAGATCGTCGGCGTGAACCTGCGAGGCAGCCGCAAGCTGCGGCTCGATCATCGCATCACGCGCGGCCAGCTCCTCGAGGAGGACGATGGGAGGCGCGTCATGCAGCACCTGGCGAACCTGTGGGGGTATGCGGTCGAATGCCGGTCCGTCGACGAGGACGGCGTCGAGTACGCGAAGCTCCAGGCGAAGCCCGACGATGCCGGGCTCCGCGCCTTTGGGTCCCGATAGCATCATGCACGCGCCCCGAGCCATCACTGGCCCGGGGCGCTTCCGTTTGGCTGATTGCTGCGGCTTGTCCGCGCTGGTACGATAGCTGCATCATGGCTGCCGATTCCGGCAAGAGCGAGACCGCGAAGCGCGAGGAGGCGATCCTCGCGTTCTGGAACGAGCAGGAGATCTTCGAGGAGTCCGTCCGGCGCGAGCCGCGCAGCGGGAAGGAGTACACCTTCTACGACGGGCCGCCGTTCGCGACCGGCCTGCCGCACTACGGGCACATCCTCGCATCGGCGATCAAGGATGCGATCCCGCGCTACTACACGATGAAAGGCTTCCGCGTGAAGCGGCAGTGGGGCTGGGACTGCCATGGGCTGCCCATCGAGAACATCGTGGAGAAGGAGCTCGGCACGAAGACGAAGAAGGATATCCTCGCGCTCGGCGTGAAGAAATTCAACGACCTGTGCCGCGAGCGCATCTTCACCTACATCACGGATTGGGAGCGCATCATCCCGCGGCTCGGCCGCTGGGCGGACATGGCGCACCCCTACCGCACCATGGACACGAGCTACATGGAGAGCGACTGGTGGGCGTTCAAGACGCTCTACGAGAAGGGGCTCATCTACGAGGACTACCGCGTGATGTATATCTGCCCGCGCTGCGAGACGACGCTCAGCCAGTCGGAGGTCGCGGACGGCTACAAGGACGTGAAGGACCTGACCGCAACAGTGATGTTTGAATTAGATGATGAACCGGGTACATATTTGCTAGCGTGGACGACGACCCCATGGACCCTCCCAGGCAATGTCGCGCTAGCGGTCGGGATAGATATCGAATATGTACGGGTGCATGCATCCCGAGCTCTTCCTCCTGCAATAAAAGCTCTTGGAATCGAGACGCCACCTGGTCAGAAATTGGAAAGACTACAATTTATTCTTTCAAAAGCCGCATTCGATAGTCAGAGATACAGACGCACTTTTGAAGACGTATTTGTAGTGCAGTCTGTGTCAGAACCATTTCTTGGCTCTGAACTTCTTGGAAAAAAATATAAGCCACCATTCCAATACTACAGGCAGAATGGATCCTTGAAGGATCGCGAGAACGGCTGGAAGGTGTACGCGGCGGATTTCGTCACGACCGACGAAGGCACCGGTATCGTGCACGTCGCGCCCGCCTTCGGCGAGGATGACTACGAGCTCGGCAAGGCGCACGCGCTGCCGTTCGTGCAGCACGTGGGGATGGACGGCATCTTCGCGAAGGACGTGACGGACTTCGCCGGCCTGCACGTGAAGCCGATCGAGGACGAATCGGCCACCGACGTCGAGATCATCAAGTACCTCGCGCACCACGGCACGCTCTTCGCGAAGGAGAAGCACGAGCACAGCTATCCGCACTGCTGGCGCTGCGATACGCCCCTCATCAATTACGCGACGAGCTCGTGGTTCGTGAACGTCACGAGCCTCAAGCCCGCGCTCCGTGCGTATGCCGAAGGCATCAACTGGTCGCCGGCGCACATCAAGGACGGACGCTGGGGGCAGTGGCTCCTGGGCGCGCGCGACTGGTCCATCAGCCGCCAGCGCTTCTGGGCGACCACGATGCCGGTCTGGCGCTGCGAGCAGTGCCGGACGGATCGGATCATGGGCTCGATCGGCGAGCTCGAGGCGGCGAGCGGGCAGGCCGTGCATGACCTGCACAAGGATGTCGTGGACGAGATCGTCATCCCGTGCGAATGCGGCGGCACGATGCGGCGCATCCCCGACGTTCTCGACACCTGGTTCGACTCCGGCTCCGTGCCGTACGCGTCGCTCCACTATCCGTTCGAGAACGAGGAGGAGTTCCGGACGCGGCTGCCGGCCGACTTCATCGCCGAGGGACAGGACCAGACGCGGACCTGGTTCTACTACCAGCATGTGCTCGCGGGTGCGCTCTTCGAGTCGCGCGCGTTCAGCAACGTCATCGTGAACGGGCTCGTCCTCGCCGAGGATGGCAAGAAGATGAGCAAGCGGCTCAATAACTATCCCGATCCGATGCTCCTGGTCGATCGCTACGGCGCCGATTCGCTCCGGCTCTACATGCTCGCCTCGCAGGCGGTCGAGGCGGACAACCTCGCGTTCGCCGAAAGCGGCGTGGACGAGTGGCACAAGAAGGCGATCCTGCGCCTCGAGAACACGATGGCCCTGCTCGCGCTCTACGGCGACGGCGCGAAGGACGCGCGCGATGATAGCGCGCACGTGCTCGACCGCTGGATCATCGCGCGCCTGCGCGAGCTCGCGCAGGAGATGACGGCCGGCCTCGATGCGTACGCGCTCAATGCCGCGCTGCGCCCCTTCCTGCCGTTCGTGGACGACCTCTCGACCTGGTACGTGCGGCGCTCGCGCGACCGCCTGAAGGACATGGAGACGGATGACGGGAAGGCGGCGCGCGCGACCCTGCGCTACGTGCTGCGCACGCTCGCGCAGCTCATGGCGCCGTTCGCGCCGTTCGCGGCCGACTCGCTCTGGCTGCGGCTGCGCACGGATGCCGACGCGGCAAGCGTGCATCTCGCCGAATGGCCGGCCCTCGGCTCGGATATCGATACGCAGCTTCTCGGCGATATGGCGCGCGCGCGTGCGATCGTCACGCTTGCGCTCGATGCGCGCGACAGCGCGGGCATCAAGGTGCGCCAGCCGCTCGCGGCCCTCTCGATCGGCTCGGCCCTCGGCGAGGAGCTCCGCGCGGTCATTGCCGAAGAGGTGAACGTCGAGGCAGTGCGCGTCGATTCCGCGCTCGGGGAATTCGTGGCGCTCGATACCGAGATCACGCCGGCGCTCGAGGAGAAGGGGAGGGCGCGCGAGCTCATCCGCATGATCCAGGATGCGCGGAAGGCGCAGGGCTTCGCGGTGCTCGCCGATGCTGCCGTCCTCGTGCACGGCCCTGCGGAATGGCAGGCAGTCGTCGCCTCGCAGGGCGCAGCGATCAGCGCGGCGACCCGCGCGGCATCGCTCGCGTATGCGCCTGCCGAGACGCTCTCGGTCGAGGTGGCGGCGCCCGCGGCATAACCGATGTCATACAAGGTCTATCGCACCCAGGCGATCGTGCTTCGCGCGCTGCCGGCACGCGAAGCCGATCGCCTGCTCGCGCTCTACACGGCCGAGTTCGGCCTGCTCTTCGCGCGCGCACAAGGCTTGCGCCGGGAGGCCTCGAAGATGCGCTACGCCCTGACCGAGCTTTCGCTCGCCGATGTCGCGCTCGTGCGCGGCAAGGCCGGCTGGCGGGTCACTGGCGCGGTGCCGCGGCACCCGGCGCCGAGCGAGCGGCCGCGCCTGCTCGCGCTCGCGCGCATCGGGGCCCTCGTGACGCGCCTCGTGCACGGGGAGGAACGCAATGATGCGCTCATGGGCACCTTGCGCGCATCCCATGAGGCGCTGCAGAGGGGCGAGGACCCGGCGCTCATCGAGGCGGTCGCGGTCTCGCGCATCCTCTTCGCGCTCGGCTACGTCGCGCCGACGGAAGATGACGCGCTGCTCTTCTCGGATGACGCATTCGCGGAAGATGCGCTCGCGGCGCACCAGGCGCGGCTCTCGCAGCTCGTGCGGCGCATCAACCAGGCGCTCGCGGAGACGCACCTGTGATCCGTGAGGCGCCGCAGGCTGCGCCGAAACTGGTATACTTGTCCACATATGGCCATGCGAAGCAAGATCGATCGCCTCCGCACCGCGATGTACTCGCGGAAGATGCCGAGCGGGTTCGGCAGGGCCGAGCGGCACTCGCTCCCGCGGCTCACGCCGGATACTCCGGACGATTGGGTGGATCCCGACGACAGCGCGCAGGTCTCCGGGTCGACGATCGCGCCGCGCGCGATCCGCTATACGAGGCGCGCCCTCTGGTGGCTCCTCGGTATCTCGATCGTCTTCTTCCTCGCCGCACTCGGCGCGTTCGCCTGGTACCTCGCCGGCGGATTCGGGCCTGACGTGCGCGGCAGCAATATCGATATCCAGGTGGACGGGCCGCTCTCGGTCGTCGGCGGAGAGCCGGCGGAGCTGCAGATCACGGTGACCAATCGCAACAAGTCGCCGCTGCAGTACGCCGATCTCGTCGTGACGTATCCGCCCGGCACGCGCTCGGTGACCGACCTCTCGACCCCGCTGCCGAGCCAGCGCATCTCGCTCGGCACGGTCCCGGCAGGCGGCACGCGGCAGGGGACCGTCTCTGCGGTCCTGGTGGGCCAGGGCGGGCAGCAGGGCGATATCAATGTCTCGGTCGAGTACCAGGTCGAAGGCTCGTCGGCCATCTTCACGGCGGATAAGGATTACACCTTCGCGTTCGGCGCCTCGCCGGTGACGCTCGCGATCGACAGCAAGACCGAAGCGATCCCCGGCCAGCCGATGTCGCTGACGGCGACCGTCTCCGCGAACGCGAGCACGGTCCTCCGGAACGTGCAGCTGACCCTCGTCCCGCCGTTCGGCTTCACGCTCTCCGGCGCGACCCCGACGCCTTCCTCGCCCGATGTCTGGAACCTCGGCGACCTGCGGCCCGGCGATGTGAAGCAGATCCAGCTGACCGGTATCCTCGCGGGCCAGCCGGGCGACCAGCGGACCTTCCGCTTCGAAGTCGGTACGCAGTCGGCCACGAGCACGGACGCCGGCGTGCCGCTCGCGACAGAGAGCCAGCTCGTCTCGATCGCGCAGCCGTTCATCGGCCTCTCGGTCGCGGTCAACGGCGATGACAGCGGGAAGCCGGCAGTGATCACTCCCGGCCAGCCTGTCACCGTGACCGTGAATTGGCAGAACGAGCTTGATACGCCGATCTCGAACGCGGTCCTTGCTGCCTCCCTCGACGGCTTCGCGATCGACGGGACGACCGTGCAATCGCCGGACGGCTTCTACCGCTCCTCCGACAATACGGTCCAGTGGGACGCGAACACGAGCCATGGCGAGCTCGCGACGCTGCCGCCGCACGGGACCGGTTCCGTCTCGTTCTCCTTCATGGCGCCGGGCGAGGCGGATGTCGCCGCGCTGCGCAACCCCTCGCTCAATATCGCGATCCACGCGGCGGGCGATCGCGGCGGGGAGCAGGACGTCCCCGAGAACCTCGATTCGAGCGCGGTGCGGAGCATCCGCATGCAGACGACGGCGAGCGTGATCGCGCAAGGCTTCCACCACACCATCCCGGCATCCTTCACGACCGATGGCCCGCTGCCGCTTAAGGTGAATCAGGAGACGACCTACATCATCCTCTGGACCGTGAGCAACAGCACGAACCCGCTCACGGGCGCGAAGATCACGGCGCAGCTGCCGCCCTATGTCCGCTATACCGGCATCTCGTCGGATGCGAGCGGGTCGCAGCTCCAGTTCGACAAGAAGAACGGGACCGTCACCTGGAACATCGGCGATATCCCGGCGGGCGCGACGGGAAGCCAGTCGCGCCAGGTCGCCTTCGAGGTCGGCATCACGCCGTCGGCGACGCAGGTGGGGCAGACGCCGGCCCTGGTCACGAGCCAGCGGTTCTCGGCGTCGGACGCTTTCACTGGCACGACGCTGGCCCAGGCATTGCCGGACATCTCGACGAGCCAGCCGAATGACCCGGGATTCAACGGCGCGGAGGCTGTCGTCACGAAGTAGCGGTTGACAGGAATCCCGTTCGGCCTGAAAGTGAGCGACATGCAACCGACTGACGTCTCCATGGATCAGCTCATCTCGCTCGCGAAGCGCCGCGGCTTCATCTTTCCCGGCAGCGAGATCTACGGCGGCTTCGCCGGCTTCTGGGATTACGGCCCGTACGGCGTCGAGCTCAAGAACAATATCCGGGAGCTGTGGTGGCGGCAGTTCGTGCAGTCGCGCGACGACATGTACGGCGTGGATGCGGCCATCATCATGAACCCGAAGGCCTGGGAGGCGAGCGGCCATGTCTCGGGCTTCTCGGACCCCCTGGTGGAATGCGAGAAGTGCCACCACCGCTTCCGCGCCGACCAGCTCGAGGATCCGACGCGCTGCCCGGATTGCGGCGGCGCGTTCGGGCCGGTGCGCCAGTTCAATATGATGTTCGAGACGAAGGTCGGCGCGACGGAAGACGCGAGCGCCGTCGCGTACCTGCGCCCCGAGACCGCGGGCGGCATGTTCGTGAATTTCAAGAATATCGTCGATTCGATCCACCCCAAGCTGCCGTTCGGGCTCGCGCAGGTCGGCAAGGCATTCCGGAACGAGATCGCGCCGCGCGATTTCGTCTTCCGCTCGCGCGAGTTCGAGCAGATGGAGGCGGAATACTTCGTGAAGCCATCGGAGTGGGAGGCCGCGTTCGAGGACTGGCGCCATGCGATGCTCGCTTTCGCCCGCGCGATCGGGCTGCCGGAAGCATCGGTGCACGAGCTCGAGGTCCCCGAGGAGGATCGCGCTTTCTACAGCAAGCGCACCATCGACTTCGAGTTCGATTTCCCGTTCGGCCGCAAGGAGCTCTGGGGGCTCGCGTACCGCACGGAGTACGACCTCTCGCGGCACATGGAGGCCTCCGGCGCAGAGCTGCGCTACCTCGATGAGGCGAGCGGTGAGCGCATCACGCCGCACGTGATCGAGCCGAGCCTCGGCCTCGACCGCACGGTGCTTGCCGTGCTCGCGAGTGCGTACCGCACGGATGAGCTCGGCGGCGAGACGCGCACGTATCTCGCGTTCGCGCCGTCGGTCGCGCCCGTCAAGGCCGCCGTCTTCCCGTTGCTGAAGAACAAGCCGGAGCTCGTGGGCCGCGCGCGCGAGATCTACGAATCGCTCAAGAAGGAGATCCCGCAGGTCATGTGGGACGACAACGGCAATATCGGCAAGCGCTACCGCCGGCAGGACGAGATCGGCACGCCGTACTGCATCACGGTGGATTTCGATACGCTCGATGACGGCACCGTCACCCTGCGCGACCGCGATACGGGCGCGCAGGAGCGCATCCCGGCCGCCGAGCTCGGGGAGCGCATCCGTCCGCAGGCGCGATAGGCTCTCCTGCGCCATGCTACGATAGGGGCATGGATCGGCAGTTCTCCATCTCGATCACGACCGGCACGCTCATCAAGGCGGCCTTGGTCGTCGGGCTCGTCTGGGCCCTGATCACGCTGCGCGACCTCGTCCTCATCGTCCTCACCGCGATCGTGATCGCGAGCGCGATCGAGCCCGCCGCCCGCGCGATGGTGAAGCGCAGGGTGCCGCGCGTGCTCGCGGTCCTGGTCGTCTATCTCATCTTCTTCTCGATCTTCTTCGGGTTCTTCTATTTCTTCATCCCGCCGGTCCTCACTGAGACGGTGCACCTCCTCTCGAACTTCCCGAGCTATATCGATGAGATCCAGAACTCGGCAGCGCTCGGGAACGCCGCGACCTCGCTCGATGCGACCTTCGGCGTGCCGCAGCTCCTCACGCAGGCGACCGGCGCGCTGCAGGACTTCTCCACGAATACCTTCTCTGCCGCGAGCTCCATCTTCGGCGGCATCTTCTCCTTCATTCTCATCCTCGTGCTCTCGTTCTACTTCGCCGTGCAGGATACGGGCATTGATGATTTCCTGCGCGTCGTGACGCCGAAGAAGAACCAACGGTACGTCCTCGACCTCTGGAAGCGCTCGCAATACAAGATCGGGCTCTGGATGCAGGGGCAGCTCCTGCTCGGCCTCATCGTGGGGCTGCTCGTCTACCTCGGGCTCATGATCATGGGCGTGCAGTACGCGCTCGTGCTCGCCGTCCTCGCGGCGCTTTTCGAGCTGATCCCGGTCTTCGGGCCGGTGCTCTCGGCGGTGCCGGGCGTCGCGATCGCGTTCATCGGGGGCGGCGTCTCGCTCGCGCTCATCGTGCTCGCGCTCTACGTCATCATCCAGCAGTTCGAGAACCATCTCATCTATCCGCTCGTCGTCACGAAGGTGGTCGGCGTGCCGCCCCTCTTGGTCATTCTCGCCTTGATCATCGGCGCGCAGCTCGCCGGGTTCCTCGGCATCATCCTCTCCGTGCCGTTCTCGGCCGCGATCCAGGAATTCGTGCATGACTGGGACCGCCGCCGCGGCTTCATGCTGGGCGACGAAGAGCCGGACGCGGCATAGTTGCGCCTTCGCTCCCGCTCGCGTACCTTTGGATGACATGGCCGAGTCACGCTACATCACCACGACCTTGCCGTACGTGAACGCCGATCCGCATATCGGCTTCGCATTCGAGATCGTCACGGCGGACGCGCTCGCGCGCTACTGGCGCCTCATGGGCGACCGGGTCTTCTTCAATACCGGCTCCGACGAGCATGGGCAGAAGATCTTCGAGAAGGCGAAGGAGGCGGGGCAGGACCCGCAGGCGTACGTGGATCACTACGCAGGCGAGTTCGTGAAGCTCAAGGAATCGCTCAGCCTCTCGTACGATCGCTTCATCCGCACGACCGATCCCGCGCATATCGCGGCAGCGCAGGAGATCTGGCGGCGGTGCGCCGCGGCCGGCGATATCTATAAGAAGGAGTTCTCGGGCCTCTACTGCGTGGGTGATGAGATGTTCCTGCGCGAGAGCGATCTCGTGGACGGGAAGTGCCCGAACCATCCGAACATGACGCCCATCGAGCTCACGGAGGAGAACTACTTCTTCCGGCTCTCGAAGTACCAGGACTACCTCCTCGCATACCTCGCGGACGAATCAGCCGTCGTGCCGGAGTGGCGCCGGCAGGAGGCGATCAACTTCGTCAAAGGCGGGCTCGAGGACTTCAGCATCTCGCGCGAGAAGGCGCGCCTCTCGTGGGGGATCCCGGTCCCGGATGATGATACGCAGGTGATGTACGTATGGTTCGACGCCCTCACCAACTACATCTCGACCTTGGGCTGGCCGGCGGACGCGGAGGGGGCCTTCGCGGCGTTCTGGCAGGACGGCGTCCCGCTCCAGCTCGCCGGCAAGGACCAGGTGCGCTTCCAATCGGTCATGTGGCAGGCGATGCTCCGATCGGCCGGGGTCGCGCCCACGAAGCAGGTCGTCTACCACGGGTTCATCACCTCGGGCGGCCAGAAGATGAGCAAGAGCCTCGGCAACGTCATCAGCCCGTCCGACCTCGTCGCGCGCTACGGCACCGAAGCGACCCGCTACCTCCTCCTGCGGCATGTCATGCCCTTCGAGGATACCGACATCACCTGGGAGCGGCTGGACGAGTGGTATACGGCCGGGCTCGTGAACGGCCTCGGGAACCTCGTCGCGCGCGTGATGAACCTCTCGCAGCTGCATATCGAGGAGCCGATCCCCGATCTCGGCAGCCTCGCCGAGCTCGACCCCGAGTTCTGCGCGCTTATCGATGGCTACCGCCTCTCCGACGCGCTCGACCTGCTCTGGCAGGTCGTCGCGAAGGCCGACGAGCACATGACCGCGACGCAGCCGTTTCGGCTCGTGAAGTCGGTAGACGAGGCGGAGGTCCTGCAGGGCAAGCAGGCGATCGCGATGGGCGTGGTGATGCTCGCGAAGGTTGCCGCGCACCTCGCGCCCTTCATGCCGGCGACGAGCGCTGCCATCTGGGCCGCCATCCGCGATAATACGAAGCCCGAGAATCTCTTCCCGCGCCTATGATGCGCCGCATGCAGTACGGCATCGCCCTCCTCGCGATCATCATGGCCGCGGCGGCTGGCGCGTGGTACTGGCGCGCGCATCGGAGCATATCGCCCGCGCAAGCGCAGCGGATGCTTGTCGGGACCTGGCAGCTGACGCGCGGATACGGTGAAGCGGCTGGGGCAGAGGACTACGGCACGACCACCCTCACGTTCAATGCGGACGGGACGTTCGAATACATGAACACCCTAGCGGCAACCCCCGACACGGGAGAATGGTCTGTCGTGATGGATCCTGCGCACGAGTTCGTATCCGATTACGGCGGCGGCGCAGCGCAGCCGCTAGGAAAGGGCCTGTTCCTGAAGGAGACCCGCGACGGGGAGCCGGAGTATCTTACCGTACGGTTCCTCGCACCCGATGATATCTCGATCGCAACGCTCTTCGGCATGGATATCACTGATGAGTACCAGAAGATCCGTTAGCTGCTATGGAATACCTCGACACGCACTCGCATCTCTACATGCCGCAATTCGATGCGGATCGGGATGCCGTCATAGGGCGCATGCGCGAGCGCGGCGTCTCGACCATCGCTGTCGGCGTCGGGCTTGAAAGCAGCCGGCTCGCCGTCGAGCTCGCGGAAGAGCACCCGGATGCGGTGCTCGGCGCGACTATCGGCATCCACCCGACCGACACGCATGAGGCATTCCGCCGTGACTCGTTCGAGAAGCTGCTCTCGAGCGGGAGGGTCGTGGGCGTCGGGGAGTGCGGGCTCGATTACTTCCGCGAGCCGCGCGAGGCGGCGTTCCCCGAGCAGCAGGAGCGTTTCGCCGAGCAGATCGCCTTCGCGCTCGACTTCGACCTGCCGCTGATGCTGCATGTCCGCCCGAGCAAGGGTGCGGATGACGCGCATGAGGACGCGCTCCGGATGCTCGAGGATGCGGCGCGCGATGCGAGCACGCGCGGCAGCACGCTGCGCGGCACGGCGCACTTCTTCACTGGCTCGCGCACGATGGCCGAGCGGTACTGGGCCCTCGGGTTCGCGACCTCGTTCCCGGGAGTCGTCACGTTCGCGCCGGAGCTCGCGCAGGTCGTGAGGGCGGCGCCCGCAGACCTGATGCTCGCCGAGACGGACGCGCCGTTCGCGGCCCCCATCCCGCACCGCGGCGAGCGCAATGAGCCGGCTTTCGTGGCCGATACGGTCGCCGGAATCGCCGCGATCCGCGGCGAGGACCTCCAGGCGCTGCAAGAGCGGCTGGTCGCGAACGGGCAGCGGATATTCGGCGTATCGTACGGGATATAGCGCTTCTCAGGCCATCGGCTGGCAGCCGTCCGGTCTCGCGCAGCGGCCCATCCGGGCCGTGCAACGTCCCGCCGGCGGCCTTGCTAGGCCATTCCCGCTGTGATACAGTGCGCGCACACTATGGCTGACGCAGACATGACAGTCACGGCAGAGGACCGCATCGAGGATGATGCGGCGCGTCGCGTGTACGAGGCCGGCTATCTGATCCTCCCGACCATCCAGGAAGGCGAGCTCGAGGGCGTCGTGGCGCGCATCCGCAGCGTCATCGAGGCAGGGAAGGGCGATTTCATCGCCGAAGGCGCGCCGGTCACGCAGAAGCTCGCGTACACGATGTACGTGAATCTCGGCGGCAAGCGCGTGCCGTACGAGCGCGCATGGTTCGGCTGGATCAAGTTCGAGGCTGCCGGCACGACCGCGAACGCGCTGCGCGATGCGTTCGGCAAGGATCCGTCCATCCTCCGCTCGATCATCTTCAAGACGGTGCGCGAGGACACGCGCGCAATCGCACGCCGCGAGAACGTGCTGCGCGAGGTGCGCCGCACCGACACCATCAAGAGCCAGCCGTCGAAGGGCGCCGAGGGCGGCAAGGAGGTCTCCGAGGAGGCACTCGACAAGTCGCTCGGCGCGCTGATCAGCGAGTAGCTGGTATACTGGTCCTATGTATCTCAATAAGGTGATGCTCTACGGCAACCTCACGCGCGACCCGGAGCTGCGCACCCTTCCTTCCGGCGCGCCGGTCACGAACTTCTCGATTGCGACCAACCGCACGTTCAAGGATCGCGACGGCAATCGCCAGGAGCAGACCGAGTTCCACAATATCGTCGTGTTCGGCCGCCAGGCGGAGACCGTCTCGCAGTACCTCAAGAAGGGAAGCGCGGCATACGTCGAGGGCAGGCTCCAGACCCGCAGCTGGGACAAGGACGGCCAGAAGCAGTACCGCACCGAGGTCATCGCCGACACCGTGCAGTTCGGCCCGCGCGGCGGCAATGGCTCCGGCGGCGAGTACCAAGGCGCGAGCGCGCCGGCTGCGGCGCCCGCTGGCGAAGAGAGCTTCAGCGAGGGCAACGGCTCGCCGATCGACTACCCGGCCGATGAGATCAACCCGGATGATATCCCGTTTTAATAGCTAATCCGCACTACTATGGCTACGACTACCGAGAAGCAGAAGCAGTACATCGACTACAAGGATGTGGACGTGCTGAAGCAGCACCTCAATCCGCACGGCCGCATCCAGCCGTCGCGCCGCACGAACCTGACCGCGAAGCAGCAGCGCGAGCTCGCGACCGCGGTGAAGCGCGCGCGCTTCATGGGCCTTCTGCCGTACGTGCAGAAGTAAGGGCACGGCCCTGATCGAGCGAGCGCCGGCGTATGCCGGCGCGTTGCGTTTTCCGGCTGCTAGCGTACGCTTGCATCAGGCAATCGGAGGTCCTTTATGGGTGATATCGTCATCCTTCTCATCGCGTACTCGCCCCTCATCCTGCTCATCACGGCAATCACGCTCGCGCTCGGCAGTTACTTCTCAAGCCGCTGGTCCATGCGGGCACCCTCGCATTCCGCCGTGCATAACGGCTTCCGGACAGCCGTCTCGATGGCCGCGGCCCTCGTGATCGTGCTTTCGGTGCTCGCTTTCGTGGTCCTATGCTACGTGCTGTACCATGAGCTGCACCCGCCGAGGGCGCAGCTGATCCCGGAGTATGTCCCGTACCAGCCGCTCTAGCGCACCCAGCCCTCGGCATCTGCCGAGGGTCGCTTTTTCGTGCGAGCAGGAGGCGGCGTGTTGCATTCGCATGGAGACTGACGTAGGTTAGTGCGGGACACAGAAAGAAACGAAAGGAGTCGCCCGTGCACATCGCTCTCATCCTTCCGATCGCAGCCGTGCTTATCACCGTGGCCTGGCTCTTCGTCATCGGGGATCAGAGGAGGTCCCCGGCTCCCCGCAGGCACGGGCTCCTCTCCCTGATGCTCCAGACGATCTTCTTCATCGCGATCGTGGCAGCGTGCCTGATAGGCTCGGCTATGCTCGCTGCCTCAGGGCAGGCGCTGCTTCCCGGCTGAAGGCCCGGCCCTGGCGATACGCGCCAGGGCCGTTTCATATGCACTGAGCGGGAACATGCGGAGCCCGGAAAACGCGGCCGCCCCAAAGGGGCGGCCGCTTCCTGCCGTCCGGCGATGATTACGCGCGCTCGACGTACGTGCCGGTCTCGGTATTGATCCGGATGACGTCTCCCGTCTCGATGAAGAGCGGGGTCGTGACCGTGGCGCCGGTCTCGAGCGTCACCAGCTTCGTGCCGCCCTGCGCGGTGTTGCCGCGGGTGGACGGTGGCGCCTCCACCACCTTCAGCTCGGCCTTCACCGGGACGCGCACCTGGATCAGCTGCTCGTCGAACCAGACGGTGTCCACCTGCTCGCTGCCCTTGAGGAAGCGGCCGGCCTCGCCGACCGCGCTGCTCGGTACGGGGATGCGCTCGCCGGGCTTCCCGACGGGGCAGAAGATCCACTCGTCGCCGCGATGGTAGATGAAGGTCATCGGGCGGGTCTCCACTTCGGCCTCCTCGGCCTTGTCGCTCGCATGGAAGGTCGCCTCGGCCATGCTGCCGGTCTTGAGCGAGCGCATCTTCACCTGGTTCACGGGCTTGCGCTTCTGCTTGCGGAAGACCCACGAGCTCAGGACCTCGTACGGCTCGTCGTTATAATTGATGATCTTCTTCGCGGTGATCTCGTTGTATGCAAGTACTGCCATAGCTCCGTCATTCTATCCGGAAAAAGGCATTCCGCAAGCAGGGCAGCGCCCTACGGGCGCATGTGGTACCATCCCTTCCATATGAAGATCACGAAAATCGGTCACTGCTGCATGCTGCTCGAAGAGGGCGGCGTGCGCCTCCTCACCGACCCTGGCATCTATGCGGAAGGCGCGGTAGAGGGCCGCACCGGCATCACCGGCATCGTCATCACGCACGACCATGCCGATCATTACCACCTCGCCTCGCTCCGAGCAGTGCTTGAGAAGAATCCCGATGCGACCGTCGTCACGAACGGCACGGTCGGCGCGCTCCTCGATGCAGCCGGCATCCCGTACGTGCGCGTGGGGGATGGGGAATCGGCTACGATCGACGATCTCGAGATCAAAGGGTTCGGCACCGAGCACGCCCTCGTCTACGGCGACCTCGGCAAGACCGAGAATACCGGCTACCTGATCGCGGGGAAGTTCTACTTCCCGGGCGACGCTTTCGAAGTGCCGGGCGTCCCGGTAGATATCCTGGCCCTGCCGGTCGCCGGGCCGTGGATGAAGATCGCTGAGGCGATCGACTTCGCGAAGGCGATCGCGCCGCGGGTCGCGTTCGGCGTGCATGATGCGATGGTCGAGCCAGGCTCGCGCGGCTTCGCAGGGATGCTGATCGAGCAGTTCGTTCCGGGCGTGCAGTATGTCACCCTGGCGGACGGGGAAGCGCGGGACTTCTAGCGCAGGCGGCGCTGCCGCACGGAACGCGCCGCCCGTCGGGCGGCGCGTTCATCATGCAAGGAGCGCTCCCGCTACTGCACCATGAGCTTGCCGCGAATCTCCTTCAGCAGCTCTTTCGCGATCGGCTTGTTCTCCTTGAGGAACGTGCGCGCAGCATCATAGCCGCGGCCGAGACCAGTCTCGCCGTATTTATAGGAAGCGCCGCTCTTCTCGACGAGGCCCATCTTCTCCCCGAGCGCGAGAAGCTCGCCCTCATGGCTGATGCCCTCGTTATAGAGCAGATCGAATTCTGTCACCCGGAAGGGCGCGGCGACCTTGTTCTTCACGACCTTCACGCGGTGCCGGCCGCCCATGACCTCTTCGCCCTTCTTGATCTGCGCGATGCGGCGGATATCGAGGCGCACGCTCGTATAGAACTTGAGCGCCTTGCCGCCCGGCGTCGTCTCAGGGTTGCCGAACATGACGCCGATCTGCATGCGGATCTGGTTGATGAAGATGACGACCGTCTTGCTGTGGGCAACGATCGCGGTCAGCTTGCGCAGCGCCTGGCTCATGAGGCGCGCCTGCTTGCCCACATGCATGGCGCCCATATCGCCCTCGATCTCATCGCGCGGCGTCAAAGCGGCGACGGAGTCGATGACGATCACGTCGAGCTTGCCGGAGCGCACGAGGCTCTCGACGATCTCGAGCGCCTGCTCGCCGGTATCCGGCTGGGAGATGAGGAGCTCGTCGAGCTTCACGCCGATCTTCTTGGCGTACTCCGGGTCCATGGCGTGCTCTGCGTCGATGAACGCGCATAGGCCGCCTTTCTTCTGCGCTTCCGCGATCGCGTGGAGCGAGAGGGTAGTCTTGCCTGAGGATTCCGGGCCGAAGATCTCGATGATGCGGCCGCGCGGGAAGCCGCCGATGCCGAGCGCCCAATCCACGCCGATCGAGCCGGAGGGGATGGCGTCCACGTTCACTTTCGGCTTCTCGCCGAGCATCATGATGGCTTCGTCGCCGAACTTCGTCTTGATCTCGGCGATGGCGCGCGCCACGTCCTTCGCGCGGTCGTTGATCGGCGCTGCTGCCGGGTCGCCCTCGCTCGCTGCGGCCTTCGCCTTCTTCGCTGCTGTCTTCTTCGGTGCCATACGGATTACTCAGGATTACTGCTAGTCGCGGTCGTGCTGGATGGGGCAGTGGAGGTGCCGTCGTAGATGAGCTCGATGGTCTTCTCCGTGCGGCGGCCGAACTTATCAGTGGCCGAAAGCACGATCGCATTATACCCCGGCGCGAGCAGGAATGCTTCGTCGAACACGCCGGCTTCCGTCACGGGGATCGGGTTGCCATCGAGCGTCAGTACCTGGATGTTCGTCGCGGCGCCGCGGATATGGATGAGCTCGGTATGGACGGTCTCCGGCCCGTCTTTGGGGGTCGCGATGGCGATCTGCGGCCCGTACAGGAGGCCGCGCGCTTCGAAGTACGCATAGCCGAGGATCGCGAGGAAGAAGAGCAGGATGATGATCGCGACGATGCGGCTGGTGCGATAGGGGAGCATAGGCTAATCCTCCGTGCCCTCCTCCTCGTCGTACGAGCTGTCATCTCCGCCGCCGCCTGCGCCCTCGAGCACTTCGCGGGGCTTCGCTCCGTCGGCGGGGCCGATCACGCCGCGCTCCTCGAGGATATCCATCAGGCGAGCGGCACGCGCATACCCGACCCGGAGCTTGCGCTGCAGGTAGGAGGTGGATGCCTTGCCGGCCTCGATCACCGCCTGGCGTGCCTCGGCATAGAGGTCGTCCTCGTCATCATCGTCGATCTGCCCGGCGAAGATGGCGTCCGGCCCGCCGTTCTCGACGCTCCCGCCGGAGAAATCGATCTCGGACGGCAGGCGGTCCACATACGCATCGGCAAGGTACTTCGCCACCGACTTCACCTCCGACTCGGAAACGTACGGCGCCTGGATGCGCGTCGGTTTCGACATGTCGCCGGAGAGGAAGAGCATATCGCCGGCACCCAGGAGCTTCTCGGCGCCGCCCATGTCGAGGATGGTGCGCGAGTCGATCTGCGAGGCGACCTGCAGGGCGAGCCGGGCAGGCACGTTCGCCTTGATGAGGCCGGTGATGACCTTCACCGACGGGCGCTGCGTGGAGAGCAGCAGGTGGATGCCCACGGCGCGGCTCATCTGCGCGAGGCGGACGATGCCCGCCTCGAGCTCGCGCGGGTAGGTCTGCATGATGTCGGCGAGCTCGTCGATGACGACCACGATGTAGGGCATCGGCTCGGGCAGCTCCGCCTCCGGATCCCGGCCAGCTTTCTCGAGCGCCGGCTTCAGCACGGTGTTGTGGTAGGAGGCGATATCGCGGACTTTCTCGCCCTCGAGCACGTCGTAGCGGCGATCCATCTCCTTCGCGAGCCACTTGAGGGCGAGGATCGCCTTCTTCGCATCGGTGATGACCGGCGTGAGGAGGTGGGGGATGGAGTTATAGAGCGTGAGCTCGACGCGCTTCGGATCCACCATCACGAACCGCAGCTGGTCCGGGCCGCAGCGATAGAGGAGCGAGACGATGAGGTCGTGGATCGTCACCGACTTGCCAGCGCCGGTCGCGCCGGCGATCAGCATGTGCGGCATGCGCGCGAGGTCCGCGTAGTGAGGCACGCCCGTGATCGAGCGGCCGAGAGCGACGAGGAGCGGCTTATCCGACTGCGTAAAGGACGTATCGGACATCAAAGGTGAGAGGCCAAGCGTTGTCCGTGAGCTATTAGGGACTTCAATGCCCACGAGCGCCTTGCCAGGGATCGGTGCCTCGATACGGACAGGGGAGGCTGCGAGAGCCAGTTCAAGATTGCTTTGCAATGCAAGGATTTTCGACAAACGGACACCCTCGGCAGGCTTCATCGCATAGCGCGTGACAGTCGGTCCGATAGCTACCTCATCCATCTCGACTTGGATGCCGAAATTGAGGAGTGTCCGTTTGATGATGTTCGCGTTCGCCTTCACGTCGCCCACCTCAGGCTTGCCCTTGTTCTTGCCGAGGAGCGAGATCGGTGGCGGCACGTAGGCATCGCCTGGGGTGAGCATCTGGATAGGGATCTCGCCCTCGTCGTCCTCGCCCTTCTTGGGAAGCATGCGCGAGAGGATGGAGTCCTTGGCGGCAGGAGCATCAGCCTCATCCTCCTCGTCGGCAGCCTCGTCCTCTTCAGGCTCCTCAGGCTCGGTCACGGGCGGCAGATCGAGCTCCTCGTCCATGACGTCCTCCTCGTGCTCCGCCCGGGCGAGGGCCCGCTCGCGCATGCGCTCGCGCACGGCAGCCGTCACGGCGTACGGGTGCATGTCGAAGGCGACCAGGATCGAGATCACGATGAACGCGAGCAGGAAGGTGACTGTCGCCGGCGTGGCGATCGCCGACATGAGCGGCTGGGTGATGGCTCGGCCGATGACGCCTCCGCGGTCCGGGAATGCGATCGCGATGATTCCGAGCGAAGCGAGGAAGAATACCAGCGAGCTGGCCCATTTGAGCACGCCGATGCGGCGCTCGTGCGAGAGGAAGAGCATCGTCGCCGCGATGGCTACCGAGAGCGGCACCAGCGCATAGCCGACGCCTACGAGATAGGTGAGACCGGTCACGATCTCTGCCCCGAAGCTGCCGCCGACCTTGAAGCCCGCGAGGACCAGGAAGATCGCGACGGCGAGGAGCAGGATACCGATGGCGCCCTGGATGGTCTCAGGGCGCAGCATCGGCTCCTGCGGGGCCACCTCTTCTGCGCGCCGCGAACGCGGCTTCTTCTTCGCTGTCGTACTCTTCACCATTCGGGATTAGGGGATGAAAACGCAAGTAAACGCGGCCTCGCCGTTCAAAACATCATACCATGAGCCGTTTTTATGGCCCTATGGAGGGTGCCCCAGAGGGTGCAGGGCGGCGTTTGCGCCGGGGGTGTCCTATAGGTATAGTGAGCTTGAAAGCGTGTCCGAGAGCTCGCGTGCTGTAAAGGACATATAAAAGGACAGGAAGCAGGATTGCCGAGTCGTCATGAAAGACATGAAAGACATAAAAGACCTCATCCCGAGTTTCGAGGCAAAGACCGATCCTTTCGGACGGAGCTCTTCTGTCGATTATGCCTATAAGCGGTCTGAACGGATCGTGAGTGCGATCTACCTCGTGACGAATCATGTCCCTGAGACTGAGCCGCTCCGGATCCGCCTCCGCTCTCTCGGACATCAACTCCTTGATAGCGTCATCGGGCTCGCGAACGGATTCCGTGCCGGCGAGGGCAGCGTGCTCGCACGCGTACGCGAAGGCGTGACGCTGGTGCGCCTCCTGCAGGTCGCAGGCTTCATTTCAGGCGGGAACGCGCAGATCCTCGCAGGCGCGCTTGATGAGCTTGGGCAATTCCTTACCAGCGCAGGGCATTCCTCGCTCTCGGATCGCCTCCAGCTCGAGCGCGCGGATCTCATGCCGATCGCTGCCGAAGCGCCGCAGCAGCCAGCTGCGCCGCGCCGTATCGCGATCCCGCGCAGGGAGCCTGCGCAGAAGCGCCCGCCGGCAGCCCCGGGGCGCACGGTCCAGACCGAGGTGCATGACGAGCGCCGGACGCTCATCATGGATATCCTGCGCCAGAGCGGCCCGTTGGGGATAAAGGACATCACGGCACAGACGCCAGGCGTCAGCGAAAAGACGGTGCAGCGCGAGCTTTCGGCCCTCATCCAGGAAGGCACCGTGAAGAAGGAGGGCGAGAAGCGCTGGAGCACGTACGCGCTCTCCCGCTAGGCAGCGCGCCGGAAGGCGCTTCCGGCCCGCAGCGTCGCGACAGGGCCGTTCCCATTCCGTGGCTCTATTCCAGGGCGCGTGTAAGAATCCCATCATGTCGGCGTCTGCACTGCCTAGAGCCGCGCGCGAGCGCCGGTATCGCCAATCCTTGACCAGAACGACTTGTCGGGTCACGGGCAAAATCCCGTTGACTCGCTTGCGTTCCGTCAGTATTGTGGGGCGGACCGCGCAGCGCCTGTCTCTCTTCATCCAGGCGTACGACGCCAGATGGAGAAAGCCAAAAAGCGGCGGTTATCCACACACCGAGAGCCCGTTCTTGCTTGGTAGGGAATGCGTACGTGAGTATAATTTCCTTACCGTGCGCGCTCGGCCGAGAGGTCGATGCGGGGCATGGTTCCGAACGGCAGTCACGGGTGTACGGAAAGATCGTTGACATCTTCATAGAGCGAACTTCAATCGGTGCACCCTGAGGTGCACATCTTCTCCTGCATGACAGATATGTCCCGCCATGACCGCATGACCGAATCCAGACCAACCATTCGCTGCTAACCCGTTAAGCGGCTCCGTGTCGAAACTTGGAGCCGTGGGCTAGCATCATCGCAGCGACGGAGACGCGCAGCGCTCTTTCTTTCTATAAGTAGCGGGCGCGCGCGTCGAAGAAGCTGCTGGTGACGCTTCGCAAGGAGTGTCGCTATTACTAGGAGCGCTCCTCTATTAGAGGAGCGTAACGAAAATCGTCTCCCTAGACTCGTCGAAAGGATAGGGGGACGGGCTAGCGCACTCCGGTGCGATAGTTACAAGGTCAAACAACAAACTATGAGTAAAGTCTTAACAACGCAGAAGTTCATCGTCACCGTCGTCTTGGCGGCTGCGATGATCTTCGGCGGCGCCTTCGCGGTCACGGCTGCGCAGGCACACGCCGAGTCTCTCGCGGATCTCGTCGAGCTGTTCATCAGCCTCGGCATCATCCCGGCTGACAAGGCAGCCGCCGCGCGCGCTGCTCTCGCGAGCTCCGGTTCGACTTCGACCGGCTCGACGAGCGGCACGGCTTCGTGCACGACGACCTTCACCCGCAACCTGTCGCAGGGCGACAGCGGCGCTGAGGTGATGGATGTGCAGAAGTTCCTTAATAACAATGGCTTCACGGTTGCTACCTCCGGCGCAGGCTCGAAGGGCAACGAGACCAGCTACTTCGGTCCGGCCACCAAGGCGGCCGTCATCGCGTTCCAGAATGCGTACGCGTCTGACGTCCTGACCCCGGTCGGCCTCTCGAAGGGCACTGGCTACTGGGGTGCGTCGTCGCGCGCGAAGGCGAACGCGATGTGCTCCACGGGCACGGGCACTGGTACCGGCACCGGTACGGGCACGAGCACGGGTACGGGCATGCTGAACGTCACTGCGACTTCGCAGCCGGCGAACACGCTCGCGCCGAAGAGCGCTTCGCGCGTGCCGTTCACGAACTTCACCCTCACCAACAACAGCTCTGTCGCGGTGACGGTGAACGGCGTGACGGTCCAGCGCGGCGGTCTCGCGCAGGACAACAACTTCGCGGGCGTCGTGCTTGTCGACAACTCGAACAACACGCAGCTCGGCAACTCGCAGACGTTCAACTCGAACCATCAGGCTGTCATCGGTGGCACGTTCACCATCCAGCCGGGCCAGAGCATGAACCTCACGGTTGCTGGCAACATCTCAGACACCCCGAACGCGGGTGAGGTCGCGCAGATCTCAGTCGTCGGCATCAACTCGACGGCTACGGTCTCCGGCTCGCTCCCGATCACGGGCGCGTCCCAGACGATGAACAGCACGCTCGCGATCGGTACGGCCAATGTCACCACTTCGGCGTATGACCCGAATGGCGGCAGCAACCAGTCGATCGGCACCACGGGCATCATCTTCAGCGGTTTCCGCATCACGGCGAACTCTGAGGATCAGCGGCTCTACTCGATCACCTGGAACCAGACTGGTTCCGTGGGCTCGACGGACCTCTCGAACCTCCAGACTGTCGTGAACGGCACCGCGTATCCGGTCACTGTCTCGACCGATGGCAAGTACTTCACGTCTTCCATCCCGGGCGGCGTCCTGATCACGAAGGGCAACTCGGCTGATGTCTACATCAAGGGCGACCTCACCGGCAACAACGCCGCTGGCCGCACTGTCGAGTTCGACATCTACCGCGCGTCCGACATCTACATCGTGGGCCAGACCTACGGGTACGGTGTGACGCCGACCCAGACGACGAACGGCACGAAGAGCACGGCGGACCGCCATGGTTCGACGTTCACCTCGGGCAATCCGTTCTTCCAGGGTTCCTCGTTTGACGTGACGGCTGGTCAGCTTTCGACCATCTCGAACGCGAGCACGGTCGCGCCGCAGAACATCGGCGTGAACGTCTCGAACCAGACCCTTGGCGGCTTCACCACGAACTTCACGGGTGAGGGCGTGACGGTCCAGAGCCTCAAGTTCACGGTTGCGACCACCTCCGGTGCGACGCAGCTCCAGAACGTGACGCTCGTCGACCAGAACGGCGCGGTCGTTGCTGGCCCGGTTGACTCGGTGTACACCGGGGCAGGTGCCAGCTCGATCACCTTCAACAGCTCGGTCACCTTCCCGACCGGTATGCAGACCTACACCCTCAAGGGTACGGTCGCGACCGGCGCGACGGATGGCGCGACGTACACGGTCTCGACTGACCTCAGCAACTGGGGCAGTGCGACCGGCCAGAACTCTGGCTCGTACGTGACGCTCGCCGGCTCGGTGACGATGAGCCAGATGTCCGTCAAGACCTCGACGCTGATCATCTCGGCGTCGGCCAGCCCGGCCAACCAGACGATCACCGGCAACGGCTCGTCCATGACCATCGGGAACATCGTTCTCGACGCGTCGAACTCGGGTGAGGACATCCGCCTCAACTCGCTCCCGATCGTGCTCAACACGTCGAATGCGTCTGAGGTGAAGAACAATGTCGGCAACTGCCAGCTCTGGAACGGCAGCACGGTTCTCAACAACCAGGCTATCGGCTCCAACAACTGGACGACCGTCGGCACGGGTCTCGAGTCGAACTTCGTCTTCTCGACCCCGCTGACGATCCCGAAGGGCACCACTGTGACTCTGTCGCTGCAGTGCACCGTCGGTAACGGCATTGCGAATGGTCATTCCTTCGCGGCTGGCGTCAACTCGACGTACACGCTGACGGCAGCGGGCGCGACCTCGGGCAGCACCTTCACGGTGACCCCGGTCACGTCGCAGTCGGGTACGATGACGATCGGTACCGGCACCCTCGAGGTGTCGTCGACCAACCCGTCTTACACCCAGGTTGCTGGCGGTACGACTGGCGTGACGCTCGGTTCGTTCACCCTTCAGCCGCAGTCCGGCTCGGTGAACCTTCAGGAGATCGGCCTCAAGCTGAACTCGAACTACGCGTCTACGTCTGACCTCATGAACGGTGTCGTGACGCTGTGGAACGGTTCGACTCAGGTCGGCACCGTGAACTTCAACGGCAAGACCCCGGCGAGCGGCTTCTACGTCGCTTCGACGACGCTCTCGACGAGCCTGGCTCAGAACTCCGCGACGACCCTCACCATCAAGGGTGATGTCGCCAACGTGGGTACGAACCAGTCCGGCAAGAGCAACCACGAGATCCTCGTCGGCCTTTCGAACGCGAAGGGCACCTCGGGCAGCAGCGTGGTCTACTCGGGTGCAGGCACGATGCCGAGCCATGGCTCTGGCGTCGCGATCTTCAAGGCGTTCCCGACGGTCGCGCAGCAGTCGCTCTCGTCGACTGGCGTCTCCAACGGGCAGCTCATCGAATTCTCGGTGACGGCCCCGCAGAGCGGCGCGGTTAACGTGAACCAGTTCGTCTTCACCTTCGCTAGCTCGACTGGTGTGACGATCTCGACCCCGGTCCTCTACGCGTACACCAACTCGAACCTCTCTGGCCCGGCCAATGGTACGAGCAACAACGGTGTCGCAGGAACGGTCACGTACAGTGCGACTGCTCAGAAGGCGACGGCGACCATGTCGACGCCGATCCAGATCGCCGCTGGCCAGACTGTGTTCTTCCTCCTGAAGACCAGCGCGGTCACGTACGGCGGTTCGAACAACACCTACAGCATCACTACGACGCTCAATGGTGACGGTTCGGATCTCTCGCCGGTCATGTCGACAGCGACCGCTCTGCAGGCAGGTAGCAACTTCATCTGGTCCCCGAACTCGACCAGCATCAATGCTGTTCCGGGTGACACGGACTGGACGAACGGCTACGGCGTGTACGGTCTGCCGACCTTCGGCATCTCGCAGACTCGCTCGAACAGCTAATCGCTGACGAACAAGCCTGGCCTGGCGGCTTCGGCTGCATAGGTTAGAGAAACAAAACCCCCTCCTCGTGAGGGGGTTTTTGTTTTGCACACTTCTCCAAGACCGCGTGTCTTGGCATGATGCGTGCAAAGCAAAAACCAGCCGGAACCGTAGGGACCCAGGCGCAGCCTGGGAACGGTGAGGCGCGCCCGCGAGCGTTTCAGCCAGCGGAGCTGGTGCTGAAACGACTTGCGGGTTTTTGTTTTGCCCGGGTTTCCGCCATGGTGCGCGCCTGGTATCATGGCGGCATGCAGAACAATCGGAATCTTCTCGTCGGCATCGGAGCCGCGGTAATCATCATCATAATCGCGGCTGTGCTGTATGCGCACGCCGTGGGGCAGGGGAAGGCGCCAGTCGATCTCGGCACCAGCGCCGTGGCGACAAGCTCGATCCCCGCAGAGGGCACGAGCAGCACGAGCACGGCGGCATCCTCGAGCGCAGACGGGTTGCCGGTCATCCCGGGCGCGACCGTGACGCCGATCTATGCCACGAGCACCGGGAGCGCGGGCCCGAAGGCGCCCGAGTATGCGAAGCCGCTCTCGTACGCGGGAATCTCAGCCGATGTCGCGGCGGCGTACCAGACGTCATTCACCGAAGCGCAGGCCGCGCTCGCGAAAGACGCGACCGACTGGGCAGCGTGGATCTCCCTCGCGCAGCTGCGCACGGCAACGGGCGATTACGCCGGGGCCGAGGCGGATCTTACGTACATAACGGCGCTCTATCCGAAGGATCCGACCGCGTACGCGAACCTCGGCGATCTCTACGCGAACTACGAGCACGAACCTGCCAAGGCCGTAGCCGCATACCAGGAGGCGATCTCGCTCGACCCGGTGAAGCAGGCGCAGCTCTATGCGAATCTTGCCGATGCGCTCATCGCGGAAGGGAAGACAGTACAGGCGAAGGCGACGCTCCAGGCTGGCATCGACGCGAAGGTCGTCGGCTACCAGAGCCTCGAGACGAAGCTCTCCTCCCTGCAGTAGCAGCGCACGTGATCGCGATGTGCTCCGCGGCAGAAGCACATGAGCTGTTCAGGGCGGCCTGAACAGGCGGAGCTTCCGCGTGCTATCGTAAGGGGTATGCGCCGCTTGTTCACAGAGGATTTCTTCAAGAACCTCATCGGCTTTGGTACGATTCTGGTATTCGCGATGGCGGTCACCATCCTCGCGGATAGGCTGCCAGACGGATCGCCGCAGCCGCCGATTGCTACGCAGACCGCAAGCTCACACTAGCCCACGCACTATGACTGCACACAATCGCCTTGCACGTACGTTCGTCTCCCTCGCGCTCCTCGCGGCCATCGCGATCGGCGGCGCGCTCGGGTTCCACGGGATCGTCGAGGCCGCTACCGCTCCGAATGAGGCCGGGCTCTCCCAGATGCCGGCCGGCGCGACGCAGCTCACGGATTTCGAGAAGCAGGCGCTCGCATGCCGCAACTCATCGCAGGCAAAGCAGCTGCTTGCAGTGGGATACCTTACGCCGAGTGATCGCACAGAGCTCGGGATCGGATCGAGCGCAGCAGACGATTGGTGCCTCTTCCTTAAGGCGCACCTCGATAACAGCAAGCAGAGCGAGGTCGAAGGCCTGAATCCCGGATTCGCGCAGTGCCTGACGAATTTCATCAAGGCCGATGACGCGACGGGAGGCAATACGCTCGTCTACTCAGGCTATCGCGATGCGACATACCAGGCGCAGCTCTTCAATGCCGCCTATAAGAAGTACGGCAGCGTGAGCGAGGCGCGTAAATGGGTGGCGCCGCCGCCGTGTTCTGCAGGCACGAACGCAGTCGCGTGCGGCGTCGGCTCCATGCACAATCAGGGTCTCGCTGCCGATCTCGAATTCGACGGCACGCAGGGGATCAGCCCGGCAGCATGCGCGAAAGATGCGGCGTGCGCTTGGGCTCATGCGAACGCAGGCTCGTTCGGGCTGCATTTCCGGCTGAGCAACGAGTACTGGCACATCGAGCCGACCGCGAATGCGTGCCGCTCGGCCGGTTCGGTGCCGCAGACGATCGCACAGCAGTCTCCTGCGGCAGGGGCAACAGGGACGCAGGCCAGCCCGACTGGCTCGATATTCACTAACCCGATCACGACGCTGACCGGCAGCTCCGGAGAGAATGCGACCGCGCAGATGATCCTCAAGGGCATCCTCGGCGGGAGCACTGGGGCGAGCGCTCCGGCGGGAACGAGCACCGGCCTCCTCGGCTCCATCCTCGGCCTCCTCGGCGGCGTCGGCGGCTCGCAGCCGGCTGCGACACAGCCCGCGGGTACGGCGCAGCCGGCCCAGCAGCCGCCGTACGCCGTCACGCCTCCTGCGGTGCAACCCGTCATCGTGACTACGCCGGCAGGGAAGGAATTCGATGTCCTCTCCGAAGACGGCACGGTGATCGCGACGTCGAGCGTCTCGGCGGTGGATGCGATCAATAAGGCGCAAGCATTCTATGAGCAGGGGCTGCAGGCGACCGTCGGCTCGACCACGGCGACCTCGAGCGTGACCGTCACGGTCACGTCAGGCGACCCGTACGGCCTCGGCACGGGCACGCACGTCGTCGTCGACAACACGTTCACGCAATCCGCCACGACAGGCGCCGACGGCACGATCAGCACGACGACAGTCCCGTCCGGCACCGGCGTCTCGAGCTCGTTCCTGCAATCGATCGGCCAGGAGCTCACGACCTACCTGCACAACCTGCTGCACGGATTGGTGCTGCAGTAGGATACCTCTGGATAAAAAGAGAAGCCGGTCGCGAAGCGACCGGCTTTGTGCTGATGGGAGACGCACCCTGTTGCATGTATTATCTCGCGTTCATTGCCGCGAAGGTCTGCTCATTGAAGAGGGACCATCCGTTCTCGCGCGCGATCTCGGTAATGAAGCTGCGTTCGCCGTCGGTGATCGGCATCCGCGGCCGCTGGCCGCAGAGCCATTCCCTGAACGAGGCGGCGGCATTGCTGGCCGGTCCGAGCTTCTCTTCGACCTCCTTGAGGAGACGGATCTCCTCAGCCGGGAGGTCCTGCCAATTCAGGATCCGGATATGGCTGAGATAGCGGTTCGGGAGCTTGTGGATCCCGCGGCCGCGCCATTTGAACCGCTCGAGTTCGCTATTCTGCATTCTTCCCACCATGTAATGCTCATACTGTTTATGATTGTACCACATTTTCCTTAAAATGCAATGAGCCCGATTGACTCCTCTCGGGAATCCGCGTAGTATGCGGCCATCAGACCGGAGACGGATGGGCGGCCGAAAGGCCTCAATGCATGCCCGCCGGAGGTCGAAGCTGACGCACTCGCGCCACTCCGCGTCCTGATGACCCGCAGCAGCGGGGAATAGCACATTAATCTCACGATATGGCAAAGACGAAACAGCAGAAGGAAGCGGTCCTCGCGCGCGTGCGCGACGAGGTCGGCTCCGCGGCATCGGCGGTCTTCGTGCACTTCACGGGGATCCCGGTCGCTGACGAGCAGAAGCTGCGCTCGCAGCTGAAGCAGGAAGGCATTTCGTACTTCGTCGCGAAGAAGACCATCCTCCGCAAGGCGCTCGGCGAGACGGCCGTAGAAGGCACGCTCCCTGCGCTCGACGGCGAGATGGCGATCGCGTACAACGGCGCGGACGGGGATCCGACCGCACCGGCACGCAGCGTGTTCGCGGTCGGCAAGACCCTCGGCGACGAGCGGTTCTCGATCGCGGGCGGCATCTTCGAGAACTCGTTCAAGGACAAGGCGGCGATGATGGAGATCGCAACGATCCCGCCGATCCAGGTCCTCTACGGCATGTTCGCGAACGTGATCAACAGCCCGATCCAGGGCCTCGTGATCGCGCTCAATGGCATCGCCGAGAAGCGCGAGGCGTAGTACGAAGCAAGAGAGAACGACTAGCACTAATCGATATCATTTATGGCAGACGAAGAGACAACGCAGGAGGCCGTCGCGACGGAGGCTCCGGCAGAAATTGAGGCTGCGGCCCCGGCGGCTGCGACCGAGGCGCCGGCTGAGGCTGGCGAGGAGTTCGAGGTCCCGGCAGAGTTCAAGGCGCTCATCGAGCAGATCGAGGGCATGACGGTCCTCGAGCTGCACACCCTGGTGAAGACGCTCGAGAAGAAGTTCGGCGTCTCGGCGGCCGCGGTCGCGGTCGCGGGCCCGGCGGCAGGCGCCGCGGGCGGTGCGGAGGAGAAGACGGAGTTCACCGTCCACCTCGCATCGGCTGGCGAGTCGAAGATCGGCGTGATCAAGGTCGTCAAGGAGGCGCTGGGCCTCGGCCTCAAGGAGGCAAAGGACCTCGTCGACGGGGCACCGGCCGATCTCAAGACCGGCGTCAAGAAGGACGAAGCCGAGGAGATCAAGAAGAAGCTCGAGGAGGCAGGAGCCAAGGTCGAGCTCAAATAATCCACCTGTCCTGGATACGCAGATCGCGCCGCTCGGAAGAGCGGCGCGATCTGTCTTATAGTGCTGCAAGAGAAGGAGCAGTACCGATGACCGAAACCGTTTACCTGCTCGCGGCATTGAAGCCGGCAGATATGAAGGCAATCGAGGAGATGCCTGCGACGAGCTTTGCCGCGATAGATGCAACGCTCCTTCGGCCTAGCTCGCGGCCCTCCTTCGGACTGAAGCCCCTGCGATGAGCGGCTCAAGTACGCCGTCCCTTCCGGGACGGCGTTTGTGCTACAATCACCCCGATGACGGATTTCCTGAGCGCGTTCGTCGGCAGCGCATCGCGGGCCAAGATGCTGCGGCTCTTCCTCTTCAATGGGGAAGCGGCATTCACCGCGACAGAGGCCGCGAAGCGCGCGCAGGTCACCAAGGCCGCAGCGCGCAAGGAGATCAGCTTCCTCAAGCGCCTCGGCGTCGTCAAGACCATGCCGGTCTCGCGCGCAGGCAAGAAGGAGGTCGGATACGGGCTCAATGCGGAGAGCAGTCATGCGCGTATCCTGCAGATCTTCGTGCGCGACACGTCCGCGGTGGATCACCAGGAGATCGTGACGCGCCTGCGGCCCGCCGGCCGGCTCAAGCTCGTCGTCGCGAGCGGCAGCTTCGTCGACGATGCGAGCTCGCGCGTCGACCTCCTGATCGTGGGCGATGCGCTCGACGAGCGGAAGCTGCAGACCGCGCTGCGCAGCGTCGAGGCGGATCTCGGCCGCGACCTGCGCTACGCCGCCTTCCTCACCGATGAGTTCCAGTACCGCATGACCATCTACGACAAGCTCATCCGCGACGTGCTCGACTACCCGCACCGCATCTTCCTCGACAAGCTCGGGGTGGGTCAGGAATAGGCCGGCTGCATCTATCCACACATGCGCTCGCGTGCGCGCATCGAGACGCGCAGGCGGTGCTATCATGAGTACGTATCGGTCGAAGCATTATCAACGTTGAGTCAATGCCTCATCACTCATTTCAGATATGGTAGTAGAAACATGGGCGAACGCCCTCCAGGGGTCGTTCCAGGGCATGTGGGCCGCGGTCATCATGGCTGTGCCGGATCTGATCGTTGCCATCCTCATCTTCATCATCGGCTGGATCGTCGGCTCGATCATCAGTCGCATCATCGCGCAGGTGATCCACGCGCTGCATGTCGATAACGCGCTTCGCAGCGCGGGCATCGAGGAGCTCCTCGGGCGGGCCGGTATCGGTCTCGACTCCGGGGTCTTCGTCGGCGAGCTCGTGAAGTGGTTCATCGTCGTCGTCTTCCTCGTGGCGTCGCTCGACGTGCTCCACCTCCAGCAGGTGAACGTCTTCCTGCAGACGGTAGTCCTGTACTACCTCCCGCAGGTGATCGTCGCGGTGCTGATCCTCTTGCTCGCGGCAGTCATCGCGGAGGTGGCGAAGAGCGCAGTGATCGCATCGGCGCGCGCGGCGGGCGCGACCTCGGCGAACCTGCTCGGTACGGTGACCAAATGGGCGATCTGGATCTTCGCTCTCATGGCGGCGCTCCTCCAGTTGGGCGTTGCTCAGACGTTCCTCCAGACGCTCTTCATGGGTTTCGTGTTCGCGCTCTCGCTCGCGTGCGGCCTCGCCTTCGGGCTGGGCGGCCGCGATGCTGCGGCGGACACGATCGATTCGATCCGCAAGGAAATGATGTCGCACAAGAAGTAGCCTCGCTCCTTCTTTCCGCATATCAGAAGGCCGGCGCTCTGCGCCGGCCTTCGCCATCGGCGTGCTTCGGCCGCAGGAGTGCGGCCGCCCCGCGGTGCCATTTGTTGACGCTCGGAAACACCTCGTGTATACTCCTGGCTACGTGTTTATGCAGAAGGTAGGCGGAAACGAGCGGAGGCGGTAGCCGGGCAAGTTCCCTGCGACCGTGCCGCTCAGAAGCGGCCTTTTGTTTGCAAGCACGCGTTCGTTGACAGCGACATATAGTGAATCAAAGCAGAGCATGCCTCGGCGGGGAAAGATTCGGTCTTTCCGTCTAGCCGCCGAGGCGTCACAAAAAACTAGTATGCGGTTCCTAGAGGCTCCTGATAGGAGTTTCTAGTAAGGGCGTATGGGGGATGCCTTGACTGAAGAGAGCGATGAAGGACGTGGCATAGCTGCGATAAGCGTCGGGGAGGTGCAGAGCAACCTGCGATCCGGCGATGTCCGAATGGGGAAACCCCGTCGAGTGACCCTCGACGATCCGCGCACTTGATGTGCGGAGGCGAACCCTGGGAAGTGAAACATCTCAGTACCAGGAGGAAAAGAAATCAACAGAGATTCCCTTAGTAGCGGCGAGCGAAACGGGAGGAGCCCAAACCTGGGTACATCACGCTGCGTGCGGCTTCGCCGTGCCTAGCGTGATGTGCCTAGGGGTTGTACGGCAATGATGTTCCGTTTACGGAAGGAGAGTTACAAAATGGATCAATAGGAGAACCATCTGGGAAGATGGACCCAAGAGGGTAATAGTCCCGTACTCGAAATTGTTCCATCTCTCTTGTCATTGTTCGTGAGTAGCTCAGGACACGAATAGCCTGAGTGAATCTGCCGGAACTAACCGGTAAGGCTACATATCTCTTCAGATCGATAGTGAACAAGTACCGTGAGGGAAAGGTGAAAAGAACCCCGGTGAGGGGAGTGAAATAGAACTGAAACCATACGCCTACAAGGAGTCAGAGCCGTCGCAAGACGGTCATGGCGTGCCTATTGAAGAATGAGCCAACGAGTTCATGCAGCGTGCAGGCTAAGCCCTTTCGGGCGGAGCCACAGGGAAACCGAGTGTTAATAGCGCGTTCGTACGTTGCATGAGACCCGAAGCCAGGTGAGCTTGCCATGGGCAGGGTGAAGGATGTCGAAAGACATCTGGAGGCTCGAACCCGTTCGTCGTTCAAAGCGTTGGGATGACCTGTGGCAAGGAGTGAAAAGCTAATCGAACTTGGTAATAGCTGGTTCTCTCCGAAACAGCTTTTGGGCTCGCGTCGCATGTTCCTGCTGGGGGTAGAGCACTGGAAGGTCCAAACAGGGCGCAAGCTCGTTGGTCCTATCAAACTCCGAATACCAGCAGTCAAGAATGCGGCAGTAAGACTGTGGGGGCAAAGCTCCACCGGTCAAAAGGGAAACAGCCCAGACCGCCGATTAAGGTCCCAAAATCTACGTTCAGTGCACTTAAGGAGGTGAGATTTCTCAGACAATGAGGAGGTTGGCTTAGAAGCAGCCACCCTTTAAAGAAAGCGTAACAGCTCACTCATTCAGAGATCTTGCGCCGCAAATGATCGGGGCTTAAACGTAGTACCGAAATCGCGGATTGTTGCTCTATTCGTAGAGCAGCAGTGGTAGGAGAGCGTTCCATGCCGCGCTGAAGCCGAAGGGGTGACCCACGGTGGAGCGCATGGAAGTGAGAATGTTGGCACAAGTAACCGCAAGGCAAGTGAGATTCTTGCCCGCCGAAAGACCAAGGGTTCCTTCGCAATGAAGATCAGCGAAGGGTTAGTCGGGCCTAAGGGGATGACGAATGTCGGACCCGATGGACACACGGTTAATATTCCGTGACTTGGTGCTGGTGCGATGGAGTGACGGAGTGTTGTACCTCGGGCGCCTTATTGGATTGGCGTCCGTGCCGTGAGGAGGAGATATAGGCAAATCCGTATCTCATTACTCCGAGCGGAGCGGAAACGGGGAGGCTTCGGCCGATCTGGATCCGGGGGAGCACGCTTCCGAGAAAACCTTCTAAGCTTCAACCAGTACTGAACCGTACCGCAAACCAACACAGGTGGTCAGGTCGAGCAGACCAAGGCGAACGAGTGAGAGCTCCTCAAGGAACTCGGCAAACAAGCGGCCGTAACTTCGGGATAAGGCCTGCCCGCGCTGTAATGCGTGGGCCGCAGCGAAAGATTCCCTGGCGACTGTTTATCAAAAACACAGCTCCCTGCGAACTCGAAAGAGGATGTATAGGGGGTGATGCCTGACCAATGCCGGAAGGTCAAGTACGGGCGGTCTTTACTTTTGTAAAGGCTGGACTGTATAAGCCCCGGTGAATGTCGGCCGTAACTATAACGGTCCTAAGGTTCCGGACATCAGCAATGGTGTCCGGAAGGACTGGGACTGTTATAGAAGTAGTAAACAGATACGCAAGTTACCTTGCATGCAGGAATGCATGCCTAGTCCGATCGTGACTGACGAGAGACCAACGTCACGGCCCTCGCTCCGCAAGGAGAAGGGATAAGATAGAGTCCATGGCGTGTGCAGCAAAGGAATACATGAGCGAAATTCCTTGTCTGGTAAGTTCAGACGTGCACGAATGGCGTAACGACTGGGGAACTGTCTCGAGGAGTAGCTCGGTGAAAATGCAATGGCGGTGAAGATGCCGCCTACCTGCAACTAGACGGAAAGACCCCAGGAGCTTTACTACAGCTTGATATTGGGGATATGTGCGTGCTGCGTAGCATAGGAGGGAGACTTTGAAGCATCGGTCTTGGCTGGTGTGGAGTCGTCAGTGAAATACCTCTCTGCATGTGTGTATCTTCTAACCCGCACGGCAAAAACGTGCAGGGACCGTATCTGGCGGGTAGTTTGAGTGGGGCGCTCTCCTCCTAAAAAGTAACGGAGGAGTCTATTAAGGTCGGCTAGGCGCGAATGGAAACCGTGCCGATAGCGTAATGGCAGAAGCCGGCTTGACTGCAAGGGGTGCATCCCGAGCAGGCGCGAAAGCGGAGCATAGTGAACCGATGGTACGCGTTAGACGCGGCCGGAGATTAACGGATAAAAGTTACCCTGGGGATAACAGGCTGGTACCGCCCAAGAGTCCATATCGACGGCGGTGTTCGGCACCTCGATGTCGGCTCACCTTATCCTGGGGCTGGAGAAGGTCCCAAGGGTTTGGCTGTTCGCCAATTAAAAAGGTACGCGAGCTGGGTTCAGACCGTTCAGAGCCTCATTGCAAGGAGGAATCGTGCAATGGGGAATTGGACAGTCTGAACCCACGAGGTAAAACGACATATTCACGGCGGCGATATGCAGCGATGCATATCGAGAAGCTGACTAATATCGGTGGAACCCCATGCGGGCGATACCGAGGGAAGTTTATTCTTATAAACACCCGTAGAGACTGCACGTCAGCCGCAATGCGAGACGCATGAAGTCCCGCATTGATGAAGATACAGTCCGATCCTCCGAGCAATCGGAGTAAACGAAGTGCGTGAGACAGGTTGGTTCTAATCTGTTGCAGGCGTTGATTCTTGAGAAGATCTGTCCTTAGTACGAGAGGACCGGGATGGACTGACCTCTGGTCTATCGGCTGTCGCGCCAGCGGCACTTGCCGAGTAGCTATGTCGGGAACGGATAACCGCTGAAAGCATCTAAGCGGGAAGCCGACTTCAAGATTAGGAATCATTTGAGGCCCGTAGGAGATGACTACGTTGATAGGCACCAGGTGGAAGCGCAGCAATGCGTTGAGCCGAGGTGTACTAATTCGCCGATGGAAGTTCCTATCAGGATCTGGGAATCGCATACTGGCGATTTGTCCTCTGCTTTGATTCGCATTCTATGTCGCAGGCATGAGCCTGTCGTGCCGCCGTTCCAGCGCACTGCGCTGGAACGG